>NZ_QTWP01000001.1:0-801948 GCF_003461185.1 Roseburia sp. AF20-18LB
TCGTTAGATTTTTTGGTCTAACTTTTAGGGGTCGGTACACTTTCTAAAAAAATGGCTGCCCCCTTTTTCCATTGTCAGGCATTCGTAAGGAGCTGCCGGAGGCAGCTCCTGTAGATGAAATTATTATTTATTCATTTCTGCAATGTCATAGATAAGACGAGCGGAATCTTCCCAGCCTAAGCATGGGTCAGTAATGGATTTACCATAGATGTGTTCGCCGATTTTCTGATTGCCCGGTTCAATGTAGCTTTCAATCATAACACCCTTAATCATCTTGTGAATTTCAGGGGAGAGCTGGCGGTTATGCATCACTTCTTTGACGATACGGATCTGCTCGAAGTATTTTTTATTGGAGTTAGAGTGGTTTGCATCTACGATAGCAGCTGGATTCTTAAGGTCACGTTCATTATACATTTCAATCAGACGCATAATATCTTCGTAGTGGTAGTTCTGTGTGCTGTTACCATGTTTGCTTACAGCACCACGGAGAACAACGTGAGTTAAGTCGTTACCAGGAGTCTCTACTTCATATCCACGATATACGAAATGATGTGGATGCTGGGCAGCATATACGGAATTGAGCATAACGGAGAAGTCACCACTGGTCGGGTTCTTCATTCCGGATGCAACATCAAACCCACTGACTACAAGACGATGCTGCTGGTCTTCTACAGAACGTGCACCGATAGCAACGTAGGAGAGCAGGTCGTCAATGTAACTCCAGTTTTCCGGATAAAGCATTTCGTCGGCAGGGGTCAGACCACTTTCTTCAATGGTACGGATGTGCAGCTTACGCATTGCAATCAGTCCGGCAACCATATCAGGAGCTTTCTCAGGGTCAGGCTGGGTAGCAATACCTTTATAGCCTTCGCCGGTTGTTCTTGGCTTATTGGTGTAGACACGAGGAATAATAATCAGACGGTCTTTGACATCTTCTGCAATTTTAGTCAGGCGGCTGACGTAGTCGCAGACAGGTTCTTCGCTGTCAGCGGAACAAGGTCCGATGATAACTAAGAAACGGTCATCTTCGCCGGTTAAGACTTTACGAATTGCAGCGTCCCGTTCTTTTTTTATCTGTGCCAGTTTCTCTGGAAGCGGATACTCTTTTTTGATTTCTTCTGGACTTGGTAATTGGTTTAAAAAATTAAAACTCATATTTTTAGTCTCCTTTAGTAAAAAAACTTGCTTTTTTTATATTATAAGATTCGTTTTTAACTGTCAATGATATGATTTAATAATAATTTTATACTTTTTTAATTGACCTATCTTAATCATGGTGCTATTATTGTTTTCACATGTTAATAGTTAACAATGTTAAATAAATAGAAAATATAAAATGTAAAGAAAGGGAGGTGAAAATGATGCAGGGTTGTGGAAATGAAATATTTTCCATATTTAATCGTTTTCATCGTTTGAAAATCTCATCAATTCTGCCGGGGGTCTCATCCGTGGAAATGGGAACCTTAAAGACCATCGAGCATTGCCGCAAAGAAAAAGAGATGGCTACCAAAGAGACAGATGCCAAAGAGCCGGATAGCAAATCGATAGATGCAAAGGTTACGGTATCGGAAGTGGTACGTTATATGCGTGTGGCAGCACCGGCGGTGTCCCGGACACTTCGTTCCCTGGAAGAGAAAAAATATGTTGAACGTATGGTGTGTGAGGGTGACCGGCGGAATGTTTATGTGAGAGTAACTGAGGAAGGAAAAGAGGTTTTAAATGAATGCAACCGGATTTTGAGTGAATTATTAAAGTCGGTTACGGAGAAAATGGGAGAAGAAGATATGAACCGGCTGATTGGCTATCTGAATAAATTAGAGCAGATAGCAGAGCTTGAGATTGAAAAGAGAAGACAGTTGAAACAGCAATTAAAATAGAAATATTTTATAAATAATATAGAAAAGGAAGGAACAGGAAAGATGCGGAAAATATTTAAAAATATGCTCCCGTACTGGCATATCATCGTGGTAATATTTCTCCTCCTTGGAGTGCAGGCTTATTGCGATTTGTCGTTGCCACAATATACATCCGATATCATCGATGTAGGAATCCAGAATAAGGGAATCAAACATATTTTGCCGGAAAAGATGCCGGAGGAAGAATATCAGCTGGCAGAACTTTTTATGACAGATGGTGAAAAGGATACTTTTGAAGCGGTCTATGAAAAAAAAGACGATACTTATGTATGTACTGCGGATAAAGAGACATTAGAAACATTGGATGATGAACTACTGACACCAATCGTACTGACTTACCGTATGGCAAATATGAGTGAAACGGATTTTAAGAATACGATTGCGGAAGCATTGGAGCAGAATCCGCAGAACCAGATTACCAAAGAAAGCTTAGATGAGATGTCCATTGAAGAAATCGGACAGATGATGCAGATGGAACTGACCACATATGAAGCGGAAAATGATGATGGCGAAATGGTAACTTATGTGGATATGCGTCCGATGATGAAGCAGCTGATTGCAAGCGGTGCAATGACGCAGGATGGTATAGCACAGTCCAGAGAATATATGGAAAATATGATAGATTCTGTGGGGAGCAGTACCTTACATGCCATGGGAACAGCATATGCAGCATCCTGTGACGAAAAGGCAGGACTTGATGTGGAGCATATCCAGAAGAATTATCTCTGGTCAGAGGGTGGAAAGATGGCAGCTATGTCATTACTCATGCTGGCAGTTGCAGTGGTAGTCGGATATCTTGCATCCAGAGTCGGCGCAGGAGTCGGAAGAGACTTAAGAGAGAAAATCTTTGGTAAGGTAGTAGGCTTTTCCAATACTGAGATGGATAAATTCTCTACCGCTTCCTTAATTACAAGAAGCACCAATGATATTCAGCAGATTCAGTTTGTAACAGCAATTATGCTTCGAATGCTTTTATATGCACCAATCATCGGAATTGGTGGAATTTATAAAGTATTAAAGACCGGAGCACATATGGAATGGATTATCGTAATGGCAGTACTGGTAATTTCCGGACTGGTTATGGTGTTGATGTCCATTACACTTCCGAAGTTCAAAATAATGCAGAAGTTAGTGGATGCCCTGAACTTAGTATCCAGAGAGATTCTTACGGGACTTTCCGTAATCCGTGCTTTTGGAAGAGAAAAAAAGGAAGAAGAGCGGTTTGATGAAGCAAACCGGAATCTTACCAGAACACAGTTATTTACCAACCGTGTCATGACTTTTATGATGCCGGGCATGATGTTTATTATGTATGGAGTAACCATACTGATTGTCTGGGTATCGGCACATCGTATTGATGCCGGACAGCTTCAGGTAGGAGCAATGACCGCATTTATTACTTATACCATGCAGATTGTTATGGCATTCCTGATGCTTACCATGATGTCTATTATGCTGCCGCGTGCCGGTGTTGCAGCAGACCGGATTGATGAAGTTATTACTACAAATTCTTCTATTATAGAAAAGGCAGAAAAAGAAACAATTGAAAAACATACCGGAAAAGTGGAATTCCATCATGTAAACTTCCGTTATCCGGGTGCAGATGAAGATGTATTGGAAGATATTGATTTTACAGCAGAACCGGGAAAGACAACAGCGATTATCGGAAGTACCGGCTGTGGAAAGTCAACGCTGGTTAATCTGATTCCGAGATTCTATGATGTAACAGCCGGTAAGATTACCTTAGATGGTGTGGATATCCGGAATTTAAGCTTAGCTGAATTAAGAGACGAAATCGGATTCGTACCACAGAAGGGAATTCTGTTTTCAGGAACCATTGCATCCAATCTGAAATTTGGCAGACCGGAAGCTACGGAAGCAGAAATGACAGAGGCTGCAGAGATTGCACAGGCAACAGAATTTATTAATGAAAAGCCGGAAAAATATGACAGCGGGATTGCACAGGGTGGAACGAATGTTTCCGGTGGACAGAAACAGAGATTATCCATCGCCAGAGCAATCGCAAAGAATCCGAATGTTTATATCTTTGATGACAGTTTCTCTGCACTTGATATGAAGACCGATGCGGCACTGCGTAAAGCATTGGAGTCAAAAACAAAAGAAAGCAGTGTAATTATCGTGGCACAGCGAATCAGTACCATTTTACATGCCGACCAGATTCTTGTATTGGATGAAGGTAAGATTGTCGGAAAAGGTACTCATGAAGAATTATTACGGGATTGTGAAGTATATCAGCAGATTGCACAGTCACAGTTATCCGCAAAGGAATTGGGATTAGAAGAGGGAAAGGAGGAAAAATAACATGAGTAATGAGCAAAGTTATCGTGCACCACGTCGTAGAGGTCCGAGAGGACCAATGGGCGGTGGAATGATGCCGGGTGAAAAAGCAAAAGATTTTAAGGGCTCTTTCCGGAAACTTCTTTCTTATATTGGAAAATATAAAATTGGAATTGTTGCAGTTATGATACTTGCAATCTGTTCTACCGTATTTTCTGTATTAGGACCAAAGGTAATGGGTAAAGCTACTACGGCATTGGCAGACGGTCTGATGAATAAAGTAGCAGGAACCGGCGGAATTGATTTTACACTGATTGGAAAGATATTATTATTTACTCTTGGCTTATATATTATCAGTGCGGTATTCAGCTTTTTTCAGGGGTTTATTATGACTGGAATCACACAGAAAATCTGCTATCGTATGCGTAAAGAGATTTCTGAAAAAATCAACCGTATGCCGATGAAATATTTTGAAAGCAGAACTTATGGGGAAGTTCTTTCCCGTATTACCAATGATGTGGATACTTTGGGACAGAGCTTAAACCAGAGTGTGACACAGATTATTACCAGCGTGGCAACCATTATCGGAGTGCTTGTGATGATGCTTTCTATTTCACCACTGATGACACTGATTGCATTAGTAATTCTTCCGATTTCAGCGTTGATGGTTTCGGCAATTGCAAAATTTTCACAGAAATATTTCCGTACCCAGCAGGAGTACTTGGGACATATTAATGGACAGGTGGAAGAGACTTATTCCGGACATTTAGTTATCCAGGCATTTAATAAAGAAAAGGAAACCATAAAACGGTTTAATGATACAAACCATGTATTATATGAGTCTGCCTGGAAATCCCAGTTTTTATCAGGAATGATGCAGCCGGTTATGGTATTTGTCGGTAACCTTGGCTATGCAGGTGTGGCAATTTCCGGTGGAATGCTTGCAATTAACGGAACAATCGGAATTGGTGATATTCAGGCATTTATCCAGTATGTAAAGAGCTTCACCCAGCCAATCCAGCAGATTGCACAGGTCATTAACCAGGTACAGTCCATGACTGCAGCTTCAGAACGTGTTTTTGAATTCTTAGGTGAAGAGGAAGAAGACCAGACCACAGAAAATGCAGTGGAATTAAAGGATGTTCGTGGAGAAGTAGAATTCTCCCATGTGCATTTCGGATACAATCCGGATCAGATTATCATTAATGATTTCTCAGCAAAGGTAGAACCGGGACAGAAGATTGCCATTGTAGGACCAACCGGAGCAGGTAAGACTACCATGGTGAAGCTGCTGATGCGTTTTTATGATGTCAACAGTGGAAGCATCAGATTAGATGGTAACGATATCAGAAACTATAACCGCCGGGAGCTAAGAGATGCCTTCGGCATGGTACTTCAGGATACCTGGTTATTTAAAGGTACTATTATGGAAAATATCCGTTACGGAAGACTGGATGCCACGGACGAAGAAGTTATTGCAGCAGCAAAAGCAGCCCATGCCCATCATTTCATCCAGACACTGCCGGGTGGTTATAATATGGAATTAAATGAGGACGCCAGCAATGTATCCCAGGGACAGAAACAGTTGCTTACCATAGCCCGTGCCATTTTAGCAGACAACCGGGTATTGATTTTAGATGAAGCAACTTCTTCTGTTGATACCAGAACAGAGCACAGAATCCAGAAGGCTATGGATAACCTGATGAAAGGAAGAACAAGTTTTATTATTGCCCATCGTCTGTCTACCATTCGTGATGCTGATCTGATTCTTGTTATGAAAGATGGTGATATTATTGAACAGGGAAATCATGAAGAACTGTTACAGAAGAATGGTTTCTATGCACAGCTTTATAATTCCCAGTTTGAAGAAGCTTCTTAAATAAAACCTTTGATTTTTTTATATAGATGTGTTAGTATAAATAAGCTGCAACCGTAGTCTAATGGATAGAACGTCAGACTCCGACTCTGATAATGCGGGTTCGATTCCCGCCGGGTGCATTTTATAATTTATATTAACACATTTTTTTGCGGGATTTATGTCCCGCAAAACTTATAAGAAACGTTTTTCATTATTTACACGGGCAGCTCACAAAGCATGCTTTTTTTGGGGGGTCACGGGTAAGGTTAGGAGGACAGATATGAAAGCGTCAGAAATCAAAGAAAAAATGAGTAAGATATCAAAGAATGATATAAGTAGTTTCTTTCAGAAGAACTGGAAATATTTTACTGCAGTAATATTATTTGTTGTATTGGCAGTAGTAATGATAAAATTCAGCAGTGGAAATAAAGATAAAGATAATGGACTTTCTACGGAACAGAGTACCGAATCAGAGAGCTTTCAGGTAGATGCCGTTCCGGAAATCAATACCCTGATGCAGAATTATTACAATGCATATGCGGCAGGTGATCTGGCAACATTACAGACCTATGCAACACCTGTTTCCGAGAATGAACAGAGCCTGATTACCATGATGTCACAGTATGCAGAGAGTTATCAGAATATCAAATGTTATACCAAGTCAGGATTAGAAGCAGATTCTTATCTTGTCTGTGTAACGCTGGATTTGAAATTCGCAGGAGTAGATACTACAGCACCTGGTATGGAGTTCTTCTATGTAAAGAAGAATGAGCAGGGGGCATTTTATGTTGACAACTTATACAGCAGCTTTAACCGTCATTATAAAGAACAGCCGACCGACAATAATGTGGAAAACTTAATCAGTAGTTTTGAAACACAGGAAGATGTTATTGCATTACAGGCAGAAGTACAGGCAAATTATGAAAAAGCAATTGCTTCAGATGAAAATCTTTCTAATATGGTAACGGTTACAATTGCTGATGCATATAATGCATGGGCAACAGCAATCGCACAGGCACAGGCACAGCAGCAGCCGGCAACAGAGGAGACACCGGCGGAACCAGAGACACCGGCGGAACCAGAGACACCGGCGGAACCAGAGGCACCGGTGGAACCAGAGACACCAACTGAGCCGGAAGTGACAACGGAGACGGTATATACACTGGATAAAGTAAATGTCAGACAGGAACCGAATGAGTCCGGAGCATTGCTTGGAACAGTTGAAAGGGGAACTGCACTGACAAGAACCGGTACGACAGAAGATGGATGGAGCAGCATTGATTACAATGGTACACCGGCATATGTAAAGAGTGACTATGTTTCAACAGAAGCACCGGCACAGGAGCCGGCGGCAGACACCAGCGGAATTGCAGCGGGCACTAAGATTACATTAACCAATACGGTTAATATCCGTTCCTCTATGAGTGAGACCGCATCCAAGGTTGGAGTTGCTTATGCAGGAGATTCTGTTACTGTTCAGATGAGCTATGCAGAAGGGTGGACAAAAGTCACCTGGAAAGATAAAGAAGGATATGTTAAGACAGAGTTCTTAAAATAATAAACAGATGGAGGTCTTAGGACCTCCGTTATTTTTACTTTACAGGAAATTGCTTTTCTGTAAAGTAAAAAACGCTCCGCGAGGATGTACCAAGACACATTCTTTGTTCCGCGGGCAGTGAGAAAATTTACACAGGGTGAAAATATCGATGGAAGAAAACGGAGTCAGAATCAATAAATTTTTAAGTGAAGCAGGATATTGTTCCCGGAGAGAAGCTGACCGTCTGATTGAGCAGGGACGCATTACGGTAGATGGAAAAGTTCTTTCTGTTGGCTGTAAGGTGATGCCGGGACAGCGAGTGCGCGTAGATGGAAAAGAAATAAAAAAAGAAGAGGAAATGATTCTTCTTGCATTTAATAAGCCGGTGGGTATTGTCTGCACTGCTGCAAAAGACGAAAAAGACAATATTGTTGATTATATTCATTATCCGAAACGTATTTATCCGGTAGGAAGACTGGATAAAGATTCCCAGGGACTTATATTATTGACAAATAATGGGGATATTGTAAATAAGATGATGCGTGCCGGGAATATGCATGAAAAGGAATATGAAGTTACCGTAAATCATGACATAACGGAGACATTTTTAAAGAAAATGTCCGGGGGAGTTCCACTGGAAGAACTTGGTGTGGTTACAAGACCATGTGCAGTAGAAAAACTGGATGTGCGTAAATTCCGAATCATATTAACCCAGGGGTATAACCGGCAGATCCGCCGGATGTGTGAGTATTGCGGATATAAAGTAGTAAAATTAAAGAGAGTCCGCATTATGAATATAGAACTGGGCAGTCTCAAAAAAGGAAAGTACCGCAGAGTAACGGCGGAGGAGTGGACTGAGCTGAACCGGCGCATTTTAAATTCCAGCAATACAACAGTAATGCCAAAATAGATTGAGGGTAAGGAGCATATCCATGGATGAGAAGAAGAGAATCGAGGAACTGGTAAAAACGTTAAATGAGGCGTCCGAAGCATATTACAATGGACAGGATGAAATTATGTCAAACTATGAATGGGATGGCATGTTTGACGAACTGACCCGGTTAGAAGAAAAAACAGGATATATTCTGCCGGAAAGTCCGACACAGAATGCCGGATTTGAGGAAAGCAATGGTGAACGGGAAGCGCATGAATATCCGGCACTTTCCCTTGCCAAGACAAAACGGATTTCTGATTTACAGGTGTGGGCGGGAGAAAGACCAGTCTGGTTATCCTGGAAACTGGATGGATTAACATTGGTAGTAACTTATGATAACGGAAAACTTGTTAAGATTTTAACAAGAGGAAATGGAACCGTCGGCAGCAATATCACATTTATGAAGGATGCCATTGAAGGGATTCCAAAGACTGTAAAATATAAGGGACATCTGGTAGTCCGTGGCGAAGCGGCTATTACCTATACAGATTTTGAATTAATCAATGATACCATTGAAGATGATGATGAAAAATATGCCAATCCGAGAAATCTTGCATCCGGCACTTTAGGTCTGGATAAGAGCAATCTTGATAAAGTAAAGGAACGCCATATTCATTTTTATGCATTTACACTGGTGCATCTGGATGAAACAATGTCATCCTGGGGAGAACGGATGGATTATCTTGAGAAGCTTGGATTTACGACAGTAGCACATGAATTGACCGATGCGAAAGGGTTGGAGGAAGTTGTAGAACGCTGGACAAAGAAGGTAGAAGATGGTGAAATGGATATTCCGGTAGATGGACTGGTTATCTGTTATGAAGATAATGATTATGCCCAGACCGGTAATGTTACTGGACATCATGCGTCAAGAGCCGGTTATGCGTTTAAATGGCAGGATGTCTCTGTGGAGACCACATTAAAATATGTAGAGTGGTCCTGTGCGGCATCTACCATTTCTCCGGTAGCAGTATTTGAGCCGGTTGCACTGGAGGGAACCACCGTAAGCCGCGCCTCTCTTTGCAATATCAGTGAAATGGAACGTCTTGGAATCGGAGAAGATGGGAAGACAACACTTGATATTATTAAAGCAAATAAGATTATTCCAAAATGTATCGGCGTAAAGAAAAAGGAAGGAACTTTTACGATTCCGGAATTCTGTCCGGTATGCCATGCCAGAACGGAAATCAGAATCAGTGAACACAGCGGAACAAAGACTTTACATTGTACGAATCCGGACTGTACCGCAAAGCATGTAAAAAAATTCAGCCGCTTTGTCAGCAAGCCTGGCATGGACATTGACGGATTGTCCATACAGACCATGCTAAAGTTTATGAACTTAGGATATATCCATTATTTTGAAGATATTTATACTCTTAAAAATCATGCGGATGAAATCCGCTCTTTAGACGGATTTGGCGAGAAATCCTGTAACAATATGCTGCAGGCAATTGAAAAGAGCAAAAACGTTGATCCGGTACATTTTATTTATGCACTATGCATTCCGCAGATTGGCACCGATGCAGGAAAGAAAATGATTGCTGCCCTTGGCACAGGAGGTTTCTTTCAGAAACTGCATGCAGGGGAAGGATTTGAGGATATTGACGGAATCGGACCGGAGCGTTCGACTTCCATGCTGGACTGGTACAGACAGAATCAAAACCGTCATACGGTAGCTGCATTAGAAGAAATATTAAACATTGCGGAAGTAGAGCCGAAGGTGACAGAGGGAGGAACCTGTGAAGGACTTACCTTTGTCATTACCGGTGATGTCCATCAGTTTAAAAACCGTACCGAATTTAAAGAGTATGTGGAGAGCCAGAACGGCTCTGTTACCGGCAGTGTTTCTAAGAAAACAGATTATCTTGTGAATAATGATATTGAATCCACATCATCAAAGAATCAGAAAGCAAAGAGTCTTGGCATTCCGATTATTTCTGAAGATATGTTTGTGGAACGTTTCGGAAAGTGAATTGCATATTGAAGTATTCGTAAAATTAAGGTATTATGAAATGAGATATGTGTATATGATGAAAAGAGGTTAGATAATATGCCGATTAAGATAATGAGCGATTTACCGTCCAGAGAGATTCTGGAAAGGGAAAATGTGTTTGTTATGGATGAGGGAAGAGCAGAACATCAGGATATCCGCCCAATCCGGATTGGAATACTGAATCTGATGCCATTAAAAGAAGAAACGGAACTGCAGTTGCTGCGTTCACTTGCAAATACACCATTACAGGTTGATGTTACCTTTTTAACGGTATCATCCCATGAATCAAAGAATACATCCATGAGTCATCTGAATCATTTTTATCAGACAATGGATGAAATCTGGGATGAGAATCTGGACGGACTGATTATAACCGGTGCACCGGTAGAAACCATGGAATACGAAGAGGTGGATTACTGGAAGGAAGTCTGTGATATTATGGAGTGGTCTAAGACCCACGTAACATCAACCCTGCATTTATGCTGGGGTGCACAGGCTGCTCTCTATTATCACTATGGTATCCCAAAATATATGCTGGATGAGAAAATGTTTGGAATTTTCGAACATCAGGTAAAGAACCGCAAAGTACCACTGGTAAGGGGATTTGATGACCGCTTTATGGCACCGCATTCGAGACATTCCGGAATCCGTAAAGAGGATATTGAGAAGGTAAAGGATATTACCATTCTTGCAGAATCAGAAAAAGCAGGTGTATTTCTGGCAATTGCCAATGAGGGACGCAAAATTTTTGTGATGGGACATCCGGAATATGACCGTTATACATTGGATGAGGAATATAAGCGTGATCTGCAGAAAGGGATGGATATTGCCATGCCGGAGAATTATTATCCGGACAATGATATCAATGCAAAACCATTACTGCAGTGGCGTTCACACGGTAATATGTTATATGCAAACTGGCTGAATTATTATGTGTATCAGCAGACACCATATGATTATATCAATACCAGAAAAATTGTGGGAAAATAAGCAGATTTCTTTTTGGAAAAAGGCTTAAGAAAATACAGGGGGCACAATGAAAACGGAGAAAAAAGGTGTAGAGGGACAACTTGATATTTTCGAAGCAATGAATCGTGCAGCAGATGCCATAGACCGGATGGTGGAAGAAGACCAGAAGAAAAAGAAGGCATCCGGAAATAAAACGGAATCCGGAGAGAAGTCTGCAAAAGCTGTAACCGGGCAGAAGAAAAACAAAGAGGATAAAATCATCCGTGGCTGTGATATGCATGCATCCATGCAGAAGACATTTCTAAACCCCGAAGACGGCGATTTTGCCATGATTGCTTATATTGACTACAACAAGGTTTATATCAGGGAATGGAATTCCCCGGCAGCGTTATATACTTTCGAAGAGTCAAAGAAGGCTGTGGATTTTTATATCGACAAACTGACGAAGATAAAGGCGGCAGGAATGGCAGAAGAAACAACAGAGCAGGAACCGTTCAGTGATGTAAAATATCTTTCAGATAATATTTATGCAGAGTGTGAGGGATAAGAATGGAGCATTTAGTATACTACGATATTGCGGCTGCATTTGTTCTTCTGACTGCATTAGTTGCTTATCATTTAAGAAAATACAGTGACAATTTTCAAAGCAGGGTATACCGCGTAATGTTGTATGCTCTGCTTGTTGTATCTACCAGCGACTTTTTACTGTTCTGGGAGGGAATTACTTTTGGAAAAACAGGAACTACAGTCCTGCTCTATATCTGTATTTTAGGACAGGTTGTGGCAGCGGCAGCATATCTTTTGTATATTCTGTGCCTGACAGGAAGAGTGAAACGCTTTATCCGGAAGGAAAAGGGATGGTTGTTTGTACCGGCCTGGATTGTAATTGCATTGCTGGTAGTACAGTTATTTATACCATATCTTTTTAAAGTGGGAATGGATGGCAGCTATCAGAGACAGAATGGAATTATGTTATTCTACCTTTGTATGATTTGTTTTTATCTGATGGGGGAAGTGTTTCTGGTTCGTTTCCGGAAAAGGCTCAGCTTTGAATTATTATTCTCTACGACTGTATTTGCAGTTGTAAGTGTATTTACACTGGTGCTTCATATTGCATTTCCGGGTTTCCGGTTTCAGTTTTTTGGAATGGCAATGTGTGTACTTTTATATCTGATTTCTTCGGAAAGACCACAGGAATATACGGTGCCGGAGCTTGAAATTATGAACCGGAGGGCATTTTTAAAAGAGTCAGAGGAACGCCTGTTAGGAAGTGAGCGTTTTCCGATGCTTGTCATTAAAGTGCATAATTTAAAGGTGATGCGGCAGACATTGGGAAATGATTCCGTCAATGAATTCCTGAAGGAAATGGCGGCATTTTTTCGCAAGCTTATCGACAATTCACGTATTTACCAGTTTTCACAGAGCGTATATGTGCTGGCGTTAGACCGGAAGAAGAAGGATATTGATTCTTCCTTACTGATCCGGCAGATTCTGAACCGGTTTGAACAGCCATGGCATTCCGGCAGTGTAGAGACAAAATTCCGGATTCATATCAGCAGTATTGTGTGTCCGCGTGATACGAATAATCTGAATGGATTAATTGACTATATCCAGTATATGCGTTCAATATCATCTGAAAATGGAAATGTAGTATTAAAGACTGCTGAGATGGATATTGACCGGCCAAAGAGGGAACTTCGTATCCGGAAACTTTTGAATGATGCAGTAGACCATAAAGGTTTCGAAGTCTTTTACCAGCCGATTTATTCGGTGACAGAAAACAGAATCGTATCTGCGGAAGCACTGGTCCGGCTGAAAGATCAGAGTATGGGCTACATTTCTCCGGAAGAATTTATTCCAATTGCAGAAAAGAGCGGAATGATTATGCAGATTGGAGAATTTGTATTTGAGACAGTCTGTCGTTTTATCCGGGAAAAGCAGCTTACAGACTATGGCTTACAGTATATAGAAATAAATCTGTCTGTGGTGCAGTGTATGCAGGAAAATCTTGCCGAGAGGTTGACGGAAATAATGAAGAAGTATTATGTAGCACCAGCCCAGATCAATCTTGAGATTACTGAGACAGCGGCAGCCCATAGTGATATGTTGGAAAACAATATCAAGATACTGCATAAGCAGGGCATTGAGTTTTCTTTGGATGATTATGGCTCAGGATATTCCAATACGGATTATCTGTTCCGGTTCCCGTTCCGTATCGTAAAAATTGATAAAACCATTCTGTGGGAAGCGTTTAAAAATGAAAAGGCAATGATTGCATTGCGTAATACTATCCGCATGATTAAAGAACTTGGGCTTGAGATTGTGGTAGAAGGAGTAGAAAATCAGGAATATGTAGATTATCTGACAGAACAGCACTGTGATTATCTACAGGGATATTTTTATTCCAAGCCGATTCCGGACAGAGATTTCTTAGAACTTTTACGCAGGGAAAATGTACAATATTATGCGGAAAGGTTTTCAAAAAATGAATTATCTGATATAATAACCACATAATATTTTTGTAGGAGGCAAAACGATGGCAGATAATAGAAAAGTTGTTAAAATAAAAGAAGATAACCTTGGGGAAGTACATGTGGCAGATGAGGTCGTTGCTATTATTGCAGGACTTGCAGCAACAGAAGTAGAAGGAGTTGCATCCATGGCTGGCAATATTACCAATGAACTGGTGAGCAAACTTGGAATGAAGAATTTATCTAAGGGTGTTAAGGTAGAAGTGGCAGAGAAAACGGTCAGCGTAGAAGTAGCTTTAAATATTTCTTATGGTTATTCTATTCCGGAAGTATCTGAGAAGGTACAGGAGAAAGTAAAATCTGCAATTGAGACTATGACAGGATTATCCGTAGCAATTGTTAACGTCAGAATTGCAACGGTTGACATGAAAAATACGAAATAAAACTTTTGTGATAACCGCAGATGTAGTATAATAAAGAATGCTGTTAAAGCATTCTTTTTTATAGTTACATGGAAGACCAATAATGAAAGGATACAACATGAGCAGGAGAGAAATCAGAGAACAGATATTTAAAATGTTATTCCGTGTGGAATTTCATAGTGAGAAGGAATACGAAGAGCAGATGAATCTGTTTATCGAAGAGAATGAACCGATTGAGAAGCCGGATGAGAGTTATATTGAAGACAAATTTAATAAGATTATTGCTGTTTTAGAGGAAATCGATAAGATTATCAATGAATCATCCAAAGGCTGGAAAACAACCCGTATGGGCAAAGTTGATCTGACCCTGATTCGTCTTGCTGTATATGAGATGAAATATGAAGAGGATATTCCAACCGGAGTAGCCATCAATGAAGCAGTAGAACTGGCAAAAAAATATGGAACAGATGATTCACCGGCATTTATCAACGGAGTATTGGCAAAAATCGCATGATAAAGAAAGTATATGGGGTAACCCAGATTAACCGATACATCAGAAATATGTTTGCCCAGGATTTTGTCCTGCATCAGGTATGTGTGAAGGGTGAGGTATCGAATTGTAAATATCATTCCTCCGGTCATATTTATTTTACTTTAAAGGAAAATAACAGTGCCATCAGTGCAATTATGTTTGCCGGTAACCGGGGTGGTTTATCCTTTCGTATGAAGGATGGCGACAAAGTCGAGGTAACAGGTTCTATTGAAGTATTTGAACGTGATGGCAGATATCAGATATATGCAAAAGAAATTACACTTGCCGGTGCAGGGGATTTATATTCCAGATTTCTTCAATTGAAACAGGAACTTGAGGAAATGGGCATGTTTGCGGAAGAGTATAAAAAACCGATTCCGCAGTATGCCGGACGTATTGGAATTGTTACAGCACCTACCGGGGCTGCAATACAGGATATCCGTAATATTGCTGCACGAAGAAATCCTTATGTGCAGCTTATTCTATATCCGGCACTGGTACAGGGTGAGGGTGCCAAAGAAAGCATTGTAAATGGGATTCATGCATTGGATGCCATGCATTTGGACATTATCATTGTGGGGCGTGGTGGTGGCTCCATAGAGGATTTATGGGCATTCAACGAAGAAATTGTTGCAAGGGCAATTTTTGAATGTGAAACACCGGTTATTTCTGCAGTGGGACATGAAGTGGATTACACCATTGCGGATTATGTGGCAGACTTGCGGGCACCGACTCCGTCTGCAGCGGCAGAACTTGCGGTATATGACAGGAATCAGATGTTACAGCGGATACAGACTGACCGGGTACATCTGATGCGCAGCATGAAGAGTAAAATTGCTGTGATACAGGGACGCATGGAGACACTGAAGGCAAGATTAATGCAACAGAGTCCTGTATATCGTCTGAACAGTCAGAAACAGTATCTGGGGGAATTACAGCTTCGCTTAGAGCATGGCATGACACAGCAGTTAGATAAGAATAAGGCAAGACTTCGGATGTTAGCCCAGCATTTCGATGATATTTCGCCATTGAAACGATTGGGACAGGGATATGCATATGTTTCTGACAGCCGGCAGAATGGTTTAAAAAGTGTTTCACAGGTTTCAAAAGGAGAACAATTGCAGATCAGTGTAAAAGACGGAACCGTTAAGGCAAGAGTAGAAGAAATCATATGCCAGGAGGAAATCGGAAGATGACAGATTATACAATCAATGAAAATGAGACAGATAATATAACGGAAAAAAAAGAAAATGAGAATTTAGAGGATTTATTTGCAGAAGTGGAACAGCTGATTGCACATATGGAGGAAGACATTTCTCTGGATGAATCCTTTCTCTGCTATGAGCAGGGCATGAAGAAGCTGAAACACTGCAGTGAGCGGATAGATTCGATTGAAAAGAAAATGTTAGTGTTGAATGAACAGGGAATGCTGGAGGAATTTTAATGGATATGACAGCAGAGCTTACAAAGCGGACAGAACAGATTGAAAACATCATAAAAAAATATCTTCCGGAGGAAGAAGGCTATCAGAAGCAGGTAATTGAAGCCATGAATTATAGTTTTCTTGCAGGAGGAAAGCGGTTAAGACCAATGCTGATGTTGGAAACTTACCGCATGTTTGGTGGAAAATCAGAGGTAATTGAGCCATTCATGGCAGCCATTGAGATGATTCATACTTATTCTTTAATTCATGATGATCTGCCGGCAATGGATAATGATGAATACCGCCGCGGACGAAAGACAACGCATATTGTCTATGGAGAAGCTATGGCAATTCTTGCCGGGGATGGTCTTTTGAATTTTGCCTATGAGACAGCATTGACAGCATTACAGACGGAACAGACGCCTAATGTGGCAAAGGCATTGCTTGTATTATCGCAGAAAGCCGGAATTTATGGTATGGTAGGGGGACAGACCGTAGATGTGGAAACGGATCAAACACAGTCTGTCACCAGAGACCAGTTAGATTTTATTTATAAATTAAAGACCAGTGCTTTGATTGAAGCGTCTATGTTAATCGGTGCAATTCTTGCAGGTGCCACGAAAAGCGAGCAGAAGATTATCGAAGAGGCGGCATCAGAGATTGGTCTGGCATTCCAGATACAGGATGATATTTTAGATGTTACCGGTAATCAGGAAGTGCTTGGGAAACCGGTTGGCAGTGATGCCAAAAACGAAAAGGCAACTTATGTTACATATGAGGGATTGAAAAAAGCACAGGAAGATGTGAAACGATATTCAAAACATGCAGTGAATTTATTAGAATCACTGGTGGTAAAAAATGAATTTCTGATTCATCTGGTAGAATATCTGATTCATAGGGAAAAATAAGAACTTCAGAAACCAAAGGAGTAAAGATACATGGTGCTGGAAAAGATTGAGCATGAAAATGATATAAAAAGGATAAATAAAAACGAACTTCCGATTCTGGCAGAGGAAATCCGCTCTTTTTTGATTGACAAAATATCAAAAACCGGTGGGCACCTTGCCTCCAATCTTGGCGTGGTAGAGCTTACCATGGCACTGCATCTTGCTTTTGATTTACCAGAGGATAAAATTATCTGGGATGTAGGACATCAGTCTTATACCCATAAATTACTGACAGGAAGAAAAGCCGGTTTTGATGAACTGAGAAAATACGGCGGCATGAGCGGATTCCCCAAACGTCATGAAAGTGATTGCGACTGCTTTGATACGGGACACAGTTCGACTTCCATATCCGCAGGATTAGGCTATGCTATGGCAAGGGAGATTACCGGAGAAAAGTACAAAGTCATCTCTGTTATCGGAGATGGTGCATTGACTGGAGGAATGGCTTATGAGGCATTGAATAATGCATCCAAATTAAAGTCAAATCTGATTATTGTTTTAAATGACAATAAGATGTCTATATCGGAAAATGTCGGCGGTGTATCCAGATATTTAAGCGGACTTCGTACCGCAGAATCTTATCAGGGATTAAAGAATGGTATTACGAATTCCCTGAACAGCATTCCGAAATATGGAGAACGTATTGTTGAGAAAATCCGTAAGACCAAAAATGGAATCAAGCAGCTTGTGATTCCGGGCATGCTCTTTGAAAATATGGGAATCCTTTATTTAGGACCGGTAGATGGTCATAATATTCCTGCCATGGTGAAATTATTCAAAGAAGCCTCTAAGGTGGAAGGACCGGTTCTGGTACATGTGATTACGGAAAAAGGAAAAGGATACCTTCCGGCAGAACGCCATCCGGCACGTTTTCATGGAACGGAAGCCTTTGATGTTGAGACAGGACTGCCTCTTGTGAAACGGGTAAAAGCCAATTATACCGATATTTTTTCTACGGTTATGCGTAAATTGGGCGACCGGGATGAAAAAGTGGTTGCCATTACAGCGGCAATGGCAGATGGAACCGGACTAAAAAGATTCCGGAATATGTTCCCGGAACGTTTCTTTGATGTGGGAATTGCAGAAGAACATGCAGTGACTTTTGCCGCAGGATTGGCAGCAGCCGGTTTGAAGCCGATTGTAGCGGTTTATTCTTCTTTCCTGCAAAGAGCATATGACCAGATTCTGCATGATGTCTGTATACAGGAATTGCATGTAGTATTTGCCATTGACCGTGCAGGACTTGTGGGCAGTGATGGAGAGACTCATCAGGGAATCTTTGATTTATCTTATCTTTCCTGTCTGCCGAATATGACAATTTTAGCACCTAAGAATAAGTGGGAATTATCAGATATGATAAAATATGCGGTAGATTTTTCCGGACCGATTGCAGTACGATATCCGAGAGGCGAAGCCTTTGATGAATTAAAGGAATACCGGGCACCGTTAGAATATGGTAAGGCAGAAGTTCTTTTTGAAGAAAGTGAAATTTTACTTTTGGCAGTAGGAAGCATGGTAAAGACAGCACTTACTGTAAGGGAACAATTAAAAGAAAAAGGTTATTCCTGTTCTCTTGTTAATGCAAGATTTGTGAAGCCTTTTGATGAAGAACTGCTTCTTAAGCTGCAGAAGAATCATAAGCTTCTGGTTACGCTGGAAGAAAATGTGCAATCCGGAGGCTTTGGAGAGCATGTATTGGAATTTATGAATACAAATGGAGATGGTTCCATGGAGGTTTTAAATATTGCAATACCGGATGTATATGTAGAGCATGGAAATGTAGAACTTCTCCGCAAAGAAACAGGAATCGATGCAGATGGAATTATCGGTAAGATTATAGACAGAAAGGCACAATAAGAACGATGAAAGAAAGATTGGATGTTCTCTTGGTACAAAAAGGGCTGGCAGAATCCAGGGAAAAAGCAAAGGCTATGATTATGGAAGGAAATGTCTTTGTGGATGGACAGAGAGAGGATAAAGCAGGAACAAATTTTGATACAGAGGCAGAGATTGAAGTCCGGGGAAATACATTAAAATATGTCAGCCGTGGTGGACTGAAGTTAGAGAAAGCAATGAAGGAATTTGATATTTCTTTAGAGGGAATGGTCTGCATGGATATCGGCGCATCCACCGGCGGATTTACTGACTGTATGTTGCAAAATGGTGCAGTGAAGGTATATTCTGTAGATGTAGGATATGGACAGTTTGCCTGGAAATTAAGAAATGACCCAAGGGTTGTCTGCATGGAGAAAACCAATATCCGTTATGTAACGCCGGAAGATATTGCAGATGTCCTTGATTTTGCATCCGTTGATGTATCTTTTATTTCTCTTACCAAGGTGCTGGTACCGGCAAGGGAGCTGCTGCGGGACGGTGGAAGAATGGTCTGCCTGATTAAGCCGCAGTTTGAAGCCGGAAGGGAAAAAGTAGGAAAAAAAGGTGTTGTCCGTGACCCAAAGGTACATGAGGAAGTCATCCATAAGGTAATTGATTTTGCGTTGGAAAATGGATTTTCTGTTCATAATCTTTCCTATTCACCGATTAAGGGCCCGGAGGGAAATATTGAATATCTGGTATATATCGAGAAAAACAGCGAGAGCAAGAAGGAGGAGACCATTGATGTGGATGCCATCGTAGAGGCGGCACATACATCATTGTCCTAGATATATGAAGCATTTTTTCATAATTGTAAACGCACAAAAAGACAGTGAACTTATTTTTACCAATCAGATTATAGATTACATCAGGCGTAAGGGAGGAACCTGTGATTATTTTGCCAGCTTTGAGGAAGAAAAAGCGGAAGCAGTGGAAAAAGAAATTCCAACAGAAACCGAGGCGGTGCTTGTTATTGGTGGAGATGGAACATTAATTCGTGCGGCACGCAATCTGGTAAAGAAAAATATTCCGTTGCTGGGAATTAATTTAGGAAAGCTTGGATATCTGTGTGAGGTAGAAGAGAATACGATATTCCCGGCAATTGATGAATTGATGGCTGACCGTTATACCATAGAGCAGAGAATGCTTTTAGATGGATATACCGTACAAAGTGGCGGAGAGAAGATTCAGAGGGTTGCGTTAAATGATGTGGTCATCCATCGTACGGGAGCACTTCAGATTGTGAATCTGAATGTTTATGTAAATGGAGAGTATCTCTATAATTTTAAGGCGGATGGAATTATTGTGGCAACACCAACCGGTTCCACCGGTTATAGTATGTCGGCAGGTGGCCCTATTGTGGATCCGAAAGCCAACCTTTTGCTGTTGACACCGATCAATGCACATACGTTGAATTCCAAGAGCATTGTAATCGGACCGGAAGATGAAATTACCATTGAAGTAGGCATGCGGAGAAGCCAGCGGGATGAGCAGGTGGAAGTGAGCTTCGATGGAGATTCCGGAGTGGAACTTAAGGTTGGTGACAAGATTGTAGTGCATAAGGCAGAAGAATCTGTAGGGATTATTCGTTTGAGTAAGATTAGTTTCCTTGAAATTTTGCGGAAAAAGATGCAGAATTATACATAACAGGAGGGACTGTAATGAAGATAGGACGACATGCAAAGATTCTGGAATTAATTCAGAAGAATGAGATAGGCACACAGGAAGAATTATCAGCAAAGTTGGAGCAGGAAGGATATCATGTGACACAGGCAACGGTTTCACGGGATATCAGAGAGTTAAAACTGACTAAGGTAGCATTGAGCAATGGCCGTCAGAAATATGTAGCTTTATCTGAAAATAAGGAGGACATGACAGAAAAGTATGTCCGTGTATTCCGGGATGGTTTTGTATCTATGGATATGGCACAGAATATTCTTGTGATTAAGACGGTATCCGGAATGGCAATGGCAGTTGCGGCAGCATTGGATGCCATGGATTGCCATGAAATAGTAGGAAGCATTGCTGGAGATGATACAATTATGTGCGCTGTCCGTACCGTAGAGGATACCACGACGTTAATGGGACGTCTTCGCCGGATTATGGAAGATTAGAGTGGAAGACGAGAGAGAGTAGAAGGAGAAAATATGTTAAGAAACCTGCATGTTAAGAACCTGGCACTCATTGATGAGGCGGAAGTCGATTTTGAAAAAGGTTTAAATATCCTGACCGGAGAGACGGGAGCCGGAAAATCAATTATCATTGGTTCCATTAATCTGGCTCTGGGAGAAAAAGTATCCAAAGAGATGTTAAGGGATAATGAGGAGAATGCCTTTGTGGAGCTGATTTTTGATGTAGAATCAGATGCTTTAAAGAAAGCACTTTCCGGGCTTGATGTTTATCCGGAGGATGATATGCTGATTTTAAGCAGAAAGATTTCTGGAGGAAGAAGCATCGCCAAAATCAATGGGGAAAGTGTTCCGGCATCAAAGATGAAAGCAGTTTCTGCGTTGCTGATTGATATTCATGGACAGCATGAACACCAGTCGCTGCTTAAGAAACAGAAGCATTTAGAAATCCTTGATGATTATGCAAGAAATGAACTGTCGGACATCAAAAGTGAGTTGAAAGAAACTTATAAAAAGTACCGTGAAGTTACGAAAGAGCTAGAAGAAGCTTCTCTGGATGAAGAGAGCCGGATGCGGGAATTATCTCTTTTAGAATATGAAATCCATGAAATTGAAGAAGCTGCATTAACAGCTGGCGAAGATGAAGTTTTAGAAACAAAATACCGGAAGCTTCTGAACGGAAAGAAAATTATGGAAGCAATTCATGCAGCCCATGGATTACTCAGCATGGAAGACGGCAGTGCATCGGAGCTGACCGGAAGAGCTCATAGAGAATTGTCATCTGTGGCAGATTATGATGATGCAATTCGTGGGATGGCAGATGAACTTTTGGAAATTGATAATCTTTTGAATGATTTGAACCGGGAAATTGCAGACTATATGGATGAGGCTGAATTTGATGATGAGACTTTTGCCGGGACAGAACAGCGTCTGGATGAAATCAATCATCTGAAGGCAAAATACGGTCATACGATAGATGAAATTTTAGCATCCTTAGAGGAAAAGCAGGAAAAGGCAGAAAAATTACAAAATTTTGATATGTATCATAAGAAGCTGCTGCAACAGGAAAATGCATTAAAAGAAACATTGCAGAAGCAGTCAGAAAAAGCATCTGCAATCCGCAAAAAATATGCGAAGGAACTGGCAGAAAAAATCAGGGAGCAGTTAGTAGATTTGAACTTCTTAGATGTTCGTTTTGAAATGAAATTTGAACAGAAAGAGACTTTTGGAGCAGATGGCTTTGATGAAGTGGAATTTGTCATTGCAACCAACCCGGGAGAGCCATTAAAACCACTTGGCAGCGTAGCATCCGGTGGAGAATTATCAAGAATTATGCTGGCATTAAAAACAGTGCTTGCTAAAAATGATGAAATAGAAACCTTGATTTTTGACGAAATTGATACGGGAATCAGCGGAAGGACGGCGCAGATGGTATCTGAAAAAATGCATATGATTGCAGAACATCATCAGGTAATCTGCATCACACATCTGCCGCAGATTGCTGCAATGGCAGATGCCCATTTCAGTATTGAAAAATCCGTAGAAAATGAGACAACCATTTCTACCATACGAAGACTCACCGAGGATGAGCAGGTAACTGAATTAGCAAGAATGCTTGGTGGAGTGAGGATTACAGACACCGTATTGGAAAGTGCAAGAGAAATGCTTAACCTGGCACAAAATGCTAAAAAATAAACGATTGAATCAAACAATAATACACATAATAAAAACAGGATATTCAATGAATATCCTGTTTTTATTTTACGCGGGAAAGCTGTAAAGAGAGTTTCCTGTAGTTATTATGCCTGTAGTGAGGAAAATATAATGCGGATGAGATTAATAAGAAAAAGCATAAAAAATATATGGCAGATTATAGTGATTGTCTGGCTGGTATTTGCTTACCAGCTTATGTTAAATATGGTTCCGGATGAAGTAAAACTTATCGATGGTGATTTAAGTAAACTGGACATTTCCATGCCGGTGACCTTCGAATGCCGGGATTCCGGAAAGAGATTTATCGATACATCTGTAATGGAAAATCAGCAGCTGCAAAGCAGCATGGACAAGGCCGGTGACGAAAGAAATGAAATAGATATGGTTTCAGATACGGTTGTTTTACGAGCGAAGCTCTTTGGAATTATTCCCATAAAGGATGTGCAGGCAGATATTGTAGCGGAGCAGGAGGTCTATGCCAGCGGGGAAAATATTGGTATTTATGTGCAGACAGATGGCATCTTTGTCATTGGAACGGGAAATTTTGAAGGGTTAGACGGTATGCTGTATGCACCGGCACAGAATGTTTTAAAGAGTGGAGATTATATCTGTGCAGTAGATGGAAAAAAGCTTGAAAATAAGGAGGCGTTAATGGATGCTGTCGATAAATGTGAAGGAAAATCTTTAGTGCTTCGGATACGTCGAAATGGAGAAACATTAGAATTATATATACAGCCGAAATTGTCAAAAGAAGAAACGTATAAATTAGGAGTCTGGGTAAGGGATGATCTGGCAGGAATCGGAACACTTACCTATATCAGCCAGGATGGAAGCTATGGGGCACTGGGACATGCGGTAACAGACATGGATACCGGAAGTATGCTGGAAGTGGGGACGGGAAAACTTTATAACAGCAGACTGGTGGGAATCGTAAAAGGAGAATCCGGTAAACCGGGTGAATTATCAGGAGTCATTAATTATGAAGAAAAATATTGTATGGGAGATATTGAGGAGAACTGCGAACGAGGAATCTATGGAACATTACATGAAAAAAATAATTTGCTGGAACATGCCGTAGCTTATCCGTTTGGTTATAAGCAGGATATTGAACCTGGAGAAGCAGAAATTATCAGTGATATCGACGGAACGATAGCGCATTATAAGATAAGAATTACGGAAGTTAATTATCGGAAGAATAAGGAGAACAAAAGTATTTTATTTGAAGTAGAGGATGCGGCACTGTTAGAGAGCACCGGAGGTATTGTACAGGGAATGAGCGGCAGCCCGATGATCCAGAACGGAAGGCTGATAGGTGCAGTTACCCATGTGTTCGTCGATGATGCAAAGAAAGGGTATGGTATTTTTATCGAGGATATGTTAGAGATGGGGAAAACGTCGAATCCATAAGAAAAAACAGTTTATAATTTAACGACATGTTTCGACATAATTTATGTCAGGATATAATTATGATACAAAATGTATAAGGGGAGGAAGGCAGCCGTTGTCTCCCAGACGACATTGATGTCGAAATAAGATGAACGCTTTAGCTTGAAACGACAGAAAAGTTGTGTTTAAATACAAGTAGTTTCATCTTTGCACAAAAGAGTGGAAACGGCAGGAGGTTTGACATGGAAAAATTAAATGTAGCAATTGCAGATGATAACGAGAGAATGGTACAGCTTTTAGATGAAATCGTAGCCAGCGATAAGGATTTGCAGGTGGTTGGTACGGCAAAGAACGGGGTCGAAGCATATGAGATTATCAAACATAAACAGCCGGATGTTGTTTTATTGGATATAGTTATGCCAAAACTTGACGGACTTGCACTGTTAGAAAAAGTAAAAAAAGATAAATCCATAAGAAAATGTCCTAGTTTTATTATTATCAGTGCGGTAGGACAGGACCGGATTACAGAAGATGCATTTAATCTGGGGGCGGATTATTACATTATGAAGCCCTTTGATAATGATATGATTATCAATCGGATAAAAAGTACAAGAGTGCTCCGGGGAATGAATGCTGCGGAATCAAAAAAAGTCGGAGCATATGAGAAAAAGCCTTCGGCAAAACCGGAGGATCTGGAAAGTAAAGTGACAAATATTATACATGAAATAGGAGTTCCGGCACATATCAAAGGATATCAGTATTTGCGTGAAGCAATTATTATGTCGGTAAATGATATTGAAATGCTTAATTCCATTACAAAAATACTTTATCCGACAATCGCAAAAAAATATCAGACAACAGCCAGCCGCGTAGAACGTGCTATCCGCCACGCAATAGAGGTGGCATGGAGCCGTGGCAAAATGGACACGATTGATGAGCTGTTTGGGTATACGATAAACAATGGAAAAGGTAAACCGACAAATTCAGAATTTATAGCACTGATTGCAGACAGAATCCGCCTGGAATATAAAGCGTATTAAAAGGGTGGTTTCTACAAAAAAATGGCAGCAAAATATAGTATCTGAATCAGACATTTTAGGTATTTTCCGCTCCCCCATAACGTGGTATAATGAGCGTAAGCAATGAGCAGTGCAGCCGACAGAAATACGCGATACTGTGCTTGCACAAAGTATCGCGTATTTCTGTCGGCTGATAGGGCGAATGCCCGTACATCGAGAAAACCAATGGTTTTCGAGATGCACTGCGAAAGAAAGCACAGCGGATTTGCGAGTGTGAGCGTAGATAGGGCGAATGCCCGTACATCGAGAAAGCTGTAGGCTTTCGAAGATGCACTGCGAAAGAAAGCGCAGCGGATTTGCGAGTGTGAGCGTAAATAGGGCGAATGCCCGTACATCGAGAAAACCAAGGGTTTTCGAGATGCACTGCGAAAGAAAGCGCTGCGTATTTGTAAAAAGGGTATCAGATTTGGGGGTAACAGAAATGAAGCGGGTATTATTTGTTACATCAGAGGCAGTTCCATTTATCAAAACAGGCGGTCTTGCAGACGTTGCAGGTTCACTGCCAAAATATTTTTCAAAAAATGAATATGAAGTCAGCGTCATGCTGCCGAAGTATATGTGTATCCGTGAGGATATGCGTAAGAAAATGCATCATATATTGCATTTTTATGTAGATCTGGGCTGGCGAAAACAATATGTAGGAATACTGGAGGCAAAGGAAGATGGAATCCAGTATTATTTTATTGATAATGAATTCTATTTTGCGGGAGACAGACCATATAATAATATTTACGAAGATGTAGAAAAATTTGCATTTTTCTCAAAGGCAGTATTAGAAGCATTGCCGCATATGAATTACCAGCCGGATATTATTCATTGCCATGACTGGCAGACGGGACTGGTTCCGGTATATCTGGAGAATATCTATAAGAAAAATGTATTTTACCAGAATATGAAAACGGTATTTACGATACACAATCTACAGTTCCAGGGGCGCTGGAATCTAAAGGCAGTAAAAGATATTACCGGATTGCCGGATGCTCTTTTTACACCGGATAAATTAGAATCCTATGGAGAGGGCAATTATCTGAAGGGTGGTATTGTATATGCAGATGCTATAACAACGGTAAGTCCTACATATGCTTATGAGATAACAACTCCGGATGGTGGCGAAGGCTTGGATGGTCTCATTCGCAGTAACAGCTATAAATTAAGCGGTATTATTAATGGAATCGATTATAATGAATATAATCCGAAAGCGGATCCAAAGATTGCTTATTTATATGATGCCAATGATTTAGAAGAGGGCAAGCGGAAAAATAAGCAGGCACTTTTAAAGGATATGAATCTTCCGTATTCGGATGATGTGATGTTAGTTGGAATTGTTTCAAGAATGACAGAGCAGAAGGGATTTGCACTGGTAGATTATATGATGGATGAACTGCTTTCTTCCGGTAAATTTGAGATTGTTGCCTTAGGAACCGGAGAGGAACGTTATGAGAATATGTTCCGTTATTATGAGAGCAGGTATCCGGACAGACTGAAGGCAAATATTATGTATTCCGAAGAAGCAGCACATAGAATTTATGCAGCATCAGATGCTTTTTTGATGCCATCTTTATTTGAACCCTGTGGTCTGAGCCAGTTGATGTGCCTTCGTTATGGAACAGTACCGGTGGTTCGCGAGACCGGTGGCTTAAAGGATACCGTAGAGCCATATAATGAGTATCAGCATACCGGAACAGGTTTTACTTTTTCCAATTATAATGCTCATGAAATGCGTGACAGTCTTCTTTATGCATATCAGGTATTCCATGAGAACCGGACCGGGTGGCTGGATATCGCAAGACGTGGCATGGAGCAGAATTTCTCCTGGTCCAGTTCTGCAAAGGAATATGAAAAATTATATGCTAGATTGTAGTCCTTTCTTCTGGCATAGAAGTAAGAAGCTTTTCAGAGTGGGAATAGAAATAAGCGTGATCGGATAAGATTTCTTCTTCCTCAACCTGAGTGGAATTTACTTCATGAATCATAGCATTTAAATCCTGTATACAGGTTCCGGGCAGAACAGGAAGAATCAGAAATTCATGAATGCTGCTTGGAATCAGATAAAAATCACATGTGAGCTTATCTGCAATGGAATCTAAAAGATTTGGATAGAGAATGCAGGAAGCACCATAGAGTCTGGCTTTATTGGTTAATACATAAAGCGGTGTTTCGGATTCTTCTTCCATGCTATCTGCAGGAAAGGGCATTGGCATAAGCTTATTGAGTAATGGCATTAATGGTTCAAAATCAGCAGGAAGCTGTGCCGGCGTATTCTCTAAGGCATAAGAATATAACGCATCTGCGGAGACGTTCCAGTAGGAAAGATGAGTGGAACGAATCAGAATAGTGGCGTTTCCCTGACTTGAGCTAGATAAAAGACAATAGAAAACAACTGCAAAATCAAGATAACGAAAATGAGGAATTTCTTTGAGGAGTTCCTCATTTTTCTGATAGTGAATCAGTTTAAAAAGGATGCGGTGCCGTACATTTTCAAAATTAGTAAAGAATGCTACATCGACAGAGCTGCTTGGACGGTAAGCCCGGTAAATTTCCCGGATATGTAAAATAATGTTATGTATGCTTTTTCCTGCCTGATATTCTTTGTAATAATCATTGAGATAAATAGTGGGAGAAATGTTGCAGCCCTTTTGCAGAATAGTGAGTCCATCCAAAGTAACGCCATTATTTTTTTGGATTTTATGCAGCTGAATCGTAACATCTGTATCAAACAGAGAATGAATTTGTAACTGGATTTCAGTAAGAAATTGTTGATATGTCATAAAGACCTCCTGGTTAGAAATGGTAAAAATGAATAAATAGAAAAGAAAGTCCATGGATTATTCCAATGGACTTTCAATATATCATCTTGTGTCTTGAATAACAAGAAACGTAATATGAAATTTTTCTAAAAAATTTCTAATCTTTTAGAGACCAGAATATTTTAGTAAGATTTTAATTTCTTCCAGAGATAGTCATAAGTTTCTGTAGCCGGGACATCAAGACTGTTAAAAATTTCACAGTTTTCTAAAGTTTCCTGATCAGAAAAAATAGTAGTACTTTCCTGAACCTCTTCATCCAGTTCGTCATAAACAGCGGTGTTTGGTGTAGCATACCAGACATAGTCAAAGTTTTCCATACCGATATCTTCACGACAGAGATAATTTAAAAACTGTTCTGCAGCATCCTTATGCTGGCAGGTTTTGGGAATGAACCAGGAGTCCATCCACATATTAGAACCTTCTTTCGGAACCACATAATCAAGATCATCATTATAATCCTGTGCATAGGCAGCCTCTCCGGAATAAATAAGAGCCATGGCAGCATTTCCGGCAATCATTTCATCGGCAGAAGAATCTACCAGATAGGAGTAGACTAAATCTTTCTGGTCACAAAGCATGGAAAGTGCTTCGTTTAATTCATCTTCATCCGTAGTATTGATGGAATAGTCCAAAAGCCGGAGTGCAGGAACGAAGGTATCGCGGACGGAATTTTCCATGATAATCTGTCCCTTATATTTCGGATTCCAGAGAACATTCCAGCTGTCCATATCAGCTTCATCTACCATGGTTTTATTGTAGAGAATACCAAGTGTGCCGAAGAAATAAGGCAGTGTGTATTTTGTTTCCGGGTCAAAGGCCTTGGAAAATTCCACATAGGTCGGGTCGATGTTTTCGTAAAGTGGAATATTATCATAATCCATTTCTAAGACTTCACCTTCATTGATAAGCTTCTGGATCATATAGTCGGAGGTACAGATTAAATCGTATTTGATGGAACCCGCTTTGTATTTGGTATACATTTCCTCCGGACTTTCATATTCTTCGTATTTGATGGTAATACCGGTTTCTTTTTCAAATTGCTGGATAACATCCGGCTCTATATATTTTCCATAATTTAAAATAACAAGTGCATTTTCATCCTCTTTCTGTCCACAGCCGGAAAGAGTAAGGAGACCAGCAATAAGCATAAATGAAAATAAGAATTTCTTCATTTCTTAAGACCTTCCTTTCGCATCCTTGACACTGCGGTAATTCATAATCAGAAGAAGCACCAGAGCAAGGAAGAATAAAATCGTAGACAGTGCATACATTTCCGGAATAATACCTTTACGCAGCTGGGTATAAATCATGGTGGACAATGTATTGACACCGGCACCCTTGGTAAAATAGGTGATGGAAAAATCGTCTAAGGACATTGTCACAGCCATCAGAAAACCGGAGAATACACCAGGCTTGATATCCGGCCATACAATTTTGAAAAATGCATAAAGTGGTGTTGCACCTAAGTCTCTGGCAGCCTCATAGGTATGGGAGGAGGTGTTGGAAAGCTTAGGCAGTACATTTAAAATGACATATGGAATGTCAAAGGTAATATGTGCAATCAATACGGTTGATGTTCCAAGCTCTGTAAAGCGGACAAAAAGCAGCATCAGGGAGATACCAGTAACAATATCTGCATTCAGAAGTGGAATGTTAGTTGCACCAAGCATAATCTGACGGTTCCTTTTCCGCATGGCACTGATTCCGATTGCTGCCATGGTTCCGATTATTGTAGCAATCACAGAAGATGCAACGGTAATCAGAATCGTGGTATAAAAGGCATTCATAATAGTCGGGTCAGAAACAAGATTGCGGTACCATTCTGTCGTAAATCCGCCCCATTTTACACGGGAGAGGGAGTTGTTGAAGGAAAGTACAATCAGAACTCCAATTGGAAGATACAGAAACAGGAAAATAATTGCAAGATAAATTCTTGATAAACTTTTCTTTACCATACTGCATGCCCTCCTGATTCACCGGCACGATTCATAAATGCCATACTGATTAAAACAAAAATCATAAGTACAATGGAAAGTCCGGAACCTAAATTCCAGTAGGAACCCTGCATGAAGGACTGCTCAATAACATTTCCAATGAGAAGTACTTTACCTCCACCTAAAAGTTCTGAAATAACAAAGGAGGTAAGTGCCGGCACGAATACCATAATAATTCCGCTGACAATTCCAGGCAAAGTAAGCGGCAGAATGATACGGAAGAAGGTGATAAAACTGTTGGCACCTAAATCCCTTGCCGCATCTATGGTTTCTTTGCGGATACGTACTATGGAATTGTAAATCGGCATAATCATAAATGGAAGAAAATCATAAATCATGCCAAATACAACGGCTCCCTGAGTATTTAACATATGAAGCTTCGGGATGCCGAAAATGGAAAGAAATCCATTGATAATTCCATTATTGGAAAGTAACATCTGCCATGCTAAAATACGCAGCATAAAATTCATCCACATTGGCAGGACGAAGATAAATACCACAAAGCTCTGATGCTTGATATGAAGACTATTTAATATCATGGCAAGCGGGTAGGAGAGCAGGAGACAGACAATTGTACATAAGATACCAAGCTTTAAGGAAAGCAGGAGTGCTTTTATATGTACCGGGTCTGCAATTGCAGCAATATTTGCCCAGGTAAAACCACCGTCACTGTTGGTGAATGCGTAATATAATATCATCAGAATCGGAAGTACAGTAAATCCAATAATCCAGACCAGATAAGGTCCGGCTAAAAGTCTTTTTCTGGCATTATGCATCGAGTTCCACCGCCTTTTCGTCACTGGATTCCGGTTTATGCATAATCTGGATATTGAAAGGAATTACCTTCATTCCCACATGGCTTCCGGTTTCGAAATATTTGGTGGTATGAACAAGCCATTCATATCCGCCAGCCATAATTTCGATTTCGTAGTGGACACCCTTGAAGATAACAGAAGTAATATCACCATCCATAAAACCGGTGCCGGCTTCTACAATCTCAATATCTTCCGGGCGGATGACTACGTCTACCGGTTTATTATTACCAAAACCGGTGTCGACACATTCGTGCTTGATGCCTAAGAAGCTGACTAATTTATCCTCAATCATGATACCGTCAATGATATTGCTGTCTCCGATAAAGTCGGCAACGAATGCATTTTCCGGCTCATTATAAATATCTTCCGGAGTACCAATCTGCTGGATATAGCCCTGATTCATGACGGCAATGGTGTCTGACATGGTAAGGGCTTCTTCCTGGTCGTGGGTAACATAGATAAAAGTAATGCCAAGTTCATTTTTCAGACGAATCAGTTCGTACTGCATGTCCTGACGCATTTTTAAATCCAGTGCACCCAAAGGCTCGTCTAAAAGGAGCACCTTTGGTTCATTTACAATGGCACGGGCAATGGCAATACGTTGCTGCTGGCCACCGCTTAAGGAATCAATGCTGCGGTTTTCATAACCGTCTAAGTTTACAAGCTTTAAGGCATATTTGATTTTATCCTGAATATAAGCCTTGCTTTTCTTGCTGATTTTTAACCCAAAAGCAATATTTTCTGCAATGCTCATATGGGTAAAAAGTGCGTATTTCTGGAATACGGTATTTAATTTACGCTCATTTGGCGGAAGAGAAGTAATATCTTTTCCATCAAAAATAATACGTCCGGTGTCCGGTGTCTCAAAACCACCGATAAGACGCAGGGTAGTAGTCTTTCCACAGCCGGAAGGTCCCAGCAGTGTTAAGAATTCGTTTTCCTTTACATAAAGATTTAAGTCATCCAAAATCATATTTCCGTCATAAGTTTTGGTAATATTTTCTAATTGTATTAATTTCTTGCCCATCATAACCTCCTAAAAACTTGGCGGGTTTGTAACCCAGATAAGAACGGCATCTTTCCTGCCGGTATTTTCGATATGGTGCTTTTTATTGGACTTAAGATAAAAAGACTCCCCCTGTCTTGCAGTATAAGTACGGGTACCATATATGATTTTAATGGAGCCCTTAAGTACATAGCCGAATTCTTCTCCCTCATGTGGAAGATAGATGTCTGATGTGCCGCCGGGCTTCAGCGTCAGTCGTACCGGTTCCATCATATCTTTCTGGGCACCGGGAACCATCCATTCGATTAAGCTCCTGTGTTCCGCATCTTCTTTTTCAAAATAATCTTCATTTTTAAAGACAAGCTGTGCAGGTTCATCATCTGCAAAAAATTCTGCCGGCGTAGTGCCGAGACACTGGATAATATCTAAAAGTGTACCCACGGAAGGAGATGTAAGATTACGCTCTAACTGGGAGATAAATCCTTTGGATAATTCCAGACGGTCAGCCAGTTCCTGCTGGGTGAGACCGTAGAGAATCCGCAGCTCCTTGATTTTATTTCCAATATCCATTTTGTACTTCCTTTCCATGAAAAGTGATTTTACATAGTTTTTACAAAATGAAGCTAATAATGTATTTGAAGTTTAATAATAATAAACTCACTAAGGAGTATTATGAGAAATTGAAAGAGAAATGTCAATACTATTTTTAGATTATTTTTAGACAACAAAAAAAGCTCCCGAGGGGACTCGAACCCCTGACCTACGCATTACGAATGCGCCGCTCTACCAACTGAGCCACGGAAGCAGAATAATCTGGTTATATGCGAAATAAAATATTTTCCTCAGACAACCCTTTATTTATTAAAATCATACTATAATATTATATATAGAAAAAAATAAATTTGCAATGTTTTTTTGAAAAAAGTTGTTCTTTCAAAGGTTACTTGGTATAATGGGCGTAGATATGTAAGAACCGCAGAAAGATGAACCGGCTTATGAAAAGGGAAATCATTACAAGGAGGAAGTTTTTTTCATGGAAGTGAAGGAATTTGTTTCAGGGGGAAAGAAAACTGAGGACAGTAAGAAGAATATGAAGAAGAAAATAAACAGCGCAAAGAAAAATTATGCAAAGAAGAACAGTCAGTTTACGATTGCAGAATTAAAGGAAAACAGCGCGCTGATTATGTTATGTGTATTTGTGGTTTTTGCCGTATTGGAAATTGTACTGGGTATACTGGTATGGAAGATGCCGGTAGTGAGCGTATGTATTGTAGTGTTGATTGAAGCGGGACTTGCTGCATGTCTGCATAACCTTCCTGTCTGGCTGCATGGAATTGTTGCAGCAGCAGAGATTGTCGTTGGAATAATTTCCGGTAAAGTAATATTTATGTTGATTGGAATTTTATGCTATGGGGCAGCTTTGTTTGCATTGAAATTCCAGAAGGAAAATAATCCGCTTTCTATATTAAAATAAGAAGAAATCATACCAGGAGATAAAACATGGATCCCTTACAATTAGTAGAGTTATTAAGAGGACACAGAACTTATATTCAGACACATAATTTTCCAGATCCGGATGCGATTGCCAGTGCCTTTGGCTTACAGCATTTTTTAAATTACCATGGGATTAAAGCAGATATCTGTTATGATGGTAAGATTGAACGCCTGAGTACAAGAAAGATGTTTGACACATTTCATATTGATATTTTGTCTAAAGAAGATTTGGATGATATGAAGAAAGAGGACTATATTGTTACCGTAGACTCCCAGAAATATAATGCGAATCTGACCGATTTTATCGGGGATGAGGTGGCATGTATTGACCATCATCCGACAGTAATTGCCTGTGAATATGCTTATAAAGATGTGCGCCGTGTAGGAGCCTGTGCCACAATGATTGCAGAGTATTTTTATCTTACCAATACACCAATGAGCCGGGATGTGGCGGCAGCACTGGCATATGGCATCAAGATGGATACGGATGACTTTGTCCGTGGTACAACAAAGCTTGATGTGGATATGTTTGCATACATCTATCCAATGGCAGATGTGGAAGAGTTAAAGTCCATGTATGTAAATGTAATGGAGTTTTCTGATTTAAAGGCATATGGTGCGGCAATCGATAATATTCACATTTATGATGATGTGGGATTTGCATCGATTCCGTTTGATTGTCCGGATGCGCTGATTGCAATTATTTCAGACTTTATTTTATCTCTTGATGTAGTTAATATTTCCGTGATTTATGCAATCCGTTCTGACGGCATTAAGTTTTCTGTCCGTAGTGCATTAAATCATGTAGATGCCGGAAGAGTTGTAGCAAAGGCATTAGCAGATTATGGAAATGGTGGCGGACATCCGGCAATGGCTGGCGGCTTCATTCCAAAGAAGAATATGGAAAAGTTGGAACCGGACCGGGATTATAAATTAGAAATGCTGTTCTTAGAGCAGATCAAGGCAGAAGAAGGAAGGTAAGATACCATGGCAGAAAATCAGGTGAAGATAACCTATCATATTTATCTTGAGGCAGAGGATGTATCCCAGTCGAGAATTTTATCCAGTACCTCTTATGTAAAGAACTTATTTAAAAATTGTGGCAATCATTATTTTCAGGGTGTAGATTTTGATGATGAAAGTGATTTGGATGACTTTACCCTGCGTCTCTTTGTGGAGCAGGAAATCTTAGAAGAAGAGTGCAGCGTAGAGGCAGACGCAAAAGACTTTCCGGCAGATATGGCAGAATTCTTGGATAATATAGCCCAGGCACATTCTTTCCTTGATATGGAAGGTGATTTTACCGTGGAATATCAGGGCGAGAAAGTAAGTTTTAAGTTTGCTTCTGAAGCAGGAGCAGATTACTGTGACTTTGAAGAAATCGAAGAAGCATAAAAATTCATAAGTAATTTCCTGTAAAGTAAGAAAGAGAAAGGCAGTATGAAGAGCAGGTGCAATTCATACCGCCTTTCTTTATTTCCTCTTTAAGCAGAGCTTCTCAAAACTTCCAATCAGCTGATAGAGCAGCATGGCAATGAGACAGAGAATCAGAATCGATAAGATGACCCAGTCTAATTTAAAAACCTGGCTGCCATAAATAATAAGATAGCCTAAGCCTTTTTTTGCTGCAATAAATTCACCGATGATAACACCAACCAGACAAAGACCGATGTTGACTTTCATAATAGAAAGCAGGGTGGGAACACAGCCCGGCAGCATAATTTTAAACATGACATCATTACGGGTGCCGCCTAATGTCTTTATCAGAAGAATCTTTTCTTTATCCATATCACAAAAAGCAGTGTAAAGACTCAGAATAGAGCCAAAGATAGCTACGGACATACCGGTGATGATAATGGTCTTGTAATTGCCGCCCAGCCATACAATCAGCAGTGGAGCCAGCGCGGATTTTGGCAGGGAATTTAAAACCACAAGATAAGGCTCTAAGGTTTCGGATAAGGTTTTGGAAAACCAGAGGATTGCAGCAATCAGTAATGTTAAAATAATAACAAAGAAAAAGCTGCTTAAGGTTTCAAACAGGGTGATTCCAATGTGATAAAGGAGCTTCTGACCGGTAATCATCTGGTAGAAGCAGATGATAAGTCTGGTGGGACTGCTGAAAATAAAGGGGTCGATTTTTCCATATTTCGCACAGAGTTCCCATTGCAATAGAAAGACAACAAGAATCAGGATGCGACAGATTTTTATTTTAAGCCGATGTCTGCGGCATTGCCGTAAGTACATAAGCTGTGCAGAGGATGGGTTATTCATTTTGATTAAATTCCTTCCATATTAAGTTAAAATAGGATTTAAAATGGCTGTCATTCCGTTTCTCTAAAGGCGTAAGACCAGGCTCAAAGGATATGGGTATAATGGAGCGGATTGTGCCCGGTCGGTGGCTTAAGACAATGACACGGTCTCCCATGGAAATTGCTTCGGATAAATCATGGGTTACAAGAATGGCGGTTTTATGTTCCTGCCGCAGAATGGTACCGATGTCATTGCTGACATTAAGGCGGGTCTGATAATCTAATGCCGAGAAGGGTTCATCTAAGAGAAGCAGCTCCGGGCGGAGTACCAGGGTACGAATCAGGGCAGCCCGCTGCCGCATGCCGCCGGAAAGCTCAGAAGGACGTTTTGCAGCAAAATCGGCAAGTCCATAAGTTTCTAACAGCCGGCTGGCATAAGCAAGATTTTCCGGTGTCATTTTGTGCTGGATTTCCAGCCCTAATTGGACATTGGATGCGATGGTACGCCACTCTAAGAGGTGGTCTTTCTGGAGCATGTATCCCATATTTAAAATATCCTTTGACTGCAGGGGGTGTCCCATGAAGGAAATGCTGCCGCCGGATGGGACAAGGAGACCGCAGATAAGGGATAAAAGTGTTGATTTGCCACATCCACTGGGACCTACAATAGCAACAAATTCTCCATTGGATAAAGTAAAACTGATATTGGACAGAGCCTTGGTTTCGCCGTCTTTCGTATGATAAATATAATCTATATTGGACAATTCAAGGATGGAGCACATGGTATTCACCTGATAGAAGTTTATAGGATAATATATGTGAAAAAATGAGATTGGTCACCCGGATTGACAGAAGAAAAGGATAGATTATAATAGGAACAGAATCGACAGAAATTTTGAATGGGAAAGGTAAACAGGATGAAAGAGAATTACCAGAAAATATTAGATGAAACGATTGCCGGATTAGAAGAAAGAGGAGAAGTTCCGAAACTTTTGCTTCATAGCTGCTGTGCACCATGCAGTTCTTATGTATTAGAGTATCTTTCCAACTATTTTTATATTACGGTGTTGTATTATAATCCCAATATTTATCCGGAGGATGAATACTATCACAGAGCAGCGGAGCAGAAACGCTTTATTAAAGAATTTCCAACGAAATATGCGGTCTCCTTTGTGGAAGGAAACTTTGAACCGGAGCTTTTTTATGAAACAGTAAAAGGTTATGAAAATATCCGGGAGGGTGGCGAACGGTGTTTCCGATGCTATGAATTAAGACTGCGGGAAGCGGCAGAGTATGCGAAAAAATTAAATTGTGATTATTTTACGACAACGCTGTCTATCAGTCCCATGAAGAATGCTGCAAAGTTAAATGAGATTGGAGGAAGGCTGGCTGAAGAATATGGCATTCCCTATTTATATTCGGATTTTAAGAAACGGGATGGCTATAAGCGTTCTACCGTAATTTCGGCAGAGTATGGCATGTACCGGCAGGATTATTGTGGCTGTGTATTTTCGAAGCGGGAGCGGGAAGAACAGAAAAGAGAACGTGCGGCACAGGAAAGTGAGCAAGCAGTACAGGAGTGATTTCTTCTGGTTGTCATTTTATGAAAAATAAGGTATACTTTCAGAAGTTAGTTATGGATTTTTGTTTAGAATAAGTACGGACATCCGTATGGAAAGAGAGGATAAAAGAGTGGCACAGTTATGGGGTGGACGCTTTACCAAAGAGACAGACAAGCTCGTTTACAATTTTAATGCGTCTATATCATTTGATCAGAAATTCTATAAACAGGATATGGAAGGCAGCATTGCACATGTGAAAATGCTTGGAAAACAGGGCATTTTAACAGAGAAAGAAATGCAGGATATTGTAGACTGTTTAAAAGAAATTTTAAAAGAAGTAGAAGAAGGAAAGCTTATTATTACCGATGAATACGAAGATATTCACAGCTTTGTAGAGGCAAAGCTCATTGACCGTCTGGGAGATACCGGTAAGAAATTACATACCGGACGAAGCAGAAATGATCAGGTTGCACTGGACATGCGTCTTTATACCAGACAGGAAGTATTGCATACTGACAAGCTGGTAAAAGAACTTCTTGAGACCATTCTTAAGATTATGGAAGAAAATACCGAGACGATTATGCCGGGATTTACCCATCTTCAGAAAGCACAGCCGATTACACTGGCACATCATATGGGAGCTTATTTTGAGATGTTCCGCCGTGACAGACTCCGCCTGCAGGATATTTTTAAGAGAATGAATTACTGTCCGTTAGGTTCCGGTGCCCTGGCAGGAACTACTTATCCATTAGACCGTGAATATACTGCAGAATTACTTGGTTTCTATGGACCAACCTTAAACAGTATGGATGGCGTATCAGACCGTGACTACTTAATCGAATTTTTATCTGCATTATCAACGATTATGATGCATTTAAGCCGTTTCTCAGAAGAAGTTATCATCTGGAATTCCAATGAATATCAGTTTGTAGAGATTGATGATGCATACAGTACCGGAAGCAGTATTATGCCACAGAAGAAGAATCCGGATATTGCAGAATTGGTACGTGGAAAGACCGGAAGAGTATATGGCGCACTGATGTCATTGCTTACTACAATGAAGGGAATTCCCCTTGCGTATAATAAAGATATGCAGGAAGACAAGGAGCTTTCCTTTGATGCCATGGATACTGCAAAAGGCTGTCTGGCACTCTTTAACGGTATGCTCGCAACTATGAAATTCAATAAAGAAAAAATGCATGACAGTGCCAACAAGGGATTTACCAATGCGACAGATGCAGCAGATTATCTGGTAAATCATGGCGTTCCTTTCCGTGATGCCCACGGTATTGTAGGAAGAATCGTGCTTTATTGTCTGGATAAGAAGATTGCCATTGATGATATGTCATTGGATGAGTTAAAGGCAATCTGTCCGGTATTTGAAGAAGATATCTATGAAGCAATTTCCATGGAAACCTGTGTTAATAAACGTCTGACTGTTGGTGCGCCTGGTAAAGACGCAATGGAAAAAGTCATTGCATTGCATAAGGAATATCTGTCAAAGGACTGGCAGGATGAGTTGAATCTGCCGGAAGAGGCGTAGAAAATAAGTAGCTTATTTTAAAAAATTGGTACATATGTATAAGAAAAATGCAATTCACTTAGTAATTTTTGATAAATTGTGAATTGCATTTTTTGTATAAATAGGATAGTATATTTATCAGAAAGACAACTGTTCGCGATAGACGAACATAAAAACGTGAGGAGAAAAAGAAATGAGCAGCAAATTAAAAGTCGGTATTTTAGGTGGAACAGGAATGGTAGGTCAGAGATTTATCTCTCTTCTGGAGAATCATCCATGGTTTGAGGTAACTACAATTGCAGCAAGCCCAAGAAGTGCAGGAAAGACCTATGCAGAAGCAGTTGGAGATCGTTGGAAAATGGATACTCCAATGCCGGAAGCCGTTAAAAATATTGTAGTAAAGAATGTTAATGAAGTAGAAAATGTTGCAGCAGAAGTTGATTTCGTATTCAGTGCTGTAGATATGACTAAAGATGAAATCAAAGCAATTGAAGAAGCATATGCTAAGACAGAGACTCCTGTTGTTTCGAACAACAGTGCACACAGATGGACACCGGATGTTCCTATGGTAGTACCTGAAATCAATCCGGAACATATGAAAGTAATCGAATTCCAGCGCAAGAGACTGGGAACCAAGAGAGGATTTGTTGCAGTAAAACCAAACTGCTCCATCCAGAGTTATGCTCCTGTTCTTACAGCATGGAAAGAGTTTGAACCATATGAAGTAGTAGCAACTACCTATCAGGCAATTTCCGGTGCCGGAAAAACCTTTAAGGACTGGCCGGAAATGGTTGGAAATATTATCCCATACATCGGTGGAGAGGAAGAAAAATCCGAAAAAGAGCCACTTCGTATCTGGGGTGCAATCAAAGATGGTGTCATTGTACCTGCTACATCACCGGTTATTACCTGCCAGTGTATCCGTGTTCCGGTATTAAACGGACATACAGCAGCTGTATTTGTTAAGTTCAAAAAGAACCCTACAAAAGAGCAGTTAATCGAAAAATTAGTAAACTTCAAGGGAGTACCACAGGAATTAAATCTTCCAAGTGCACCAAAGCAGTTTATCCAGTACTTAGAAGAAGACAACAGACCACAGGTTTCTATGGATGTTAACTATGAAAACGGTATGGGAATCAGTGTTGGACGTCTTCGTGAGGACACCGTATATGATTGGAAATTCGTAGGATTATCCCACAATACCGTACGTGGTGCGGCTGGTGGAGCTGTTCTTTGCGCAGAACTTTTAAAAGCACAGGGTTACATTACCGCAAAATAAGCAGCAAAATATGTAACAAAATGAAGATAGAAAAGTCATATTGCAGGAAAGCAGTATGGCTTTTTTATCGTTTTGGCGTTGATAGAAAAATTAAAATGTGATATTATTTTTGTTAGAGTGACTTCTTAGAATTAGAAATTTTGGAGGATATTACCAATGATGATTCAGACATCCGAATTAAAAAAATTAGAAGAGGTATATGGACAGTCCGGCAATCAGATTGTTCTTTTATATGGAAGAGATAACTGCCAGAAAGAGCAGTTGATAAAAGAATTCTGTAAGGAGAAAAAGTTTTTTTACTATCGCGCCAGACAGGCATCCGAAAGGGAACAGGTTTTGCAGATGGGGCAGGAAGTGGAAACAAAATACGGAATTCGTCTGACACGCTATAGTTATGATGAATTCTTTAACCGCATCAAGAGTGGAGACCCGACCAAGCTTGTGGTTGTTATTGATGAATTCCAGTATATTGCCAGAAAAGATGTTGGCTTTATGAACAGCATTCTGAAACTGAAAGCAAAGAAATTATATCCGGGTCCTGTTATGATTATTCTGACCAGCTCTTCACTGGTATGGGTAGAGGAAGACTGCAGAGAAAAATATGGTGAATACTTAAAGAAGGTAGACGCAGCCATCCGCATGGAGGATGCGACATTTCTTGATGTGGTTCGACATTTCCCGGAATATGGAACCAGTCAGGCAGTGCAGGTCTATGGAATTATTGGAGGTGTGCCGGGTTATCTTACACGCTGGAATTCCAAAAAGAGTATTAAGGAAAATGTCTGTCGGCATATTTTGTCTCCGGATGGCTTCCTGTTCCATGAGGCAGAAAATTATATCAGCATTGAATTAAGAGAACTTTCTGTATATAATACAATACTTGCAGCATTGGCTTCGGGAAATAATAAGCTGAATGACCTCTTTTTAAAGACAGGCTTCTCCAGAGCAAAAATCAGTGTCTACATGAAGAATCTGATGGCATTTGATGTGGTAGAAAAGGTGGTTTCCTTTGATACCGGTGGCTGGGAGAATACGAAAAAGGGTGTTTACCGCATTGCCAATACTTATGTGAATTTCTGGTTCCGTTTTGTCTATCCACATTTATCGGACTTATATATGATGACACCGGAAGAATTTTATGATACTTATATTGAAAAAGATTTAGATGACTATATGAACCGTTATTTTGTCAAGGTGTGCCGGGAATATCTTACTTTATTAAATCGTATTGGTAAACTTCCGATTGACATTCACCGGATTGGAACCTGGGTTGGAAAGAAGGGCAATATCGATATTGTCGCCCAGAACAGTGTCCGTGAGAGCATTGTCGGAATCTGTAACTGGTCAGAGCCTTATATGACCCGCTCGTCAGGTGAAGCATTGCTTGATAATCTGAAACAGGCAAAAATTTCCGCAAAATATCTTTATATGTTTTCCGCACGGGAATTTGCAGAGGATTTAAAGCAGATGGCAGAAGAAGATAAAAGATTTGTCCTGATCGATATGAAGGAATTATAAAGTGCCGGAAAGCTAAAAATGACAGTAAAGTCAAATGATTGAAAAAGACAAAATAATAGAAATGGCACAGAAATTGGAGGAAATAACGGTTGGGTAAGTCGTTAATTATCACGGAGAAACCAAGTGTTGCCCGGGAATTTGCACGAATTCTTGGCGTATCCGGCAGAAATGACGGATATATCGAAGACAGTCACTATGCTATTACCTGGTGTGTTGGTCATCTGGTGGAAATGGTATATCCGGAAGAATATGATATAAAATATAAGAAGTGGAAGTTAGAAGACCTTCCATTTCTTCCGAAAGATTATAAATATAATGTCATACCATCTGTAAGCAAACAGTATGACATCGTACATAAGCTCTTACACCGGGAAGATATTGATACCGTTTACTGGGCAGGCGATGCCGGAAAAGAAGGACAGACCATTGAAGAGAATATCCGGCGGTTCGGTGGAGTCCGTGAAGGTATGAAAGAGCTGCGGGTATGGATAGATTCGCAGACAGAGGAAGAAATTAAAAGAGGAATTGCTGAAGCAAGACCAATGGCGGATTATGATAATCTTGCTAATTCCGGGATTATGCGTACCATTGAAGACTATGCCATGGGAATTAATTTTTCCCGTGTCATGTCTGTAAAATATGGAAATCTTTTAAATGATGCGGCAGGAACCAAGTCCTATACTGCAATTGCAGTTGGCCGTGTCATGACCTGTGTACTTGGCATGGTTGTAATCCGGGAGCGGGAAATCCGTAATTTTGTAGAGACACCATTTTACCGGGTGGTGGGAAATTTCTTTGATGCAGAGATAGAAGGTGAATGGAAAGCAATAGAAGGTTCTTCTTATTATGCATCTCCGTTGCTTTATAAAGAGAATGGATTCAAAGAAAAAGTACATGCAGAAAAATTAATTGAAGATTTAACTAATAAAACGGCGATTGTAAGAACAGTAGATAAAGGGATTTCAAAGAAACATGCACCGCTTTTATTTAACCTGGCGGAGCTGCAGGCAGAGTGCTCGAAAAGGTTTAAAATCAGCCCGGACGAGACGCTGCAGGTAGCACAGGACTTATATGAAAGAAAGCTGACTACTTATCCGAGAACAGATGCAAGAGTATTATCTTCTGCCGTTGCAAAAGAAATCAGTAAGAATATCAGAGGACTCCGTTCCTTTGAGCCGGTTGCACCTTTTGTACAAAGTATTGTGGAGCATGGTTTATATAAAAATATCGGAAAGAGCAGTTATACCGATGATAGTAAGATTACAGACCATTATGCTATTATTCCAACCGGACAGGTCAATGAATATAAGTCGCTGACGGAATTGCAGAAGCGGGTCTATGAACTGATCGTGCGGCGTTTCTTAAGTATTTTCTATCCGCCGGCACAGTATCAGACGGTAAAGCTGACCATCGGAATTGAAAAGGAATCTTTCTTTGCCGGGGCAAAAGTATTAAAGGTTCCCGGATATCTTGAAATTGCCGGAAGACCGGATACCAAAGAAAAGCGGGAAAAGGAAGATGGCGACGGAGAAGAAAACAATCCGAAGAACAGCGCAGCATTACTAAAACTTGCAGATAGTCTCAAAGAAGGAGATACCGCAGAAGTAAAAGAATTTCTGGTAAAAGAGGGAAAGACTTCTCCACCAAAGCGTTATACTTCAGGTTCCATGGTGCTTGCCATGGAAAATGCGGGACAGTTAATCGAGGAAGAGGAATTAAGAGAACAGATTAAAGGCTCCGGAATTGGAACCTCTGCTACAAGGGCAGAAATCATCAAGAAGCTGGTGCGTATCGGCTACCTTGCTTTGAATAAGAAAACACAGGTGCTGACGCCGGAAGCCTTAGGCGAGATGGTTTATGAAGTGGTGAATATGACTGTTCCGGCACTTTTGAATCCGAAGATGACCGCTTCCTGGGAAAAGGGCTTGGATGGCATTACCCAGGGAACGGTTCCGATGGAAGATTATCGGGAGAAGTTAGAGGAATTTATCCGGAAAGAAACAGTTTCCATGATAAATGAAAATCTCACCAGCCAGATTGCCGGTCAGATTCGTCCATTGGCTGGCAGCAATGCCAAAGATATGAAGGCAAGGGTTAAAATCGGAGCAACCTGTCCGGTCTGTGGCGGCGAGATTGAGACTACACCTTTTGGTTATGGCTGCTCGAATTATAATAAAGATGGCAGTGGATGCCGTTTTGCTATTGGTTCCATCGCCGGAAGAGAGCTTAACGATGAAGAAGTAAAGCAGTTATTAAGCGAAGGCAGAACCGGAGTCTTAAAGGGATTTACTTCGAAGAATAAGAAGAAGTTTTCTGCCTGCCTTGTGATGACAAAGGATGAAGAAGGAAAACCGAATATAACCTTTGATTTTTCACAGAATGAACCGGAGACCATAGAGGGCGTAAGTTGTCCGTTGTGTGGCGGAGCAATAGAAATAAAGCCATTTGGTTATGGCTGTGCCAATTATAAAGCGGAAGATGAGTCTGGCTGCCGGTTTGCCATTGGCAAAATAGCCGGGAAAGATTTAAATACCGCCCAGGTGAAGGAGCTTCTGACCAATGGAAGAACCGGAACGATTCGCGGATTTACTTCAAAGAATAAGAAGAAATTTGATGCCTGCCTGATGCTTGGAGAAGATGAGAATGGAAAGAAAGTCCTGAAATTTGATTTTGAGCATGTGGAAGCAAAGAAGGTAAAAGATGTAAAATGTCCACTGTGTCAGGGTGATATTGTGCAGACGCCATTTGGCTATGGCTGTGCCAATTATGACAGAAACAAAGAGGACAGCTGCCGTTTCTCAATCGGTAAAATAGCCGGAGTAAAATTAAAGGAAACTCAGGTAAAAGCACTTTTACTGACAGGAAAGACAGAAATTATAACAGGGTTTAAATCTAAGAATGGCAAGAAATTTGATGCACCATTGAAGCTTACCGAGGATGGACGCATTGAATTTGACTTTCCGGAGCGTCCGAAACCGGAAGAGACAAAAGTAAAATGTCCAAAGTGTGGGGCATTGTTAAAGAAAAGCCAGTGGTACTATGAATGTGACTGCGGATTCCGGGTGAACCGTTATGTAGCAAAGGTGGAACTGGCTGAAGAAGTATTAGAAGAGCTTTTTGCAAAAGGATATACCGCTAAAAAAATAACCGGATTTACTTCGAAAGCAGGAAATGTATTTGATACCTGTCTGAAGTTTGAAGAGGATGAAATCCGTTTTGATTTTGACCGGAAACCGGAAGAAGAAAGAGAGGAAGAGAAAGATGGAACAGTGCAAAATCAGTAATATGTATACATTAGAGGAGACAATCGCAAAGGATTATCTTGCACAATTTACTTATCCGTGGGAGGCACTTGCCGGAATCGGAGATTATATCAAAGAACTGGGAAAAACATTGAATCCGGATGTTTATGAACAGAAGGGTGAGGATATCTGGGTGGCAAAATCCGCTGCCGTGGCACCGACAGCATGTTTAAATGGTCCTTTAATTATTGATGAAAATGCTGAAATACGACATTGTGCATTCATTCGTGGTAATGCAATTGTCGGAAAAGGAACGGTGGTAGGCAATTCTACCGAGTTAAAGAATGTCATTCTTTTTAATTCCGTGCAGGTACCACACTATAATTATGTGGGAGATTCTATTTTAGGATACAAGTCACACATGGGAGCAGGTTCCATCACATCCAATGTAAAATCCGATAAGACACTGGTGGTAGTAAAATCTGCTGATGAGAAGATGGAAACCGGACGTAAGAAATTTGGTGCCATGTTAGGAGATTTTGTAGAGGTCGGCTGTAATTCCGTATTGAATCCGGGAACGGTCATCGGACCACATACCAATATTTATCCGCTTTCCCCGGTACGTGGAGTAGTTCCGGCGCATTCTATTTATAAGAATAAGAATGAAATTGTAAGTAAAGCAGAAGGTTAAACGGATGGAAATTTACCCGCAGAAGTTACCTGCGGTAGCTGCTTGCAGAAAAATGACAATAGAAAATTAAGAAATGAATGGTTGACAAAAACAGCTGTATGCATTACTGTATTAATTAAGTAATACATACGGCTGCTTTTTAGTTGGACGAGAACTTTGAAAAGAGTGTTTCTCGCAGTATATACGGGAAGCTTACAAAGAGTGTTTCTCGTGAATTTTGGAGGGTGAAAATGTTAGAAGTACAAGAGCTTACTAAGAAATATGGAAAGAATGTAGCAGTGGACCATGTCAGCTTTATGGTGCAGGATGGTCAGGTCGGTATCCTGCTTGGACCAAATGGTGCCGGAAAATCAACCATTATAAAGAGTATTGCAGGACTCCTTCGTTATGAAGGCGGTGTTGGTATTAATGGAATGAAGGCAAGAAGCCTGGAAGCGAAGAAAATATTTGGCTATGTACCGGAGATTCCGGCAATGTTTGAAGCACTGACGGTGCGGGAGCATATCGAATATGTGAAGCGGGCATATAACAGTGACATTACAGAGAAAGAAATAGATGCACTGCTGACACGTTTTGAACTTCTGGATAAACAGGAGAAGCTGGGAAATGAATTGTCCAAAGGAATGATGCAGAAGGTCAGTATTTGTTGTGCACTTGCTATTCATCCAAAGGTTGTTATGTTGGATGAGCCAATGGTTGGACTTGACCCGGCAGCCATAAAAGAACTGAAAGAAGTTGTGCTTGAGTTAAAAGAGAAAGGCTGTACCATTCTTATCAGTACCCATATGCTTGAAATGGTAAAAGATTTGTGGGATGTGATGTTTGTAATGGAACAAGGGAAAATTATAGCAACATTTAACAAAAATGAAATTGCGGATAAAGACATAGAAGAACTATTCTTTGAAGTGACAGAACCAAAGACTGGTGGTGAAGAACATGAGTAGTCTTTCCTTTGTTTTTTTCCAGACCATTAAGAATAAATTGAAGCGGAGCCTGAAACGGCCACAGACTTTTCTTGCACTGGTATTTGTTGTTTTATATGCAGCATTGGTATTGTATGGACTTGGTTCCATGTCTGTCGATTTCGGATTAAACAGCCCGGAAGGAATTGCAACTGTTTTATCCGTACTGATGGTTATGATTGTTCCGGCAAATCTGATTTCCTATATCAAGAGAAAAGGACTGTTGTTCCGCCCGTCAGAAGTACATTTTGTATTTGCTGCACCGGAAGAACCGAAGAAAGTTATTCTTCATGCCGGAATGAAGCAGTTCTTAACCAATTTTATTGTTGAACTATTTGTACTGGTACTTGGAATTGGTGTATTTGGTGTTACACCATATAAGATGATTTTATATTTCCTTTATGCTGGTGTGCTGGAAAATATTTTAGAGGGAGCGTTAATGATTATCTGCTATGGAAATGAAACACTTCCCAAACAGTTCTTTACCGTACTTACTTATATTATGTATGGAGTAATGGCAGCTTTTACACTGGTGGCAATCTACTTTGTTTCGGTGAAAGGCATGCAGTTATCTGTGTTTGTGGACTTAATCCAGCTTCCGGTGGTACAGCTGATTCCGATTATAGGCTGGGAAATTGCATTGATTCAGCTTATTATCATAGGCCCTGTAGGAATCAATGTGGTGGCAACCGTACTTCTTTTAACCAGTACTGTTTTGCTGGTACTTTATGCGAAAAAGATGAAGTGTACCGGAGAATTCTATGAAGATGCTGCAAAATTTGCAGAAGATTATGATGACCGGATGAAACGCTCGAAAAAGGGCGAAGTCGTAGTGGGAAATGGCAAGAAAAAGTATTTGCGGAATGTAAAGATGGCTTATAAGGGAACTTACGCTAAAGCAATTTTCTACCGGCAGGTATTAGAATACCGTAAAAACCGTTTCTTTATCTTTGGCTGGAATTCGGTGCTGTTTCTGGTTATAGGTGTGGCAATTGCGGTTGTTTCTTATTATAATAAAATTTCCAGCCAGCCTTTTAAAATGTTTGTAATTCCGGGCGTCATTGCCTATGTTATCTTTATTTTCAGCGGTTATAAGACGAAGTGGTCGAAGGAACTGGCAAATCCATACACCTATCTGATTCCGGACAGCAATTTTAAGAAAATGTGGTATGCCACCAAAATGGAGCATATCCGTGCGCTGATTGACGGACTTCTGATTACGCTGCCGGGCAGTATCGTAATGGGACTTCCGGTGTCTTACATGATTTTGACCGTCATTTTATATATGTGCCTGAATGCTAATAAGCTTTATATGAATATGCTGGCAGATGTCGTGATAGGGAAAATGTTTGGAGAACTGGGCAGAACGATTCTTCGGATGCTGTTCCAGGGACTGGTATTATGTGTCGGAATCATTGTGGTAGTAGCAACGGGAGCGTTCATTTCTGTGACTGCAGGATTTATTATGATGATAGTCGTTATATTCCTGCTGACACTGGTTGGAGCAATCGGAGCATCCTTTGCATTTGAGCGGATGGAGGCATTAGATTAACAAATTGAGAAAATTAAGGGGCATTTCCTGTAAAAAAGACTGGACGAATGTCAAAAAATGTGAGAAAATGAGGGCGGTGTGTTAAATGTATAACAAAGTTTAACATGATATATATTTCATATCGAAAGGAGTCTTATAATGATTTACACGAAGGAAGTCGAAAACATGTGTCCTGTTGCCAAGGGCGCAAAACATGAGCCAGCTCCAATTCCAGAAGAAGGAAAATGGGTTCATTCCAAAAAAATTGAAGATATTTCAGGATTTACACACGGTGTAGGCTGGTGTGCACCACAGCAGGGTGCCTGCAAGCTTTCATTAAATGTAAAAAATGGTGTGATTGAAGAAGCACTGGTTGAGACAATCGGATGCTCAGGTATGACACATTCAGCAGCAATGGCAGCAGAGGTTCTTCAGGGAAAAACAATTCTTGAAGCATTAAATACTGACCTTGTTTGTGACGCAATCAATACAGCAATGAGAGAATTATTCTTACAGATCGTTTACGGACGTACTCAGAGTGCATTCTCTGATGACGGACTTGCAGTAGGTGCTGGTCTGGAAGATTTAGGAAAAGGACTTCGTTCCCAGGTTGGTACTATGTACGCAACAAAGGAGAAAGGTGTTCGTTACTTAGAGATGGCTGAAGGTTATGTAACAGGCATCGCTCTTGACGAGAACAACGAAGTTATCGGATATCAGTTCGTTTCTCTTGGAAAAATGACAGACTTTATCAAAAAAGGTGATGACCCTAACACTGCATGGGAAAAAGCAAAAGGCCAGTATGGTCGTGTAGCTGATGCTGTTAAGATCATTGACCCAAGAGAAGAGTAAGAAAGGAGAGACGAAGATAATGGCATTATTTGAAGGATATGAAAGAAGAATTGACCAGATTAACGCTGTATTAAACAGCTATGGTATCAGCTCTATTGAAGAAGCTGAAAAAATTACAAAAGATGCTGGACTTGATGTATATGATCAGGTAAAGAAAATCCAGCCTATCTGTTTCGAGAACGCTTGCTGGGCTTACACTGTAGGTGCTGCAATCGCAATCAAAAAAGGATGCAAAAGAGCTGCTGATGCTGCTGCAGCAATCGGTGAAGGTCTTCAGGCATTCTGTATTCCAGGTTCTGTTGCTGACCACAGAAAAGTAGGTCTTGGACATGGTAACCTTGGAAAAATGTTATTAGAGGAAGAGACAGAGTGCTTCTGTTTCTTAGCTGGACACGAGTCCTTTGCAGCTGCTGAAGGTGCAATCGGAATCGCTGAGAAAGCAAACAAAGTACGTCAGAAACCACTTCGTGTTATCTTAAACGGACTTGGAAAAGACGCTGCACAGATTATTTCCCGTATCAACGGATTTACATTTGTTGAGACACAGTATGATTACAAAGCAGCAAAACTTAATGTTGTATATGAAAAAGCATATTCTAACGGACTTCGTGCAACTGTAAAATGTTACGGTGCTGATGATGTTCAGGAAGGTGTTGCAATCATGCATCATGAGAACGTAGGTGTTTCCATTACTGGTAACTCTACCAACCCAACACGTTTCCAGCATCCGGTTGCAGGTACATACAAGAAAGAATGTATCGAGCAGGGTAAGAAATACTTCTCTGTAGCATCCGGCGGTGGTACAGGACGTACCCTTCACCCAGATAACATGGCTGCAGGTCCTGCTTCTTATGGTATGACAGATACTATGGGACGTATGCACTCTGATGCACAGTTTGCAGGTTCTTCTTCCGTACCAGCTCACGTTGAGATGATGGGCTTAATCGGAATGGGTAATAACCCAATGGTTGGTGCTACTGTAGCTGTAGCAGTATCCGTAGAGGAAGCAGCAAAAGCTGGTAAATTCTAAGAAAGTGCGTAAAATCAACACTTTTAAGAGTATTAAGATGTGGTAAAAAGTAGTTGAAATCGTGCCGTTTGACAACTGTTTGACACTTATTTGACAACCACGTTTGACAACCAGATGGTAATTTATTAGGGAGCTTTTCTTTTGATTAAGAGAGCTCCCTTTTATTGCATTTTTTCCAGGTCTTTTTTTAGCCATTCTACATCACGAACCGTATAGACCGATTCCGTTATATCCTTAATCGAGTGACCAACCATTTGCTTCAGAGCATTTATATCAACATCCGCCTTCCTACATCTGGTTATAAACGTTTTTCGTGGATTATGTGGTCGATGCTCCTTATTTAATCCGAGCGACTCAATTACCTTGGTGAAACTGTAACTGTATTTATCGTATGTCATAGTCATGGATGAAGAGTGTGTTATTCCGACATCATTCAAGAGATATACGCTTTAGTTGACCAGTCTTATAAAGATTATCAGAGAAAGCTTAAAGAACTGTATGGTAAAGAAGCTCATGAAAAGATTATGGATGCTTTAAATGTTAAAAAAGCGGAAGAACGGTATATATACGGTTCATATATGTTTGGTGAATGCAACACCTATATCAACGAATCAATACCGAAGACATTATTTTATGAGCCATATTCAGACAGATTCTTCGAATCCACAATAGTAGACGTAATGCAGGCTGAATACAGAAATATATGCCAGAACTGAAAATGTTCGATTAAAAATGCCAAGTAATTTTAATTTTCATGTGCAATGTTAATACATTGTATTGACAAAGGCAAAAATGGAGAATATAATAATATTAAGAAAGGAGTGATATATATGGCAAATACAAATGTAACAATGAGAATTGATGAAACGTTAAAGGCTCAATTGCAAGAACTTATGTCCAGTCTTGGACTTGATATGACTACTTTCTTTACTATGGCTGCGAAACAGGCAGTAAGGGAGCAAGCATTACCATTTAAGCCTGATATGAATACTGGAATTTATGGATTACAAGCATATAAGTTAGCAATGCAGAACACAAATTATAATAAAGAAGGCAAAGCTGTCATATCATCTGCTGACGAATGGAATGATGAATCTGAATGGAATGATATGTTTGAACAAATGAAAAAGGAGAAAGGTGTTAAATAGTGAACAAAGGTGAAGTGTGGTTTGTGGAATTTCCTTTAGAGGAAGATGAAAGCAAATCAATAAATAGACCTGTTGTTGTACTTGATGAAAATATTCTTGGTGTATTATCAGTTAAAATCACCAAACACAAAGCAAGGAAAGAAGATCCTTATGATACACCAATTATTTATTGGGAGGAAGCTGGTTTAAGATTGGCTTCTACTGCAAGAGTATCAAAAGTAACACTTCTTACAAAAGACAGTTTTATTTTTAAAATAGGTGATTTGCACCATGAAGATTTGAAGAAAATTGAAGAGATGTATAAGAAATTTTTAAGAGATAATGGTGCTATATAGAGTTATATAGTGCCATTTCTTAAAATTCGACTTTTATCCTGTTTAAAAATGAAGTAGAGGAATTAGTTGGAACAGTTGTTGTAATAAGCCAATGAATGAATGATTTACTTGGAAAATTAGAAGAGACAATATGAAGTATCAGAGGTTTAGCATTGCTAAGTATAAATGAAAATATATTATATATTCATCATGCTAACATTGATAATTCGTATGATGAACGATGGGCAAAAATTTATATTCCAAATATGAAAAATATCCAAGGAAAAGCCGGATTATTTGGTGGAAAGTTTTCTTTCAAGTATGAAGGACAAGAATATAAATTTAAACTGCCATCAAAGGCCGGAAAATTTGTGGATTTTTTTGTGAAGTAAAAGTATGAGGATAACAGGATGAAAAACTTACAAAAGTATCTAATGATTTTGGGAACGATAATGTTAAGTATTGGGATTAGTGCGTGCTCTAAACAACCAGACTTCGATGCCAAATCTTACGTCCAAAGTTCTCTTGATGCATACTATCATGGAGAATATAAGGACTATGCGAATCTGTTAGAACTCTCGGAAAAAGATGCAAAGAAATCGAAGAGGATTTTAATGAGAGCATCCAATAGCAATTTGATGATTCCGATAACATTACGGATAAAGGAATTGCTGATTATACGGAAAAACTGACAGAAGTAAAGAAACTGGCAAAATACAAAGTACAGGATGTGAAAGAAGAGGATGGAGTTTATACAGTAAGTGTACAAGTTGAACCATCCAATGTATTTCAGACATTGCAACAAAGCTCTACAGAGGTAAGCAATGAAAAAATAAAGCAGGGATTGGATGGAAATGATCCGGAAGTCTTTGCAGCCGTATTAACAGAAAGTGTCCAGAAGAGTCTTGAAAAGAACAGTTATGGAAAAACTGTTACTGTAAAAGTATCCGTGGAAAAAGATAATTCAGGAAAATATGGTCTTTCGGATACAGAGATGAATAAGCTGGAAGCAGCGATGTTCCCAACAGAATAAGAATGAATGGAAAGCTATCAGAGGAAAAACTGGTAGCTTTCTTTTATCTTCAAGACGAGAAAAGTTCTGGCGATAGTAATGTTTAATCATCGATATTCTTATGTTATTTTCTATTTTACCAACTAATCTGGCGATGCATTTTACGATATTGTCCGGGAGTTATACCAGTGTATCTCTTAAAAATAGAAATAAAATAACTTTGAGATGAAAAATTCAAGTAAGTACTGATTTCACCCAGACTATAGTCGGAATGTGCCAGTAAATTCTGTGCCTTTTCAATGAGAACTTTATGGATAAAAACAGTAAGCGTCTGTCCGGTTTCTTTATGGAACAGGGCAGACAGATATTTAGGTGTTAAATTAACTAAAGATGCCAGTTGATTTAAGGTTAAAGTTTTATTTTTACCATGATAGATATAATTAATGACGCGAGAAATAGCTGGTGAATAGTAGTTTTTTTGCGTCTTTTTTGCTTCAGCAACACGAAGCGTAAATTCAATAGCCATCTGTTCATTTAATTTCATTAAAGCGTCAACATCGGTACATTGTTCCATTTTTCGTATATATACATCACTTAAGGAAAAAGCAGTTTCCTCATTAAGTCCTCCTTCGATGGCATATCTGGTAACTAAAGTTGTATTAGCAATACTTGCATAAAAAAGTAATTTTAATTTGGAATTGGAAGAGGTCATCTTTCCGTAAACAGTTGTTGGGAGTGAATAATAGGTATTCTCCAATGCGTGAATATCTCCGTTTGAAACACATTCGAGAATTGCTTTTTCCTGTGCATAAGATGTATGTATCCGTTCATTTTCTGCATTTTCCAACATTTCATGTGTGAGTGAAAAATTGATGTCTGACTTCATTTTATACATAGGTAATTCCTCCTGTCAAAAACACGATAAATTGACATAAAACACGATAAATCAATATAATTATATGCCGGAAATAGATAAAATGCAATTAAGAGATTAAGAGAGAGGAGATAGATGCTATGAAACGAAAAGAAGTAATTTTTTTACTGGCAATGCTGTTAGTTGGAACTTCTGTTGGTGGTTTTGCATATCCAAGTAATTGTTATGCAGCAACAGCAGAGACAGAAAGTTCTTCGGAACAAAGTATTTATTCACTGGCCAATCATTATTTTAAAATCAAGTCTATCAGTAATGGGAAATACTTGCTTGGAAATAAAGCAGGATATGAAGCTCAGGCAGATACAGCCGATAGTGGAATGACATTCTACTTTAAAGCATCTGACTTGGGAGAATATATTCTTTTTGATCAGGATAGCAAGTATCTCACATATAACATTTTTAATGCAATTGTCCGAAATAAGACATTGTCAGATAAGACGCGATTTAAAGTAGAGCAGTATGAAGATAATTCCTTTTCTTTTTATTCTTATGTTAAAAAGAAATATGTTGGAATTAAGGGAACTTCACTGGTTTGGAAAGACAATGTGGATGATACATGCCGGTTTGAACTGGAACTTACAGAAGGAAATAACCCGTTTCCGGAAGCAGATATAAATATTGATTTTTATGACGGGGATGGGAATCCAATAACGACATCGAACGTGATGGCGAGACCGTCAAGTGGTGAAAACATTATCGGAACAGCAGATACTCATGCACATTTGTGTCATAACAAAGGATCAGGAGAAGTTGTATTTAATGGAGATGCATTTAGTCCCCTGGGAATTGCAGATGCACTCAATGATTGTACGGATCTGCATGGAGTAAATGGAGCGTATGATATTTGGGGAAAAGCAGTAGATGGTGCAACGACACATAATACATCGGGATATCCAAATTTTAGTTACTGGCCTACAAGTTATTCTACAAACCACGAACAGACATACTATAAATGGCTGGAGCGTTCCTATCTGGCGGGGCAAAGAGTGCTGGTACATCAGTGCTTAAATAATGAAATATTAGGAAAAGTTACCAATGTACTTCCGCCTTATAAAAATGGCGTAACAAATGATATGGACGCAATCCGACAGGAAATAGAGTATGTATATAAAATGCAGGATTATATAGATGCACAGTGTGGTGGACCGAATGAAGGATGGTTTAGAATTGTAACATCATCCGAACAGGCAAGAGATGTGATCAGTCAGGGCAAAATGGCTGTATTCTTAGGAATTGAAGTAGACACAATTTTTGGTGCAGATACGGATTTTGTTGGAAAATATAATGCTGGAGAAATCACAGAAGAAGAAATGAACACAGGTCTGGAAAATATAGAAAAGCAATTGGATGAAGTATATGATCTGGGAATAAGAAGTTTTTATATGATACATGCATTGAATAACGGTTTCGGTGGATGTCAGTTATATCAGGGGGAAATATTCAGTATTATGAATTACCTGAAAACATCAGATTTTTATCAACCAGAGGTAAGCACCAATCCAAGAGTATTCTACAAACAGCCGAAAGCAGATCTTCCAGAAGATGCACAGGGACATGCCAATGTTGAGGGACTTACAGAGACTGGAAAATGGATGATTCATCAGATGATAAACAGACACATGATTATAGAACTTGATCACATGAGTGACAAGTCCTTAAATGATACCTTGGATATCTTATGGGAAGAAAAATATCCGGGAATTATATGTTCTCATACAAGAATTTTGGATATGTTTAATCCAGAAGATGAGGCATGGGAACAATTGGATATTCCACGTATGATAAAAATATATCAGCTTGGTGGAATTATATCACCTATGATGTGGGAAACAACAACAGGACATCAGAGATGTGCAACGGATTATCTGGAATATATGATAGAACTGAGTAATAATTCAGAAACACCGACTACAGGAATATTGGATAATCAAAATTACTTTAAATATGACGGACCATACGAAGTGCCGACTACATGGTATAACATGAACGATGATGAGTCAGATGACATGATTCTTGGAATACCGTATGGAAGCGATGTTAATGGTGCATGCATGTTACCGAACTTTGATAAAGTACAAGAAAGTTTCGATACAGTTGATTATGACACTTTTACAGATTTATATCCGGGAATTTATGCGGATGGAGTAACAGCAAAGGTTAATAAACAAACTACAGGAAATGTCACATTTGATGTTAACGGTGATCGTGGTGTTGCACATTATGGTTTAGTACCAGATTTCTGGAAAAAGATGTCAACCAATAGCAATATTGTGGATATTAATGCAACATTTAATTCTGCTGAAGCGTATATCAGAATGATAGAACGTGCAGAAAAATACTCAGATACATATCCAAGCAGAGATGAATCACAATGGATAACAACTTCGACAGAATATTGGCATTAGATGTGGACTTTGAAAGAGGGGATAAGCCATGAACATTGATAAAATATGTGAACAGTTAACAATAGATGAAAAAATCCGGCTTTTAGGCGGTGTTGGTGACTGGCATACTTATGACTGTAATGGGAAAATCCCCTCTATTATGATGACAGACGGACCACATGGGATTCGAAAACTGGAACAGGAAAAGGTTGGGGATATTGAAACCAGTAAGCCTGCAACCTGTTTTCCAACTGCAAGTGCAATAGCCTGCAGTTGGAATCCTGCTATTGTTAAAAAGATGGGTGAAGCGATTGCGAAAGAAGCAAAAAAAGAGCAGATATCCATTGTGCTAGGCTGCGGAATCAATATCAAGCGTTCTCCTTTATGCGGAAGAAATTTTGAATATTTCAGTGAAGATCCGTATTTGACAGGAAAGCTGGCAACGGGATATATCGAAGGTGTACAGAGCCTTGGAATAGGTACGAGTTTAAAGCATTATGCTGTTAATTCACAGGAAACAAGACGAATGACATCCAATAGCCAGATTGATGAAAGAACTCTTAGGGAAATATATCTGTCGGCTTTTGAAGAAGTTGTGAAAAAAGCAAAACCGACTTCTGTAATGGCTTCATACAACAGGATTAATGGCGAATTTGGAGCAAGAAATAAATACTTACTGACAGATGTTCTGAGAAAAGAATGGAAATATCAAGGTGGTGTGGTGTCGGATTGGGGAGCAGCAAATGATATTGTAAGCTGTATGAAAAATGGTCTGACACTGGAAATGCCAGATCCGAAAGGCTTCCACACAGATGTGTTAAAAGAAGCGTATAAGGATGGCCGGATTACGGCTCAGGAACTGGATAACTGGACTAAGAATGTTCTGCAGAATTTTGTATCACTTCATAAAAATATAGAAGAAAATTATGAGGTAGATATGGAAGAACAGAATCAGGTGGCACGTAAACTGGAAAATGAAAGTGCAGTACTTTTGAAAAATAATAGTGTTTTGCCAATTGGAAAAGAGAAGAAGGTAATCATTATTGGAGAGCTTGCCAGGCAGATGCGGTTTCAGGGAGGTGGGAGCAGTCATATCCAGCCGACGAAGATGACAAATGCGATTGAAGCAATACGTGAAAAAGGATATCAGGTAACTTATATACAGGGATATCAGAATGAAACGGAGGAATTAGGAGAAAAGCAACTACAGGATACGATAGAAAAACTGAAACAGGAATATAGAAAAAAGGATTGTGTGATTCTATATTTTATCGGTCTTACAGAATCTTATGAAGGAGAAGGATACGACAGGAAAAATCTTAAAATCCCTCAAAATCAGGAAGAGCTGTTGGCTGAAATTGCAGAAACTGTCGGAAAAAATCATATTGCAGCAATTAGTTTCGGTGGTGCGCCTATGGATTTTAGTTTTGAAAAGAATGTAGGAGCAATTCTTCACATGTACCTCGGAGGACAGGCTGTAGGGGAATCTGTTGCTGACTTAATCAGTGGAGAGGTGAATCCATCCGGTAAATTGGCAGAGACAATTCCGTTTTCAGAAAAAGATACTCCGGCATGGAGATATTTTGCACCTCCGAATGATGATGTAGAATACAGGGAAAGCATTTTTGTAGGTTATCGTTACTATGAGACATTCCATGTTCCGGTAAAATATCCGTTTGGTTATGGACTTTCCTATACTTCTTTTTCCTATTCGGAATTGAATGTACCGGAAGTATATAGTGGTGGAAAGATACAAATTCGTTTTAAAATTAAAAATATCGGAAAAGTGAGTGGAGCAGAAATAGCACAGTTATATATCTGCCCGATTGAATCAGATGTTATCAGAAGCCATATAGAACTAAAGGGATTTCAAAAAATATATCTGCATCCGGGAGAAGAAAAAGAAGTTATACTAGAGCTGGATGAAAGAAGTTTTTCCGTCTATGATGTAGAGAAAAAAGCCTTTTCCATGTTAAGCGGCAAATATCAGATCTGTATCGGAGCATCGGTACATGATTTGCAATTAAAGGCGAATATGGAAGTAGTAGGAAATAGTTATTTTAGAAATGAAAGAGAACTGTTTCCGGATTATTTTAGAGAGCAGCCACATGGAATGGAAATCAGTGCAGAACAATTTTATCAGCTATTAGGCGGTGAACCGAAACATGACAAAGAAAAAAAGCGTGGAGAGTATACGGTTTACGATTCCTATCAGGATGTGGTAAATGTCTCAATGTTTGGAAAAATTGTTCGTGGAGTCGTACATATTGGACTTAAGATTATACTTCGGGGAAAATCAGAGCGGGACCCGGCCTTTAAAATGGTAAAAATGGGAGTCGAAGAAGGAAATCTGGAAGGACTGATTGCAACCAGTGGTGGAATTGCAACTCCGAAGTTAATCGATATGTTAGTTTACAATGCAAATAAAAAATATCTGCAGGCTTTAAAAAGACTGCTGAAGAAATAGAGAGAGGGGGAAGTCGTATATGGAAAACAATAAATTGGATAAACGCACAAAATGGAGCTATTGTATAGGAGCAACCGGAAGAGATATGGCGTATGCACTTGTCTCTATGTTTCTTCTTACATATATTCAATATACGATGAAACTGACAGTTGCCCAATATGCAGTAATATCAGCAATTATGGTAGTGTGTCTGCTGTGGGATGCCATTAATGATCCAATGATGGGAATTATTATTGAAAATTCGCATTTGAAAGCCGGAAAATTTAAACCTTGGATTTTTATAGGAGTAATTTTAAACAGCCTGATAATTATCTGCTTGTTTACAGTAAGGCCGGAAGGATGGGGATTTGTTGCATTTTTTGGAGTGGGATATCTTTTATGGGGAATGACTTACACAATGAATGATATTGCCTATTGGGGAATGCTGCCGAGTCTTACATCAGATCCGGGAGAACGGAACTGGCTGGTAACCGTACAGGGAATTTTTATCTGTATCGGACAGTTTTCTGTTGCAGGTCTGCTCCCTGATATGGTAGCTGGAAATGCGATTATGGCATATCGGACGGCTGCGATTGTGATTGCTTTTTGTTTTATTGGTTTCCAGCTACTTACAGTGTTTGGAGTAAAAGAGAGAAAACGACCGGAAAAGAAGAGAACACTGTCATTAAAAGATATGTTTCATATATTCCTGAGAAATGATCAGTTGATAGTGATTGGAATTGCATGTTTATTATTCCAAATCGGAAATGGTCTTCTGATTATGATTGGAATGAATTTCTTTTATTTTGAATTTGGATATTCTGTAGGTGGCAGTCTTGTATTTTGGTTTACAATTATGTATGGATTAGGAACGCTGATATCAGAGGCATCTTTTGCGTGGCTTTCCTCAAAATTCACACGAAATCAGATTATAACTGCAGCTACCAGCATTACAGTCATTGGGTATATGCTTTTTATGAGTGTAGGCTACATTGTACCAAAAAGTGTTGTTTTACTGAATATCATCGGTTTTCTAATCTTCTTTTCGCAGGGGGCATTCAATATGACGATGATTGTCATGTTAAATAATACCATAGAGTATGATGAAGTCCGGTTTCATGAACGACATGACAGTATTATCTCAGCAGTAAGATCTTTTGCAACAAAGCTGGCAAGTGCAGTTGATCAGGCGGTTGTTGCGTTAATACTGATTATAAGCAATATTTATGCAATCAGTCAGAAAATATCCGGATTAGAAATAAAAGCTGGTACAGGAGAACTTACTTCGGAAAATGTAATTGTACAGGCAGATAAATTTATTCAGACAGCAGATGCCGGACAAAGATTTATATTGCGTCTTGGAATTGTAGCTGTTCCGGTAATTTCTATAGGAGCTGCTTATATACTGATTAAACGGAAATATATTATTGACGAACGTAAGTATGAAGAACTGGTAGCGGAAATAAAAAGCACAAATAAAAAATGATTCAATTAGTTGTGATGACCTTATAATTGATGAGTTTAGAAAAAAGTGATATGAATGACAATTGATGATTTTATATATGAAAATAGTATTGTACGTGATAATGTTTCTGAATATACAGCAGATCATATAGATAGGGTGATAGAATCTGTTTGTAATAATTATGGATTAACTATAAAAATGATTTCTACAAATTATGTTTTTCCACGTATTATAAAAGCGAGTGAAGAAAAGGCTTTGATTTGGGATCAAACATATTGGGAATTGTTCAGTCTGTATTTAGCGTATTTCACAGATTTAAATGCTATTCAAAAGAAGATAATTGTGTATGATGAGAGTTCTGTACAGCCGAAAATATTGATTCCATTTGCATATTATTTAGCATTAATTGTTGAAGATAAAGGAGAAGAAAATATACTTGATCAAGACGATAAAAGGTGATATTACGAAAATAACAGATGTGCAGGCAATCGTGAATGCAGCAAACAGCTCTCTTCTTGGAGGAGGCGGAGTAGATGGTGCTATTCACGGAGCCGCAGGACCGGAACTTCTGGTGGAGTGCAGGACACTTCATGGATGTGATACGGGAGAGGCTAAAATCACTAAGGCATATAATCTGCCATGTGATGATGTTATACATACTGTCGGACCGATATGGAATGGTGGAAGAAATAGAGAAGAGGAACTTCTTGCTAACTGCTATTTTAATTCTATGAAGTTAGCAATGGATAATGGAATAAGGTCTATTGCATTTCCTTCCATATCAACGGGAGCATATGGTTTTCCGGTTGAGTTGGCAGCAAAGATTGCAGTACATACAGTAAACAGGTTCTTGCAAGATAATCCGGACAGCTTCGATTTGGTGGAATGGGTGCTGTTTGATACTCAGACTGAATCGGTGTATGAAGCCGAGGTTGATAAATTATACGACAAATAATTATAGCAGACTTTATATATGACAGATATTTGAGACACATACACCATTAAAAATAGAATATAAGGATGCGTAAGGAACGATAAAATGAATTCATGCGGGAAAGGCATGGATTCTTTTTTTTGCTTCGAACGGAAGTCCTATCTGTAAAAAATATTTAAGTATATTAGAAGCAGATGCAAATGTCGTGTTAACACGACAAAATTGTCGCGTAAACACGGTCGGTAATTCATCCATGACAATATACAATAAACATGTGCTTGAGAGAGCACGTCACGAGAGTGAAGGCGCCGGAGCTCTCCAATACGAAATCGTAAAGGAGATAATTTATTATGAGTAAGAGAAAAATATCACATGCAGAGGAGTATGGATGTTAATTGATGGAGGTGGCAGAAGTGAGCAGAACTAAATTTGATCCATATGTGATTGGAAATAATATAAGAGATTTACGTGAAAAAAGAAAAATGACACAGATGAAGGCGGCTGAGGAAATGGATATGAGTTTATGTCATTATGCACGAATTGAGGAAGGCTCAAAGGGAATGAGTATTCAGATGCTTTTTAGATTTATTAATTTTTACAAAACTGATGCAAATACGATTTTAGGAACATATTTAGGAGGGATGGTGTAAAATGGATAAAAAGGATTTAAAAGACGAAAAGCTTTTGTACAATGTGCGTGAGACGGCAGCGGTATTAGAGGTGAATGGGCATCTGGTATATGAGTTGATTAACAGAAAACTATTATCTGCACTTCGATTAGGTAGTCTAAAGGTTCGTAAATCAACATTGATAGATTTTGTTGAGAGATATGAAGGAATGGATTTGTCTGATTTGGACAACATAAAAGAATTGCAACAGAATATGAATTAGTGACATTAAGGTCAGTCTTGGAATCACCATGGTGTGGAAAGACTGACCTTGTTTTATTAGTATATTTCATAAGCGTTAGTATTGTAAAAAAAGATGGTGATGATATAATAAAAACGTGTTAGATACTTGATGTTATGTGTAGTGTGATTATGTCAGAATCAGGCAAAGTCAACGACAGGACAACATTGTAGAAAATAACATATTTCAAAAAATAATATTGGTAGCTCCCCTTTTATATGACAAAACAACAACAGGCAACTAAACCATTCACCGTTTAGCTGCCTATTATTGTTTAAAGAATTCATTAAAATCACAATTAAAAATCTTGGTCAATCCAATCAGCATATCTACCGTTGGGTTATTATAACCATTTTCCACCTTGCTGAATATGCCGGTAGTTACATTGATGCCATCACATTGGAGCTTCGCAATGACTTCGGTGGCTTTCAAACCCTGTTCTTTCCGCAGTCTTCGGATGTTAGAACCTACCAGTGGATGCAGGTGTTGATTAATTCTTTCTGACATAGGTATCACCTCGTTGAGAAAATAATATCCAAAATGGAAGAAAAAAAGTATCCAAAATGGAAGTTTTGTAGTATAATCGAGAAAGGAGTTTATATAAATTTACGGAAGGAGAAAGTTTGATGGCTATTCAGGAAGTGATCAAATATGAAGGGGATAATTCAACTCTTATTTATAAGCATCCCGCAGAAGACTTTAATACGCTGTCACAATTGATTGTGCATGAGTCGCAGGAGGCAGTATTTTTCAGTGACGGACAGGCACTGGATTCTTTTAAAGCAGGTCGTTATACCTTAGAAACGAAAAACATTCCACTTATTTCCAAAATAAGAAATCTGGTTTCGGGCGGAGTAAGTCCGTTCCATGTGGAGGTTTATTTTATTAACCTTGCGACCATGATGGATATCGCATGGGGAACACCAAGTCAGGTGACAGTTCGTGATCCGAATTACGGCTATAGTTACAGTGCCGGTGCCAGTGGTTCTTTCGGACTGAAAATAGAGGATGGAAGAAAGCTTCTGATTAATCTGGTTGGTACCGAAAAAGCAATGACCACCAAAGATATTCAGAAATTTTTTAAAGACCTTTTAGTTACAAGAGTAAAAAATTGCATTGCAGTAGAACTCAGCAAATATAGCTACAATGTTTTCAACCAGCATTTGAATGAAATTTCCGAGAACGTTGCCGGTCAGGTGGAAAGCGACCTTGAAGGCTATGGCATCCGGATTTTAAATTTCTTTGTGTCTGCAGTTACCATTAAGCCGGACGATTTGGAAGAACTTAAAAAATTAGATAACAGCATGGCACAGAAGCGGTTTGAAGCAATGGGAAATCGTGATGCTACCGTAATTGAAGCAGAAGGACTTGCCAAAGCGAGAGAACTGCAGGGATATACCTGGCAACAGGAGCAGCAGTTTGATGTAAGCAGAACATTTGCACAGAATGAAGGCTTTGCAGCGAATCCGGCGAATATGATGGCACAGATTCCACTGGCGTTTTCCATGGGTGACATGATGAAAAACAATATGGATGCAGCAGTTCAGGCACAGCCGGTAACAGCAGCGCAGACAGGGACAGCAGCAATGCAGCCAGATATTGCAGCAACACAGTCGCAGCCAGCAGTACAGCCGCAGGCGCAAGGTGGAAATATTACCTGTGTCAAGTGTGGAACGAGTCTGTCGAAGGATGCTAAATTCTGTTTCCAGTGTGGTGAAAAAGTGGTGATTCCACAGAAGATTTTCTGCGCAAACTGTGGAAATGAAATGCCGCCGGAAGCTAATTTCTGTACGAAATGCGGAACGAGGAGGGAGAAATAATGTTCAAGTACATATTTTGCCTGATTGCAATATTGATGCAGCCAATTTTTGCATTTCTGGTATTTCATAAACAGGAAAAACAAAAGGCAGCATTAAAGATGCCGCTTGTATATCTGAGCGGAGTCTATCTTGTAATTCAGATTTTTGTTTTCTTTAAGGTCTGCCTGAAAATTCCGAAGGATTATCAGGTGTATTCCTATTTGTTACAGAGTGCGATTTTAGCAGTTTTCATTATCATTGAGATTGCTATGGCAGCAAGTAATAAATATATTACAAAGGTTCAGACACAGGAACAGAGTTCCATCGAAGTGTTTAAAGGACTTATTCAGCAGCTTGAAATTTGCAGAGTGCAGATTACAGATGAGGTCAACCGCAAAGAAATTGACAAAGTGCTGGAAAAGATGCGATACAGTGATCCGGTCAGTTCACCTGCAGTGGCAACAGAAAATGAGGCAATCAGACAGTTGATATTGCAGCTTTCTTCAACAACAGATGAAGCCGCTTTTGCGGAAATCTGCGGAGCAATCATGAAGCAGCTTGAAATCAGAAAAATAAAAAATACAAAGGAGCAGGGCTAGAAAATGGAAGAAATAAAATGTCCCAGTTGTGGCAGTGGTGCAGTAAGAAAAATTACAGAGGAAAAGTATGAATGCATGGCATGTGATAATCTTTTCCTGGTACATAATTTATCAAAAGAGTTTCAGAAAACAGATGAACATATTGAAAATATTCATCAGGATTTGAAGAAAACAATTGAAAATATCAATCTGACTGCTGCTGTTGCTGGAGGAAGTGGAAGAGATGGTCTGGATAACCGTTATAAAAATGCCATGACATTACTAAATCAGGGAAACATTTCGGCGGCAAAAGCAGAATTTACAGGAATCCGTAATGATTTTATGTGGAGCTGTAAGGGCTATTATGGACTGATTTTATGTGAAAAAAAGAAGAAACATATAAATTGGGGGGAGATAGGAGATTATATTCAGCAAATATATCGCTGTGAGGATGTTACTCCAGAGATTCTTCAGGAGATGGAAGGTATTTTAAATGACGGCAGACAGATCGCTTTAGCAAGTCTTGGAAAGTCATTGAATGAGCGGAATGCACAGCAGAATGAGATTAGTTCTAAAATACAACAGGTAACTGAAATGTCTAAATTGCAGGAAAACACACTGACACGGAAAAAGGAAGAGTTTGCAGAGCGTTGGAGCCAGACTTCCCCTGTCCGCAAGGCAATTTCTTTTGCAATCGGTATTATCTGTGCGTTAGTACTGGTATGGTGTGCTGTTTCCCTGTTCCGCTGGATTATTGATGTGAGACATTTATTTGCCAATGCAATGAATTATGGATTTTTTGCAGGAATTTTACGCATTTTATGGAGCTGTGTCCGGACAATTCTCCGTGTTGCAGTGTCTGTTGGTGTAATTATTCTGGGTATTTTGATTTACTTTGTTATTCTTGGGTTCATTACGGCAAATCCACAGAAAGATGATGCACAGCTTAATATTGATAAAATGGATGAACAGATTCAGAAATTACAGGAAAGACATGAGATTTTACAGCGTCGCTTTGATGAGGAACAAATGAATATACAGAATATCAATCGTATCGGAAGCAGATTAGAACAACTGCAGCAGATAAAACCGGAAGAAATTATTCCTTTATTAATTGAAGCCGGAAAATACTACTAGTAGAAAAGGAGAAATGAAAATGGGATTCATGAAATCATTATTTGGAAATAAGGGAGTACAGCAGGAGATACCGGAATATAGAATTGTAATTACAGATGTTGGTCCTAACCCGGTACAGATTATATCAATTATTCAAAAATATCTGCAGTCAGATTATACGGAGTTAAGCAATTTAATTAATGGCAATATTTTAGATGAACAGTCAACCGTGTGTACATTAGAGTCTTTAGAATTATTACAGCAGATGCAACAGGAATTGGATGAGGCAGGTGCACTTACTTATATTCAAAAGAATTGGCAAGATGAAGATGATGCAGAAATGAATACATCTATTGCAATTTTTTCATTAGGAGATCAGGGAGAAAAAGTAATCGAAGCATATCATCAGATACTTGGATTAGATAGAAAAGATTTGGAATTAAAACTTTTAAATGATTTGTCAGAAAATAATGGATTTCAAATTTCAGCCAGAAATGAAAGAGTAGAAGAGTTAATAAAAGTTTTGGATAATCTTGGAGCAGATTATGAAATGGATATGAATGAAAATGATTCAGATGTGGATGAAGATGATATGTATGTAGAAATGGACACAGAAGCAGCATTGATTATTACATCTACAGGAGACAAGAAGGTTCAGCTGATTAAATTGATTCGAGAATATACAGGATCAGATCTTAGGGAAGCAAAAGAATGTATTGATGAAATTGAAGCTGGAAATGGTTTCTTTATAAAAGGTTCTTTGGAAGTATTAGAAGAAATGAAACAGGAACTTGATGCAATTGGTGCAACAAGTAAAATGAAGTATAGAGATAAACAGGAACAAGGTGGTTGTTATTGCAATAATTGTGGTGCCGAACTTGCATCCGGCACAAAATTCTGTCCGAAATGCGGTGCCAAAGTAGAGGAAGCTTGGAAAATGTTCTGTTCACAGTGTGGAAATGAAATTATGCCCGGAGCAAAATTCTGTACCAAGTGCGGAGCAAGATGCATGTAACAGATACAAAAATAGAAGTTGAAAGAAATTGAGATGGAAAACATCTGCTTATCCGATTAAGGGAGGGCAGATGCTTTCTTTTTTACTGACATTTTCATTTCATCATGTTATAATGCAATCAAAGCTTGATATTTCTATATACATTTCAATGGCACATAGCCTGTCAGAAGTATACCGGTATTCTATCATTTCGCCGGGGTCACCACATAACCTGATATGATAACAGGAATTTTCAAAGCTTTTATTTCACATTAAATGAAGCGGAGAGAATTCTTTCAGACAAAGGTTGTTGCGGTTAAGTGACATTGCAAAAGTATACTCTCCAAGACAAAAGAAAGGAGAAGAAATGTCAGGAAAAGCAGAAAAATTACAATGGCATCCGGCGTTTTGTGCAGCAACAGAACTGGAACTGCGACAAGATCTGGATGTACTGGAATTAATTCCGGAGTATAATTTAAGTAAGAAACCACTTCAGATTGATCTTGTGATTATTAAAAAGATGGATTGGAAGCGGACGTTACAAAATGAAATTGGTCATATTATGAGGGGACACAATATTTTAGAGTATAAGGGACCGGGAGATGAATTGACGATAGATTCCTTCTTTAAGGTAATTGGATACGCCAGCTTATATAAGGCGCAGGGGATAGCAGTCAATAAAATTCCAGCATCTGAGGTGACCGTATCCTTTTTTCGGAATGCTTATCCGAAGGCACTTTTTCAGGAACTGAAAAAAGAAGGATATATCCTGAAAAAAATGTATCCTGGAATTTATTATGTAAGAGGAAAAGTTCCGTTTCCAGTACAAGTTGTAGTAACAAGTCAGTTGGAAAGAAAAGCTCATTGCAGCCTGCGGGTATTGACTACACAGGTAGAGATGCAGGATGCAGAACTATTTTTGGAACAGATACATTATTTGGAAAGTAAGAATGAACGGAGCAATATTGATTCGGTACTTCAAGTAAGTGTAAATGCAAATAAGCAGGTATATAGTCTGTTAAGGAGGCAAAATGAGATGTGTGAAGCATTGCGTGAATTAATGAAAGATGAAATTGAAAAAGAACTGGAAAATAAATTACAGCAGGGACGAAAACAAGGTCTGGAACAGGGTTTGGAAGAAGGCTTGGAGCAGGGCGAAAAACTGCAACTAATTCGTCAGGTAATCAAGAAACTGCAAAAAGGCAACTCCGTAGAAGAAACATCTGATATGCTGGAAGAAGAGCCGGAAAATATCAGGAAGATATATGAAATTGCAGCAACTATGGCGCCGGATTATGACGTAGAAAAAATATATCAAAAACTGTAGAAATTCAAATGGAAATATACCCAAGTAAGGCCCTGAGAAAAATTGTAGGGAAACACTTGACAAACATATTTCTATAAGATATAGTATAAAAGTACTAGCTATTAAGCTAATATAATTTTTCATAACTCATGCCTCTCGGGCTCTTCGGAGTTCGGGAGGTACTCCCCGAAAATATAGTCAGGATTTTATCCTGGCTTTTTTTATTTTGCAGGAAATTGCTTTCCTGCAAAATGTGTTTTCTATAGTTCCAAAATGCTTGTAAGAAGCTAGTTATGGTATGCCTGGCAGGTTATGCAACAAGGAGGATGTTTTTATGAAGTTACTCTATGCAGAAGACGAAGAAAGCATGGCAGAAGCTGTTACAGATATTCTTGTATTTCATAAGTACCAGGTTGATACGGTATATGATGGAGAAGAGACATTGGAATATGCAAGAAAAGAAATAACCTGGACGCTTATTATGCTCTCGGAAGGACAACAAAGTGTAAAGCAACAGAATGAACTGCCGGTGCAGCCGGATGGAAACACCAGACAATAAGGAAGAATTGCTTGAAAAAGAAAAAACGGTGGTGTACTATAATGCTATGAGAAAATCAACAGAAAGGGAATATGAGTATGGATTTAGAGCAATGCTACAAGGAACTGGAGGGAGATTATGCAGAGGTCATGCGCAGACTCCGGAAGGAAGAGCTGGTACACCGTTTTTTGATAAAATTCTTAGAAAGCGATGAAGTACAGAGGATTGATGAAGCTTTACAGGAAAGGGATTATGAGAAAGCCTTTGATCTGGTACATACCTTAAAGGGAGAGACCATGACGCTCGGGTTGGGACGGCTGAGCAAATCAAGCATAATTCTGTGCGAACAGCTCCGCTATAAAATATATGGAGAAGAGATGCTGCAGCAATTTAGGGAAGTCAGAATGGATTATCAGAAGACAATTGATATTATCCGGAAATACAGGGATTCACAGCCGTAATTTATGCAGGCACCCCGCCAGATTGCAAAATGTGTTTCTTGTAGTTTTCTGTTATTGTTATTAATGATATAACCATAGGTTATTGTACAAAAAAATATTATTACTTTAAGCCATTTTAGTATTGACAAACAGAACTGATATGCTAGAATAACTGTAATGTGAATGAAAGAAAAAGGATGGTTTTCACATGAGAAAACAGGCATTATCTATTTTAGTAGAGAATACCTCAGGCGTATTAAGTCATATCTCAGGACTTTTCAGCCGGAGAGGATATAACATTGATAGTTTTTCATCTGGTGTAACTGCAGATCCAAGATATACCAGAATAACTATAGTAGCAAGTGGTGACGAGCAGATTTTAGAGCAGATTGAAAAGCAGCTTGCAAAGCTTGAAGATGTACGGGATATTAAAAAATTAGAACCGGGTACATCAGTGACCAGAGAACTGATTCTGGTTAAGATTAAAGCGAAGGATACAGAGCGTCAGGCAATCTTAAGCGTTACCAATATTTTCCATGGCAAGGTGGTTGATGTCACTAACGATTCCATGGTAATTGAACTGACAGGGCATCAGGATAAATTAGATGCATTTATGGATCTGTTACAGGGCTATGAGATATTAGAGCTCGCTAGAACCGGTATCACAGGTTTGACCAGAGGGTCTGCCGATGTTACATATTTAGATTAATCATTAAAACAGGAGGCTGAAAAAATGGCAGCAAAAATTTATTATCAGGAAGATTGTAACCTTTCCTTACTGGATGGTAAGAAAATCGCCATCATTGGTTACGGTAGCCAGGGACATGCACATGCATTAAATTTAAAGGAATCAGGCTGTGATGTCATTATTGGACTTTACAATGGTAGCAAATCCTGGGCAAAAGCAGAAAAACAGGGATTCAAAGTATATACAGCAGCAGAAGCTGCAAAACAGGCTGATATTATTATGATTCTTATCAATGACGAGTTACAGGCAGATATGTATAAGAACGATATTGAGCCAAACCTTGAGCCAGGAAACATGTTAATGTTCGCTCACGGATTTAACATTCATTTCGGATGTATCAAACCTCCAAAGGATGTTGACGTAACAATGATCGCTCCTAAGGCACCAGGACATACTGTACGTTCTGAGTATCAGGCTGGAAAAGGAACTCCTTGTCTGGTAGCAGTAGAGCAGGATGCAACCGGTAAAGCACTTGACCTGGCATTAGCATATGGTCTTGGAATTGGTGGAGCAAGAGCAGGACTTCTTGAGACAACCTTCCGTACAGAGACAGAGACAGACCTCTTCGGTGAGCAGGCAGTTCTTTGTGGCGGTGTTTGTGCGCTTATGCAGGCTGGTTTCGAAACACTTTGCGAAGCTGGTTATGACCCAAGAAATGCATACTTCGAGTGTATCCATGAGATGAAACTGATTGTTGACTTAATCTACCAGTCAGGATTCGCTGGAATGAGATATTCTATCTCTAACACTGCTGAGTATGGTGATTATATCACAGGACCTAAGATTGTTACTGCTGAGACAAAGAAAGCAATGAAACAGATTTTAACAGATATTCAGGATGGTACTTTTGCAAAAGAATTCTTACTTGATATGTCACCAGCAGGACGCCAGGTACACTTCAAAGCTATGAGAAAGCTTGCTTCTGAGCATCCATCAGAGAAAGTCGGCGAAGAAATTCGTAAGCTGTATAGCTGGAACAACGAAGAAGATAAGCTGGTTAACAACTAATCTGATACTTCAAAAAGATGATAAAAAAGCTGTCGCGATTGCGGCAGCTTTTTTTGACGCGAGAAACTCTTAAAGTATGTTTCTCATATCTGTCAGGCATTTGTAAGAAGCTGGCAGTGAGGCATCTTATTCGCCCGGATGAAAATTCTGGTAGAAATCAATAAATAATTCCAAGGATTTCGAAGGCTTTAAGGTGTTTTTATAAGCGAAGCCAATTTCACGCTTGTGAATTGGAAAACCAAGTGGAATCTCTAATAACTCTTTATTTGCAAGTTCGTTCTGGACAAATTGGCGGATGACGCAGGCAACACCCAGGTTGGTTTTTGCAAAGTCAATTAAGAGGTCCATCGTAGAGACTTCGATTAAATCTCTGGTCTCGATTTTATTTTCCTGTAAATAATCATCAATATACTGACGGGTCATGTTGTGCTTATCAAGAAGCATCAGTGTAGAATTCTGTAAGATTGCATCGGAAGAAATGCCCCTTGCATTCAATACGTTTAAGTAAGCTTCCGTTGCAACAAAAATATCTTCAATTTCAGCCACATTGCTGAAATTTAAAGTCTTCTGGTTTTCCGGCCTTGCAATCAGACCGATATCAATTTTGTTTTCTTCTAACATCTGTAAGGATTCGTTGGTAGACTGGCATACGATAGAAATATTAATATGCGGATAACGTTTTGTGAAATCCTTTAAATAAGGCAGAAGCATGTATTTGCAGAGTGTGGAGCTGACACCGATTTTTAAGTGGCCGACACCAAGCTCTAAGGAGTTCTTTAATTTATCTTCCCCTAAAGTCAGGGTTTCGAAAGCGGAACTGACATGAGTAAAAAGAAGTTCGCCTTCTTCGGTCAGCAATACGCCGCGGGAACTTCGGCGGAATAGTTCGCAGCCCAGGCTTTCCTCTAGTTTCTGTATGGATTTACTGATGGCGGGCTGGCTGATATAAAGCTCTTTGGCTGCCTTTGATATATTCTGTGTTTTTGCTACGGTATAGAAAATACGGTAACTGGATAAACTCTGCAACATTTATAGATCCCTCCGTGTTTATAACTAAAAATCATAATAAATATGTTTAATATGTATTTCCATTATACCACTAGCTGTGCTATAATAGCAACAGTATAGAAAAAATGATTTAATTTCAGGAGGAATTTCAAATGGGAATGACAATGACACAGAAGATTCTTGCGGCACATGCGGGACTTGATTCTGTTCAGGCTGGCCAGTTGATTGAAGCAGATTTAGACTTGGTATTGGGAAATGATATCACTTCACCGGTGGCTATCCATGAGATAGAGAAAATGAAAGTAGACGGAGTGTTCCATAAGGATAAAATCGCACTGGTTATGGACCACTTTGTACCAAATAAAGACATCAAATCTGCACAGCATTGTAAATGCGTCAGAGAGTTTGCATGCAAAAACGAAATCACCAACTACTTTGATGTAGGAGAAATGGGTATCGAACATGCACTTCTTCCGGAAAAAGGACTGACTGTTGCAGGAGATGTTATTATCGGAGCAGATTCACATACCTGTACATATGGAGCATTGGGAGCATTTTCCACCGGTGTTGGAAGTACTGATATGGCGGCAGGAATGGCAACCGGAAAAGCATGGTTTAAAGTACCATCCGCGATTAAATTCAACATCACAGGAAAACCAGCACCATGGATTAGCGGTAAAGATGTTATTTTACATATCATCGGAATGATTGGTGTGGATGGAGCATTATATAAGTCTATGGAATTCGTAGGTGATGGTATCCGGTATCTTTCCATGGATGACCGTTTTACCATTGCAAATATGGCAATTGAAGCCGGCGGAAAGAACGGAATCTTCCCGGTAGACGAGAAAGCAGAAGCATATATGAAAGAGCATTCCAAGCGCCCTTATAAAGTATATGAAGCAGATGAGGATGCTGTATATGATGAGGAGTATACCATTGACCTTAGTACACTTCGCCCAACTGTAGCATTTCCACATCTTCCGGAAAATACAAAGACCATTGATGAAGTAGGCGACATTACTATTGATCAGGTAGTAATCGGTTCCTGTACGAATGGAAGATTAGATGACCTTAAGATTGCAGCTTCTATCCTGAAAGGAAAGAAAGTAAAGAAAGGTTTACGTGTCATCGTAATTCCTGCAACCCAGCAGATTTATCTGGATGCTATGGAAGCCGGATATATCAGAACCTTTATTGAAGCAGGTGCTATTGTCAGCACACCGACCTGCGGACCTTGTCTTGGTGGCTATATGGGAATCCTTGCTGAGAATGAAAGATGCGTATCTACAACCAACCGTAACTTTGTGGGACGTATGGGACATGTGGATTCGGAAATTTATCTGGCAAGTCCGGCAGTTGCAGCAGCAAGTGCAATTACAGGAAAGATTTCCAGCCCGGAAGAAGTATAGGAGGATTAGAACATGAAAGCAGCAGAAGGAAAAGTATTTAAATTCGGTGACAACGTAGACACGGATGTTATTATACCGGCAAGATATCTGAATTCTTCCGACCCTAAGGAACTTGCCTTACATTGTATGGAAGATATTGATAAGGAATTTGTAAATAAAGTATCTGCAGGAGATATTATTGTAGCGGAGAAGAACTTTGGATGCGGTTCATCCAGAGAGCATGCACCAATTGCAATTAAAGCCGCTGGTGTAAGCTGCGTCATAGCAGAAACTTTTGCACGTATTTTCTATCGTAATGCAATCAATATCGGACTTCCGATTATTGAATGTAAGGAAGCAGCTTTGGAAATCAAAGCAGGAGATGAGGTAGAGGTAAATTTTGATACTGGTGTCATTACCGACAAGACCACTGGAAAGAGTTTCCAGGGTCAGGCATTCCCACCATTTATGCAGAAGATTATCGATTGCGAGGGACTCGTAAATTACATCAATCAGAAATAGCAGAAAGTGTAGAAAGATAATTGATATATTTTGGAGAGATTTTAAGATTAGTATAAATTTCTGCATATTCTCTAGCGGATAGCTCTGTAATATAGTTTTCTTCAAAATTCTTATGAATACCGGCTGCCTTTGCCAGATCAACAGCTTTGTTGTAGGCAATGGCAGCTTTTTCTTCGGAAGAATAAGTGCCAATGGAATAATTGCCATTGATATGGATAAAAGCCTGATAACGGAGGAGTCCGTTGTGTTCTGTTTGGGCAACTCCACGGTAGCGGTTAATGACAATAATATTGGCGTAGCTGTAATCGAAGGGGTTACCATTGGCGAAAGTGTAATCTGCATCCAGTACCGCATGATTACGGACTCCATAGCGGGAGAGAATCCCGGTCTGCATGCCGTATTCATTTACAAAAAGCCGGCCACCACGCTGCATAATCTTGTGGCTGGAATAAAAGAATAAATCATCAATATCAAATTTATATTCCATCTGTGGTGCGAGAAAATAGAGAAAATAATTCTGCTTCAGATAAATCGGATTCTTGATATAGACGCCATTGTCACGGAAATTTAAAAGTGTAATGGCTTTGGCAAAATCTAAAAGTTTAATATATGCGGTATAATTTTCCAGTGTGATTTCAGACTCAGAAAGTAGAGAAGTCCCCTCTTTATAGGCAAGATGGGCTTCTTCTTCCGTTGGAAAGCTTCCAAGACTGATATGTTTTCTTTTATAGGTAAGACTGGAACGGTAGTAGATGGTCCCATCTTTTGTTTTGGCTGAAAAAGCACCGGAAAGCATGGTAAATCCTCACATTCTAAAATTCTTAGTTACAAATCATCTGTAAGAAGCTGCCGGTGGCGAGTTCTTACGGTAAGTATCACTTTGAGTATAACATTTTTAGGAAAGCATGAAAACAGGAAAATATCTTAAGAAAATATCAAACTTTTAAAATAAAAAATATGCTATGATATCAATGTATATTGAAAATTGTAAGGATATAAAAATTCGTAGAAATATCAGGAATATTTGGAAGCATTATTGGAACAGTGGTATGATTGCAGGTGGAAAGGAGCAATTCGTTGAATCGGGAAAATTCAAGAAAGAAATATCAATTAAAAAACTGGCTAAAAGCAGGGATGATTCTGTTGCTGGTATGTCTTGGAGGGTTATATTTTTTCAAGACATCCGACCGGTTTCAAAAAAGTGATGAAGTAAAGATAACATTAAAGCATGATAATTTTTTTGATGACAGTGTGGCAGGGATATTGGAGGATCTGGATAATGAAATCGGGCTTCCTAAGAAAATTTATCTGGTGAACCATTTTAATGTGACTTTCTATGCTACCGGAGAAATTGCTGCAATAGATACGTTTTTCTATGGTGAGGATGAGAATGGAGAAACCAGAACCTATCTTGTGGACTATAACCGGAAGAAAAGCAGCAAAATGACAGTTTACATCAATAATTATGCCAAGACAGATTATGAAGAAGATATGTGCCTGACACCGCTATTTGAACTATTGGGAAATATAAAGGTGAAAGAACGTGTAGATAGCTGGGCAGAAGAAACAAAGAGCCATACCTTTGGAATAAGTTATTCTGGGAAAAGAGCCTTTTCCAGTGCAGATAGCCTACAGGTGATAAATGCAGAAAATGCAGATATAGATGAAAATGAAGATATAGATGAAAATGAAGATATAGATGGAAATGCAGATACAAATGAAAATTCAATTTTAAGCCAGTTGGAATATGGCGGAGAAGTTACAGGTTTTGCAGTTACATTTTCTACTGGTGGCGAAGAAAATACAGGTGAAATTATAACTTATATCATAAATCCAAAATATACCAGTGCTGCAGTGTTAGCCCAGCAAAACCGGCAGGAGCAGATTGATGAAGCAAAAAACGGTGCTGGAAATGACACAACGGATAACAACGGGAATGCAGACACCAATGCCGTAGCCGGCAATGATGGCAATGATGAGGAAGAGAGCGGAAATGGCACTCCGTGGACGGAAAACAGGGAAGATGGAAGCGTATACTTTTTCCTGGACAGCAATACCGGTTATCGTCTGTTGGTGGCGGATGCAGCTGCCGGCAGCCGTTTTTATGAGCTTGAAATGACAAAGGATGGCGGGCAGAGCTGGAATCAGCAAAATGCAGATCCGTTTGATGGAAATATTGGTGTGGCAGAAGGAATAGAATTCTATAATGAAAATCTGGGCGTTATCGGATTGGCTGGAGCGTCAGGTGATTATTCCACACTTTATCTGACACAGGATGGCGGGAAAACATTTTCCATGATTGAACTTTCCATGGATGAAGTGACAGAACTTCCGGACACGGCAGCAGAGTATGGATTTTCCATATCAGACTATGATTATTGCAAGATGCCACAGCAGAAAGATGGAAAACTTATAATAAAAGTAATATCTGCTATGGGTGAAAACGATGGAATTCTTTTTGAATCCATAGATAGTGGGAATACATGGAATTATTCTGGGATAAGTTATTGACAGTAAACTGCAGGTTCTTATATAATGAAAGACAGAACAAATTTTATGCAGAGAGCAAAAGAGGGACAAAAAATGGATTTGATTTACACAAGTACAAGAAACTCAGATGAAAAGGCAACAGCTTCACAGGCAATTTTAAAGGGTCTTGCAGGAGACGGTGGTTTATTTGTGCCGGATTCATTACCAAAGCTTGACGTTGATATGGATACCCTGTCAAAAATGAGCTATCAGGAGACTGCTTACGAGGTAATGAAGCTTTTCTTAACAGACTTTACAGAAGAAGAATTAAAGCATTGTATCAATAGTGCATATGATTCTAAATTTGATACAGAAGAGATTGCTCCGTTAGTAGATGCAGACGGTGCATATTATCTGGAGCTTTTTCATGGAGCTACGATAGCATTTAAGGATATGGCATTATCCATTCTGCCTTACCTTATGACAACTGCTGCAAAGAAAAACCATGTAAAGAATGAAATTGTTATTTTAACAGCAACTTCTGGTGATACCGGAAAAGCTGCTTTAGCAGGATTTGCAGACGTTCCTGGTACTAAGATTATTGTATTCTATCCAAAGAATGGTGTCAGCCCGATTCAGGAGAAGCAGATGGTTACCCAGAAAGGGGCAAATACACATGTAGTTGGTATTCATGGTAACTTTGACCAGGCACAGACCGGCGTTAAGAAAATGTTTTCTGATAAAGAACTGGCAGAGTTGATGGACAAAGCCGGATATCAGTTTTCCTCTGCTAACTCCATTAATATCGGCCGTCTTGTTCCTCAGATTGTTTATTATGTATATGCATATGCAAAATTATATGAAAATGGTGCAATTGCAAAAGATGAAAAGATTAATGTTGTAGTTCCAACCGGTAACTTCGGAAATATCTTAGCAGCTTTCTATGCAAAGAACTTAGGTCTTCCGATTGCAAAATTAATCTGTGCTTCCAATGAGAACAAAGTATTATTTGACTTCTTCTCAACCGGAACCTATGACAGAAACCGTGAATTTGTACTAACTTCTTCTCCATCCATGGATATCCTGATTTCCAGCAACTTAGAGCGTCTGATTTATCGTATTGCCGGAAATGATGCAGAGAAAAATGCTGAATTCATGCGTGCATTAACAGAAGAGGGCAGATATATGATTACCGATGAGATGCGTGCCCAGCTTGCTGACTTCTATGGCAATTACACCACAGAGGAAGAAACAGCAGAAGTAATCCGTGACCTCTATGAGAAGACCGGCTATGTGATTGATACACATACTGCTGTAGCAACCGGTGTATACCATAAATATGTAAAAGAGACCGGTGATAATACCAAGACTGTTATTGCATCAACAGCAAGCCCGTTCAAGTTTACCAGAAGCGTAATGGATGCCATTGATAAAGAAAAATATGATTCCATGACTGATTTTGAACTGGTAGATGAGTTAAGCAAGATTGCAAATGTAACAGTTCCACAGGCAATTGAAGACATCCGCAGTGCAGAAGTACTTCATAAGACAGAATGCGATGTAGAAGATATGCCTAAGACGGTAAAAGCATTTTTAAATATCTAAATGCTTATGTAAAACATAGAGAATCTGCTACCGGCAGTTTCTTATGGATACAAGGTAACAAAACCCTGTCAGAGAAATCTGACAGGGTTTCGTTTATGTAAATAAAATGTAAAGGTTTAAGATTAGATTTCCATTAGGAAGTGAATGGTTCCAAATGGGAAAATAATTGGAAATACATAAATCTTAGTGGCATTTGTAAGCGTTTCTTCCTCATGAACTTCCGGAGGACATAAGTTTAATTCCAGGGAAAATTCATTAGACATATTTACATTAAATAATCCATTGTGAAGATTTAAGAAATCTTCGATAGAAGCTTTTACATACTCATCGAATTCATGGAATTCTTCTTTGGCATAACGGGATGCAAAAGCAATTGCAACAGATTTACTCATGTCTACACCAGAATTGAAAGAAAGTAAACCTTCATCTTTCTGGGTAACACAATAGTTGGTCATATACTCGGATTTCATCAGTGGATTTAATGGTGTAAAATCCTTTCCGATGAAACGAACGATATCATTAAAGAGAAGATTAAGGTATGCAACAATCTTTCCTGACATATCAGAATTATCAAAATGGAAGAATTTATGAATCAGCTTTTCAACCATATCATTCTGTTCGTTAGCAACATTTAAATCATCAATTTCATTACTTGCCTGATATTCTGCAAGTAATTCCTCAAACTGACTGTTGGTAAGCAGTCCGTCTTCAATCAAAATCTGACCTAAAAGCAGGTAGTCTGGTTTCTGCGAGGAGAGTAATTTGTCAACCTGTTCCTTTGTAAGATATCCGCCTTCGATTGCAATTTCACCAAATTTCTTGTCTTCATGGGTCTGACGGCATACAATAGCGTCAACCTGGGAAGCATTTAATAATCCGGCATGAATTGCCAGAGTACCTAATTTCAGATAGGAAGAGGACTGCCTCTCTAATGCATCTACCAGTTTATCCGCAGGAACAGCACTTTTGCTTAAAAGAAAATTACCAAAAAACTGTGTATACATAATTATCTCCCTTCAAAATAATTCTTCAGTACCCGCTCAATCTGTTCAACATTCAACGGTTTCTGGATAAAGTCCTTTGCACCGGCTTCAATTGCATTCTTTAACTGAGCCTGTGTACCAACAGAAGATACGATAATAATAACCGCTTTCGGGTCAGATTCTCTAATTTCTTTTACAGCGGCAATACCATCTTTTACAGGCATAACAATATCAAGAAAAACGATATCAGGTTTATCGGATTTGAATTTGTCAATTGCTTCCTGACCATTTGCTGCCTCAACAAAAGTTGTACCACCATACTGCGCAATAATGTCTTTTAACTGTTTTCTTGCAAGAATGGAGTCATCTCCAATCAGGATTTTTGCTTCGTCTAATTTCATATATAATCCCTCCAAATACAACTAGAATAATTAGAACATATTAATATACTACAATAGTTGACCAAAAGTTTCAATGGCTTTTTCGATAAAATTCGTGGTTTTGCATAAAAAACAAATAAGAATAGAAGGTTATATGATAAATATGTTCACATAGCAATGTAAAGTGTGGTAAGATAAATCAGAGTCAGGAAAAAAGAGTAAAAGAGGTTACATATTATGAAAGTAAACTGGAATTTAGTAGTAGATGTTGTAGTAGCACTGGTAGGTATCTATGTTCTTATGAATGGCATATGGATGAAAAGTACCGGAAAGACAAGCAGCCTTCTGGCAACGCCGGAGGAATTAAAGAAATGTAAACATCCGGAGAAGATAAGAGAAGAAGTAACACCGAAAATGCTTCTTTGCGGAGCACTGGCATTAGTATATGGCATTGTGACGGCATTGGGTGAGACCATCTTTAAACTGCCGATTATTATTAAATCAGGAATCCTTCTGCTGCTGGTGTTATCTTGTCTGTTTTTGGTCAGTACATTAAAGAATGCCAGAGAGAAGTATTTATAAAAAATATTTACTTATAATAATTTACAAAAAACTGTAGTTTATATCTGGAAAAGATACCGGATAAGAACTACAGTTTTTTGTGTCTAAGCATTCCGTAAGAAGCTGCAGGTGGCAGAAGCTTGCGGTTTAACGTTTGTCAATCGGAACATATTCTTTGCGTTCACCGATGTTACGATATGCAGGACGCATAATTTTTCCGTTCTGGGAAAGCTCCTCTAAGCGGTGGGCACTCCAGCCGGCAATTCTTGCAATTGCAAAAATTGGTGTATAGAGTTCTAACGGAAGGTCAAGCATATGATAAACAAATCCGCTGAAGAAGTCTACGTTTGGACTTACACCTTTATAGATTTTACGCTCTTTGGCGATGATTTCCGGTGCAAGACGTTCTACTAAAGAGTAGAGTGCAAATTCTTTTTCATATCCCTTTTCCTGGGAAAGCTTTTCCACAAAACCGCGGAAGATGACTGCTCTTGGGTCGGAAAGAGAATATACTGCATGACCCATTCCATAGATAAGACCGGCATGGTCAAAAGCTTTTTTATGAAGAAGTGCAGTAAGATATTTACCTACTTCGTCTTCGTCTGTCCAGTCTTTTACAGTGCGTTTCATATCTTCAAACATCTGAACTACTTTGATATTGGCACCACCATGTTTCGGCCCCTTCAGGGAACCAAGGGATGCTGCAATAACAGAATAAGTATCGGTTCCGGAAGAAGATACCAGATGGGTAGTAAAGGTAGAGTTATTTCCACCACCATGCTCCATATGTAAGATTAATGCGATATCTAAAAGCTTTGCCTCTAATGGGGTATATTTACTGTCTGGCCGCAGAATATGAAGAATTGTTTCTGCAGTAGATAATTCCGGCTGTGGGGTATGAATATAAAGGCTGGCACCATCATGATAATGGCGGTAAGCCTGATAACCATATACAGAAAGCAGTGGGAATAAGCTGATAAGCTGCAAACACTGTCTCAATACATTAGGAAGTGAAATATCATCGGCACGGTCATCATAGGAATAAAGTGTAAGCACACTTCGTGCCAGTGTATTCATCATATCTTTGCTTGGAGCTTTCATAATAATATCACGTACAAAGCTGGTTGGAAGTGTACGGTATTCGGAAAGCAGTCCACAGAAGTTTTTCAACTGTTCTTTGGTTGGAAGCTCACCAAACATCAGAAGATAAGCACATTCCTCAAATCCAAAATGGCTGTCCGGTGCAATTCCTTTTACTAAATCTTTTACATTATAGCCACGGTAATAAAGTTCGCCCTCAGATGGAATGTATTCTCCATTTACCAGCTTGGTAGAGCATACATCAGAAATGTGTGTAAGTCCTACCAGAACACCCTTTCCATTTAAATCACGAAGACCACGGTTAACATTATATTTCGTATATAATTCAGAAGGAATGATGGATGATGCGGAGCATTTATTCGCAAGTTCCATTATTTCCGGTGTGATTTCATAAAAACGTCCTGTCATATTGTTCCTCCTCTTTTAATTATTTTAATATGTTATCATATTTCGGTTGTAGAAAACAAGAAAAAAGCGTAAATTTTAAAGAAAGTTTAAAATTGTTTTCTAAAAAATTTAGAATTATAGGAAGATAGTACTAATGTAAAAATGTTCTCTGATAAAACGTTTTTTGCTGGATAAATTACAGAATATATATTACAATTAAAAAAAATACCGGAGGTACAAAATGGAAAAAGAAGAATTATATCGTTATGTGGATCATACTGCGTTAAAAGCCTTTACCACATGGAAGGACATAGAAAAATTATGTGAAGAAGCAATAAAATACCATACCGCATCGGTTTGTATCCCAAGTTGTTACATCAGCCGGGTAAAAGAAACTTACGGCGATAAAATCAAAATCTGTACCGTAGTAGGATTTCCGTTAGGATATGCGAACACTGAAGGAAAGCTGGCAGAGACAAAGAAAGCATTGGAAGACGGCGCAGACGAAATTGATATGGTAATTAATATCTGCGATGTAAAGAATGGGGCATATCATAAAGTAGAAGAGGAAATCCGTCTTTTAAAAGAGGTAACAGGAGGTAGGATCTTAAAGGTTATTATCGAAACCTGTTATCTTACAAAAGAAGAAAAGATTGCCATGTGCCATGCGGTAACCAATGCCGGAGCAGATTTTATCAAGACATCTACCGGATTTGGAACGGCAGGTGCTACCATGGAAGATGTATTATTAATGAAAGAACACATTGGAGCAGAGGTTAAGATTAAGGCGGCCGGAGGAATCCGTACCAAAGAAGATATGGAAAATTATATTAAGGCAGGCTGTTCACGGCTTGGCACAAGTTCTGCCGTTGATATTCTGGGATAGCAGATATTAAGAGCAATGAAGAATGATAAGATAATGAAAAAAATTTGTAAAACAGAAATAATTTAGAAAAGGTGAGTGTCATGGAGACGGACAAAAGACAATTATTAGAAGCGGCAAAAGAAGCCAAAAAATATTCCTATGCACCGTATTCCAATTTTCATGTAGGTGCAGCCCTTTATTGTAAGGATGGCAGTATCTATACCGGATGTAATATTGAAAATGCAGCCTTTACGCCCACGAACTGTGCGGAGCGAACAGCTGTCTTTAAGGCAGTATCCGAAGGGAAAAAAGAATTTTTAGCTATTGCTGTAGTGGGAGACAGGGAAGAACCGCTTACACCTTGCGGTGTCTGCCGGCAGGTGCTGACAGAATTTGTAGATGGAAGCACATTTGAGGTAATTATGGAAGATGGAGCTGGCGGTATCAAAGTTATGAAATTAGAAGAGCTTTTTCCGGCATCCTTTTCACCGAAAGATCTGCAATCATAAATTGTTCCACAATTTGACAGGAATTTTACATTGAAAAGCAACACATATTAGAGTATAATAACAATTACAAAAAGCAAATAGTTTTATGCCTGGGATGTTCGACACGCCTGTTATTTTGAACCTACATTTACTTTAAACGGGATTCCAATATCTCCAATAGGATGTCAGGCCTCCGTTTGCAGTGGAAGGCAGAGTATTGGTTGAGGTTACCCACCTAGCTTTGCTAGGAGTCAAAATACAGGAAACGGCATTTTGGGTATATTTGCTAAAGATAAGGTATGAATAGACGAAAGAATCTTTGTGTACAAAAGAATCATAAGGTACGGAAGATAAACATATAGTATACCAAAGAAGCATGTTTACAAAAGAACCGAAAATACAAAAGAGAAAAAAGAAGCTGCTGAAAAGCAGCTTCTTTTCTGCAACAGGCAATAAAGGAGTTATTATGCGAAAAGTGAAAAGTAAAAAAAGTAATTATCTGTTGCTGTTTTGTGGAGCACTTCTGGTTCTTATACTGGTGGTTCTGATAACGGATACAAAAGGGGAGAAAAATGGATATTCCGAACAATGTGTTTATCGGAATGAGATTCCCTCCCTGCTGCAGTTTACTTATTATTCCAAGGACGAATGGGCTGAGAAACTGCCGCAACAGGGAACACTTACCTATGATGATGTAAGTGGCATTCTGGAATTGCTTCATTTAAAAGAATATATTCCTTTGGATGATTCGAAAAAAAACATTGACCGGGCAGCCTGGTTTGCTATATATGATGAAATTTTAAGTTATCTTGATACCGATACGTCTGTCTTAAAAAAGGACATTCTTGTATTGAAAAAAGAAAAAAAGCAGCTTACCACACAGGATGGCATTTATGCCATTACATCCAATCTAAAGTGGTATCAGAAGCTTCACAGTTATGGTGTTTATCTGTTAGAGGATAAAGTAATCGGGGTCGCCGCAAAGGATAAAGAAGATGTGGCATTGAAAAATGCCTATCTCATTTCAAATATAGAAGGAAATCTTACATTTCTTTATCAGGGAACAGAATACCAGCTGCCGGTTGATACCGATGAAGAATTATCAAATGTCGTAGCAGATATTTTTTTCAGTGAAAAAGAGATACATAAAATCAGCCGGAAGGAAGATACCATTACCGGAAAGCTGATATCAAAAACAGATACCGCAATGGAGATTAAGGGATATGGACAAGTTGCGATAGATGAAGCCATGAAAATATATGCAACTTATGATGGAATCCGGGAAGTCTCCATGGATGCGCTGATGCTGGAAAATATGGAAATTACATTTGTAGTGGCAGAAAAACAGATCTGCGCCATTCTTTTGACAGAGCCTGCTAAAATAGAAAACATCCGTGTTTTGTTATTAGACAATGATAATATGTTCCGTTCTGATGTATCATTGGTATCGGATGTGCCGGTGCATCTTTATTATGGAGAAACGGAAACTGTATTAGAAGCAGGAAGCGTGATTACAGCATCCTGTTATGCCAATATACTGACAACATCGTCTGTTTCATTAGTCGCAGAGGATGGCACATCGCCATTCTATTTTACTGACAATCAGGGCAATCGCATATCTCCGGCTTATGCAGGCAGCATGGAGCTTCGTATGTATCCGGAAGGATATACCGTGGTAAATGTAGTGGATTTAGAATCCTATGTAAAGGGCGTTATCCCAAGTGAGGTTCCATCTTCTTATGGAATGGAAGCCTTAAAAGCACAGGCTGTCTGTGCCAGAAGCTATGCTTATATCCAGATGATGCACAATAAATATGAAGCTTATGGAGCACATGTAGATGACAGTGTGAATTTTCAGGTGTATAATAAGCAGAATCAGACACCGGAAACGGTAGCTGCGGTAGATGAGACGAAAGGTCAGGTACTTTCTTATAAAGGTGATATTATAGAGACTTATTATTATTCCACATCCTATGGCCATACCGGAGATTACGAAGCCTGGAATCTTGATAAAGATGCTTATGGTTATTTGCAGGGCGTCTGGGTGCGCAGTGAAGAAAATCCTATTGATTTATCGGATGAAAAAAGCTTCTTGGATTATATCAGTAACGTAGACAGTGCCTGCTATGAATCGGATTTGAAATATTTCCGTTGGAATACTGTGCTTGATTTCCAGGGAAAAGATGAGACATTGCTTCATACGATAGCCGATAGAAAAGAGCACCAGCCAGAGGCAATTAGTTATTATAAAGATACATCTAAGACGGAAACAACAGACAGTTGCAGCAACTTTGGCTCATTGCAGGCAATAAAGGTGGTAAAACGCAATCAGAGTGGTGTTATTTTAGAACTGGAACTTGATTTCCAGAATGGTGCAGTCAGCGTACAGTCTGAATATAATATGCGTGCAATTTTGGGTTGTGGTATTACGAATATTAACCTTTTGGATGGAAGCAGTGTGGAAATGAGTATTCTGCCCAGTGCTTATATCAGTATACAGGAAAAAGGGGATGGAACTTATGCAGTCCTTGGCGGTGGTTACGGTCATGGCATTGGCATGAGCCAGAATGGGGCACAAAAGCTTTGCGGGCAGGGCTTTGATTATAAAAGGATATTAAATTATTTTTATCAGGATACAGAATTGACTGAGTTATATCAGCCACAAAATACGACGAAGGAAGAAGGGAGTGCATAAGTTTGCTCTGGAAACTGATTGGAAATGTAAAATCATTTTTAGATAAATGTAAACGGGATAATATCAATGCATTTGCAGCACAGGCAGCATTTTTTATCCTCTTATCCAGTATCCCGTTTCTTATGGTGTTCAGTTCCCTTTTGCAGTACACGCCGGTAACGGAAGGGATGATTTTACAGATTGTAAATGAAACAATGCCTGAATATATTGCGCCGTTTCTGGTAAATATTATCAATGAAGTCTATACCAAATCCTTTGGAATCGTATCGATTGCAGCCATTGCAGCAGTGTGGTCGGCAGCCAAGGGTGTGCAGTATATGGCAAATGGGTTGAATGTGGTAAATGATATTGTGGAGACCAGAAACTGGTTTGTTCTCCGTTTCTGGGCGATTATTTATACCGTTGTATTTGTCATTGCTATTGTAATCTCGCTGGTATTACTGGTATTTGGCAAATCATTAGAACATCTTCTGGTGAAGCATATTCCGATAATGACACATATTGTAAGCCTCATATTTGAACGTGGAAGCCTTATTATGATACTGGTGTTAGTCATTCTCTTTGTAGTGATTTTTACATTGATACCAAACCGTAAGGCAACCTTTCGTTCCCAGCTTCCGGGTGCAGTACTTTGTGCCATTGCCTGGTGTGTGTTTTCTGCCGGATTATCTATCTATGTGAATTATTTTAATGGATTTTCCATGTATGGAAGCCTGACTACATTGGTATTAATTATGTTGTGGATGTATTTTTGCATGTATATCCTGATGTTATGTGCGGAATTCAATGTGGTATTCGACGAATATATTGCAGGATTCATACAGCAGAAGAAGGAGCGGAAACGGGATAAAAAATAACTTGAAGTTTTAGAAACCCTGTGGTATTATAACATTTAGTGAAAAAGTAAAAGGCAATGAAAGTGTTCAGTAGGTTATTGTACTTTTTAAAGAGAGAGGAAATCATCGGCTGAAAGTTTCCTTAAGGTAAGGCAGTAATTGAATTTCGCACGGAAGCTGCACAGGTGAATGTTAGTAGTCTGTGACGTGATACGCGTTAAGTATTTATAAGTGTCTAATGATTTAGAAATCAGGGTGGTACCGCGGAGTAATTTCGTCCCTATGGGAAGAAAATGCTTCGCGTTTTTTACGTGAAAAATTCGCAAAGCGTATTTCTCGTAGTTTATTTATGAATGAAATAAAATGACAGAAGGAGATATTATTATGAAAGAAAAGCTGCAGAAAATCAGGGAAGAGGCAATTCATCAGATTGAATCATCCGGCGAACTTGGCAAACTGAATGATGTCAGAGTTGCATTTCTCGGAAAGAAAGGTGAACTCACCGCAGTATTAAAAGGAATGAAGGATGTTGCACCGGAGGACAGACCTCTGGTAGGACAGCTGGTAAACGAGACCAGGGAAGCTATTGAAAAGAAATTAGATGAGACAAAGCAGAAATTAGAAGCTGCCCAGATGGAACTGAAATTAAAACATGAAGTAATTGATGTTACACTTCCGGCTAAAAAGAACCGTGTCGGCCATCGTCATCCGAATACCATTGCATTGGAAGAAGTAGAGCGTATCTTTACCGGTATGGGCTATGAAGTAGTGGAAGGACCGGAAGTAGAATATGATTATTATAATTTTGAAGCGTTAAATATTCCTGCAAATCATCCAGCAAAAGACGAGCAGGATACGTTCTATATTAATGATAAAATCGTGCTTCGTACCCAGACTTCACCGGTACAGGTCCGTGTCATGGAAAAAGGCAAGCTTCCAATCCGTATGATTGCACCGGGAAGAGTATTCCGTGCAGATGAAGTAGATGCAACCCATTCACCATCTTTCCACCAGATTGAGGGAATGGTAATCGATAAGAATATTACATTTGCAGATTTAAAGGGAACGCTGCAGGAGTTTGCAGCCCGTCTGTTCGGACCGGAAACTAAAGTAAAATTCCGTCCGCATCACTTCCCATTTACAGAGCCAAGTGCAGAGATGGATGTCACCTGCTTTAAATGTGGCGGTAAAGGATGCCGTTTCTGTAAGGGAGAGGGATGGATTGAAATCTTAGGCTGTGGAATGGTTCATCCGAAGGTGCTTCGTATGAGCGGTATTGATCCGGAAGAATATTCAGGATTTGCATTCGGAGTTGGTCTTGAGCGTATTGCTTTATTGAAATATGAAATTGATGATATGCGTCTCTTATATGAGAATGATGACCGTTTCTTAAGACAGTTTTAATGAACAGGGAAGTTGAAGGGACATGCTTCCTGTAGTCGGAAAGAAAAGAACACAGTAGAGAGTTGATAGAAGGAGAAACAATATGAATACATCATTAAAATGGATAGAAGCTTTGGTTCCGGGACTTAATGTAGATGCACAGGAATATACCGATGCAATGATTCTGTCCGGTTCAAAAGTAGAATTTTACAAGAAAATGGATGCCGATTTAGAGAAAATCGTCGTTGGACAGATTAAGAAAATCGAGCCGCATCCGGATGCTGATAAATTAATTATCTGTCAGGTAGATGTGGGAACAGGTGAGGACGTACAGATTGTAACCGGTGCTCCGAATGTAAAAGAAGGAGATAAAGTTCCGGTTGTATTAGATGGCGGACGTGTTGCCGGTGGACATGATGGAAAGATGACAGAAGGCGGCATCAAAATAAAAAAAGGGAAATTAAGAGGAATTGAGTCCAATGGAATGATGTGCTCCATTGAAGAACTTGGTTCTACCCGTGATATGTATCCGGAAGCTCCGGAATATGGTATCTACATCTTCGCAGAGGATGAGGTAAAACCGGGTGATGATGCAATTAAAGCATTAGGCCTTGACGATACTATTGTGGAATATGAGATTACAAACAACCGTGTAGACTGTTTCTCAATCCTTGGAATTGCCAGAGAAGCAGCAGCAACCTTTAAGAAAGAATTTGTACCGCCGGTTGTAACTGAGACCGGAAATGATGAGGATGTCAATGACTATATTAAAGTAAATGTAGTAGACAAAGAATTATGTCCTCGTTATACCGCCCGTGTGGTAAAGAATATTAAGATTGCTCCATCACCAAAGTGGATGCAGCGCAGACTTGCAGCCCAGGGAATCCGTCCAATCAATAATATTGTGGACATTACCAACTATGTTATGGAAGAATACGGACAGCCGATGCATGCATATGACTGGGATACCATCGAGGGAAAAGAGATTGTTGTAAGACGTGCCGGAAAAGGCGAATTATTTACAACTTTGGATGGTCAGGAGCGTACTTTGGATGAAAACGTTCTGATGATTTGTGATGGCAGGAAAGCAATCGGTATTGCAGGTATTATGGGTGGCGAGAATTCCATGATTACAGACAATGTAAAAACCATGCTTTTTGAAGCTGCATGCTTCGATGGAACCAATATCCGCCTTTCCGGTAAGAAAATCGGGCTTCGTACCGATGCGTCTTCCAAATTTGAAAAAGGTCTGGATCCGAACCTTGCTATGGAAGCTATGAACAGAGCCTGCCAGTTAATCGAAGAATTAGGTGCCGGTGAAGTAGTTGGCGGAGCCATTGATATTTACGAGAATAAGAAAGAGGGCAGACGGATTCCTTTTGAACCGGAGAAATACAATAAATTATTAGGAACCAATATTAAGCCGGAAGAAATGCTTTCCTATTTTAAACGTCTGGAATTAGGTTATGATAAAGAAACCAATGAAGTATTAGTTCCATCCTGGAGACAGGACTTAGAGTGTGATGCAGACCTTGCAGAAGAGGTAGCAAGATTCTTTGGTTATGCAAACATTCCAACAACCCTGCCAAGCGGAGAAGCTACTACCGGAATGTTATCCTATAAATTAAGAATCGAAGCAATTGCAAGAGAAATTGCAGAGTTCTGCGGTTTTTCACAGGGCATGAATTACTCCTTCGAAAGCCCGAAGGTATTTGATAAATTATTACTTCCGGAAGATTCACCATTACGCCAGACCGTAACAATTTCCAATCCTTTGGGAGAAGATTTCAGTATTATGCGTACCACATCCTTAAATGGAATGCTGACATCTTTATCAACCAACTACAACAGAAGAAATAAAGATGTACGTCTCTATGAATTAGGCAACATTTATCTGCCAAAGAGTGTACCGGTAACGGAACTTCCAGACGAGAGAATGCAGTTTACCCTTGGTATGTATGGTGAAGGTGATTTCTTTACCATGAAGGGCGTGGTAGAAGAATTCTTCTATAAAGTTGGAATGACGATGAAAGCTGAATATGATCCGAAGTCCGGAAGACCTTATCTGCATCCGGGCCGTCAGGCAAACATTGTATATGATGGTAAAGTAGTTGGTTACTTAGGAGAGGTTCATCCGATTGTAGCGGCTAATTACAATATCAAAGACAGAGTATACGTTGCAGTGATTGATATGCCATCTATTATGGATGAAACAACCTTTGACCGTAAATACGAAGGTATTGCCAAATTCCCGGCAGCAACCCGTGATATCAGTATGGTTGTTCCAAAAGAGATTCTTGCAGGAGATATCGAAAAAGTATTCGACAGCAAGGGTGGCGCTTACTTAGAAAGCTACACACTGTTCGATATTTATGAAGGAGCCCAGATTAAACCGGGTTATAAATCTATTGCTTATTCACTGACCTTCCGTGCAAAGGATAAGAACTTAGAGGAAGCAGATTTAAGCGGAGCAATGAACCGCATTGTAAAAGCATTAGAAGCAATGAAGATTGAACTGAGAGCTTAGAAATAGAGGAAAGAAACATGGATGTAAAAGATTTTGATTACGATTTACCGGAGGAACTGATTGCGCAGGATCCTCTGGAGGATCGTTCCAGTTCCAGACTCATGGTCTTAGATAAGAAAACAGGAGATATTGAACATAAAATATTCCGTGATGTAGTAGATTATCTGCAGCCGGGAGACTGTCTTGTGTTAAATAATACCAAGGTAATTCCGGCAAGACTGTTTGGAGTCAAAGAGGGAACGGAAGCCAAAATAGAGATTCTTCTTTTAAAGAGAAAAGAAAATGATATCTGGGAAACACTGGTAAAACCGGGAAAGAAATGTAAGCCTGGTGTTAAGATTTCTTTTGGAGAGGGACTTTTGACTGGAGAAGTCTTAGAGGTCGTAGAAGATGGTAACCGGCTGATTCAGTTTCACTATGATGGAATCTTTGAAGAAATTTTAGACCAGCTTGGTCAGATGCCATTGCCGCCTTATATTACCCATCAGTTAAAGGATAAGAACCGTTATCAGACAGTATATGCCAAATATGATGGTTCTGCCGCTGCCCCAACAGCGGGACTTCATTTTACACCGGAATTATTACAGCAGATTCGTGATATGGGCATAGATATAGCAGAAGTTACCCTTCATGTGGGACTTGGCACTTTCCGTCCGGTAAAAGTAGATACCATCGAAGAGCACCATATGCATTCGGAATTCTACCGGATCGAACAGTCGGAAGCCGATAAAATCAATCGTGCCAAAGCAAATGGCCACCGGGTAATTGCCGTGGGAACCACCAGTACAAGAACTTTAGAGTCTGCAGCAGAAGAAGATGGCACCTTACGGGAAAAGAGCGGATGGACGGATATCTTTATCTATCCGGGCTATAAGTTTAAAGTTATAGATGCTCTGATTACGAATTTCCACCTGCCACAGTCTACCCTTGTGATGTTGGTGTCTGCTCTTGCAGGCAGGGAACATATTCTGGCTGCCTATAAGAAAGCAGTAGAAGAAAAATACCGTTTCTTTAGTTTTGGGGATGCTATGCTGATAAAATAATTTCTTATTGTCAGAATTCGAAATATAGGATAAAATAATTTTATTAGCTTTAATCTTGATAGAAGGAGAGGACTATGGACGAGAGAAGAAAACATAAACGATTGGATTTAGATGTATCTGTTCAGCTGGAACGTTTGGATCAGGATGATATTACTACTTTAAAATTTATTCATGTGGTAGTTACCGATATTTCACGTTCCGGAATCGGATTTGTTTCTGACCAGAATTTGAAAGTTGGAACCTACTATGATACCAAGATTCAGATTTGGACGAAAGAGGTCATTGATGCGGTACTTGAGATTGTCAGATGTGACCCGAAGGGGGACGGAACCTATAAATATGGCTGTGTATTTGTTGGAATGTCAGATACCGATGCATTAAAAATTGATATTTATCAGATTTTCAATGATGTCTAAAAGAAAAACTGAGTTACAGAATAAAATGTGTTGATGAAAACCGCTTTTAACCCTTGAAAATAAAGGGCTGAAAGCGGTTTGATGTTTTCAAAACTGCCTGTAGCAGATTTGGTGCTTTTTTAAGTGGATTTATAATCTGACATATGATTTACATAGATAATTTTTCTAAATCTTTGTAGAAATCAGGGTAAGAAACCTCTGCAATTTCGGAATGCTTCAATTCGATGCCACCGTCAATATTTAACGCAGCAATGGCAAAGCTCATGGCAATCCGGTGGTCAAGTCCTGCATCTATGGCTGCGGTGTGTAAGGCCTTTCCGCCGTGAATAATCATGCCATCATCCGTTGGGGTAACATCACAGCCTAATAACTTTAAGTTTTCTGTTACCGTAAGAATACGGTCGGTTTCCTTTACCTTAAGTTCTGCAGCATCCCGGATAATAGTGATTCCTTCTGCAAAGGCTGCCATAACAGCAATCACAGGGATTTCATCGATTAAAGTCGGGATGAGTTCCCCTTCCACCACGGTACCATGAAGTGAACTGCCTTTTACCAGAAGGTCGCAGACCGGCTCACCGGATGCGGTTCTTGGATTCAGCCGTTCGATGGAGCCGCCCATTGCTTTGGCAACTTTTAAGATGCCATCTCTTGTGGGATTGACTCCAACATTGCGGATTAAGACTTCGGAACCAGGAGTAAGCAACGCTGCCGCAATAAAATAGGCTGCCGAAGAAATATCTCCAGGAACTTCCACTTTCTGTCCGTTTAAAACAGGATCCGGTGCAATGGATGCAGTTGTTCCTTCAGAGATGACTTTAGCACCGAACGAGCGAAGCATTAGTTCTGTGTGGTTGCGGGAGAGTACCGGTTCCGTTACTCTGGTTATTCCGTCGGCGTATAAGCCAGCTAAAAGAATACAGGATTTTACCTGGGCAGATGCAACCTTTGAAGTATAATCAATGGCATGTAATTCATGTCCGGTTATTTTTAAAGGAACACAGTTGTTATCCTTTAAACTTTCGATATCTGCCTGCATGAGACGAAGCGGTTCCATGATACGCTTCATGGGACGGGTGCGAAGGGAATCATCGCCATCTAACTGGCTGACAAACGGATTACCGGCTAAGATACCGGAAATCAGCCGGGTAGTAGTTCCACTGTTCCCTGCATCTAAGATATGCTGTGGAGCCTTTAGACCGTGTAATCCTTTTCCATGGACGAGTACACGGCTTTTTTCCCGTTCAATTTCAATGCCCATTTCCTGAAAGCAGGAAATCGTAGAAAGACAGTCAGCACCTTCTAAGAAATTGGTGATTTCGGTGGTGCCGTTGGAAAGAGAACCAAACATAATCGCACGATGGGAAATGGATTTGTCTCCCGGAATATTTATTTCTCCATGTAAGGCATGGGCTTTTTTGATCTGCATAATAAATCCTTTCTGGATGTATTCTGAAATATTGTCAATATTTTATCTAAATATTATCGTTCATAAACTGTATAATGATATTTGTGAAGCAGTGCAATGGCACAGTTAAGTGCTTCTTCTTCATATAATTCAATACGAAGTACACCGTTTTCAAATTCACGGTTATGGATAATTCCAATATTTTTAATACTGATATTGTTGCTGGCAAGAATCGTAGCAATGGTTGCAATTCCACCGGCTTCATCAATCAGATCACAATAACATTCAAAGACTTTACGCAATGGACCGGAAGAAGTAATGGTGATAGAATCCCGGTAATCCTTGGCATGAGAGAAGAAATCATAGATTTCCTTTTCTTTTTTTTCTGCAATCAGACTACGCATGGTATTTAATTCTTCCGTATAGCGGTCAATGAGTGTTAAAATCTGCCCCTGGTTAGAGGCACAGATATGCTGCCACATTACAGGTGAAGAGGATGCAATTCTTGTAATATCTTTAAATCCGCCTGCTGCAATCGTCTTCATCGTCTCATTCTCATCATCGGTTTCACGAATCAGATTCACAAGACTTGCTGCAATAATATGCGGCAGATGACTGATAGAAGCGGTTGCATAGTCATGGGTTTTCGCATCCATAATCATAGGAACTGAGCCTAATGATGCAATATAATCCCGGAACGCATGAAGCACTGCGGTATCAGTTTTTGCAGTCGGGGTTAAAATATAATAAGCATTTTCCAATAAATAGGCGGTTGCAGCCTGATAGCCGGTCTTTTCAGAACCTGCCATAGGATGTCCGCCAATAAAAAAGGATTCTAACTCAAGGGCTGTAATACTTTCATGAATATCCCCTTTGACACTTCCTACATCAGAAAGAATACAGCCCTTTTTCAAAAAGGGCTTTAATTCTTTTATGTATTCAATATTTTTCTGTACCGGACAGCAGAGAAAGATAATATCACAGTCGGAGAAATCTTTCATTGCAAGCAGCGTATCATTGGAAATAGTATGGTCCTCAAAAGCTGCAGTTATGGTAGAAAGATGACCGGATGTGGCAATCAGTTCTGTTTCCGGGTAAATGCGTTTTATGGTCTTAGCCATCGAACCGCCGATAAGACCAAGACCAATAAAACCGATTTTCTTAAAGTCCATGTTACATTAAGCTCCTTCCGCTTAAGGAAATATATGGTTTGATATGTTCCATAACAGAATCGAACTGTTCGAAGTTCAGAGACTGCGGACCATCGGAAAGTGCATGTGCAGGGTCATTATGTACTTCAATCATCAGACCATCGGCACCGCAGGCAATACCGGCTTTAGCAAGCGGCTCAACGAAAGAGCGGACACCGGTTGCATGGCTTGGGTCAACGATGACCGGAAGATGGGTACGTTCCTTTAAGACACATACTGCACTTAAGTCTAAGGTATTTCTGGTGGAAGTCTCAAAAGTACGGATACCACGTTCACATAATGCAACGTTTGGACTTCCGGAAGAGATAATATATTCTGCTGCATTCAGCCATTCATCAATCGTAGCAGACAGACCTCTCTTTAATAAGACAGGAAGACCGGCACGGCCAACTTCTTTTAATAATTCGAAGTTCTGCATATTTCTGGCACCGACCTGAAGCATGCTGACATATTTTACAGCAGATTCTACGGCATGTGCACTGGTTACTTCACAAATGGTTGCAAGACCTGTTTCATCAGAAGCGGTCTTCATATATTTTAAACCTTCTTCCTCAAGACCCTGGAAAGAGTATGGGGAAGTACGAGGCTTGTAAGCACCACCACGAAGAATGGTTGCTCCTGCCTTCTTGACTGCACGGGCAATGCAAAGAAGCTGTTCTTCTGTTTCGACGGCACAGGGACCAGCCATAATTGTCATGGTATCAGGACCGATTACGGTATCCTTAACCTTGAAGCTGGTTGGCTGTGGGTGGAACTTCTTATTGGCAAGCTTGTAGCTTTCGGTAATTGGAACTACCTTTTCTACTTCAGGGCTGGCTTCAATGCGCTGAATATCTAATTTGGTTTTATCGCCGACAACTCCGATAATGGTAACTTCTTCACCATGTGAAAGATGTGTTTTTAATCCTTCTTTTTCCACTGCATCTACAATTTTATCTACATCCTGTGGAAGAGCGGATGGTTTCATAACAATAATCATAATTTATAATCCTCACTTAAAAAAATGTCACCTGACCGGACTATTATAATATGAGAAGAAACGGAATGCAACCGCATCTCTCCGGTGGTGCATGTATACTATAACGGAATCAGAATATAATGTCAATACTTTAAAGCGTTAAAGTTTAACGTACGAAAATATAAAATTTCACAATAAAATTATCAAAAATAGTGCAAAATGTTTACTACACATTTACAATTCATTCATAAATGTTGTGTATAATACATAATATAGTTGAAGAAAATAACTTGATTTAGTAAAATATATACATAAATCTATAGTACAGGAGGAATAACATATGGAAGTATTTACAACGGACAGAATCAGAAACGTCGTGCTTTTAGGACATGGTGGAGCGGGAAAGACCAGTCTGGTGGAAGCAATGGCATATTTATCCGGCATGACAACCCGTATGGGAAAGATTTCTGATGGAAATACTATCAGTGATTTTGATAAAGAAGAAATCAAAAGACAGTTTTCCATCCATACTTCGGTTGTTCCGGTTATCTGGGATAATACCAAGATTAATTTCTTAGATACTCCGGGATATTTCGACTTTGTCGGTGAAGTGGAAGAAGCAGTCAGTGCCGCAGATGCAGCAATTATCGTGGTATCCGGCAAGAACGGAATTGAAGTGGGTACGAAGAAAGCCTGGGACATCTGCGAGAAATACAATCTTCCGAGAATGATATTTGTTACGGAGATGGATATTGATAATGCAAGCTTCCGGCAGGTAGTAGAAGATTTACAGCAGTTATATGGCAAGCGGATTGCTCCATTCCATCTGCCGATTCGTGAAAACGAGAAATTTGTAGGCTATATCAATGTGGTTCGTAAGAGTGCCCAGAGATGGAATGATAAGGGTGAAGTAGTAGAATGTGAGATTCCGGAATACAGCCAGAATAACCTTGGAATCTGTACCGATGCCCTGATGGAAGCGGTAGCAGAAACCAGTGAAGAATTCATGGAGCGGTATTTTAATGGTGATGAATTCTCAGAAAACGAAATACGTCAGGCACTTCGCGTGAATGTGGCGGATGCCAGCATGGTTCCGGTTTCCATGGGTTCCAGTATTCTTGCACAGGGTATGTACACCTTGTTAGATGACATTATAAAATACTTCCCAAGCCCGGATAAGCGTTCCTGTACCGGAATCAATGCCAAGAGCAATGAAGTATATTCTGCAGATTATGATTTCTCAAAGCCAAAATCAGCATATATTTTTAAAACAATTGTAGACCCGTTTATTGGAAAATATTCTCTGATAAAAGTAAATTCCGGTGTGTTAAAAACCGATGATTTGCTTTTTAATCATCATCGGGATACAGAAGGCAGGATTGGAAAGCTCTATGTAATGTGCGGCAGCAAACCACAGGAAGTACCGGAGCTTCATGCCGGAGATATCGGAGCATTAGCAAAGCTTTCCGGAGCTATGACAACCGATTCCCTGTCTACAAAAGCCAATCCGATACTCTTTATCCGGACAAGTATTTCAGAGCCATATACCGGCATGAGGTATAAAGCAAAGAATAAAGGTGATGAAGATAAAATTTCCCAGGCACTGCAGAAAATCATGCAGGAAGACTTAACCATTAAGACGGTAAATGACAGTGCTAATCACCAGACACTGATTTATGGTATCGGGGAACAGCAGTTGGAGGTTCTGGTAGAAACCTTAAAAAATAAATATAAAGTAGAGATTGAACTGAGCCGTCCGAAGGTTGCATTCCGTGAAACCATCCGAGGAACCTCAGATGTGGAATATAAATATAAGAAACAGTCTGGTGGACATGGCCAGTATGGACATGTAAAGATGCGTTTTTCACCATCGGGAAATCTTGAGGAAGCTTATGAGTTCTCGCAGGAAGTGGTTGGCGGAGCGGTTCCGAAGAATTTCTTCCCTGCAGTAGAAAAAGGGCTTCAGGAGGGCGTGCAGAAAGGACCTTTGGCGGCATATCCGGTACTTGGTATTAAGGCAGTGCTTTATGACGGTTCCTATCATGCAGTAGATTCTTCGGAAATGGCATTTAAGGTTGCTGCAAGAGAAGCCTTAAAGAAAGGAATCTTAGAAGCAAAGCCGGTGCTTTTAGAACCGATTGCCAGCCTTAAGATTACATTACCAGACGTTTATACCGGAGATGTAATGGGAGATTTAAATAAGAAGCGGGCAAGAGTTCTTGGCATGACACCGGATAACAAAGGAGCCACCGAGATTTTAGCGGATATTCCTTATATTGAATTATATGGTTATGGCACAAGACTTCGTTCCATGACACAGGGAAGCGGAGATTTCTCCTACCAGTTTGCCAGATACGAACAGGCACCGGAGGAAGTCGCAAGGGTACAGATGGAAGAACGGGCATCCAAGCTTGCTTCAGAAGAAGATAAATAGTGTAGTGAGATAAGTGTAATGAGAAAAAATATCTGTTAAGACAAACGGATGACGAAAGAGAGGTGGTGGTGACATGGGAAAGAAAAGAACTTTTTTTGCAATTGTTTTGATTATTGCGCTGTTTTTCGATAATTCGCAGTTTTCAGAAGCAAAAGCACTTCGTTCTCTGCCAATCACTACCTCTCTTTATTACAGCATGGAGCCGGAAGATGCCAATGTATTAAAGGAAGATTATGATATCACCTATTACTTAAATGGTGGAATCCCTTCTTCTGATTTGACTTATAACTATATTATAGAAGAACTTCCTCTAACCCTTGATATACCGGAAAAACCGGGATATAATTTCGCTGGCTGGTATACCGAAAGCAGTTATCAGAATAAGATTACAGAGATAAACATTGATAATTTCGGAGACGTATCTTTATACGCAAAATGGACCAAGAAGATTGATTCTTCTTACAGCGTGGAAATGTATCCATATTCCACGGCATCACAGATGAGCGGAAATGACCGGATGTTAAAGGATTGTGGATTCAGCTTTGCCTATGATGTAAATATTCCGGGAATGCCATCCACCAGGGAACAGGATTATGCACAGAATATGACATCCACGGACAACCAGTGTCCGCAGGGAATCTGCATTACCGAAGATTATTATATGATTACAGCATATAATACGGATGATTCGGAAAGCCTTGGAGCCCTTTATATCTTTGACAAAGAGACCGGAGAATATATGGTTACTCTTGGCATGAAAAAGAACAGCCATCTTGGAGGACTTACCTACGATGGAAGAAATGTCTGGATCTGCCATTCGGACACAAGGTCTTTGGAGCGGCTTAGTTACAGTTATATAAAAAAGATTGCAGAGTCCAAACCGAAGATTTTTGTGGATGCCACCGGAATGTTTGAAGAATACCGTGTAGCGAATATGCCATCCTGCATTACCTGGCATGATGGAATTCTCTGGGTAGCAACACACAATGCCTTATTCAAATCCATTATGATTTCTTATAAATATCAGGATGGAGAACTGATGGAACAGCAGCGCTACCAGATACCGGAAAAGGTGCAGGGAATTGCTTTTGATGAACAGGACAGAGTGTATTTAAGCACATCCTATGGAAGAAGCAATTCATCCTATTTAAAGATTTACCAGAATGTAGATGCAATGGATACAAAGCCGCGGACACCGGAACTTAAGGTGGAAATGCCACCATGTTCCGAAGAAATTAATTATGCAGACGGCAATATCTATGTGCTGTTTGAATCGGCAAGCTCGAAATATTTTGAAGGCACAGACGGAAAAGGGAAGAGCATTTGTCCGATAGACCGGATTCTTACAATTGATACAAATACCATTTTTCCTTGACAAATTGAGGGCATGTGATAGAATTTTATGAGTATAAGTCTCTAAAAAGGCATTCTATCAGCATGTCCTTATTTTATGGACGAAAGCTGTTTAAATTAGGAGGAATTGAAGATGTCACAAACAACAGTACCGTATAATCATAGAGCGGTAGAGCAGAAATGGCGTAAAGTCTGGGAAGATAAGCCAATTAACGTAAATGATGGCAAGAAGCCGAAATACTATTGTCTGGATATGTTTCCATACCCATCCGGAAACGGACTCCATGTAGGTCACTGGAGAGGCTATGTAATATCTGATGTATGGAGCCGCTATAAGCTTATGCATGGATATTATGTCATTCATCCGATGGGATGGGATGCATTTGGTCTTCCGGCAGAGAACTACGCAATTAAGATGGGTGTTCATCCGGAAAAATCTACCGCTGAAAATATCAGGAATATCAAGCGTCAGATTCAGGAAATTGCTGCAATCTATGACTGGGATATGGAAGTAAATACCACCGATCCTGAATTCTACAAATGGACACAGTGGATTTTTGTAAAAATGTTTAAAGCCGGACTTGCTTATGAGAAAGAGATGCCAATTAACTGGTGCCCATCCTGTAAGACTGGTCTTGCCAATGAAGAAGTTGTAAATGGTAAATGTGAGCGTTGTGGTGCTGATGTTACCAAGAAGAACTTAAAGCAGTGGATGCTTAAGATTACCAAATATGCTGACCGTCTTCTTGCAGACCTTGATAAGCTTGACTGGCCGGAAAAGGTTAAGAAAATGCAGACTGACTGGATTGGTAAGAGTAATGGAGCAGAAGTCAACTTTAAGGTGGATGGAAGCGATAAAGAGATTACTGTTTATACCACAAGACCGGATACTCTTCACGGAGCAACCTTCATGGTACTTGCACCGGAGCATGCTTTGGCAAAAGAGCTTGCAACTGATGAGACAAGAGCTGCAGTAGAGGATTATATCTATCAGTCATCCCTGAAATCTTCTGTAGATCGTTTGCAGGATAAAGAAAAGACTGGTGTATTTACCGGTTCTTATGCAATCAATCCGTTGAATGGTGCAAAGGTTCCAATCTGGCTTTCTGATTATGTATTAGCTGATTATGGTACCGGAGCAATTATGTGTGTTCCTGCACATGATGACCGTGACTTTGAATTTGCAAAGAAATTCAATATTCCAATTATCCAGGTTATTGCCAAAGATGGTAAGGAAATTGAAAATATGACCGAAGCTTATACCGAAGCAAAAGGTATTATGATTAATTCTGGTGACTGGAATGGAATGGAGTCGTCCGTTCTTAAGAAAGAAGCTCCGGAAATGATTGAAAAGATGGGCTTTGGTAAGAAGACAACCAACTATAAATTAAGAGACTGGGTATTCTCCCGCCAGCGTTACTGGGGCGAGCCAATTCCAATCGTACACTGTCCGCATTGTGGAGCAGTTCCGGTTCCGGAAGAAGAGCTTCCATTACTGTTACCGGAGGTTGAATCTTATCAGCCGACAGGTACCGGAGAATCACCGTTGGCAGATATTACGGAGTGGGTAAATACCACATGTCCTTGCTGTGGTAAGCCTGCAAAACGTGAGACCAATACCATGCCTCAGTGGGCAGGTTCATCCTGGTATTTCTTACGTTATGTAGATAACAAGAACAAAGATGAATTAGTAAGCCGCGAGAAAGCAGATAAATATCTTCCGGTTGATATGTATATCGGTGGAGTAGAGCATGCAGTACTGCATCTTCTGTATTCCCGTTTCTATACCAAATTCTTATATGATATCGGAGTAATTGACTTTGATGAGCCATTTACCAAACTGTTTAATCAGGGTATGATTACCGGTAAGAATGGTATCAAGATGAGTAAATCTAAAGGAAATGTCGTCTCACCGGATGATCTGGTTCGTGACTACGGCTGTGATTCCTTAAGATTATATGAGCTGTTTGTTGGACCACCGGAATTGGATTCTGAGTGGGATGATCGTGGAATCGATGGTGTATACCGTTTCATCACCAGATTCTGGAATCTTGTAATGAGCCAGAAGGATGCAGATGTTGCTGAAACCAAAGAACTGGTCAAGATTCGTCATAAACTGGTATATGATATCACCCAGAGACTGGAAAGCTTCAGCTTAAATACTGTAATTTCAGGATTCATGGAATACAACAACAAACTGATCGACCTTTCCAAGAAGGGCGGCGTAGATAAGAAGACACTTGAAACTTATGTGCTTCTTCTTGCTCCATTTGCACCACATATTGCAGAAGAACTGTGGAGCGAGCTTGGTCATGATACTTCTGTATTTGCAGAAAGATGGCCGGAGTATGATAAAGATGCAATGGAAGATGATGAAGTTGAAATTGCAGTACAGATTAACGGCAAGACAAAGGGTGTTGTCAGCATTGCAAAAGATGCTTCCAAAGAGGATGCACTTGCTGCAGGAAAAGCTGCAATTGCAGATAAGCTTACCGGCAATGTGATCAAAGAGATTTATGTACCGGGCAAAATTATTAACATTGTAATGAAATAATTGAGAAGAAATTCTCACAACAGAATAAAGTGCTTGGAAATATTGAAAAGTTCGCTTAAAATCAAGGTTTGCAGACATTTTTCTTCAAAGAAAAGGTATCATAGAATACCGCATAATATCGTAACAGATTTTTAAAATGGAGTAAATTTGGAGTAAAAGTTGAAAGAAAATGGAGTAAATATTTCAAATAAACAAGGATATGCATTTTTGCATATCCTTGTTTGCTATAATCCTTTTATAGAAATGTGACTTTGCTTGTCAATTATGGTAAAATCTATTCAGATAGTTATATGTTTATGTAGGGAGATAAATTGTAATGGAAAATACAGAAAAATATCGGGGTACTACTTCGGAATTAGATTCGGAGGCAATACAGAAATTATATTACGAGTATCAGATGACAAATCAAGAAATAGCAGATATGACATGGAGTACAAAAGCAAATGTCAATAAAGTGTTAATTCATGGGATAAAGCATTATACATCTTGGTTTATGGAAATGTTATCAGAAGATGATGAGAAAATTTTTAGAAAAATGTTAATGTACCACAAATTCAGTTATTGGAATGAGAAACAGCAAAGACGGTATCTTATTAAAAATAGTAGGGATGGAAAAATATGTTTAATATATTTTGATGAAAAATGTGTTAAATGTATGTTTGATGAATTTGTTCCAGAGGATTTAAAAACTCTTTCAATAGTTGAAAAAATGAATATATATAATGAAATGGACTATGAGGTGCTGAAATGTAGTGAACGGGATAGCATTTTGAAAAAGGAATGTATTTTACTAAATGGAGATTCTAAACAGCTTTTTAAAAAAGCGGCTCATAAAAGAAATATGAAAGGAAAAGAATATGCTCAATTTCTTGGATTTGAAAGTTGTTTAACAGAAAAGGATTCAATTAGAGATTCTAGAATAATCAAATTTTTTGAGGAACATATGGTTGATGGTGTTGTACAATTAAGTTCATCACCAGAAAATCAATGGATTCGAAATTATGCACATCATTGTGGAATGCATTTAGATGAATTTCTTGATTTTTATGGATATAAAAAATCAAGGCGTGCTGATGAGTATGTTTCTGAAAATAAGAATATAAAGTATAAGAAAGAGTTAAGTAAATACATTATAGAGCCACCCAATATCGTATATTTTTCTTCACAAGACAAAATTTATCAAACAATATATAATGTAGCAAAGTTGAATGAAATGTCAATAGATGAGTATATTTTGTCATTAGGGTATGTTCGTTCTAAAAAAAGTAATACGATAAAAGAACTAACAGAGGAAATTGATGAAATTATAGATTTGGAAGAGCAGGAAATCAGAAAAAAAGAAATATCAGAAAATAAGATAGAACGAAATCATAAGTTAATAGATAAACTAAAAAGAGCATATGATTATGAATGCCAATTATGTTCAAATGAGCAAAGAATGCCAATAGAAAAACAAGATGGAACAAAATACGTAGAAGTACATCATATAAAAAATCTGTCTGAAGAATATGATGAAGAAGGAACTTTGGATAAAAAAGGATATAGCAGACCAGGATTCTTTGGATCCATAAACCATTATGATGCAAACGGAAAAAAGTAGGCGAGAGCAGACCAGGATTCTTTGGTGGTATGAACGACTATGATGCAAATGGAAAGAAAATCGGACATAGTTCGCCTTCCTTTTTTGGTGGTATGAATCATTATGACAATAACGGGCATAAAGTAGGTGAGAGTCGACCAGGATTCTTTGGCGGTTTAAACCATTATGATGACAAGGGGCATAAGCGGGGGCATAGCAATCCAGGATTTTTAGGTGGATTCAATCATTACGGTTAAAACTGCACAGAGAGCAGCACAAGCGGCAAGGGCTGCGGCAAAAGCCGCCGTGGTTACGGTAAAGGCGATTGCCAAAGCGACCGCACTTGCCATTAAAGCGATTATTGCCGGAACGAAAGCCTTGATTGCCGCTATCGCCGCAGGCGGCTGGGTGGCGGTTTTGGTTATTATCGTGATTTGCCTGATTGGTATGATCCTCGGCTCAGTATTTGGCATTTTCTTCTCAGACGAAGATTCCGGCACTGGAATGAGTATGCAGACCGTTGTGCAGGAAATCAATACCGAATACGATACCAAGCTGCAAGAGGAAAAGAACTCGGTATCCTATGATGTTCTTGAAATGAGTGGCAGCAGAGCCGTTTGGAAAGAGGTGCTTGCCGTTTACTCTGTAAAAACGAATACGGATCAAGATAACCCCCAAGAGGTTGCCACAATGGACGATGGCAAAAAGCAACTCTTAAAAGACATCTTTTGGGAGATGAATCAAATATCTTCCCGAACAGAGAGCAAGACCGAAACAGTTATTACCGAAACCGATGACGGACACGGTAATATCGTGGAAACTGAAAGCACGGTCACACAAACCTATCTGTATATTACCGTCAGCCACAAGACTGCCGAGGAAATGGCGGCGCAATATGGTTTTAACGAAGAACAGAAAGGCTACCTCGCTGAACTGCTTGCAGATGAAAACAATTACCTTTGGTCACAGGTGCTTTACGGCATTACAGGCGGCGACGGACAGATCGTGACCGTTGCACTCTCTCTGGTTGGCAATGTGGGCGGTCAGCCGTATTGGTCGTGGTACGGTTTTAACTCCCGTGTAGAATGGTGTGCTTGCTTTGTATCTTGGTGTGCCAACGAGTGCGGCTATATCGACGCTGGAGTTATCCCAAAATATGCAGGCTGTGTCAACGGAGTACAATGGTTTAAGGATCGTGGACAATGGCTGGATGGCAGCGCCGAGCCTGCCCCCGGAATGATTATTTTCTTCGATTGGGCAGACGAAAGTGGTCAGGATGGATTATCCGACCATACGGGTATTGTTCAAAAGGTCGAAAACGGCAAGGTTTATACGGTCGAGGGCAACTCCGGCGACAGTTGCCGAGTCAATGAGTATTCTATCGGTTATTACGAGATTCTTGGCTACGGCGCACCTGCCTATTAAAATACACAAGCCGCCTGCATTTTGCAGGCGGTTGGATTACATATCAGAAAGATATTGTGCCGGTTTGAAAACTAAAAGTCTCAAAATACAGACTTAATAATTGCGATTTCACTCTCAAAGTGCTATAATACAAACTATATTTGGGTGGAGGTGCGGAAATGAAAGTACGGTACAACAAACTTTGGAAACTTCTGATTGACAAGGGAATGAAAAAGAGTCAATTACGAGAAGCGGTCGGGGCAAGCAAAAGTACATTTGCGAAACTCGGAAAAAATGAAAATGTTACCCTTCCCGTGCTGTTGAATATATGCGAATACTTAGAGTGTGATTTTGGCGACATAATGGAAGCCGTACCCGAAAATGAGGTGTAGGATCAATGAACAAGAAGATTTTAATTGTGGATGACGAAAAAGAAATCGTTGATCTGCTTGAAGTGTATTTGAGTAACGATGGTTATTCAGTATATAAATGTTATAATGGGTTAGAGGCGATGAAATGTATCAAACAGTCGCAGATTGATTTAGCGATACTTGATATTATGCTGCCGGATATTGATGGTTTTCGACTTTGCCAAAAAATTCGGGAAAAGTTTTACTTCCCTATTATTATGCTTACCGCCAAAATTGAGGATAGCGACAAGATTATGGGGCTTACGATTGGTGCGGATGATTATATAACGAAACCGTTTAATCCTTTAGAGGTTGTGGCAAGAGTAAAGACGCAATTAAGGCGTTATCAGAGCTATAACAGTCCTAATTTGAGCCAATCCGAAGAAAAAGACGAGTATGACATCAGAGGTCTACTGATAAACAGAGTCAGCCACAAGTGCTACTTGTATGGCAAAGAAATAGCCTTGACTCCGTTGGAGTTTTCTATTCTGTGGTATCTGTGCGAACATCAGGGTAAAGTTGTCGCCTCGGAGGAATTATTTGAAGCCGTGTGGAAAGAAAAGTATCTTCGCAACAGTAACAATACGGTAATGGCGCACATTGGGCGGCTTCGGGAAAAATTGAATGAACCTTCAAAAAATCCGAAGTTCATTAAAACTGTTTGGGGGGTAGGGTATGAAATTGAATAAAAAAGAAAAAAACTATCTGCTCTCTACCTTGTTCAAAGGGTATGTAATTCAATGTGCGATTTGCTCTGTGCTTATTTTTGGCGGTACTTTTCTTTTAGGAATTATGGCAGAGGAAATTCTCCGCAAGTATGTTTTGTATTATTACTTGTATTACAGAACAGTATATCTTTATATAGTGGCTGTAATCGTGTGGGGTGGCTGTATTATATACATGACATACCTACTTTTGAAAAAAGTAGTCGCCTATGTGTACGAGGTACAGGCTGCGACAGGAAAAATGTTCGATCAGAATGTCAGTTACATTGAAATGTCCCCGGAGTTGAGTGAAATCGCCGCTAACATCAATCAGTTAAAACAAGAGGCTGAAAGTAATGCAAGGCTTGCAAAAGAAAATGAGCAGCGAAAAAATGACCTGATTATGTATCTTGCACACGATTTGAAAACACCGCTTTCTTCTGTAATCGGGTATCTTACTTTACTGCGTGATGAGTCGCAAATCTCAAAGGAACTTCGAGAAAAGTACCTTTCAATCACTCTTGGTAAGGCAGAACGGTTAGAGGATCTGATTAACGAGTTTTTCGAGATAACACGATTCAATATATACGATATTACATTACAATACACGAAAATCAATTTAACTCGCCTGCTGGAGCAACTTGTATATGAATTTAAGCCTATGCTCAAATCAAAGAATTTGCAATGTAATCTTTGTGTTGATGATGATATAATGCTTCGATGTGACGCAGACAAAATTCAGCGTGTTTTTGATAACCTTTTGAGAAATGCGGTTATCTACAGTTTTGAAAATACGGATATCACGATCAGCGCACAATGTCAGGAAGATACGGTCAGCATTATTTTTTGTAACCACGGCGATACTCTGCCGGAAGAAAAGTTAAACAGGATTTTCGAGCAGTTTTATCGGCTTGACGCAGCGAGAAGTACAAGCAGTGGAGGAGCTGGATTAGGTTTGGCGATTGCAAAGCAGATTGTTGAACTACACAATGGTACAATCGTTGCAGAGAGCCAAGAGGATCAAAACAAGTTTTCAATTACTTTGCCGTTGGCGTAGGAAAATTGTAAGAATTTGCATAGAAAAAAAGAGGAATATCTTACGAGCAATCAAGAAAATACGGGCTTCTGTTTTGGTACAATAAAAGTATCAAGATAGAGGCTCGTATTTTTTGTGATACAGCATAAGGAGGAATGATGAAGTTGCTAAGAAAACAAATGCTGCTATGTTCTATTTTGTTTCTTGTATTTACGCTATCTGCCTGCTCTGCAATTGGGCAGACAGACGAAAACAATCTTACAGATAGCGCAACATCCGCAGAAAAAACGGTATCAGTTGTACGAGGGACAATTACTCCAACCGTTTCAACGCAAACGACTATTGTTCCGGCAGTACCGTTTATTATTTTCTCACCCGAAAATGGCATATTTAATACAGCGGTAGAATTAGAAGAAAAAATCACTGCCGGGCAAATTATTGGAACTGTGAACGGCAAAGAATTGAAATCTCCGGTGGATGGTACAATTACCTCTATTGCCCCATCCAATGAAAGCGTACTGAGTAATTATCCCGTAGCGATAGTGCATTATACAGGATTTGCCCTCAATGTAGAGGCAGATAATTTTTTGAGTACCTTACCGGAGTATGCAGAGTTGAAAGCAAAATTTCAAGTATATGATGGTGTAGGACCAACCGATATGATTGCCGTGGTGTCGCCTGCCGCAGATGAAAATGCGTTTACGGGAATCGTGCCGCAAGAGGGCATTCTGCAATGCTTGATCAGTCAAACAGTCGATGTGAAATCGGGGCAAAGTGCAACGGTAGTCATAACGGCGACAACGAGAAATGATGTCCTTATATTGCCGCTGTCGGTAATAGCGGGTAGACAAGGGACGGGATTGGTTACTGTAATTACTCCGAATGGAGAAAGAGTGGAAACAAAAGTGACATTGGGTGTGACAGACGGAGCCAATATAGAAATACTGTCCGGCTTAGAGGAGGGCGATGTAGTTTCTGCTACTCCGCCAAACCTTGATCCGAGGGGGATTTGATAAAATGAAAGGAATTTCCGAAAAGACTTTAATCAAAATAAAGGATTTGAAAGCAAGCGTCAAATTGAATAATGGCGATATGCTGACAACAGTAACCAACGCTAATATGGAATTGCAACGAGGGCGCAGTTATGCCATTGTCGGAAAGTCCGGCTCAGGCAAAACAAGCCTTATATCCATTATTGGCTTGTTAAATCGGGAATATGAGGGCGAGTACCTTTATGATGGTATATCTATTTCTGCTTTGAAAGACCGTGATCTGTCTATACTGCGAGCCAATAATATCGGATTTGTATTTCAGAACTACTCTCTGATTAAGCACTTGCGGGTATGGGAAAATATCGAATTACCCCTACTCTATGCCAAAAAGTCGTTTACCGCCAAACAGCGTCACGAGATAATTACAGGCTTGCTAAAAAGTGTCGGCTTAGAAAGCAAGGAAAATGATTACCCAATCAATTTGTCCGGCGGTGAACAACAAAGAGTTGCAATCGCAAGGGCGCTTGCAGTATCTCCGGAAGCCATTTTATGTGATGAGCCTACGGGAGCGTTGGATAAAAAGACGGGAACGCAGATTATGGAACTGTTGCACAGCGTCGTAAAAGAAAATGGAATTATGCTGCTGTTGGTTACGCACGATCCTGATATTGCAGATACCTGTGATACGATTTTTGAAATGGATGGAGGGAGGATAACTTGTGCTAAAAATGATACTTAAAGACCTTCGTCTGTCTCCACTTAGAAGTATTCTGACAAGTGTTTCAATGCTTGTAGGCATTATCGCAATGCTTGGATCGGTATTAGTTGGTACGCTTGGACGGGAGTATTTGATTTCCGTAAACGCACAGGTATATGGCTGGTCACCTACTTACTCATTCGTGATAACGGAATCCGATTTTCACGATAGAAATAAAATGGAACAATTATTCCAGAGATTTGAAGCCATTGATGATGTAGCCGCTGTTACTTTTTCTATGGGAGAAGATATTCGATTTGCACCAATGAAAGATTTAACGCCAATACCGCCGAATGATGTTTACCAAAACCTGATGGCTTTTGATTTAGTTTGCACCACGGAGGCATATAGTCAAGTCTATAATCTTCCAATGACATCCGGTAGATGGTTAGAGCCTTCGAGTGAGGGCGGATCGCTTGAAGTGGTCATAAACAAAGAAGCTAAAAACTATTTTAATGATTCGCCCTATGCTGCAGGAAATGTAAAAAGCACACTTTCGTTAACCCCATTCAATATTGTCGGAGTAGTAAACGATGGCAGGGATTTTCCGACTATCTATGCGGATTCTGCGGCGATCCTCAATTTCGCACCAGCAATGTGGCAAGTACAAAATGCAAATGTGTATTGGCATCCCACAACAGGACTGACAATCGAACAGATACATTCTGCCCTTGGCGACATTTTGACTGATACCATTGGCGGTTACTGGGAAAGTTCTGGGCGGAGTGATATTGGAGATACCTATGATTCGGTATTGTCCATACTGCAATTAGGGCTTTTGGTTACTTCGCTTTTGTTGCTGTTTGTTTCCGTATTAGGGCAGATCAATATCGGACTATCTTCATTGGAACAGCGCACACATGAGTTGCTGATCCGCAGAGCGATAGGTGCTTCACGAACAAATATTGTGGCATTGGTTTTAGGCTCACAGTTGATTTTATCAATATTCGTTTGCTTTGCAGCTATTTTGATTTCGCTGATTTTGGTGCATTGTATTGGAGCGTTGCTCCCTGTGGATTCCCCGGTGGGAACACCGAGTTATCCAATCAGCGTTGCTGTTGTTGCAGTTGCTGTGTCTGTGCTTACAGCATTATTGGGCGGATTATTACCAGCATTGAAAGCAGCAAAATTAGAGCCTGCATTGGCTCTTAGATAATAAAACTCAATTCAAGGAGGAAACAAAATGAAACGAACAATCTCAAAATCCGAAAGACCGTACAGACTGTTATTGTGTGTTATGATTTCTTTGCTGGTGATTATGCTGGCAGGCTGCTCCACTTCTTCGGACTCCGACACAAACACAAGAGGTTTCACGGACTTTGCTACCATTGAAGAAGAATACCTAACGACCATTGAGAGTTTGAATTGGCCGGAGGGCTTTACGCCGCCTGATGCTTTGGAAGGCGAAGATACGGGAGCGTCTTTTCAGATAGGATATGGCGATACAAGAGCATCTAACCTTTGGGAATATTCTTGGATGCAGGAATGGCTTGATACTTACAATACGGATTCGGAAAGGGCGGCAAAAGCCTTAGCTGAACTCGAAAAAGCCTTTGATATGCCTTATATGGGAACAGATCGCTGTGATGACGCCACACGCAAATATCTTCGTGATAATATTGATAAAGCTAAGTTGGGAGATCCGTCTGGATTTACAGAGTGTATTCAGGCAAATTATGCCGATTAAAAATGGCACATAGGAGTTTTGGTGTTGGGAGGTGAGCACATATATGCAGAGAAAACGCCGTAAGAAAAAACGATTTGGAGTATTTTTGTTTTTGCTTGTAGTTTGTATCGGCATAGGTATAATGTTTGTGCCGTGGGCAATGCAGCCGGAAAATTTCAGAGAGGTAAAGAATAAAATAAATGGTTTTCTCTACAAAGAAGATTTTCCTGACTCTTATAATGCAAAATCGCTGATTTTGGTGGATTGTTCTGATGATGAAATATTTGTTTCAAAAAACGAGAACGAGCCACAAATTCCTGCAAGTTTAGCCAAGCTGTTTGTTATTGAGTATGCGTCAACTTTAGCAGACCTTGATAGTATCGTTGTTGCAGACTATGGTGCTATTTCACTCACGAAACCTGGCTCGTCTGTTGCTCAAATCAAGGAAAAAGAATACTTTTTACACAATCTATTTGCGGCAATGTTAGTACCGTCAGGGAATGACGCAGCTTATGTGGTTGCTGATTATTGTGGAGGATTACTTTCGCCGCAAGCAGAAAGCTGTCAAGAGCGTGTGAGGATTTTCATGGAGAACTTAAACCTGCATTTGCAACAGCAGGGGTACTTAGACACAGTTTTATATGATCCGAGTGGTTTTGATATGGAGGCACTTACCACCACTTTAGATTTGAAAGAAGTAGTATATCGGTTGTTGGAATACTCGTGGTTTAGAGAAATTGTATCTCAAAACACTTATACGGCAACACTGCCTGATGGCAGTACACAAATATGGCAGAATACAAACGCCTTCCTTGATCCGACATCCGAATATTACAACGAAAATGTATGCGGAATTAAGACTGGCTCTCTGTCTGACGACTATAACTTGATTGTGCTTTATCAGCAGCACGGAAAAGAGTTTTTGATATGCAGTTTAGGCTCTCAGTCCGATTCCTCTCGTTATGACGATGTGAATTTTATTCTGAAAACGATTGATGAATCGTATTATCTCACTCAATAAATCTTATGTTGTCCAAGACAAAAAAACTAACCAAGGGGGGTGATAATATCGGACGAATCGTAATAATGGAGTTCAAAGCACAAGACTCAACAGCCTTTGACGATATGCTGGCTTTTGTAAAACAGCACCCTGATTTTGAAAAATTAGAGATTTCATATGAGCCGACATTATCCCTTTCCGGCTTAGAAATCAATTTGAGCCGGCGCAGAGTTATCAATAACGGTCAGGAAATTGAACTGACCGTCAAAGAGTACGATATACTCTGCTTGCTCGCAGCCAATAAAGGTCGTGTTCTTACATACGAGCAGATTTATGATAAGGTGTGGGGCGAAATATCAGCAGGCAATGAAAAGGATACCGTAGGCTTTCACATTCGGAATCTTCGTAAAAAACTTTGTGATACAAACTCTCACTTTTCCATAGATAGTGTTCGTGAGATCGGCTACCGCTTTAACAGTCAGTAAGCAGTCCCTCGTAGTTCATAATGAATTGCGAGGGATTATTCATTTTCTAAGACGGTATGTCGGAATTTGATAAATCCCTGCAAATGTTGATTTTATACGACTGTTAAGAGCAATATCGTGTCTAAACTTGCGACTGGACTTTGCATTTTCTACGAGTTATCTTCGTAATATCTCGGCATTATACTACTGGAATGTTTATCATAAACAGGGCATGATTTATGGCAGAATGGGCAGTCGTTCTCGTGCCATTTATTAGGTCTTGCTTGGATACGAATATGTTTAACTCCATTCTTATCAGAGTAAAGATTACAATTTTTTATAACTGTGTTCTTGACATTAAGGACACTTTTGCATAATGTATTAACTGAAGCCACTTGTGAATACTCCTTTTGTGTTTTTCTTCGCAGTTAATACATTAAAGGACACAAGTGTTTTTTCAATATGGTGTTGTTAATTTATGGTGTTAGGCTTCCACCATTATGCCAGAAGCCTCATATAAATTTATTGGGAAGAGTTACCGATCAAGTTTTCTCAGAATCCGAAGAATGGGATATTGATACGGTGTCAGAAACTATTGCATCGGAATATGAAAGAGCAACGAATCTTTCGATAAATAAAGAGAAGCAGAATTTGCCAATAGAAGAAAAACGAACGATAGATGTTAAAGAAATACGAGAATGGCTGAACTTTATTATTACGATTATATCAGTTGTTTTGGGAGTTACGAATTCTTCAGCAACAACGATAAATAATTACAATTATACACAACAAGTCAATAATTATTACATCGTTGGAATGGGATATGATGCGAAGGAGCTAAATACGACTAAATATAGAATCGTTAATAGAGAATCTATTGTACGACTGAAGCATGACTGCCATTCGATTGTAATTGAAAAGCTTGAGGAAGGGAAAGTTGTTAGAATTATAGATAAATATAAAAAGTGGCGACAGATAATTTGGGAGAATGAAGATGGTGAAGAATGTATGGGGTGGATTCAAAATTATAGATTAACTGAGTTTAAAGTGCCTAGAAATAAATGATGTATATTTGATGAAATAGAATCTATAAGTGAAGGAAGTATTATGTGTGGTAGATATTATATTGATTCTGATATGGCAGATGAAATCGAAAAAGTAGTGCATGATATAGACCAACGGATCCGGCAGGAACATTTTGCAGGAGATATCTTTCCAACCAATGTAGCACCGATCATTGAAAAATCAGAACATGGATTGAAACTGGATGTTTGCAAGTGGGGATATCCATTGTCACAAGGAAAGAATCTGGTTATAAATGCAAGAGCAGAATCTGTTATGGACAAACCTTCTTTTCGAAATGGAATCCTCTATCACCGCATTTTGATACCGGCAAGTGGGTTCTATGAATGGAATCGGTTAAAAGAGAAAAATACATTTTCCAGATATGATGCACCAGTATTGTATATGGCTGGCTTCTGTGATTGGTTTGAGAATGAACGACGATTTGTGATTATGACTACAGCAGCCAATGAATCTATGATAAAAGTACATGATCGTATGCCGCTGATATTGGAAAAAGGACAGCTGAAAGATTGGTTCGATGACAGGAAAATGGAGCAAATTCTGCATCAGGTACCGGTTCAGCTAAAACGAGAGGCAGAATACGAACAGCAGAGCTTATTCTTATAATGGTTCAGAGGAGAAATAGAAAGATGCAAATATTTGTTGATGCAGATGCCTGCCCAGTGGTTGCGATCATTGAAAAGATTGCAAAAGATAATAGTGTTCCGGTAATGTTGTTGTGTGATACAAACCATGTTCTGTCATCGACTTATAGTAAAGTTGTTGTTGTCGGTGCAGGAGCAGATGCAGTAGATTATAAACTGATTAGTATCTGCCATAAAGGAGATATTGTCGTATCACAGGACTATGGTGTGGCTGCAATGGCATTGGGAAAAGGTGCTTATGCTATTCATCAATCAGGTAAATGGTACACGGATGATAATATTGATCAGATGCTAATGGAACGTCACCTGAGTAAAAAAGCCAGAAGAAGTTCCCGTAAATGTCATGTCAAGGGACCGAAGAAGCGGACGGAGGAAGATGATGAAAGATTCGCTCAGTCTTTTGAAAAAATGCTTTTGATGGCACGGGAGAAAGAAGGCAGATGAGGAATTGTAGATGCAGAGGAACGACAGAAGCTATAAAGACTTAAAACAAAAACAGAAGAGTGCAATAGCAGATAAAACATACAAAATGCACTTGAAGTTTTATCTTGAGAATCAGCGAATGCCGGATGCTACTGAAATGAATGATATATGCAAAAGTTTGTTTACGGCAGTTCAATCGCTTGCTCCTAAAACGGAATATGAAGAATTTTATAAAATTGTTGAAAAGCGTGAAAAGAGTTATGAAGAACGTATCCTGAGAGACATTCAGAATGGAATTATAATAGAAACACTTATGGCAAAAAAACATAAGAAAACGCCGGAAGAAAAAGCAGCTGTTGCGAAACAAAAGAAGCAGCAGAGGCGAGCAAGACGGAAACAAGAAACAAGAGATAATCTGGCTAAAGAAGAAATCTTGCAAGATGACAGATTTTTCGTTATTGCCGGTTATACCTCCGGAGGTGCACCGTATGGTGTCACCTGGGAGGAAATGGGTCTGAAACCTTGGGAAGATTTGGAAGAGAATAATTGAGTTGTCAGTGCAATCTTATTTATCTCTTGTGACAGAAACAGGTTCCCGTTTTGCCGGAAGTAAGTCTGAATTGATTTCAGGAGCATCGAGCAGCACAGAGAAATTTTGCTGAATGATATCCAGTGTTTTCTGCTTTTTCTGTAATTTCTGTTTTTCCCGGACGGTAGCAGCTTGTTCAGATTCAAGATTTTCAATCCGCTTCTGGATTTTTTCAGAGCTAGGGATTTTGGTAACACCGAGATCCTGAAGCTCTTTTTTTAGTGAATCGTGGAGTTGGTATTCTGCCAGATGCTTGGAACGGTATTCTTTTGGATTTTTTGCAGATTTGCAATCTTCTATCACTTTACGGCAGAGCCGGTAAGAATCACAGTGTTTCTGAATGACTTTCTGCGTGCTTAGCTCACTGGTGATGTGTGCTATTCTCTGATCAGCCGCTTTAACAGAAGCATCAACATCAGAAACATGCTACCTGAAATCCTCATAATTCAGTAGGTTATTTTCTGAAAGATAGTTGAAGGTGCGGGCTGCCTCTTTTAGATTATTGAGTTTTGCCCAATGTTCAAATCCTTCTCGATTGCCAGTCGTTACATACGTGGAGATATTGATATACAGGCGAGCTTCTCTGGACAGATGTTTTGGAGTTTTCACTTTGCTACGATTTTTAGCTAAGCGGATGCGGACGTTTTCTTCCGTATAATAACTTCCCAGAGATTTCATATAAGTGAAATTTTTTTGTTCCGGTGCACGGAAAGAAAGATGCTTTCCCTGCCGGACTTCATATCCAGCTAACTGCATTTTTTGTAGAAATTCCTCATAGTTGATGGAAGTCCAGATTGCTTTATCAACTGCAACACGTAGCTTGGCTTTCCAACTGGTGCCACGATGATATTCCATGTTCTCTTTATAGCTTTTTCCTTTTTCTCCGGTTGGCATACTGGTGGCAAGTCCATTTTCCAGGCAGATACGATTACTGATTCTGCAGAGTTTATGGTAGCTCCGCTTATTGGAAACATACTTGTGATGATCAACAAAGCTTGCAGCGTTGAAGATGATATGGTTATGAATGTGCTTTTTATCAACATGGGTACTGATCACGTATTCATATTTTCCTTTCAGTACTTCGGCTGCAAATTGCTGTCCTAAGCGATGGGCAGTTTCGGCATCAACTTCTCCAGGTTTAAATGACTGGATCAGATGAAATGCCAGGTTATCACCTTTGTCCATTCCATTCTTTTTTGCCATTTCTCTAGTCATGGAAAATTCGAGATCAGCAGTTTCCGGGGAACAGCCAAAACTGGAAACCAGCAGTTTTTCATCAGTCTTGTCTGGATTCGTGATATAGTCCAGAGCTTTCTTGTCTGTTACTTTAATGGGGAAGATCTTAATATATGCCATAGTTCTTTCACCATCTCTTTCAATTCTTGCATTTCTTCCGGATATAGATCTCCGGTGGTATTTACCTTTTTTGCAATCTGGTTGATATTTATGCCAATCTTGTGCATTTCCTCATACTGTTTCTTCAGAGGAGTTGTATCTGTGTTGACGATGTAGCCGTCGATTGCCATCTTACGCAGATAACGATTCGGGGGATCGAGGATAAATAGAATCGAGCGAGCACTGTTTAATAATCAAATTGGCTATAGAGGTTATGCGGCAGAGGTTTTTATATTGAAAGCAACTCTGCCGTATTCCTGTGGAGCCAATATAGCGCTAATAGAGATTGAACTGGCAAAGGAAGAAAAGAGAGAGCCGAAGATATTTGAACTGTTTACCTGTCACACTCTGCGACATACATACGCTACAAGGTGTTATGAAAATGGAGTAGACCAACAGGTAGTGCAGAAACTCTTAGGTCACTCAATATTGGCAATGACAACCGATTTATACACTCACGTTTCAGAAGAGAAGAAAAAAGAAGAAGTAGCTGAACTGAAAATATTGGCTTAAATTTGGAGTAAAAATAGAGTAAATCAGAAGATAAATAGCGAAAAACAGCGTAAAACCAACATTCTCAAGTAGATATAAATATTGTTCAGAAATAAATATTTCAAAAAACGAGGATGTGCATTTTGCATATCCTCGCTTGCGTTATAAGAGACTATTTTTTCTTTTTCTGTAACATCTGCATCATCTGCAGCATTTTATCTGCTTTTACACGTTCTGCTTCGGACATATTCTGCTTTAATAATTCAATTAATAAAGTTGTTTCAGTATTCGAAAATGTCATACCGTTTTGTTTGGCATTATTGGCGGCGTTCATGACCGTGGAAGCCATGGATTTGGCATCCTTTGTATCAGTATTATTAGAAGCAAAATCCATAAGAAACTGCAGCTTTTCCGGTGAAATATCATTTAAGGCAGGATTGCCTTTCAAAAAGTCTAAATTCATAAAATCCTCCGTTCTTAACAAGTTGACAGGGAACCATAAAATAACAAATGATAAAGTGATGAAATCAGGAAAACAGGGTATCATAAGCAGACAGCATCTGATACATATTTAAAAAGTTTTCAATATTTTCTTTCTCGCCGGGTGTACACTGTTCGCTGATATCGGTAAGCATCTGAAACATCCGCTCCTGGGGAGAATGGCTGCTGACTTCCTGAATCGTAAGCGTGTCATTGGAAAAAAGCTGGGCTGTTTTTTGTAGTTCCATATATTTGATGAGAAGCGCAAAGGGACGCTGCTGACCGGCGGAAAGATATGGAATCATGGTTTTCATAATCTGTAACTGGTGGTTTTGTAACTGCGAGTCAAAGAAGGTTGGTTTATACTCAGAATCCATAAAATAATCCTTTTTCTTTTAAATTATGATGGAACAGCGGAAAATATAACTTTGACGCATATAATAAAATGTAGAACCTTTTTATAGAAACAGGAAAGGATTTGATGCCAGCATGGGAAAATTAATCATTGACGGAAATGAAGTATATGAAATAGATGAAGAATGTATGAAGAAAAAAGAAACGGAAAAGAAGAAACTGACCGCACCGGAAAAAGGCGGTCAAAGATATGACAGAACAAAGAATGTGTCTTGACACATTCTTGTGCCTGCGGCGGTCGCTTGCGACATCTACCTTATACGCCGCAGTGCGCATCCTCGCGGAGCATTTTTTTGCTTTACAGGAAAGCAATTTCCTGTAAAGTGAAAAAGGGACCTCGTTGAGAGGCCCCCGCTTTGCAGATGAATTAGCATCCACAACCGTTGTTGTTAAATCCGAAGCTGTCACCACAGCCGCCACAGAAGAGCAACAGTAAAATAATCCAGATACAGCTGTCGTTGCCGCATCCATTGCCACATCCTCCAAATCCATTGTTGCCGCAGCAGGAGAGTAACAGGATAATCCAGATTAAAGAACAGCAGTTATTTCCTTCGTTACATCCACATCCGCAGCCAGTAGCAGCTAAATCACTCATTTTCAAATCCTCCAAAATTTATCTTACACTTCATAATATGGAAGAAGTAAAAATGTGTGACTAAATTATTCTGAAATTTTTTCGATGCCGGAAATGTCCGGGTGAATTGTCAGGGAATAATTCGTATAGTAAATGACATAACCGGCAACAGCACCGTTTGGTTTCTTTACATTTTTACGCTGTAAATAATCGATTTCAATTTTTTCGTTATCACGGCCGGAAGAATAGTAGCCTGCCAGTCTGCCGGCCTCTTCAAAAGTCCGATCCGGCAGCTCCCTGCCTTCGGTTTTTACAATAACATGGGAGCCGGGCATTCCTTTGGCGTGGAACCACCAGTCATTTCCGTTGGCAACCTTGAAAGTAAGTTCGTCATTCTGGAAATTATTTTTTCCAACATAAATATCAAAGCCATCACTGGAACGATAATGGAATGGTTTACTTTTGGATTTCTGTTTTTTCTTACCGCTCATTTTCCTGCGGATATAGCCATAGGTTTCCAGCTCGTCCCGGATCTGGGCAAGGTCGTCTTCGGATTCTGCAATGGCAAGCGCAGCCTGAATGGTCTGTAAGTGTGCTATTTCTGCCTTGGTTTCTTCGGTCTGGGTATTTAATGCTTCAAAGGTACGCTTTAATTTATTGTACCGGGCAAAATATTTTTTTGCATTGTCCAGTGGAGAAAGTGTTTCATCCAGAGGAATGGTAAGCATTTCACCGGTATAGTAATTTGGCACCTCTACTGATTTGGCTCCTTCGGTAACCTGATAGCCGTAGGTATTTAATAATTCGCCGTATACTTTAAATTTATCACGTTTTTCCGTATCTTTTAACTGTTTTAACTGTAAATCCAGTTTTTTGCTGCTTCGCTCTAAGTGAGTGGATACAATTTTACGCAAATCCACAGATTTCTGACGCATACGGGTGTAGAGGCTGCGGCTGGCATAAAATTGTTCTAATACGGCGGAAATAGAATCTACCGGTTCAATGTGATAGCCTTCCGTATGTTCATAGCGGGTTGGTAAGATGGCAGCATATTCTGCCGGTTCTTCTCCTTTATAAAGAATACATGGCTTGAAGTTGGCGTTTCCGACATCCTCCATCAGCCAGCTGAAATTATGATAAAGGTGCAGCAGTGCGTCTTCTTCTAAGGTATTAATCGGTGTATCTGCATCTAAAGAAGCACGGTAACAGATTTCTGCTGCAACCTGTCCACTGATTCCGGTAAAAGCAGAAGTAAGTGCTTTGGCAAGTGGCAGTGGAAGAGAAGACGCCTTTTCACAGAACTGTTCATAGGAACAGTCAAGGGGATTCCGCTTGTTCTGGGTCTCCGGGATAAAATATTCTCTTCCCGGCAGAACTTCACGGACGGAACTCATCTGGGATGGAACCCGTTTGATGCTGTCAATGATGCGTTCGTTTTCATCACAGAAAATAATATTGCTGTATTTCCCCATTAATTCTATAATCAGGTTTTTCTTTTTCAGGTCGCCCATTTCATCCAAATGCTCGACCGTAATCCGGATGATTCGTTCTAATCCGGGCTGACTGATGGCAATAATCCGGCCGTTGGCAATATGTTTTCGTAATACCATGCAGAAATTCGGTGCAGTCATGGGACTGACTTTATTCTGAGCTGTAAGATAGATATAAGGCAGGGAAGCACTGGCACTTAAAGAAAGCCGGTACTGGCCGGATGGTGCCTTTATGGTAAGCAGCAGCTCGTCCGCCTCAGGCTGGGCTATTTTGCTGATTCGTCCATTTAAAATTGTCTGATTTAATTCTGCAGTAAGTGCAGCTACGGTAATTCCGTCTAGTGCCATATAATATGACCTCCTTTGGAAAGAATAGATTCTTTTACAGGATTTTATTATAAAGAAATCTTTCTAAAATTTCAATAAATACGGCATTTTGAATTTGACTAATAAAGAAAATTCTACTATAATACATATATCTATGCATTAGGAGGCAGCTATGATTAAAAGTATGACCGGCTTCGGCAGGTGTGAGATAGAGGAAGACAACCGTAAGATAACGGTAGAGATTAAATCAGTAAATCACCGCTATCTGGATGTAAATGTTAAGCTTCCTAAAAAATTAAGTTTCTTTGAAAGTGCCGTGCGTAACTTAATCAAAGAATACATACAGCGTGGAAAAGTAGATATCTTCATTACCTGTGAAGATTTTAACGAAGCCAACTTCTCACTGAAATACAACGAAGAACTTGCTGGCGAATATTTAAAATATTTACAACAGATGGCAGAGCATTTCCAGCTGGAAAATGATATCCGTGTCAGCACATTGTCACGTTATCCGGATGTTTTTATAATGGAAGAACAGGATAATGACGAAGAAGAACTTTGGGCACTTCTTGAGAAGGCATTGCGTAATGCATGTGAGGCATTTGTTGAAACCAGAGAAAAAGAAGGCGAGAATTTAAAAACTGACCTTCTGAATAAATTAGATGAAATGATTGGCTATGTGGACTTTATCGAAGAACGTTCTCCAATCGTTATGAAAGAATACCGTGAGCGATTAGAAACCAAGGTAAAAGAAATTTTAGAAGATAAGCAGATGGATGATGCAAGAATTGCAACGGAGGTTACAATATTTGCTGATAAAATATGTGTGGATGAAGAAACTGTCCGCTTAAAGAGCCATATTGAAGCGATGAAAGCTGCTTTAACAGGCGGTGGAACCGTTGGAAGGAAGCTTGACTTCATTGCCCAGGAGATGAACCGGGAAGCAAATACGATTCTTTCCAAGGCAAGTGATCTTGCAATTTCAGATACCGGTATTAATCTGAAAACGGATATTGAAAAAGTCCGCGAACAGATTCAGAATATTGAATAAATGATTTCCGTAAACCCTGTAGTAAGAATGGAATGGTGAAAAATGGCAGCACTTATGAATATTGGATTTGGAAATGTAGTAAATACAGATAAGATTGTTGCTGTGATTCAGCCGGATTCTGCACCTGCCAAGCGCATGATTCAGAAAGCCAAAGAAGAAGAGTGCGTGGTGGATGCAACCCAGGGAAGACGTACCCGTGCGGTGATTATTACCAACGCCGGATATATCGTTCTTTCTGCATTACAGCCGGATACACTGACTGGCAGATTTAACGAGATTAGTGGAAATAAACTGAGTGAGGAATAGTAAATGAAAAGAAAAGGTATATTAACCGTAGTATCCGGTTTCTCCGGTGCCGGCAAAGGCACTGTGATGAAAGCTCTGATGGCGGAGTACAAGGATACGTATGCATTATCTGTTTCAGCTACCACGAGAAATCCGAGACCAGGAGAAGTGGATGGTGTTGATTATTTCTTTCGTACCAAAGAAGAATTTGAACAGATGATAGCAGACAATGCGTTAATTGAGCATGCCTGTTATGTAGGAAATTATTATGGTACACCAAAAGCCTATGTAGATGAACAGTTAGAGGCTGGAAAAGATGTAATTCTTGAGATAGAGATTCAGGGAGCACTTGACGTAAAGAAACGTTTCCCGGACACCATCTTAATCTTTGTAACACCACCGGATGCGGATGAATTAAAGAACCGCCTGGTGAATCGTGGAACTGAAGATATGGCAACCATCAATGCAAGATTAAGCAGAGCATCCCAGGAAGCAGAGTTTATGAATCAGTATGATTACATTGTGGTGAACGATACTGTTCCTGCATGTGTGGAGAATATCCATAGCATCATTGAGAACGAGCATGATTGTGCATCACGTAATATAAATTTCATCAATAAAATCAGAGAAGAGCTGAAGTGCTTTTCGAAAGGAGAATAAATTATGATACATCCATCTTATGTTGAGTTAATGAAGGTCGTAAATAACGACGTTGAAATCGGAGAAGAACCGGTCGTAAACAGCAGATATTCTATTGTAATTGCTACTGCAAAGAGAGCAAGACAGATTATCGGTGGAGATGAACCATTGGTTGAAAATGCCAAAGGAAAGAAACCACTTTCTATCGCAGTAGAAGAGCTTTATACCGGAAAGGTAAAAATCATGGGAGAAGATGCTGTTTCAGAAGATAACGAGTAGCATAGCGGGGTTGCCAACATGGTTTGGTAACCCTTTCATCATGTAAAAGAAAAATATATACAGGACTTTTTCCTGTTACGGAGGAATGAATGAATATTTTCTTTGTATCACTGGGTTGTGATAAGAATCTGGTAGATTCAGAATATATGCTTGGTATGATCCGTGATGCCGGATATACCATTATTGATGATGAAACGCAGGCAGATGTGATAGTAATTAATACCTGTTGTTTTATCAATGATGCCAAAGAAGAGAGTATTAACACAATACTTGAAATGGCAGAATATAAGAAAACCGGACATGCAAAGGCATTGATTGTAACCGGGTGCCTTGCCCAGCGTTACCGGAGTGAGATTGAGGAAGAAATACCGGAAGTAGATGCAATTCTTGGAACCAATTCCTATGATAATATTGTTTCTGCTGTGAAAGAAGTTATGGCAGGAAAACATTATACCAATTTAAATTCACTGGAAGGACTTCCGACCTTGCATACCAAACGATGTGTTACCACCGGTGGACATTATGCCCATTTAAAAATTGCAGAAGGTTGTAACAAACGCTGTACTTACTGCATCATTCCATATATCAGAGGTAACTACCGCAGTATTCCGATCGAAGAACTGGTAGCAACAGCCAGAGAACTGGTAGAGGGCGGTGTAAAGGAACTGATTCTGGTAGCCCAGGAGACCACCCTTTACGGAATTGACCTCTATGGAAAAAAATCCCTGCACCGGCTTTTGGATGAATTAAACAAGATTCCGGGATTGTACTGGATTCGTATTCTTTACTGTTATCCGGAAGAAATTGATGATGAACTGATTGAAGCAATCAAACGAAATGATAAAGTCTGCCATTATCTGGATATTCCGATTCAGCATGCAAATTCAGATGTATTAAAGAGAATGGGAAGAAAGACCAATAAGGATGACCTTGTTCGTATTATTCATCATCTGCGGGAAGAAATTCCGGATATTACGCTCCGGACCACTTTAATCTGTGGCTTCCCGGGAGAGACAGAAGAGCAGCATAAAGAGCTGTTGGAATTCGTACAGGAAATGAAATTTGACCGTCTGGGCGCATTTACCTATTCTCCGGAAGAAGGAACGAAAGCAGCCGAGATGGAAAATCAGATTCCGGAAGAGACGAAAAAACTGTGGCAACAGGAAGTCATGGAGCTTCAGGAAGAAATTATTTTTGAGAAAAATGAAGATATGGTTGACCGTGAACTTTATGCTTTTATCGAAGGAAAAGTTGCAGATGAGAATGCTTATGTAGGAAGAACCTACCGTGATGCGCCATCTATTGACGGATATATTTTTGTAAATACAGAGGAAACCTTAATGACCGGAGACTTTGCCAAAGTAAAAGTAACCGGAGCTTATGAATATGATTTGATAGGAGAATTAGCATGAATTTACCAAACAAATTAACAATTTTCAGAGTAATTTTGATTCCGTTTTTTGTAGTGTTTATGTTGGCACCGATTTGTCCGGGTTATGCAAATTATATTGCTGTAGCAATCTTTATTGTAGCAAGTCTTACAGACCTTTTGGATGGGAAGATTGCAAGAAAGTATAATCTTGTGACAGATTTCGGCAAATTTATGGACCCGCTTGCGGATAAACTGCTGGTATGTGCCGCAATGATCTGCCTGATTGAAACCGGACAGCTTGCAGCCTGGATTGTAATCGTAATTATCAGCCGTGAGTTTATCATCAGTGGTTTTCGTCTGGTAGCAGCTGATAACGGCGTTGTAATTGCAGCCAGCTACTGGGGCAAATTTAAGACCACATTCCAGATGCTTATGGTCATTGTATTGATTCTTAATTTTGATAACTGTTACTTCCAGTTATTAGGAACCGTACTTACTTATATTGCACTGGTATTAACGGTTGTATCTCTAATTGATTATCTCTGGAAAAACAGAGCTGTTTTAAAAGAACAGAAATAAAGAGGATTCCCATGGAAAAAAGACAGGAAAATCTGGAAGATAAAATTGTAAAAAGGCTGACGGAGAATCATTTATCCATTGCTACTGCAGAATCCTGTACCGGAGGACTTATAGCCGCAACTTTGATTAATGTGCCGGGTGCTTCGGATGTGCTGGAAGAATCTTATATCACATACTCGGATGCGGTAAAGCATAAAGTACTAGGTGTATCGGAAGAGACCTTGCAGAAACACACTGCAGTAAGTAAAGAAGTAGCAGAAGAAATGGTTCGTGGCGTAACAAAAGTTGCCGGTACGAATGTCGGAATCTCAGTAACCGGTATTGCAGGTCCCGGCGGTGGAAGTGAAAAGTTTCCGGTAGGACTGGTATACATTGGTTATAAAATTAATGATTTTGTGAAAGTTATACGTTATGTATTTTCCGGAGACCGTAGTGAAGTGCGTATGCATGCGGTGGAGACGGCATTGCAGGAACTGAATGATTTACTGATAAAAGAGGGATTTTGATGAGAATAATAGCCGGAAAAGGAAGAAGCCTTCCATTGAAAACAATTGAAGGAATAGACACAAGACCGACAACAGACCGTATTAAGGAAACGCTTTTTAATATGCTGCAATACGAGATTGCAGACTGCCGGTTCTTAGATTTGTTTGCAGGAAGCGGACAGATTGGATTGGAAGCTGTCAGCCGTGGAGCGAAAGAAGCTGTTTTTGTGGAAAGTGGAAAAAAAGCAGCAGCATGTATACAGGATAATATTAACTTTACCAAATTTAATGACCAGTGCCGTTTACTGCAGATGGACGTCATGGCAGCTATCCGGAGTCTGGAAGGGAAAGGGGCATTCCAGATTATTTTCATGGATCCGCCTTACAATCAGGAGCTGGAAAAGGATGTGCTGATGCTGCTTTCGAAATCGACCCTGGTAGATGAAGATACGGTAATTATTGTAGAAGCGTCCCTAAAGACTGGTTTTGAGTATCTTGATGAGCTTGGTTTTACACTTGATAAATGCAAAAAATATAAGACAAATTTACATGCCTTTATATCCAGAAAGGAATAACCTATGATGAAAAAAGCAATCTATCCGGGCAGCTTTGACCCGGTCACAAATGGTCATGTTGACATGATTGAACGTGCTTCGAAAATAGTGGACGAGCTGGTTGTGGGAGTTTTAAATAACAGTGCAAAAAACTCGTTGTTTTCTTTAGATGAACGTGTTAGTATGTTAAAAGAGATAACAAAAGATATGCCGAATGTAACAGTTGCTTCTTTTGATGGTCTTTTAGTTGACTTTATGGAAAAAATTGATGCAACCATTATCGTCAGAGGATTGCGTGCGGTAACGGACTTTGAATATGAACTTCAGATTGCACAGTCGAACCATCGTGTAAATCCAAAGATAGATACGGTATTTCTTACAACGAATGTAAAATATTCCTATCTCAGCTCTACAATTGTAAAGGAATATGCTTCTTATGGTGGCGATATTTCGCATTTTGTCCCACCACAGTTTATAGAGCGGATTTATGATAAATATAATATCAAAAAATAAGGAGTGTGGACGATGAGTAGCAGAATGGAACAAATCATAGAAGAAATCGAAGAATATATTGATAATTGCAAATATCAGCCATTATCCAGTACGAAAATTGTTGTTAATAAGGATGAGTTAGAAGAACTCCTGACGGAATTAAAAATGAAAACGCCAGAAGAAATCAAGCGTTATCAGAAGATTATCAGCAACAAAGAAGCTATTCTGGCAGATGCCCAGGCAAAAGCAGATGCCATCATTGCTCAGGCACAGGTACAGACCAGCGAGCTTGTCAGTGAACACCAGATTATGCAACAGGCTTATGCCCAGGCAAATGAGGTTGTTATGATTGCTACCAAGCAGGCACAGGAGATTCTTGATAAAGCAACCAATGATGCCAATAATATCCGTATGGGTGCAATTCAGTATACGGACAGCAGTCTTAAGAATATTGAAGAAATTTTAAGTCATGCCATTGAAGGTTCACAGGCAAGATATGATAATCTGATTCATACTCTTCAGGGTTGTCTGGATGTTGTGACGGCAAACCGGAATGAACTGCTTCCAGAGGAAGAAGATGCTTCTTCCGGACAGGCAAAACAGGAAACAACAGCAGAGCCTGCCACACAGGAAGCTCCGGCAAATGAGACTCCGGAAGAGTAATATATATTTATCCTGCCGGATATATCATGTACCCCAGAAGGAAAGCACAGAATGCAAGACTGATTCGGACCAGCAGATAATATTTCATGGAGAGCTTCTGGCTTGCAACCATGGAATAGGTCTGGGCGAAGCCACATAATCCGCCAAAAGAGGTAAGACTTAAAATTAAGGCATAAGCAAGTTGTGGAGAGAGAGCTTCTTCGGAAATCTGCCGGATTCCATTAGTAACTTCCAATGGAATACAAAGTGGTAATTGTAAGAGCTTTTGTGGCACATAAAAGGTAATCTGTTCTAACAGAATAGAAAAGAGCATGATATATCCACCGAGTTTACAAAGAATTTCAAAACCGTTCATGATACCGGCATCTATGATTGAAAAGTTTAATTTTAATCGTGGTGCCGTTTCTTTTTGCGTTAGACTTTTTCGTTGAAAGGCATAAAGAATGCGGCAGAGAATCAGTGGCGGCAGATAGAGAATCCCAAATGTTGGCAATAAAAGACTGTCCTGCCGAAGCGTGTCATGAACAATGTAGCTTGCAATAAACATAGGACTGATATTGTTACAGATTGCAAAGAGAATGGTTGCTTCTTCCTTTGATAATTGATTTTCCTCTAACATTTGGGCACAGATACGGCTTCCCATAGGAAAACCAAATAGAAATCCTGACAGAAGTGGAAAACAGGCATTTCTGCTGCAGGGAATCAGGAGATGGATGAATGGATAGAGGATTCCTGAAATATGATAAAAAACCCCGGATGAAATCAGAATATTGGATAGAATGGCAAAAGGAAGCAATGCAGGCAGAATACTCTGGTACCAGAGCATTAGGCCATTTGCTGCGGCAGATACCGTAAGCATTGGATGCACAAATAATAATATTAAGCACAAAAAAAGAATCAGAAGAGAAATAGTTTTTTTCATAGTTCAATATATTGTATAAAATAACTTTTATGCGGATTATTATGAAGAAGAAAATTTGTGTCATTATTCTCTTTTTTTTGCTGTTGGTCATAGACTGCAGCCTGTTACAGCAGATTCAAAAGCGGGCAGCCTTTTATATAGCATTTGAACAACAGGAGTTCTTTCAGAAACTTCGGAATCAGGAAGTCTCTCCGGAAACGGTGTTAAAATTCAGGGAATATGAGTCTGAAGATGGTGAGGCTCAGGACGATATGACATTTACCCGCTATCTTCTGGCATATTATGCTTCAGATTTAACAGAAAAAAACGAGCTGAAAGATGTATACAAAAGATTGCTGCATTTTCATAAAGAAGAAATTGAAAAGCAGGAAGCCTATTTAGACAGTATCTGGTCTGACATTGTCTATTTCCCGGTTCCGGATACCATCTGGGACGAAGAGAAAAAAGTAACTTTTGGAGACACCTGGATGCAGAGCCGCACTTATGGTGGAGACAGAGGACATGAAGGCTGTGATATTATGGCAGATATCAATGAGCGGGGAAATTACCCGGTAATCAGTGTCTGCGATGGAACCATAGAGCAGATGGGCTGGCTGGAACTTGGGGGTTACCGTATCGGAATCCGGAGTCCCCATGGAGCATATTTCTACTATGCACATCTGTCGGATTATGCAGAAGGATTTTCCATCGGAGACGAGGTTCATGCCGGAGAGCTGATTGCATTTATGGGAGATACCGGATATTCTAAGACAGAAGGAACCGCCGGTAATTTTGATGTGCATCTTCATTTTGGAATTTATTTAAATGATGAAAATAAACGGGAGTTTAGTGTAAATTCCTATTCCGTCCTGCAATATCTCTATCAGGAGAAGAAAATATTACATTATCAATATTAAGATTTAAATTAGGATTTGAATTATAAGAAACACGCTTTGCGAGCTTCTCGAGTTATCGCAGTGTCTGCCAAATCAGAGTAGTAAAGGAACGTATCAGAATGAAAGATTTGAGATTAGATAAATTTTTAACAGAAATGGGTAAAGGAAGCAGAAGCCAGGTGAAAACCTATATTTCCAAGGGACGTGTTACCGTAAATGGAGAAATCATCAAACGTCCGGAATATAAGATTTCACCGGAAAAGGATATTGTTAACCTCGAAGGCGAAAAGGTTAATTATTCCCAGTGGGAATATTATATGCTAAATAAGCCTGCCGGCTGTGTCAGTGCCACGGAAGATAAGCATTTTCCAACTGTAGTTTCTTTCATAGAAGATGCTGTAAGAAAAGATTTGTTTCCGGTAGGCAGACTGGATAAGGATACGGAAGGGCTGCTCCTTATCACCAATGACGGTGCGTTGGCTCATGAGCTTTTATCTCCGAAGAAACATGTGGCAAAAACTTATTATGCCAGAATAGAAGGAAAAGTGACTGCTGAAGATGTTGCGGCTTTTCAGAAGGGTCTTGATATCGGAGAGAAAAACCTCACAAAGCCTGCTGAACTTGTGATTTTAAAAAGTGATTCAGAATCAGAAATTGAAGTTACTATTACCGAAGGAAAATATCATCAGATTAAGCGGATGTTTGAAAAAACAGGAAAAAAGGTCATTTATTTAAAACGGCTTTCCATGGGAAGCTTAAAGCTGGATGAAACTCTGGCAACAGGAGCGTATCGCCCATTGACGGAGTCAGAATTACAGGCATTAAAGGAAGGATAAGAAGATGCAGAACGGTTTTTTACCAATTTCAAGAAAAGACATGGAAGAAGCAGGGATAAAGCAGCTGGATTTCGTTTATGTATGCGGAGATGCATATGTGGACCATCCTTCCTTTGGACATGCTATTATCAGCAGAATATTGCAGGCACATGGTTATACCGTGGGTATCATTGCACAGCCGGATTACCGTGACAAGGAAAGCGTAACCATATTGGGCGAGCCACGGCTTGGCTTTTTCGTTTCCGGAGGTAATATGGATTCCATGGTAAACCATTATTCCGTATCGAAAAAGAGACGTGCCCATGATGCATTTTCACCGGGTGGCGTTATGGGAAAACGCCCGGATTATGCAGTGGTAAGTTACTGCAATCTGATCCGTCAGACCTATAAACATAATCCAATCATTATCGGCGGTATTGAAGCAAGCCTTAGAAGACTGGGGCATTATGATTACTGGTCTAATAAGGTAAAACGTTCCATTCTTCTGGACTCCGGTGCTGATTTGATTTCTTATGGAATGGGCGAGCACAGCATTGTTGAAATTGCAGATGCATTAGCTTCCGGTCTTGCGGTAAAGGATATTACTTATATCGATGGAACTGTTTTTAAGACCAGAAATAAAGAAGATATTTATGATGCCTTGGAATTGCCGTCTTTTAATAAAATCAAAGAGGACAAGACAGCGTATGCCAAGAGCTTTTACCTGCAGTATCAGAATACAGACCCTTTTACGGCAAAAAGAATTTATGAAACCTATGATGAGAAAATGTTTGTCGTACAGAACCCTCCGGCAAAGCCATTAACCCAGATGGAAATGGATGATATCTACGCACTGCCATATATGAGAACCTATCATCCAATCTATGAAAAGGATGGTGGTGTACCGGCTATTGAAGAAGTAAAATTTTCACTGGTCAGTAACCGTGGCTGCTTTGGTGGCTGCAGCTTTTGTGCTTTAACTTTTCATCAGGGCAGAATTATTCAGACCAGAAGTCATGAATCCATTCTTGCAGAAGCAAAGAAGATGACACAGGATAAGGATTTTAAAGGATATATCCATGATGTAGGTGGTCCGACTGCTAATTTCAGGGCACCGGCATGTACGAAGCAGCTCACAAAGGGTGTTTGCAAGAACCGGCAATGTCTGTTCCCGACACCATGTAAAAATCTTGTTGCTGACCATAGCGATTATATCAGTCTTCTTCGTAAATTACGGAATATCAAAGGCGTGAAAAAAGTATTTGTCCGTTCCGGTATCCGTTTTGACTATCTGTTATGTGATACGAAAAATAATTTTCTGGAAGAACTTTGTAAATATCATGTCAGCGGACAGCTAAAGGTGGCACCGGAGCATATTTCAGACCCGGTATTACAGAAAATGGGAAAACCTCCGGTTTCCGTTTATAATGAATTTGTCCGCAAGTATCATGATATGAATGAACGGTTAGGATTAAAACAGTATCTGGTACCATATCTGATGTCCTCCCATCCTGGTTCGACCCTGCAGGAGGCAGTAGATTTGGCTGAGTATTTAAGAGATTTAGGTTATATGCCTCAGCAGGTACAGGATTTCTATCCGACCCCATCCACCATATCGACCTGTATGTACTATACGGGTTTAGATCCGCGGACCATGGAGCCGGTATATGTAGCAACCAATCCGCATGAGAAAGCCATGCAGCGTGCACTGATACAGTATCGTAATCCGGAAAATTATGATTTGGTGCATGAAGCGTTAGTTAAGACGAACCGGACGGATTTAATCGGCTTTGATGCCCATTGCCTCATCCGTCCAAGAAAGCTTGCCAAAGAAGAAGCATTTTCGGATAAGAAAAAGACGAAGCGGACACTGAATCAAAATCAGACAAAGTATAAAACTGGAAATTCCAGAAATACAGAAAAATATTCGGGAAAGACTTCCAGTCAGAATACGAAGAAGAAGCATACGATTCGAACCGTTCATAAAAAGAAATAGTAAGGATATGTTATGAAAACATTTATCATTAAAGAAAATGAAGCAGGACAACGTTTTGATAAATATTTAAAAAAGCTTTTAAAAGAAGCACCGTCAAGCTTTGTCTATAAAATGCTTCGGAAAAAGAATATTGTATTAAATGGAAAAAAGGCAGATGGATCCGAAAAACTGAATGCCAGAGATGAGGTAAAGCTGTTTTTAGCAGATGAAACTTATGATAAGTTTGCAGGAGCAGAGGTAAAAGAAAGTTTTCCAACCACAGCACTGGATATCGTTTATGAAGATGAAGATATTTTAATCATCAATAAACCTGCAGGAATGCTGTCACAGAAGGCACAGCCATCCGATATTTCTGCCAACGAATATATTATCGGATATCTTCTTCAAAGCAGAGCTCTTAAGGAAACGGATTTGCGGACCTTCCGGCCGTCCGTCTGCAACCGTCTTGACCGCAATACTTCAGGACTTCTGACAGCCGGAAAGACGTTAAAGGGATTGCAGGATTTATCCGAGACATTGAAAAAAAGAACCGTAAAGAAATATTATCTCTGCCTGGTAGCTGGATGCATTACAGTACCGCAGCATTTAAAGGGTTATCTTATGAAGGATGAAAGGCAGAATCGGGTATTTATTTCAAAGGAAAAAACAGAGGATGCACTCTGTATCGAAACCGAGTATGAGCCACTGGAAGTATATCAGGATGTCACACTGCTGCAGGTGCATCTGATTACCGGACGCAGCCATCAGATCCGTGCCCATTTAGCATCCATTGGTCATCCGATTATCGGAGACAGTAAATATGGTAATGAAAAAATCAATCATTTTTACCGGGAACGCACCGGCGTAAAACATCAGCTTTTACATGCTTACCGGATGATATTTGCAGATGGCAGATGTGTAGAAGCAGCTCCACCGGATGATTTTAATAAGGCTATTTGTTATGCAAATCAGAATGCCATAGAGCAGTAATTATTTTAACAAAAGACTACGGATGTTACAGGAAGGATGAATAAGTAAGATGAAAGTATATCTGATGCGGCATGGAGAAACCGATTACAATAAAAAAGGACTGATACAGGGAACGCTTGACATTCCATTAAATGAATTCGGACTGGAATTAGCCGAAAAGACCAAAGAGGGATTCCAAAACGAAGGACTGACTTTTGACTACTGTTATTGCAGTCCGTTAATTCGTGCCAGACAGACGGCAGAGATTATTCTGCGAGGAACGGACACCCCGATTTCCTATGATGAACGTATCCGTGAAATGAACTTCGGAGAAGGGGAAGGACAGAAGCTTGCTGATCTCAGCTGGAATCCGGCCCTTAAAAATATTGATGCTTTATTTCATGCGCCGGAACAGTATCGTGCCACGGAACAGGGCGAAAGCTACGAAGCATTACTTGGCAGGGTGGAAGATTTTTTAAAGCATGAAATCCTTCCACTGGAAGAAAAAATGAAGCGTGTGCTCATCTGCTGTCATGGTGGAATCATCCGGGCATTTCTTGCATACATAAAAGGACTTGAAATCAAGGATTTCTGGAACAGCCACCAGCCAAACTGCAGTGTAAATATATTAGAAGTAAAGAATCAGAAAATAAGGATTCTCGAAGAACATAAAATTTATTACACACTGCCGGAAGAAAAGAAAGGAAGTATACTCTGATGCCAACTTGGAATTCCAGAGGATTAAGAGGTTCTACGTTAGAGGAATTTATCAACCGGACCAATGAAAAATATGCAGAGCATAATTTAGCAATGATACAGAAAATTCCGACACCGATTACACCAATTAATATTGATAAAGAAACAAGACATATTACCCTTGCCTATTTTGACCAGAAAAGTACCGTAGATTATATCGGGGCAGTACAGGGCATTCCGGTCTGCTTTGATGCCAAGGAATGTCACACCGATACGTTTCCTCTTGCCAATGTGCATGCTCACCAGATTCAGTTTATGCAGGATTTTGAAAATCAGCAGGGTATTTCCTTTATTCTGATATTTTATACCCAACGGGATGAATTTTACTATATGCCATTCCGACAGCTTTATGAATTCTGGGAGAGAGCCCAGAATGGCGGACGGAAGAGCTTCCGGTTAGAAGAATTAAATCCGGAATTTTTCCTGCCAAAGAAGTCAGGAATCCTGGTTCCTTATCTGGAAGGCTTGAAAAAAGATTTGGAGCTAAGGGATTGACAATTATTTCCAGGTAATATATACTAGGAAAAGCAATTCACCGTGGTAGCATGGTAGCACGCTAAAGTGTTTTGAAAAAAACTGGAGGTTTATATGAAAAATCAATTGTTACATACACCAGAGGGTGTCCGGGATATTTATAATGAAGAGTGTGAAAAAAAATTAGAGCTGCAGGATCGGCTGCATAAGGCTTTAAAACGACACGGATACCACAGTATTCAGACACCAACCTTTGAATTTTTCGATATATTTGGAAAAGAAGTTGGAACCATTCCATCCAGCGAATTATATAAATTTTTTGACCGGGAAGGAAATACCCTTGTATTAAGACCGGATATTACACCATCTATTGCACGGTCTGCCGCGAAATATTTTATGGATGAGGATATGCCAATCCGCCTTTCTTATATGGGAAATACCTTTATCAACAACCATAGTTATCAGGGAAGATTAAAGGAATCCACCCAGCTTGGTGCAGAGTTAATCGGAGATGATACCGTAGATGCCGACGCAGAGATGATTGCCATGGCAATTGACGCATTAAAGAGCAGTGGTTTAAAGGATTTCCAGATTAGTGTGGGTCATGTGGAATTTTTCCGTGGCTTAATGGAAGCGGCAGGACTTTCTGAAGAACAGGAAGAGGTTATCCGGGAACTGATTGCAAATAAGAATTTTTTTGGTGTGGAAGAAGAGATTTCCGACTGCTCCATGAACCAGAATTTGAAAGAATTATTCGGAATGCTTGGAACTATTTATGATAATGCAGCTTCCTTTGAAGACGCAAAGACCTATGCAGCTGATTATCCAAAGGTTTATAAAGCGATACGCAGATTGGAAGACTTAGATGCGGTGCTTAAAATATATGGCGTAGACAAATATGTGACCTATGAATTTGGTATGTTAAGCAGCTATCATTATTATACCGGAGTAATTTTTGCCGGTTATACTTATGGAAGTGGTGAACCGATTGTAAAGGGTGGCCGTTATGACAAACTTCTTACTTATTTTGGAAAAGATGCAGCATCCATTGGATTTGCGATTGTAGTAGACCAGTTAATGGCAGCAATTTTAAGACAGAAGATTGAGATTACCGTAAAACATGACAATCAGTTGATTGTATACAAACCGGAATACCGCAGGGAAGCAGTAAAAAAAGCCATTGCACTGAGGACAAAGGACTGCAATGTGGAACTGATTGCCTGGGCAATGGATAAATCAAAAGCAGATTATGAAGCATATGCATTGCGAAATCAGATTGCAGAACTGACATTTATGGATGGAGAATAGAAATGGAAGATATGAGATATTTAACCTTTGCATTAGGTAAGGGAAGACTGGCAAATAAAACCTTAGAGACTTTTGAAAAAATCGGCATTACCTGTGAAGAAATGAAAGACAAGGATACCAGAAAACTTATTTTTGTCAATGAAGAATTAAAGCTTCGTTTCTTCCTTGCCAAGGGACCGGATGTACCAACTTATGTAGAATATGGTGCGGCAGATATCGGTATTGTGGGAAAGGATACAATTTTAGAGGAAGCAAGAAATATTTATGAAGTATTGGATTTGGGCTTTGGAAAATGCAGAATGTGTATCTGCGGTCCAAAAGAATCCAAAGAATTATTACAGCATCACGAACTGATCCGTGTGGCAACCAAATATCCGCGCATTGCAAAAGACTATTTTTATAATAAGAAACATCAGACTGTAGAAATTATCAAATTAAACGGTTCCATCGAACTTGCCCCGATTGTTGGACTTTCTGAGGTAATATGTGATATTGTAGAGACAGGCTCAACCTTACGTGAAAACGGACTTGAAGTATTAGAAGAAGTTTGTCCGCTTTCTGCCCGGATGGTCGTAAATCAGGTTAGTATGAAAATGGAACATGAGCGGATTACGAAATTAATTACAGATTTAAAATCGGTATTAAAGGAGGCATAAACATGCGTATTTTAGAGTTGACAGAAGAGACAAAGGGTAATATATTAGAGAATCTTTTAAAGAGAAGCCCCAACAGCTACGGCAAATTTGAAGCCAGCGTACAGGAAATCATTGAAACGGTACGTGCCAACAGAGATGCTGCATTATTTGACTATACAGCGAGATTTGATGGCGCAACGATTCATAAAGATAATATTTTAGTAACAGAAGAAGAGATTAAGGAGGCTTATGATGCAGTAGATCCGAAGCTCCTTGAAGTCATCCGGAAATCTCTTGTAAATATCCGTACCTATCATGAAAAACAGCGTCAGAACAGCTGGTTTGACAGCCAGGATAAAGGTATTATCTTAGGTCAGAAAGTAACCGCATTAGCCCGTGTCGGTGTTTATGTACCGGGTGGAAAAGCCGTTTATCCTTCTTCCGTACTGATGAATATTGTTCCGGCCAAGGTTGCCGGAGTTGATGAAATTATTATGACAACACCGCCTGGAAAAGATGGTAAGGTAAATCCTTCTACATTGGTTGCAGCAAGAGAAGCCGGTGCAGACCGCATCTATAAAGTAGGTGGCGCACAGGCAATTGCAGCTCTCGCCTTTGGTACCGAAAGCATTCCAAAAGTAGATAAAATTGTTGGCCCTGGAAATATTTATGTAGCTTTAGCGAAAAAAGCCGTATTCGGTTATGTCAGCATAGACTCCATCGCCGGACCAAGTGAGATTTTAGTATTAGCAGATGAAACAGCCAATCCAAGATATGTTGCAGCCGACCTTTTATCCCAGGCAGAGCATGATGAAATGGCTTCCGCAATTTTGATTACCACAAGCCGTGAACTGGCAGAGCGTGTTTCTGAGGAAGCAGCAAAATTTACTGCACAGCTTTCCAGAAAAGAAATCATCCAGAAATCCTTAGATAACTATGGATATATTTTAATTGCAGATAATATGGAGGAAGCCATTGCTGCAGTAAATGAAATTGCATCCGAACATATGGAAATTGTAACAAAGAATCCGTTTGAAGTTATGACCAAGGTAAGAAATGCCGGAGCAATTTTCATCGGTGAATACAGCAGTGAACCGCTTGGAGATTATTTTGCAGGACCAAACCACGTTCTTCCAACCAATGGAACCGCAAAATTCTTCTCTGCATTATCCGTAGATGATTTTATTAAGAAATCCAGCATTATTTCCTATTCCAGGGAAGCATTAGAGGAAGTATATAAAGATATTGCCCAGTTTGCAGAGTGCGAACAGTTGACGGCACATGCAAATTCCGTTAAAGTAAGATTTGAAGACGAAAACTAAACGGAGGTTTGTTTCATGGAACAAAGACGTATTGCAGAATATACAAGAAAAACAAAAGAAACCGATATTTACCTTTCCTTTGATTTGGACGGCAGAGGGGATGCAAAGGTAGATACCGGAATTGGATTTTTCGACCATATGTTAGATGGCTTTGCAAGACATGGATTATTTGATTTAAATGTCAAAGTGACCGGAGATCTGGTGGTGGACTGTCATCATACCATTGAAGATACCGGAATCGTCCTTGGCAATGCCATTAAAAAAGCAGTCGGTGACAAAAAGGGTATCAAACGTTTTGGAAGCTGTATGCTTCCCATGGATGAGACACTGGTGCTTTGTGCGGTAGATTTATCCGGAAGACCGTATCTATCCTTTGATGCAGAATTTACCACAGACCGCGTAGGTTATATGGATACCGAAATGGTAAAAGAATTCTTTTATGCCATTTCCTATAGCGCCGGAATGAATTTACATCTTAAGGTCATTACAGGCGGAAATAACCATCATATGATTGAAGCCATGTTTAAGGCATTTGCAAAGGCATTGGATGAGGCAACCATCATCGACCCGCGTATTACCGACATATTATCAACGAAAGGCAGTTTATAGGTGAGCATATGAAACACAAGAATATAGTAGCAACCATTTATCTGAAAAACGGAGAGGCAGTAAAGAGCCCGAGTGACCTTAGTTCTGCAGGAGATTTAAAAGAACTTACCAAGCTTTATAATGACAGTGGAATTGATAAGATTTTAATCTATGACTTATCAACCGATGATGAAGAGCATGAGAAAAATATTCATACGGTAAAAGATATTTTCCGTACTGTAGAGATTCCGATTTATGCAGGTGGAAATATCAACCGTCTGGAAGACATTAAGAAATTTATCTATGCCGGATGTAAACAGGTTGTTTTAAACGGTGCCAAATCTGTCAGCATGTCTTTGGCGGAGGAAGGTGCAAAACGATTCGGAAAAGACCGTATGATAGTTTCTGTAAAGAACATTGATTTCTTATTCAAACACAAAGATGAACTGGATGAATATTTCCATGAAATGATTGTTCTTGATCCATCCATGATGGACGGAGTAGAAAATATTACAAATCTGCCATATGTCGTTCAGTATGATAATTATGACAAGGATGCACTGGTGGATGTATTAAACCGTGAAAATGTCAGAGGAATCTGTGGCGCTTTTATCAATGATACAAGGACGGATATCATGAAATTAAAGACAGAATTTGCAGCCAGCGGAATCCGTATGGACAATTTTGCTCCGGCATTAAAATGGAGTGATTTCAAATTGAATTCGGATGGAATGGTACCTGTTGTAGTACAGGATTACCGTACCGATGAAGTACTTATGGTAGCTTATATGAATGAAGAAGCGTTCAATACCACCATTTCCAGCGGAAAGATGACTTATTACAGCCGCAGCCGTAAGGCGTTGTGGATGAAGGGTGAGACCAGTGGTCATATCCAGTATGTGAAATCTTTAACGGCAGACTGTGACTTTGATACCATTCTTGCAAAGGTATCCCAGATTGGCGTGGCATGTCATACCGGAGCACCAAGCTGCTTCTTTAATGAAATTGTCAAGAAAGAATATGCTGAGAAAAATCCACTGCAGGTATTTGAGGATGTCTACTCCATTATTGCGGATCGTAAGATTCATCCAAAGGAAGGCTCTTATACCAACTACCTTTTCGATAAGGGAATTGATAAGATTTTAAAGAAGGTCGGCGAAGAAGCAACCGAGATTGTCATTGCCGCAAAGAATCCGGAACCGGAAGAGATTATTTATGAAATTTCAGATTTCCTTTATCATGCAATGGTATTGATGGTAGAAAAAGGCGTAACATGGGAGGATGTTACCCAGGAACTTGCCCAGAGATAACATACATAGTTCCTGCACTTTCTGCATAGATTACAGCAGAACAACAATCAGGCGATGATATGCAGAAAGGTGCGATTTATTTGGAACAGGATTATATTGCAAACAGACGGGAATATATTCTTCGTGCCAGAAATTCTTTTTCGGAATCACGGAAAGACACGGACGAGGAGTTAATAAACACAGGAAAAGCAGCCATTTGGAAAGTAAAATGGCTGCTTTGTATTTGCATTTTTGTGATGTTTGTTTTATGTGATAAAGGGAAGCTTTCTTTTCCGGGGACTGCCGGTGAAAAAGATATCGAATGGATGTATCGGCAATTAGAAGAAAACTATGATTATACAAAACTGCAAAAGTATGTTATGATGATTTCGGATTTTGCAAAAAATATATAAGCGTTATTTTTTTCACAAATCGGATTATGATATTTAAGAATGATTGAGGTACCAGATGAACACTTTAGCATTAAGTGATGAAATACTTTTAACAATTGATAAACCGGCCCGTTATATCGGAAACGAGCTGAACATGGTAAAGAAGAATCCGAAGGATGTTGACATCCGTTTTGCAATGTGCTTTCCGGATGTCTATGAAATCGGAATGTCTCACCTGGGCATTCAGATTTTATATGATATGTTTAATAAACGGGATGATGTATACTGCGAACGGGTTTATTCTCCGTGGCCGGATTTACACAAGATTATGAAAGAAAAAAATATTCCTTTATTTGCACTGGAAAGTCAGGAGCCGATTAAGGATTTTGATTTCCTTGGTATTACCATTCAGTATGAGATGTGCTATACCAATATTTTACAGATTCTTGATTTATCCCAGATTGCCATGCTGTCTTCTGAGCGAAAAGAAGATGACCCGATTGTAATCGGTGGCGGTCCTTGCAGCTATAATCCGGAGCCGATTGCAGATTTCTTTGATTTGTTCTATATCGGAGAAGGCGAAATTTCTTATACGGAATTATTTACGCTGTATAAGCAGTGCAGGAAAGAAAAGGCCAGCAGAAAGGAATTCTTACGCCGTGCAGCGTCTATTCCTGGAATCTATGTGCCTTCCATGTATGAGGTGGCTTATAAAGAAGATGGAACGATTGCATCCTTTACACCAAAATATGAGGATGTGCCGGCAACGGTAAAGAAACAGATTCAGATGGATATGTCCCATTCTGTTTACCCGGAGAAACCGGTTGTTCCTTTTATTAAAGCAACCCAGGATCGTGTGGTATTAGAGATTCAGCGTGGCTGTATCCGCGGCTGCCGTTTCTGTCAGGCAGGAATGATTTACCGTCCGGTCCGTGAAAAAGATGTAGAAGTCTTAAAACATTATGCTTATGAAATGTTAAAGAATACCGGACATGAAGAGATTTCTTTAAGTTCTTTAAGTTCCAGTGATTATTCGCAACTGGAAGAACTGGTTAATTTTCTGATTGATAACTTTAAGGATAAAGGCGTAAATATTTCTCTGCCATCTCTTCGTATCGATGCATTTTCCTTAGACGTTATGGGAAAAGTGCAGGATATCAGAAAGAGCAGCCTTACCTTTGCTCCGGAAGCCGGTTCCCAGCGTCTTCGTAATGTTATTAATAAAGGACTGACGGAAGAGGTGATTTTAAATGGTGCCGGAATGGCGTTTGAAGGCGGCTGGAATAAAGTAAAGCTTTATTTCATGCTAGGACTTCCGACCGAGACGGAAGATGATATGCGTGCCATAGCAGAACTTGCCAATAAAATTGCAGTCCGTTATTATGAGATTCCAAAGGAAGAGCGGAATGGAAAATGTCAGATTACTATCAGTACCTCTTTCTTTGTACCAAAGCCATTTACTCCATTCCAGTGGGCGAGAATGTATGATAAGGACAGCTATCTTGGCAGAGCCAAGGTGGTAAATGATGCTGTAAAAGAACAGTTAAACCGCAAGAGCATCAAGTATAACTGGCATGAAGCAGATGTTACGGTATTAGAGGGTATTCTTGCAAGAGGAGACCGCCGGATTGCCCCTGTCTTGCTTAAGGTTTATGAAAAAGGTGGTATCTTTGATGCCTGGACGGAATTTTTTGATAATAACCGCTGGGTAGAGGCTTTTGCGGAATGTGGCATTGATACCGATTTCTATACCATGCGGGAACGTCCTCTGGATGAAATTTTTCCATGGGATTTTATTGATGATGGCGTTTCGAAAAAGTTCTTAATCCGCGAATGGGAACGTGCCAGAAAAGAAGAAGTAACTCCAAACTGCCGGATGCAGTGTCAGGGCTGTGGAGCTGCTCAGTTTAAGGGAGGTGTCTGCTTTGAAAATAAGAATTAAATTTCGAAAATATGGTGTAATGAAATTTATTGGACACCTTGATATGATGCGTTATTTCCAGAAAGCAATGCGTCGTGCTGAGATTGATATTGCATATTCCGAGGGATTTTCCCCGCATCAGATTATGTCTTTTGCGGCACCGCTGGGAGTTGGAATCACCAGTGATGGAGAATATCTTGATATTGAAGTACATTCTACCAGAAGTTCAATTGAATCCGTTAAGGCTTTAAATGATACCATGGTGGAAGGTGTTGAAATCGTATCTTACCGGATGCTGCCAGAGCATGCAAAAACAGCGATGTCCATTGTTGCAGCAGCAGACTATAACGTATTTTATAAGGATAAAGGAAATTGTCCATTCACTTTGGATGAACTAAAAGGTAAAGTAAAAGCATTTTATGAAGATGCTCCGGAGCTTCTGGTTACGAAAAAGACAAAAAAAAGCGAAAAAGTCATGGACTTAAAGCAGCTGGTATATGATTTTCAGGTTGAGGAAGCAGATGGCTGTCCATTCTTTTATCTTAAAGTATCTACAGGAAGCGTAGATAATGTAAAACCAGAGCTTTTGTTAGAAGCCTTTTACCGGTATCTGGAACTTCCTTATAACGAAATGCAGTTTCAGATTCATCGTGTGGACGTATATGCCCGAAAAGAAGACGGCACTCTGATTGCATTGGATGAAATGGGAGATGACATTCTTGAATAAATTTATCATTACAAGGCAGCATTATGTAGGCGACTCCTATTTTACGGCACTGTTAGATGAAAAGGACAAGTTTAGGGAAATTGCATTTCATCCGTTATCCGAAGAAAATCAGGTTGTACCGGGAATAATTTGTATTGCCAGGGTAAAAAAGATTGCCGCGAACTTAGATGCCGCTTTTGTGGACATTGCAAAGGGAGTAACCTGTTATCTGGAAACAGCACATATAAAAGATGCCTGGTTTTCGAAGCAGTGCAGAAGCGGAAAGCTGACCGAAGGGGATGAACTTGTGGTGCAGATTACCAAAGAGGCAATCAAGACCAAGTATCCCATTGCGGATACCAAGCTTTCCCTTGCAGGAAAGTATTTTGTCCTGACAAATGAAAACCGTCCTCTTGCCATTTCTGCTAAATTAAGTGCTGATGAAAAAGAAAGACTAAGCAGTCAGGTACAGCTTTTCGAACAGATGCCGCTTTCCAGAAAAGAAACGGCTGCCGATACAACGCAGAATGCCGGGCAGAAAGAAAAAAGGAAGCCGCATAGTCTTATCGTAAGAACCAATGCGGCAGGTGCTTCTCAGAAAGAATTGGAAACAGAATACAAACAGCTTTTATCTGACTATCAGGAATTAGCTGCAACTTTTCTTTTCCGTACCTGTTACACTATCCTGCTTCCGCCAAAGAAATTTTATGAAAATGCCATCAATCACCTTTACCAGGAAGAGCTTGGTGAAATTATTACGGATGATAAGAATATCTATGAAGAGCTTCAACAGCTTTATGCCGGAAATCCTGATATTTTATCTAAGATACGGTTCTATGAAAATGATGCCATTTCATTAGGAACCCTTTATTCCTTTGAGACGCAGATACAGCGTGCAATATCGGAACGGGTCTGGATGAAGTCTGGTGCTTATCTTATCATTCAGCCAACGGAAGCTCTGACAGTTATCGATGTAAACAGTGGAAAGAATACTTCCGGAAAAAATGCAGAAGAATATTATTATAAGATTAATTTAGAAGCTGCTGCAGAGATTTCAAGACAGCTCCGGCTTCGTAATATTTCAGGAATTGTCATTGTGGATTTCATCAATATGGCAAAAGAAGAGCAAAGAAAAGAGCTGATGCACCAGTTCCGGTTATCCTTAAAAGAAGACCCGGTTCCGGTACGGCTTGTGGATATTACAAAGCTTGGCTTAGTGGAACTGACCCGGAAGAAGGAGCGTAAGACGCTTTTGGAGCAGGTGGCTCAGCTAAGATGATAGCAGCTGCAAAAGCCACATCAAGGTATCTATCAAGATATGCAAAGAAATATCTGAATACAATACCCGAAAGTACCTGAAAAATAATTAAAATTATAGCGTTAAATAGTTGACGAATCGTAATTCGTGTGCTATGATACAACAGTATGCCGCACAGTGAGGTATAAGTCTATCGTAAGGATAGCACCACAACTGGCGAGTAATGATAATAGGAGGTGCCATATGTACGCAATTATAGCAACAGGTGGTAAACAGTACAAAGTATCTGAAGGCGATATCATTACCATTGAAAAGCTTGGTGTTGAGGCTGGTGAGAAAGTAACTTTCGATCAGGTTTTAGCAGTATCTGACAACGGATTAAAAGTTGGTGCAGACGCAGCTAACGCAACTGTAGAAGCTTCTGTAGTAAAAGAAGGCAGAGCTAAGAAAGTTATCGTTTACAAGTATAAGAGAAAAACCGGCTATCACAAGAAGAACGGTCATAGACAGGCGTTCACACAGGTGAAAATCGAAAAAATTAATGCGTAATCGATAGGAAATTGTTATGACAAAGATAACGATTTTTCGAAACCAGAAACAAGAGTATCTTGCTTTTTCCTGTGTCGGACATGCTGAATATGCAGATGCCGGAGAGGATATTGTATGTGCAGGAATTTCGGTTCTTGTGATTAATACAATCAATGCCCTTGGAATGTTCACAAAAGAACAGTTCAAGACCAATCAGGACGAAGAGACCGGATTGATTTCCGTATCTTTTGAGCAGCCGGCAGGACATGATGCAAAGTTACTTTTGGACACAATGGTTTTAGGCTTACAGGGAATACAAAACAATTATGGAAATGATTACATCATTTTAAACTTCAAGGAGGTGTAGAACATGTTGAATATGAACCTTCAGTTTTTTGCTCATAAAAAGGGAGTTGGTTCTACTAAGAACGGTAGAGATTCTGAATCCAAGAGATTAGGTGCAAAAAGAGCAGACGGACAGTTCGTTAAGGCTGGTAACATTTTATACAGACAGCGTGGAACAAAGATTCATCCAGGCGTTAACGTTGGTATCGGCGGAGATGATACTTTATTCGCATTAACAGACGGTGTTCTTAGATTTGAAAGAAAAGGCAGAGATAAGAAACAGGCTTCTGTTTATCCAGTAGCAACAAACGAATAAGATGCATGATAGACCCGACACGAAAGCGCCGGGTCTATTTTCACTTATAGGAAACTATATTTTAACTTGAAGTAATTTAGAAGCACTTAAAGTTATCATTCGATTACAGTAACTGATGTTTGTTCACAATCAATAATGAGGTAGAAAATTATGTTTGCCGACAGTGCAAAAATTATTATAAAATCAGGAAAAGGCGGTAACGGTCATGTGAGCTTCCGCCGTGAAAAATATGTTCCGGATGGCGGTCCGGACGGTGGTGACGGAGGAAAAGGCGGCGATATCATCTTTGAAGTAGATGACAGCATGAACACCTTAAATGATTTCCGCCATAAACACAAATGGGCTGCAGAAAACGGAGAAGAAGGAAAGAAACGAAACTGCCACGGAAAAAAAGGTGAAGACCTTGTCATCCATGTTCCTGCCGGAACCATTATCCGTGATGCAGCTACCGATAAGGTAATTGCAGATATGTCCGGTGAGAATAAAAGACAGATTATTTTAACCGGTGGAAAGGGTGGACTTGGCAATCAGCATTTTGCAACCTCTTCCATGCAGGCACCGAAATATGCACAGCCGGGGCAGGAAGCCCTGGAACTTGAAGTTCGACTGGAACTTAAAGTAATTGCTGACGTTGGATTAGTCGGTTTTCCAAATGTTGGAAAATCAACTTTATTATCCAGTTCCACCAATGCAACACCAAAGATTGCAAATTATCATTTTACAACTTTAAATCCGATTCTTGGTGTTGTTGATTTAGGCGAAGGTGCCGGATTTGTCATGGCTGATATTCCGGGACTGATTGAAGGCGCATCCGAAGGAATCGGTCTTGGACATGAATTCTTAAAGCATATAGAGCGTACCAAGGTTATCATTCATGTCGTGGATGCTGCCGGAACAGAAGGCAGAGACCCAATTGCAGATATTCATGCCATTAACCAGGAGCTGGAATCCTTTAATCCGGAATTATTAAAGAAACCTCAGGTCATTGCAGCAAATAAAATTGATGCTATTTATGAAGGCAATAATGAAATTATTGAGAAATTAAAAGAAACCTTTGAGCCATCCGGCATTAAAGTATTTCCAATTTCTGCGGTCAGCCGTCAGGGTGTCCGTGAGTTAATGTTTTATGTGAAGAGTCTTTTAGATGAAATGGACGATACTCCGGTCATCTATGAACAGGAATTCTTCCCGGATTCCAGAGCATTAGAGGGTGAACCTTATACCATTGAGGTTGATCCGGAAGATGGTGCTTATGTTGTAGAAGGTCCTAAAATTGATAAAATGCTGGGTTACACCAATATTGATTCGGAGAAAGGTTTCCTTTTCTTCCAGAAATTCTTAAAAGAACAGGGAATCTTAAAGGAATTAGAGTCTAAGGGTATTCAGGAAGGTGACACCGTCCGTATGTATGGACTTGAATTCGATTATTATAAGGAGTAAATCATTATGGAATTAACGAGTAAGCAGCGTTCCCATTTAAGAGGAATGGCAAGTACGATAAATCCAATTTTTCAGATTGGAAAGGCATCTCTTACACCGGAAATTATTTCAGCAGTAGATGATGCCATTGAAAAACGTGAATTAATCAAGATTTCTGTATTAAAAAACTGTGCAGATGATCCTCGCGAATTAGGCGAAATAATTGCAGAGCGTACGCATGCACAGGTGGTTGCGGTAACTGGTAAAAAAATCGTTCTTTACCGTAAATCAAAGAAACATCCAAAGATTGAATTGTTATAAACGAAAGCTTTTATACCTTGGAAGGGTGGTAGAAGATTGAAGAAAGTGCGTATTGGAATTATTGGCGGAACCTTTGATCCGATTCATATCGGGCATCTGATTATTGCACAGAATGCGGTAACACAATATCATTTAGACCAGATTCTTTTTATTCCAACGGGACATTCGCCTCATAAGGATGATAAAGAGATTGAACAGTCTGCCCACCGGCTGGAAATGATTCGCCTGTCGATTAAAAATAATCCGGATTTTTATTTTTCGGCCATGGAGATTAATGCAGCCCGTACCAGTTATACGTATCTGACGCTGCAGGAGCTTCATCGGACCTATCCGGACTGGGAACTCTATTTCATTATGGGAGCAGATTCCCTTGATTATCTGGATAAATGGATGGAGCCGGCAGAAATTTGCCGTCTTGCAACGCTTTTAGTTGCCATCAGAGACGATTTGGATATGAACCGGATAAAGAATAAGGCTGCAGAGTTAAAGCGGCTCTATTCGGCAGATATAAGGCCGATTATCACACCAAATGTTTCCGTTTCTTCTCATAATATCCGGGAGCGGGTAGCAAAAGGGGAACCGATACGTTACCTTGTCACACCGGAAGTGGAAGAATATATTGCCCATCAGTGTTTATATCAGGAGGATGAAGGTCAGACACCAATGAACGAAAGATTAAATAAGATAAAAAAAACATTAAAAAAGGAATTGGATAAAGACCGTTACGAGCATACTTTAGGGGTCATGTATACTTCAGCCTGTCTTGCCATGGCAAATGGTTATGATATGGAAAAGGCTCAGCTTGCAGGTCTGCTTCACGATTGTGCCAAATGTATTCCAAATGAAAAAAAGTTAAAAATATGTGCAAAGAATAACATTCCTGTCACGCAGGTGGAAAAGGATAATCCTTTTTTACTTCATGCTAAAGTCGGTGCATTTCTTGCCAGAGTATTATATGAGGTAGAGGACGAAGAGATTCTTCATGCAATTTCTGTTCATACCACCGGGGCACCGGCAATGAATACACTGGATAAAATCGTATTTATTGCGGATTATATCGAACCAAAACGGGATAAAGCAGCAAACCTAAAAGAAATCAGAAAAACAGCCTTTGAAGATTTAGATGAAGCACTGAAAATGATTTTAAGTGATACCATTCATTATCTCAATGGCAGTAAAAATGATAAAAATATCGATCCAATGACAATTGAAACATATCATTACTATACAGGAGGTTCTCATGAATAAACAGTCGAAAGAAATGGCGAAGATTGCATATCAGGCATTATCGGAAAAGAAGGCAGAAGATATCCGTATTATTGATATCAGTGAAATATCTGTTATCGCAGATTATTTTATTATCGCCAGTGGAAGTAATGCCAACCAGTTACAGGCTATGCAGGACAGCGTAGATGAACAGTTATATAAAGCCGGTTATCATGCAAAACAGATTGAAGGAAATCAGCGTTCCAGCTGGATTCTGATGGACTACAGTGATATTATCGTTCATATCTTCTCAAAAGAAGATCGTCTCTTCTACGATTTAGAGCGCATCTGGAGAGATGGAAAAGATATTGACCCGGAAGAACTTTAAGAAATATATAGTTAAGAAGTATATTATGAAAAGGTATATATAAAAAGTTATATAATAAGATGTGCATATCAGGAAGGCACTATCGTACAAACACAGTCTGTATGGTAGAGCCTTCTTTCTAAAATATACTTACTTAATAAGCCTGAAATTATTACTAAGCCAGGAAACGGAATACGCCGAATACCTTTCCAAGAATAGAACATTCTTTCACAATAATTGGATCCATGGAATCATTTTCTGGCTGCAGACGATAATAACCATCCTCCTTATAAAAGGTCTTAACCGTTGCAGAATCATCTACAAGAGCAACCACAATATCACCATTAGATGCAGTAGACTGACGCTTTACAAGAACATTATCCCCATCGAAAATACCTGCATTAATCATACTTTCTCCCTTAACTCGAAGCATAAAGCTTTCTGCATTTGGCATAAACTCTGCCGGAATAGGAAAATAGCTGGTAATATTTTCTACTGCAAGAATCGGCTGTCCTGCAGCAACACTTCCTACCATAGGAACATTAACAACCTCACGTCTGGTTAAATTAAAGCTGTCATCAATGATCTCAATTGCTCTTGGCTTCGTAGGGTCACGTCTGATATATCCATTCTTCTCAAGAGTTTCCAGATGAGAATGAACCGAAGAAGTTGATTTCAGATTAACTGCTTCACAAATTTCACGAACAGCAGGTGGGTATCCTTTATTTAAAATTTCCTGTTTAATATATTCAAGAATTTCCTTTTGTTTTGAACTGATTTTTCCGTATGCCATCTCATTACCTCCTTTTTATATTCTAAGTCTAACATATGTTCACAGAAAAAGCAAACACATATTCCGAAAATTTGTTCGCTTTTCTTCTTGACAAACGAATGTTCCCTATATATAATGCATATATAAACAAATGTTCGCAACAGACGTTCGAAAGGAGACGAAACAATGAATCGTGATAATAGAGTATATGGATACAACGAATATAAAGAATACTACGGAAGGGGAAATAGAATGGACAACAGGCGCAGAGATATGGATGGAACTCAGTATACATCGAATCGTACGATGGCAATTCGTGCAAACGGAGGAAGAAACAAAGCATATGTGTGCCAGATTCAAAGATATCTTATTATTTCTTTTCTGGCAGTGCTTTTAACCATCCTTGGTGTTATTTTAGGAAGCAACCTGCTTGCTTCTTCACAGAGCAAAGCTTCCAATGAGGTAAATACCTATAAATATTATACCAGCATTGAAGTACAGAAAGGGGATACTCTCTGGACGATTGCAGAGCAATATGCAGATGATGATGCCGATTATGCCTCTTATATCGAAGAAGTAAAAGAGATGAACCAGTTGACCAGTGATACCATCCATGCGGGAGAGTACCTTACTGTTTCTTATTCTTCCAGTGAATTTAAATAGGATTTCAGATATGACAGAACACAGACCGCTTTTAGATAAATTAGATACCTTTCTGGATAAATAAGATATACAAGAAGAGATTTTGTTTTAATGTTATTTTAAATATTATTTTTAATTTTATATTGACTTTTCATAGTAACCATATTAATATAGTAGGAAATTAGAAAAAGTATTATTTTCAACTACATATATCAAATTACATTATTTTAGACAAATGGAGGTTTACTATGAAAGAAATATTATGCTTTGGCGATTCAAATACTTACGGTTTAATTCCTGGCACAAAAGAGAGATATGGACGTGATACCAGATGGACAGGTCTTTTAGAACAACATTTATATGAAAAAGGTTATCGTATTATAGAAGAAGGTTTATGCGGTAGAACCACCGTCTTTGAAGATGAGCTAAGAGAGGGACGGAAGGGGGCTGCCTTACTTCCGACACTGTTAGAAAGCCACGCTCCAATTGACCGGGTTGTTCTTATGTTAGGAACGAATGACTGCAAAAGCTTATATAATGCATCAGCAGAAGTAATCGGACTTGGAATAGAACAATTATTAAAACAGATTCGGAAAATTGATTCAGATACCCGTGTTTTGTTAATTTCTCCAATCCAATTGGGAGAAGGAGTTTGGGAGCCGGAGTTTGATCCTGAATTTAATCAAAAATCTGTTGAAGTATCTAAAAAATTAAAATCCGTTTATCAAAGAATTGCCCTAAAATACAACTGTGATTTTCTTGCTGCATCTGATATTGCAGCACCAAGCAGTGCTGATAGAGAACATTTAAATGAAGAGGGACATCAGAAGCTGGCAGAAGCAGTCCTTAAAGTGATTGCAGCATAATATGCTAAGAAATTTAAAATAAAATTTATCAGAAAAGAAAGAATAGTTGTCGAATTTTCGGAATGTGGTATAATAGCTATGTATTATTTTACGCATAGTACAAGATTAAAATATCAAGGAGTTAGAAAATGTTACGTTTTATATATGTTATTATAATGAATCTTTTTCGAGCCCCATATATTATACCGAAAATGAGAAAGTGGGCAGATCATCCGGAAAAATATTCGGAAGAGGAACGATATAAACTGGTTCGTCATGTCATTTATTTAATGAAGCGTTCCGGTAAAATCAAGACTGTAGCCTATGGCGAAGAAAATCTTCCAAAAGAAGGTGGATATGTTATGTATCCGAATCATCAGGGTAAATATGATGCTCTTGGTATCATAAGCACTCATAAGGAACCATGTTCCCTTGTTATGGACGAAGCAAAATCCCATACCATTCTGGTAAGTGAATTTGTTGACTTACTTCAGGGTAAGCGTTTAATAAAAGATAATGTCCGTCAGGCTTTGAAAATTATTACCGAAGTTTCAGAAGATGTAAAGAACGGAAAGAAATACATTCTTTTTCCGGAAGGTGGTTACGAATTCAATAACCGTAATCGTGTCTGTGATTTCAAAGCGGGTAGTTTTAAATCTGCAATAAAAGCACATGTACCAATTGTACCAATTGCGCTGATTGATTCCTACAAAGTCTTTAACAGTTTTTATCTGTGGCCAATTACTACACAGGTTCATTATTTGGAGCCGATTTATTACGAAGAGTATAAAGATATGAAATCCAAAGAAATTGCCGAATTAGTAAAACAGCGGATTCAGGATAAGATATCAAGTATTTTATAAGATTCCTTTTATTATCTTATATTAAAACAGTTTCCCTTCTGGTGATTATAAATATATTTTTACTTTTATAATACTGGAAGGGAAACTGTTTTTCTTATAAAATATTAATTATAATATAATGATAAGAATGCTTATTTTTATTCATCCCGCAAATGAATATATTTTGGAGCAGTTCTTCGACGTTCATCCTCTAAGGCCGCATAATGCTTTTTCGTGGTATTTACATCTTTATGGCCTAAGACATCAGCCACCAGGTAAATATCGCCTGTTTCGCGATATAGTGACGTTCCATAGGTACTTCTTAATTTATGCGGTGTAATATTCTTCATGGTAGTAATTAATTTTGAGTATTTTTTTACCAGATTTTCTACTGCCCGGACACCGATTCGTTTCTTCTGCAGGGAAAGGAAGAGGGCATTGGTGCTTCCTTCCACAGCTTCAATGGTATTTCTTTCTTCCAGATAATTTAAAAGGGCTGTGCGAACCTCATCACCAAAGTATACAACAACTTCAGCTCCACCTTTTCGATGCACTTTGATTCCGTTGTTACGAAAGTCTACATCTGTGATATCAAGTCCCACACATTCGGAAACACGAATTCCAGTTCCTAAAAGTAAAGTCATAATAGCAAGGTCACGACATTTGGTCTGTTCATGAAACTTTTGCTGGCGTTCGGTTAATTTTTCACCAGATTCAACTTCATCTAACAGCATAGCAACTTCATCTACATCAAGTCTCGTTATGGTTTTTTCGTGTTTTTTTGGCATCCGGACAAGCTGTGCAGGATTTTTTGTTATCATTTCTTTACAGAAATAGTAATTATAAAAGCTTCGTAAGCTTGCCAGTTTACGTGAAATGCCTCTTTCATCATTGGTATGCGCAACACCATCTTTTTCATAAACCCTTAAATAATCAAGATATTCCTCAATATCCATAGGCGAAATCTGGTCTAACAAATCGATGGTGAATTCATTTACCGGCTTTTTCGCACAAATGGGATTATTCTGATGTATAAAATCAAAAAATATACCTAAATCATATGCATAAGCCAATAGGGTCCGGGACGAAACAGACGCTTTCATTCCGATAAAAAACTCTCGGCAGAAGGGGGGCAGCTCCTTCTGAAGTTCACGTAACTTTAATTCATTTTTTGTATTTACTGATTCATAATATGCCTTTTCATTCATTGGATAATTGCCTCCAGTCTGGAATATTCCCATTTAAAATTGCTGTAAATAAACGGTTCCTTACACCAGGATGATCTTTATTAAGCTGTTGTAATAAATCCTTGGCATACTGACGCTTTGTTTTTCCATCAAATGTACATGGATTTTTAACAACAGGAAGATTGTAATGATTTTTAAAACCAATTACATCGACTTCCGGAACATACATCAGTGGCCGGATAACATCGAGATTGCTACGGTCGAGATGTGTAACAGGAGGAAATGTATAAAATCTTCCCTCGAACATAAGCGAAAGTAACATAGTTTCTATGATATCATCTTTATGATGAGCATAAGCAACCTTATTGCACCCAAGTTCTATGATAGCCTGATTTAATGCTCCTTTTCGAAGCTTGGCGCAAAGGGAGCAGGGGCTATTCTTTTTGTTCTGCTCTTTTATAATTGCCCCAATCTGTGTTGGAATAATATGATATGGCACATCCAGCTTCTGACACAATGCTTTGATTTCTGTTAAATCAAAATCCGGATATCCCAAATCAACTGTTATGGCAGTAAGAGAGTAGTGCACCGGATAAAATCTGCGTAGACCAGCCAGGGCATATAGCAGCGTAAGACTGTCTTTTCCTCCGGAAATACCAACCGCAATAGAATCATTTTCCTTAATCATCTGAAAATCATCCATCGCCTTTCTGGTATAACTATATAATTTTTGAAGTTTCATGAATAGCCTCCAAGTTTTGTGTTTTACGAATACATTATACATGAAAACTACTGGAAAATCCATGTCTTTACATATATAATAGGATAAGAATATGTAATGAAAGGAATTATAGAAGAATGAAATTTGTAATACAGCGTGTTACACATGCCAAAGTTGAAGTTGAACAGAAAATTATTGGTTCCATTCAGAATGGCTACCTGGTATTAATCGGAATTGCTGAGGATGATAATGAAGAAATTGCAGATAAATTAGTTAAAAAGCTATTGGGATTAAGGATTTTTGCAGATGAGAATGGCAAGACAAATTTAAGTCTAAAGGATGTAAATGGATCCCTTTTGTTAGTTTCACAATTTACATTATATGCAGATTGTCGTAAGGGAAATCGACCGTCCTTTGTAAATGCAGGTAATCCAGAAAAAGCTAACGAGTTATATGAATATATCATTGGAAAATGTCGTGACGAAGTTCCAGATGTACAAACTGGTTCCTTTGGAGCCGATATGAAGATAACTTTGCTGAATGACGGTCCATTTACAATTATATTAGATTCAAAAGACTTGATGTAAAGTCTGCTTTGTGCGTTAATATGGTATATATAGTGGTAGTGAAGCATCTATTCGCAAAACTCGCTCGTAGTTTTGCGAAAATGTAGGCAACGCCGGAATGGTAGTTTGTGCCATGCGATATTCATACTCTCCCCTTTGAGCATGGCGCTTATAAACTATTCGCAAAATGGGTGTTTTGCTGAATAGATTAATGTACGATATAAAAAAATAAAATAGATAACTCATAATCAGAAGAAAGGTTATGAGCTATCTATTTTTTTTGTACCCAATTTAAATAGCTAGTTCTGGGTGGCAGGGTGTTGCCCCTACTTGACTATGGCAACACTTTTCAGTCATTAGGGAAAAAATGGCTTACAATGTGAAAATTACAGAATTCGCTAACGGACAATTGGAAATTACAACGTATAAGCAGGGCGTTTATACAATGTTGGACGGTGAGAGTTCTTATCGTGCTGATATGATTGATAAAAATGCTGATGCGTTAGCGTGGCGGTTTGCGTCTTATGTCGTTGACGAAAAGACCGGACAAGGTCGTTTTATTCCTCGCATTGAAGATAGGGAATATTGCTATAATCCGTTTACTGAAAAGATTCAACGTGTTTATACGGATGCTGATGAATGGGCTATTGAACGTAAAAAAGAACATTCTTTGTATAGTTCACTTAACCGTACACGTTCTACCTTGTATATGTACGCTCGGCAATGCAACTGGGAGTATTTTATCACATTGACTTATTCGCCAGATAAGATTGAAAATCGTTATGATTATTCTTTGTGTATGAAAAAGGTGCATGTATGGATAAATAATTGCAGGAAACGAAAAGCGGCAGATTTATTATATCTGCTTGTGCCTGAACAACATAAAGATGGTGCTTGGCATATACACGGATTGTTATGTAATACTACTGGCTTAACGTTTACTGATTCTGGAAAAAGATATAATGAAAAAATTGTCTATAACTTGAATGATTGGAAACTAGGCTTTTCAACTGCTACAGAAGTTGATGATACATATAAGGTATCTAACTATATAACTAAATATATAACAAAAGATTTGTGTGCTGTTACTCCGGGAAAACAACGGTATTTTGTATCAAAGTCGATTCCAAAACCGAAAACATTTACTGCATTAATAAACCCGGATGAAGTAGTTAGTTTTATTCAAGAAGTAGCTGATTCCTGCGGTGCTGATTTAGAATATCAAAAGGATGTTAGCGGTTACTTGGATGTTAACTATAAATATTTTAAAAAAAGTCAAAAAGGAGAAAAGAAAGAGAATGGCAAACAGTGAAGAAAATGAAAAGATGGCAGATATTAAGATTATAGTATCTGCAAAGGCACAATCGCAGGCGGTTTACATTGAGGCGGTCGTTATGCCGGAGATTGTCGCAGTATTGGAAAAGTACAAAAAAGATATTATTGAATTAGGAGAGGAGCAGTAAAGGATGGTTAAATTAGTCGGATATGTAGAAATGAAAAAGAAAGTTGGAAAGATACTTTTTGTGGAGCAGGATGGTGTTGATGGTTGCGTTGGTAAAGCAACTGATAAGATTTTTTTGTTTGATGATTTATCACAAAAAATAAAGCCGGATTCTGTTGGACATGAGGTTATTGTCAGTTATAGTTGCGGCTATAATGGCAAGGCTTATGTTGCTGATGTTGTTGTAAAGTAGGTCTGTTATGGAAAATGTATTAAATACAGAAATATCAGATACGGTTACGGAAGTTGCGTCCAGTGATTTATTTGCTACCCATGCTGGAAATATGGAAGTATTGCTTATATGTGTATTGTTCGGAATCGGTGTATTGTGTGGATTGGTTATCGCAAGAATATTGTTCAATAAGGTGAGGTATTAATATGCAAACATATGATATTTATGGTGCAATTACAATCTTCGGAATGGGTATTATAGGCGGTTTTCTATTCGGTTGCTCATGTGAAGTTATATCATTTGCAATCGGTGGAATTATAAAGTTTTTTAAAAAAGCATGAAAAGGAGGAAAAAACAATGGAAGGTATTCAGACTGCATTAACAGAAGCGTTTACAACTGTTGCTACCAATTGCAATACTGCAATTGCTAATGTATTACCTATCGCATTAGGCGTTGTTGGTGCTGTAATGGTTGTTACATTTGGCATCAAAGTGTTTAAGAAACTGACAGGTAAGGCGTAAGGTACGTTTGGCAACTGACTGGCATGGAATGAATTTTCCATGCCAGTTTTTGAATTAAAGGAGATAACATAATGAAAACAATTGCTAAAAGAATATGTATAATATTTATGGCGTTATATTTATCTGTGTCAACTGTTGTATGTGACTATCAGCAGGCGCAGGCGGCAGAATGGGCGTATACATTATGGTCATTAAGTGAAGTTATGGGAACGCTTTTAGGTATGCTGGGAATAACTTGGACTGCTGCTGAAGCATATGAAAATAAAGACGTCATAGAAAAAGATGCAAAATCAATACTCGATTCTATAAAATCGGCTGTTGATTCTGAGATGGATGGTATAGATGAAACATTTGATATATGGTTAGATAATGTAATACAAGATGCGCAGGAAACTGGACGTATTGTTATGGATGCCGGCTCGGATGGGTGGCATAAGTTGAAAGAATGGGCGGCGGATATGTTTACCGGGACTGATGGGTCAAAGGTCGGAAGTAAACCGCATGAAGCTTATCCAACGTTAACGCCGGGTTCGATTGCTGATACGCTTTCTATACAATTACCGTATTTAACCACTACACAAATGGAACAAATCAAAGCTAAGTATGATAATACAGATTTTAACGCATTGACTATTTATAAATATAAAGATTTAAGCACGACTTATGTTAAACCTTGGGCTGGTTCTACTAATATTCCTTGTACTGTATATTATTATTATGTTACTGTTTATGACATTCCTAGTAATGTGGCTGCAAAGGGTGTATATACTGATGAAAGCAGCACGGGCGGTGGTCTTTATTATAACATTTATAATGATGATGGTTCTTTTCAGAAAAGTATTAATGCCGTGAATAAAAATGGATTTGTATATCAAGTTGTATTAGATTCTAATAATGTGCCAATTTATGAATATGCGCCTAGTTATGGCGTAAGTAAAGCTATTAGATGGAATCAAGGAACTTGGCTTTTTGATGGCTTTGTTACTGATCGAAACGGAATAAGTCAGCGTTTGGCTTGTGTGAACGACCCGGGGCGTATTTTGTACTCAACTATAGCGGTTGATGGTGTCCGTGGTGACCTTGCGCCGGATGTTATATTTCCTAAAATATTGGGCGGACTGTCTGTGCCGGATTCAATATTAGATTTAATAAATAGCGGTACTTACCCGGATGCATATGATGTTGTTGTACCGGGTCAAACTGCCGGAGAGGATGAAGCAGGAAACAAAGTTATAAACGGTGATATTGATGTACCCGTGTCAGATATTCCGGTTGGTGGAGTGGCAGAGGGTGACGCGGTTATTGACTTACCTATACCGGGAGTTACTCCGGTTGATAAGGTTGGGGATGTTGTAATTGATACGGATATTCCTATTGATGATGTTATTGATGATTCCACTACGCCTGATCCTCCAACAGATGATAAGAATAACAAATTAAAATATGACGGATGGACAACTATATTTCCATTTTGTATTCCATTTGATTTAGTCCGGTGCTTCGAAGTATTAAAAGCGAAGCCAGTAGCTCCGGAATGGGAATACACTTTGAAAGTTGATTCGTTAAACTTTGAATATACGTTCCATCTGAATTTTGACAAGGTAAGACCACTGGTAACAATATTTAGAACTGGAATATTACTAACATTCATTGTTGGTCTGATTTTAGTAACACGAAACATTATAAAAGGATAGGGGGGATTTTTATGGATTTTTCAGCAGTATCGGGCATATTCGATAAAATATTAAAGTTCTTGCCTACAAGTCCATTTATAACATTTATAAATAAGATGCAGGATTTGCCATACTTAGGCTATCTCAATTACTTCTTGCCTATAAGTCAGATTATTGCAATTGGTGAGGCGTGGCTTGTGGCAATTGGTTTGTTTTATGCGTATCAAATTATTTTAAGATGGATTAGGGCAATAGAATAGAGGTGAATATATATTGATAACATTGTATTCAGGTACGCCGGGTAGTGGTAAATCATTACATCTAGCGGAAAAGTTATACTATAGAATCCGTTCCGGGCGTCCAACAATATGCAATTTTGATGTTCATGTAAACTATAAAAAGATAAAAGCTAAAAGATTCTATGATTCGTTTTGCTATATTGATAACTTGGAATTGACGCCGCAAAGACTTATAGATTATTCACAAAATCTATTTAAAAACAAAAGGCCAAAAGAGGGTAGTATATTATTAGTTATTGATGAATGTCAGATATTATTTAATTCAAGGGATTGGGGGCGTACTGGTCGCAACGAGTGGTTGTCCTTTTTTACGCAACATAGGAAATACGGATATGACATTGTATTAGTAAGTCAGTTTGACCGGATGATTGATAGACAGATTCGCTCATTAATAGAATATGAACTTGTGCATAGAAAAGTATCTAATTATGGATTGATTGGAAAAATATTATCCATGATTAGTATAGGCAATTTATTTGTATCGGTTAAAATATGGTATCCAATGAAAGAAAAGGTTGGTAGCCAGTTCTTTAAAGCTCATAAAAAATACTATAGTTTATATGATACTTATAACATATTTACAACGCCTGGTTGAATGGGTGGGGCTTGGGGTCCCCACCATGATGCCAGGCGTTGCGATATGTTAAAAAATCATATAACCATTTTTGCGTAGCCACATTACAAACAATATAATTACAAAAGTAGCAATAATTCCGCAAATATCGGTAAATATGGATTTGTTCCCCTTGCCAGATATACGATATGTTTTTGGTTTGATTTTTATTTCTTTGAATCTGTTTTTTCTGCTCATGATGTACCCCCTATATCATTAGAATGAATAATTGTATTGTAACATATCTTATAGTGGGGCGTCCAGTAATCCCGAAGTAGCAAGTAGGAATTGGCGCAAGCGCAGCTTGTCTAAGCTGTGCTTGTTCACCTATATATATAAAAGATTATTTTTTGTCAACGGCTACGTTTTTTTTAGCCACTGTTTTTGTGGCTTAAAAAAAATTAACTGATCGTTTCACTGGTTTTGTGGAACATCCAGTTAACCGTTTACTAAAATTGGCTTTTATATTTGGTAGTAGCTTGTATTTGAAAAGATTATACAATTAATAAAAAAAGTTGACTATCGTGCGTTAGTATGGTATATATAGGGTGTGAGTTATCTATTCGCAAAACACAGCTTTTACGAATAAATAACTCACAATCAATATATAGCATACTAATGCACAGAAGTCAACATTTTTTTTCTGTTCTAGCGTATAAAATACAACATGTAAACCCTTACATCCATAGATAAAACGTCTATGGATGCAACTTTTGCAAGCAAAAGCAAGGCGTTGACATATTGATTTATATACGCAAAGGTAGGGAAAATCCGGAGATTTTCCCATAATAAAACCGTGTGCAGATGCACACGGTTGAAACTCATTATATAATTATCAAACCACTCACTACCAGTAATTAACCACCACGAAAGATAATTGATTGTCCTTTTTAAATGCAAGCTACTACCGACATAAAAGTCAAATTCTGTAAACGGTTAACTGAATGTTCCACAAAAACCGTGGAACGATCAGTTAATTTTTTTAGGCCACAAAAACAGTGGCTAAAAAAACATAGCCGTTGACAAAATTAGACTTTTATATACACGGGCGAACAAGCACAGCTTAGGCAAGCTGTGCTTCGCACAAGCTAACACTGGTCAAACCGGAGCAAATCCTCCGCCCGGATGCCTAAACACTTTGATAGACTGGCGGCATTGCATACCACTACAAAATAGCATCAATTCAATAAGAATCTTCCACAAATTCACCGGATGAATCAAAATGACCAGTGCTAACAGACGGTACACCCATTTTATGATTAAGAAACGTATCAGCTAGTGTACAAACAGCGAACACAAAAAACAACACCAAAAAGCTAACAACAATAAATTTAAACACCTTTTTTTTCAAGACAAATCACACCCCCTTATATAATATATCAATTATATCACAAGTGCCTTTGTCCGCGCAAGCTGTCCGGACAAAGGCACTAAGTTTACTTTTTTTTCATTCTTCTTTTTAACCGTTTAGAACGGTTGGTTATAGCATCATTATCAGGATTTATTTCTCCACGCATGGTAAGTATTTCCTCCTCACTCATCATATCACCCTCATCTACTGACTTTTTCAATTTATCAACGCAGGCTAACGTATCATATGAATTGTAATCTGAATCAAGTATTAAAAATCCAGTACGTTTACGAGGTTTTACCATAGTAGGGTCAGAAGCATATTCCATTTCATCAGCATCATATTCATTCTGTATCATAAACCGCCAAATTTTATTGCAATTAATACACTTTTGAGTAACAGACCTCATAAGCGCATCCGTTAGCTTGAACTTTTGTGACGAATACATAAAAGAAATGTGATAATGCCTTGAAGTAATTAACGTATTCAAAAATGCCGGGTCAATATTTGTTTTAAAACTCCGGCTATTTAGTTGTGCGCTTGCCTCATCCAGTACAACAATAACAACAGTTCGTGTATTCTGTTCATCATCAATAGCCTTGTTACGGTAAGCGCAACATACCACTTGGGAAAGTGATTGCAACGGTTCGAACGGTACAGATAACAATTCTACGTTGCTAATGATATGTACCTTTTGTCGGACAAATTTCTTTCGTCCTCTATCCCACACCATTTTATTATTATACCGTTTGAATATAGCATCTACATAATGAACAATAGACAGAGTCTTTCCACCGCCAAAATGAGCACAGTAACAATTTAATATCCCGGCGTTATAATAGTTATACTGCTTATGTCTGAAATACATGATAGTATCTTTTGCAGCATAACAGATTGTTTTTATTGGATGAAACGCTACTATCCTAGCAATGACAGACAGCCACAGCAATATAGCTATTCCGATTATTACAATAAATATCATTTTTTCATTCCCCCAATCAGTCCGCAAGCCATAGTAAACAGTTCAAGAGACATCATAACCACTACAAGCCGGACAAATACATAAACGTCTAACGTTGTGCTCTCTCCAATAATTAAATTTACGATTGCATCCATAAAACTATTTCACCCCCTTAAGTACATTATTTCTCCAATGCCGCATGCACGACCAACAGAACATAAAAAGCAGGAGAAACATTATAACCGACAATTTATCATCTATGGAAACAAGTGTATTGTTATCCAGCGTACCGCCGGAATCAGTAATTTCCGTAGACGTTTCCACGTTCTCCGTATTTTCTTCCATGTTTTCCGTAGAAATCTGCATAGTTTCCGTATCATATACAACAACCTCACTACTCATTCACTAATACCTCTCATAAACTTTATAATCAAACCTATTGCAAGGCAGAACACGACAACCGCACCGACAGAAATCGTATACTTGCCAATATGCATATTAATCGACCAAAACTTGACAAATAAATCCGCTACCATTTTAAATAAAGCCAATATATCCATGCACTACCCCCTTACAGCTTTTACTATCATCAGCGCAACAAAGACAGCAAAGCCAAACGCTATAAAACCAAGGCACCAAGCCGGGAGAAATGACAATACATCACTTATAAGTGCAGGAATCTGCCCCACCATTTCAAAGAAACTTTTCAAGTCAGTAAGACCGCCGGAAGAACCGCCACCGCCACCGTTAGAAATAGCATCATCCTCCGCATCATCCAATGACGAACCGTTACCAGTTCCTATAGGTTCATTACCATTAGACGGACTATCCGGATTGGGTTTCCACTCCCCACTATCCGGGTCAAAATCACCGCCGGTAACTTCTCCATCAGCATCACCAGTTATATAGCCAAGACCGCTAACTTTATCATATTTAAACTGAACCCAGTCACCATATAACCAACCGTCATCAGACAATGCGACTGGACGCAAATAAAAATACACATCAAAATATTTCATATGCAAATTGCTAATATCTTTGTACTCATCAAAAAATGACGGTAATCCGGTATTGATTTCAGATTGAGCCACACGAACTTTTTTATCAGATGCAGTAACATTTTTATAATCGAACCAACCGCCGATATTATGCACCATTTCCACCAAGTCACCAGTCGAACCCATGCCGGAATAATAATAACCTTTGCACTGTACTCTAGTTTGTACCTCTATTTTTTTATAAACAGAAGTATCAGTTAAATCAAACCCAGTAGACGTTTTACCTTTCCACTTAAGCACATAGGCACAATCAATAGTTTGATTATTGCCGCCAGTAACCGTAAGCACGTCAGAAGTCATACCCATAAGGCTACCAAGTTTATCAGTATGTGTAGCATTATCCGAAGAAAATCCTAAATCCGTTTTAGTACCACTCTCAACAACCCCCTCAATTTCATTACCCCTAATATTATGGTCTTTAGTTTCTAATGCAGTACCACCGAGATGGTCATATACAAAACCAAGTACATCCCACCAACTGCCACTATTTAGAAAATATTCATTGGGTGCGTTGCCCGGAAAATCCAACACAGCACAGCCATAACCCAAGCTACCCTTTGAACTATATGTAGAAGTACGATTATAAATAATATGACCGTCACTATCAGCATCAGTACAAATAATCTCGAAAGGTTGTTCAGAATAAACATAGACTTTTTTATAGACACCATAATAGCCAGACGGATAAGCAGTCTTAAAAGCGTATATAGGAGCAGTATCATAATTTCCACCTAAAGACCTAAACTTATATGTCAAAGTATGATTGTGTACCATGCTATCCAATCCGCCGGCACCCTTAATGGTCTTATAATGAATGCTAAAATGTGTTACTTTAAATACACTAACGTCGCTAGTGTTTTTTGTAGTAGAACCGAGCATATCCGTTTTTTGCGTACCATTTACCGGATAGCCAACCGACAAATCTTCCGCTTTTACTTCGGTTGGATGAATCATAATCAGACTGACCAACACAACCGCTATGCAGAACGTTAATATATAAAACAATTTACTTTGTATTTTTTTCGAATTTAATATTGTAGGCATCATATAACCCTCCTCTTTGAATTGATAAATGCCGGAGCAAATAAACCGCCCCGGCACTATTTTGCATGTTACAAATACGCCTATTAGCGTAACTTTTTAACTACTGCAATGGCAATACCAATAATACCGGCACAGAAGAATGTCATTAATACTGCATCACCAGTAATAGTCTTCATTACAGTAGATACAACGCCCATAAGGCTAGTCACTGCATCTGTCATACTTACACTTGCACTTGCCGCTAATACTCCACCCATAGTGCTTACTCCTTTCCTTAAAAATGTTATATGTCAATTGGCATTGTACACTACCAAGGTTGACCGCTATTTTATCGATACGTCAGAAACATAGGCTTTTCCGCTATACCCCATACCGTACGATACAGTAAGTTCATGCCCGATATGTTCCGGCTTAATCTTATCGGATAAATCATCAAACAAGAATATCTTGTCTGTCACCTTTCCGACAACAGAATCACTGCCGTCCTGCTCAATAAATAATACTTTACCTTTCTTTTTCTTCATTGGAATATATCCTACTAATTTAATCATTTTTTAAATCTCCTTTCCTAACTCTTTAAGGTTGTCAGCATGACGCTGTAATACTACATTAATTTCCGGGATGACGATAGCATCAATATAAATTGCCTGAGGCAATGTTACCGGCTTAATCTCCATAGTAAATAAATGTGTAGGTGTTTCCGTTTTTTTGTTACTGTTTGCCATTTTCTTTGTCCTCTCTTTCTTCTTGACATTTTTTAAAATATTTATAGTTAACATCCAAGTAACCGCTAACATCCTTTTGATACTCTAATTCAGCACCGCAGGAATCAGCTACTTCTTGAATAAAACTATCTACTTCATCCAGGTCTATTAATGCAGTAAATGTTTTTGGTTTTGGTATCGACTGAGAAACAAAATACCGTTGTTTTCCCGGAGTTATAGCGCACAAGTCTTTTGTGATATATTTAGTAATATAATTTGATACTTTGTAAGTATCAGTAACTTTTGTAGCTGTTGAATAACCTAATTTCCAATCATCCAAGTTATAGACAATTTTTCCGTCATATCTTTTACCGGAATCAGTAAACGTAAGTCCAGTAGTATTACATAACAATCCGTGAATATGCCACGCTCCGTCATTATGCTGTTCCGGCACAAGCAAATACAATAATTCTTTTGACTTACGTTGTTTACAATGGTCAATCCATTTACGGACCTTTTTCATACATAACGAATAATCATAACGATTTTCTATTTTATCCGGTGAATAGGTCAATGTAATAAAAAATTCCCAGTTGCATTGCCGAGCGTACATATACAAGGCAGAACGTGTACGGTTAAGCGAACTATACAAAGAATGCTCTTTTTTACGCTCAATAGCCCATTCGTCAGCGTCCGTATAAACACGTTGAATCTTTTCAGTAAACGGATTATAGCAATATTCCCTATCTTCAATACGAGGAATAAAACGACCTTTACCAGTCTTTTCATCAACCACATAAGACGCAAACCGCCACGCTAAAGCATCAGCTTTTTTATCAATCATATCAGCACGGTAAGAACTTTCTCCGTCCAACATTGTATAAACACCTTGTTTATACGTTGTAACTTCTAATTGACCATTAGCATATTCTGTGATTTTCACATTGTAAGCCATTTTTTTCCCTAATGGGGAAGAAGTGTTGCCATAGTCAAGTAGGGGCAACACCCTGCCACCCGGAACTAACTATTCAAATTGGATAAAAAAAATAGATAGCCCATAACCTTTCTTTTGATTATGAGTTATCTATTTTTTATCTCACACGATAATTTATATCGTAAAAGCTCCATTTTGCAAATAGTTTGCAACCGCCATGCTCAGAGGGGGGAGATAAAATATCGCATGGCACAAACTACCATTCCGGCTACGCCTGCATTTTCGCAAAACACCGTTCACTTTTACGAATAAATGCTGCCATTTTAAGCCGGTTAGCACCGACGCACGCATAAATACCTTTGACTTACACAGGCATTCCCTTATGGCTGTTTCAGAGCTTTTTATCCCCCCTTTGGCAGTTCTGCTTTATAGCAAATGAGTGAAAACTATGAATGAAAAATAAAAAGTGCATGAACCCTAAAGTTTCTTTTGAAATACTTTAAAAGTTCATGCGCTTTTTGGTTCTTATTTCATAAGATATAATGCACGATACTGTAAAATCATTTCTACACATTTATCAATGCCAAGAGCGCTGCTGTCTAAGGTCAGATGATAGCTTCTTGAGTCGCCCCATTTCTTGCTGGTATAGTAATTGTAGTAGCTGGCACGCTGTTTGTCTTTTTTCTGAATTGCATCCTTTGCTTTGGATTCATTTACCTGTAATTCCGCAGCTACACGTTTTGTCCGGAATTCCTTGTCAGCATGAATAAATACATTGATGCAGTTTGGATTTTCTGCCAGTGCATAGTCGGCGCAGCGACCAACAATGACACAGGATTCTTTTTCAGCAATTTTCTTAATGGTTTCAAACTGTGCTAAAAATACTTTGTGATTTAACGGCATATCTAAAAACGGTGCGGATGAATAGCCATTTATGGAATATGTATCCATAACTAAAGAATATAAGAAACTGTTCGTTGGCTTTTCGTCCTGATTTTCAAAAATTTCACGGCAGAAACCGCTTTCTTTTGCAGCCTCCTGTAAAAGCTCTTTATCATAAAACTTTATGCCGAGACGATCTGCAACTTTCTTGCCAATTTCTCTTCCGCCACTTCCAAATTCACGTCCGATGGTTATAACAACATTATTTCCCATAGCAATCACCTCTTTATGCAAAATATATAACTTGATAGATGAATTATAACATATTTAGTGCATTATTCCTAGTATTTTCTGAAAATAAATAAAATTTTTTAAAATTAAAAACAGTCAATCACTAAATATTACTGAAAATAATACCGTAGAAAGCATAAAAAATTGAAGAAGAATCCTGAATTAATTCTTCCTCAATTTATTTAAAAGATCTTCAAAATATTCCGGAATCGGTGCTTTAAACTCAACATATTCTCCGGTTGTCGGATGCACAAATCCAATGATATAAGCATGAAGGGTCTGTCCTTGCAGATGATATGGATTCTTCAGACTGCCATATACGGTATCGCCCAGTAAGGGATGACCAATACTTGCCATGTGAACACGAATCTGATGGGTACGTCCCGTTTCCAGTTTGAATTCCATATAAGTTGCATCTTTTAGACGCTCTATAACACGGTAATGGGTAATTGCGGTTTTCCCATTTCGTTCATTAATTGCCATTTTCTTACGGTCTTTTGGATGACGTCCGATTGCGCCTTCAATGGTGCCGGAATCTTCTTTTACAATTCCTTTTACAATGCCACGATACAGCCGGTTAACGGAATGCACTTTAATCTGTTCTGCAATCAGACGATGGCTCTGGTCATTTTTGCATATAATCAGTGAACCGGTGGTATCCTTATCAATTCGATGAACGATGCCTGGCCGGATTTCACCATTGATTCCGGAAAGATTTTCCCTGCAATGGTACATGATTGCATTTACAAGCGTTCCGCTGTAATGTCCGGGACATGGATGTACAACCATATCTTTGGGTTTATTAACGATAATTACATCATCATCTTCATACAAGATGTCTAATGGAATAGCTTCTGGTAAAATGGTTGTCTTTACCGCATCTGGTATGGTCACAGAAACCATATCTTCTATATGCATCCGATAATTTGCTTTTGATTGCGGCACATCATTAACTGATACCAAACCATCCTTTATCAATTTCTGAAAGAAACTTCTGGACTGTTCCGGGTAGATAGCAGCCAGAAACTTATCCAGACGTTCCTCTTCATATTCATCCGTAACTTCAAAAGTTTCATTATGCATAAAAGAAATTTCCCCCTACTCTTCCGCTTTTTTGCTCTTCATAAATGGGAAAATCTGACCTAATTCCTCTTCCTTATAATAAAACAGCATCAGCAGAATAAAGAGAATACATGCTACTACCACATAAATATCTGCCACATTAAAAATTGGAAAATTAATTAGCTTAAAATAAAAGAAATCAATGACATACTGGTGTACAACACGGTCAATCATATTTCCAATAGCACCGGCAACAATCAGTACAGCAACAATGCGGATTGGTGTAAATCTTTTCGTCAGTGGAATATTATGATAAAGAATTACAACTATTACAAGGAAAATCAATGTCCCAATCACAAAAAAAGTTTTCTTTCCCTGCATAATACCAAAGGCTGCCCCCTGATTTTCAAGATACTGCAATTCAAAAACGTTCTTAATAATTGGAATTGTAGCCTGTCCTTTGAGATGAAGCACGGCTAAATATTTTGCTATCTGGTCGAGAAAAAGCAATACTGCTGTACTCAATATAGTAATTATATACATAATTTTCTTATTCATAAATCTATCGCCTTTCGTCTTTTTTATGAAACATACTGCCGGAAGTGGATTTTCATCATTAATCAAACATACTGCCGGAAACGGATTTTCATCTTACTTTTCTTTGTGGTGCCAATTTCCCCATCAAAAATAAATTTTCCGGTTCCGCGGATGGAAATCACATCATTTTGTTTACATAAGTATGTGTTATGTAAACATTCTGCACCATTGATAAAAATTTTACCGGATTGTATCAGTACAACCGACTGGCTTCTTGATTTTCCGCTCATGGTAGCTATCACACTATCTAAGCGATTCGATGCCACAATTTTTTCGAATTCTTTTAATTCTGGCTCCACTGCCATAGCTGATGGTTCTTCTAAAACACAATGTACTATAGTATGACATACCTGTTGAAGTTCCTCGGCTATGTAATCGGCAATTTCCCTTTTTACAAAAAGATAAGCCTTATTATCCTTTATCAGAATGTCTCCAAGCTTCTCTCTTGCAATGCCAAGATTCATCAATGCTCCCAATACATCACGGTGGGAAATTGTATCTGCAAATTTCGGATAAGCCGGTGCAATTTCAATACATTTAATCGGATAACTCCATTCATAATAAAGAGCATCAGGAAGAAAAGCTGCTATCTGACGCTCTGCATAAAAACAGCCGCCCGATAATTCATAGGTAATTCCCAATGATCCGGCGCAGCTATTTAAGATATTCTGTTCATTCAGGGTAAGAAAATCGCTGAAACAGACAATCCCCTTGCGTTGTGCCTGCTGGAACAAGTCCAGGAAGCGTTTTTTTATTAATTGTTCATCCTGCATCATAGCTATATCACATCATATATTTTGATTGTAATACTATTAACGAAAATCTGTCTGAATGGATGAACCGGAGAAGCTGTCTAAAATCTCCTGGAAGTCACCTGAAATATCAACAGATTCCGGTGTAATAATAAAGATATAATTGGATATCTTTTGCAAATTTCCATTGATTGCATAACAGGAACCAGAGGTAAAGTCAATAATTCTCTGGGCAATCTCAACATCCAGACCCTCTACATTCAATACAACGGTACGGTTCATAAGAAGAGTCTCAGTAATCTCTCTTGCATCCTCAAAAGAGGTTGGCTTAATCACACAGACTGCCATATTACCATTCTGCTTCCGGCTGCTGCGCATTGGAGTAATCTTGCTGACTGCCTTTGGTTTCTCCTTTACAACAGGCTCATCGAAATCGTCATCCTCTTCCTCATGCTTATGGAAAAGCTTTTTCTTTGGCTTTTCTTCTTCCTCATCATCATAATAATCGTCATCATAGAAATCATCATCGTCATCATCTGAGTTCAAACGCATAACATCCATAAATTTATCAAAAAGACCCATTGTTCATTCTCCTAACTACTTATTTATTATAATTTCTTTCACCAAAAATTCCGGTACCAACACGAACCATTGTAGCACCTTCCTCAATGGCAACCATATAATCTCCTGTCATACCCATGGACAGGACATTCATAGATACATTATCAATGTTTTTTGCGGCTATGTCAACAGATAATTGACGGATATTCCGAAAATATTGACGGTTATCTTCTGGATTTTCTACAAACGGAGCAATAGTCATAAGTCCTTTTATCCGTACATTTTCAAGCTGTGCAATCTGTTCTACCAGTGCAATGGCATCCTCTGCATGAATACCAAATTTGCTGCTTTCTTCAGCAATATTGACTTCCACAAGAATCGGAACTGTGATATTTTTCTTCTTTGCCTGAATATTAATTTCTTCAGCGAGACGATAAGAATCTACAGAATGAATCAGGCAGACCTTATCAACGATATATTTCACTTTATTTCTCTGTAAATGACCAATCATATGCCATTTGATATCCTGTGGAAGCTCATCATATTTTTCTACCAGCTCCTGCACTTTATTTTCCCCAAAGTCACGGATGTTTTCATCGTAAATTTCCTGCAGCATTGGTACCGGCTTGGTCTTGCTGACAGCAATCAATGTTACATCTTCCGGATTCCTTCCGGACTTTTCACATGCCTTTAAAATATTTTCCTGCACTTCTTTTAAGTTTTCTTTCAGCATTTTATACACCTCTTAATCTCATGATATCATTTTATGATAATGTTACTTTTTTAACAATATTAATTAATCAGATCATCCTCGGAAACAGCATCGCCCTCTAATGCAATGTGATCATAAATGGAGATTCCAAAATCTGTTCCAGCCTTTACAATGGTATATTCTTCATTCTGATACAAAATATCAATCTGCTTGAATACCGCATATCCCTTGTTGACATTGTATACACCCTGAAGTGTGGACTGCGCCTGCACCTCAAAAGTATCGTTGGAATCCGGCTTTTGAATGATACTGCCGGCAGTAATTTCTTCTTCGTCAATATAATAATCCGTTTCGGATTCCTGGAAAATAGCTGTTGCAACGAAATTAACAGCATTGGTCTTATTGTCCCTTACATATAAGCCTAAGGAGTTAGAATCGCCTCCACGGGTAAAATATTCCTTCGGAACAGTATAGAACGCCTTTTCCGTAATGGAAGAATTTGGAATCTTAAGTCCACTCCGCTCTGTCAGCAGTAATTCCACATCGGTAAAACGGTCTCCTGCAAAGCGAACCATGTTATTATGCAGAGATAATATCACATAATAATCATTCCCCTGGGTTTTTAATTCATAATTCACCCAGCAGCTCGTATTGTCTTTTTTAAATTTGATTTCAATAACATTGCTGTCTGTTAACCGGTCATAGGTTGCTTTCTTGACCGGAAGAATGATATTCCAGTTTTCACTGGTAATCTGCTTATAAATCGGGTCACCTGCAGCAATCGTACTGTTATTTTTAATGGTTGTCTTCTTATAATCCAGCGGCTGAATATCATCTGCCGTAAAATTATCTGTCGTGATATTTTCATAGCCATCGGTATAATAAGCAATCAGCCCCGGAGTCTGGGCATAACTGATATGGAAAGTATCACTTGCCGTTGCCCCGGATGCTGTCAAATCGGATAATGCACTCATATTTACCGATTCCATGACCTGAGAGCTTACATTTTCTTTAAAATCATATACATGATAAAAAGACAATGAATCATAGGACTGGGTAAACTGTGATACATTGGACTTCAGATTTTTAAAATAATCACTGTCAAGCCCCGTGGTATCTGAAGCAGCTGCAGCCGCCAACTGATCACTGACAGAGCCTGTCTCATCCACAGAACAGATAATATTGTTCCAGCCAGCCTGGGCATTGTCTGCAATGTAATAATTAAAGGTACCACTATAGTCGGAAGTATAAACACTTTCTGACCTTACAATCAATCCGGTATAAGTATTATTCTCGGCAATTGTACCCTGGGTCACTTCATATATTCCAATGTGTTTTTCAGTGAAATAAGAAAATACATAAAAAAGAATATATACAAGAATAATAACAAAAATGACAATCTCTATATTTAAATGAAATGGTTTTCGATATTTTACAATCTTTTTTGTTTCAGCCACAATCGTTCCGCCTTTATAAAGAATAAATAGAAATTGATGTATAATGTCATCCACTTTGCACCATACTACATAGTAAAGGAGGACTTTGGCTATGAGTTCAAAAGGATTAGATTATACATTACTAACACTTGTAATCATTGGAGCCATCAACTGGGGACTCATCGGATTCTTCCGATTTGACCTGGTGGCATTTCTGTTTGGTAATATGAGCTGGCTTTCCCGCATTATCTATGCACTTGTCGGAATCAGCGGTCTTTATCTGCTTTCTGCCTACGGACGAATCCGCTCTATCGAACAGGCTTAGTAAAAAAGGTGTCTTAAGCATTTTAAGGACTTAAGACACCGCTTTTACTGCCAATTCAGGCATTTTTAAAGTGCTACAACTACTTTTGCTTTTGCACATTCTGGAAGTTTTGAAGCATCCATAGAAATACTTAAAATAAATTTAACTTTATACTTCTCACTGATGACATCAAGTTTTTCAATAGCATGGGTAAATTCTTCGTCCTTCATACCGGAAATCGTAAGAAAACTATCCAGATACATCTCATGTAAATCATGATCAGATGAAACGATACCACATATAAAACCTAAAAACTCATCACAATTGGATATTGGAAAATCTGCAACATTGACAAGTCTGACTTTATTGTCCAGCTCATACATATGTTTCTGGCTCTTATCCAGATATACAATGCTGCCACCGACTGTTTTTACAGCTTCGTTTACCTTATCCAGTAATACTTTTGTCTTTCCTTTACCCTTTTCTCCTGCAATTATTTCAATCATCGCATTTCCTCCCAGACATTATTTTCTTCAATGAAGAACTATATAAATTCATTATATAATATGTTGCTGCTTTATACAATGCCTAGTTACCACATCCGGCAAGTATTTCATTCATCATAAGATACAGATTGGATTTACAGTCTGCCTTTAATACAATGGATATCACCGGTTGTCCACCGGCATTATCCGTAAGTAACACAAGACAGAATCCTGCGTCCCCGGTGGTTCCTGTCTTACCGCCCACCAGTGTAAATCCATCCGGTAATTTGGATTCACCGGTTTTATACTGATTGGTACTGCTCCAGTCCTGGGTCTTAGCACTGCCATCTGCCGCTGTATAATTGGTGGTATAGGAACTGGTAGAAATCAGCTGGTAAAAGGTCTCGTCCTGTAATGCCTTTTGGAAAATCAGATACAAATCATAAACGGTTGTATAATGATTCTCATCCGGCAGTCCATTTGGATTCATAAAATGAGAACCGGTTGCACCAAGTTGCTGTGCTTCCTGATTCATCAAATCCACAAAAGCTTCTACGGAACCGGAAATATGTTCTGCAATTGCAATGGCTGCATCATTTCCGCTTCGCAGCATCAGACCATAAAGTAAATCCTGTAAAGTCATCTGGTCTCCCGCCTGCAATCCGCATTTGGAAGAATCAGACGCCAGATTTACGGCATTGTCACTGATTGTTACCACATCACTGAGATTTCCATATTTGATAGCAAGATAAGCGGTCAGTATCTTTGTTGTACTGGCCGGATACATCCGCTCATATATATTCTGGGCATATGTAATTGTATTAGTTGCCGTGTTAAATACTCCGGCGGCCTCTGCCACACTGTTATGTTCTACGGATTCCTGCCCGATATTTTCAGTTCCGCCAACACATAAATTGGCACCAAAATAAGAGCTGACCGTATCCTCTGCACCAGATAGCACATTTACGCTGCTGCTTTCTCCATATACCGGATAGCCATTCTCTACAACGCTTTTGGCTTTTCCACAACCCGTTACAGATACGAACACACATACAACAAGCAGACCTGCCAGTACACGTTTATTTATACATTTCACGCCACTCAAGGTCTCCTCTGTCTAATGATTTAATCAAAAGCTCTGCAGTAGCAAGATTTGTTGCCAGCGGAATATTGTGTATATCGCATAAACGAACTACACTGTTTACATCCGGCTCATGTGACTTCTGTGATAATGGATCACGCAGGAAAATCACAAGGTCAATCTCGTTATGCTCAATCTGTGCACCAAGCTGCTGTGCACCGCCTAAATGACCTGCGAGATATTTGTGGACATTCAGATTTGCTACTTCCTCAATTAGTCTTCCTGTAGTTCCCGTTGCAAAAAGTTCATTTTTACAAAGAATTCCCCGATATGCAATACAAAAATTCTGCATAAGCTTTTTCTTCGCGTCGTGTGCAATCAAACCGATATTCATTCGTTTAGTCCCCCTGTCCATATTTTCTAGGCTGAAGCCCTACATTCAGTACCAGACCAATTCCCGCAAACAGCGTGACTAACGATGTTAATCCATAGCTTACAAAAGGAAGTGGAAGTCCGGTATTTGGCATCAAGCCTGTGACAACGCATATATTTACAAAACTCTGGAAACCAATCAATGCAGCAATTCCGCTGGCAATCAACCGGCCTGCCATGTCTTTTGCACGTCTTGCAACCAACAGACATTCTATGGTAATAAGAAACAGTAATACGATAATAATAACACTGCCGATAAAGCCCATCTCTTCACCTACTATAGAAAAAATAAAGTCTGTCTGTGGTTCTGATATAAAGTTACCGTTTTTAACAGAAACAATATTCGTATTATTAAGTCCCTTGCCCCAGAGTTGTCCGGAGCCCACTGCCATAATCGAGTTCTGCTGCTGATATGCAATGTTAGGATATTTATCGGGTTCCAGCCAGCCTAAAATACGAAGTGCCTGATTTCCTGTCAAAAGTTTCTGCCCCGGCTGTAATACCAGCGTTAAGACCACAACCAGTGACGGAACTGCCACTGCCAGCACACCCATTACTATTTTATAACTTAATCCGGCAATAAACAAGAGGGATACAAAAATTAATGCAGTAACAATTGTGGTAGAAAGATCCGGCTCCTTAAAAATCAGAAGAAGCGGTACGGCTGCCAATACCAGCGAGCAAAACAGCGTCCGGATATTATTCAGTTTATCTTTATTTTTGCTTAGATAATAGGCAAAAAACAAAACTAACAGGATTTTGCCTAATTCGGAAGGCTGAAAGCGGATTCCAAGCTTCAGCCAGCGGCGCGCTCCTTTTGTCTTTTCTCCAATGACAAAGATAGCTGCCAATAAAGCCACATTAACAAAATAGAATATCCAACTGAATTTCAATATAAAATTGTAATCAATCAGCGATATACCAACCATTACAATCAGACCTAAGATTAATCCTGCAATCTGCTTATTCTGTACGGAAGGCTTTGCACTGCCAACTACCATAATTCCAATGATGGTCAGTGCCACCACATAAAATACCAGTCGGAAACGGTAGTCTCTTAAGCGGTATTGTTTTAACATAAATCACTACTTCCAATCTGAAGTCTATTATTTTCCGGAATGCTTCAAATCCTTAATCGGAATATTTGCAAACAATGCCGGAACAGCTCCGTTATTACCATCTGATTCGGTCTGGGTAATCTGAATATCAAGCCCTTCCGCATCAATTTCCATATACTTTGATATTACCTGGATAATATCGTTTTTGATATTTTCCATTACATCCGGTGAGCAGTCAGCACGGTCTGAAATCAACAATAATTTCAGACGGTCTTTCGCTACATTACCGGAATTCTTTTTCTTGAAAAAATCCATGAATCCCATAATTATTATCCCCCTAGTTTTTCTTAAATAAACTTACGAATTTAGACCATACGCCATTTTTAGACTCTAAGTCAAGAAGCGGTACTTCTTCTCCCATGATACGTTTACAGATATTTAAATATGCCTGTCCTGCAAGGCTGTCAGATCCTACTAACGGCTCACCCTGGTTGGTTGAGATTACAATCTGTTCGTCATCCGGAACTGCACCGATTAAATCGATAGCAAGAATCTCATGAACATCTTCAATGGACATCATATCGCCACGTTTTACCATATCCATACGCAGTCGATTTACGATTAACTCGATTTTCTTAATCTCATTTGCCTCTAAAAGACCAATGATACGGTCTGCATCACGGATTGCAGATACCTCCGGTGTGGTAACAACCAGTGCACGGTCTGCTCCTGCAATTGCATTTTTAAATCCCTGCTCGATTCCAGCCGGGCAGTCTAATAATATGTAATCAAATTCTTCTCTTAATTCTTCTACTAATTTCTGCATCTGCTCCGGTGTAACAGAGGTTTTATCTCTGGTCTGGGCAGACGGTAATAAGAAAAGGTTCGGATATTTCTTATCTTTGATTAATGCCTGTTTGATTCTGCAGTTGCCTTCTACAACATCTACCAGATTGTATACAATACGGTTCTCAAGACCCATAACTACATCAAGGTTACGTAATCCGATATCGGTATCAATCAATACTACTTTTTTATTTAACTGTGCAAGACCGGTTCCTACATTTGCAGTAGTTGTTGTCTTACCAACACCGCCTTTTCCTGATGTAATAACAATTACTTCGCTCATGATTTATTCTTCCTCCTAAATCTTATATATTCATTAATAATCCACTTGTAATCGGTTCGATTAGTATGGAATCATCCATAACAACAGCTACCTGCGGTTCTAAAGTCTTCCGCCGGTTCTTAATAGCACTCAGTGGTCCGCGGTCAGAGCTTCTTCCAATTACATTACCTATTTTAATCTGTACCGGGTCCATATCAAGGGCAGCTACAAAGGTATGCTCATCTCCTGCCGCTCCAGCATAGGCATTGCCACGAAGCGAGCCTAATACCACAATATTTCCTTTTGCAATAATTTTTGCACCTGGGTTCACATCGCCAAGTACAACAATGCTTGTCTTACATTCAATGACCTGTCCACTTCGCAGTGTTCCCTTATAGAATTCACCGGTTCTTCCAGACTGACTTTCATCAAATTCCTGAATCTTTCGGGCACAGATTTCATCCCGCAGGGAATTATTATCTAAAATACATACCACATCAATGCTGGTATTTCGACTGATCAAATCAACGATTGCAAGTTCTTCTTCCTGACTTAATTCCCTGCCCTCAAAAGACAAGGCAATTCTGGCATTTTTAAAGAATTTGTCGGATTCTTTAAATTTATGAAGTATCTCGTCTAATAGCTCCTGAAATGGAATTCTATCATCTAAAATCAGATTGATTCCATGGGGATTACTCTTTAAAACAACTGGTTGCGACATATACTTCTTCCCTCCTGACATTTAATCATTAAAGGCATTGGCAGCAGCTCCAACATCTTCTGCCTGACCATCTAACAAGGTAGATGTATCCTCCAAATGGAAATAATATTTATATACTGATGCAGCAAATTCTGCAGTATTGGCTGATGTATATCCGTATGCAATACGGGTTGCAATGGAAATCTCAGGATCATTATATGGTGCATATCCTACATATAACGCATGGTTTGGTCTGGTTGGTACCTGCTGTGCGGTACCCGTTTTACCGGCAGAATCCACAGTAAGTCCATCAAACTGCTCATGGGTTTCTACCACCATCTTCATACCGGAATGAATGGCATCCCAGGTACTCTCTGAAATGTTGTCTATTGTGTTTTTAACGGTCGGTTCATAGGTTTCTAATACGTTACCATCGGAATCTGTAACCTGTTTTAACAGGGTATAATTATATACGGTTCCACTGTTTGCAACTGCGGTTACATAACGGGATAACTGTACCGTAGTAAAACTGTTGTTACTCTGTCCGATTGCAGAAGTAATCGGGAACTCTGTGGTCTGCTTCGGTTTACTTTCTGCAATTTCAATTCCGGTTTTAGAATCAAGACCATACATGGATGAGTATTTATTAATCATTTCCACACCATGGTCTTCATTATAAGTTCCATTTACCATACTTAAATCGTAACCAACTTTATAAAAGAAATAGTTACAGGAATCTCTTAATGCCTCTGAAACATTGATGGAACCGTGGCTGCTTGGATAAATCCAACATTTTGGTCCATTTGCCACTTCTTCAAACTGTCCTTTATCCAAAATAGTTGTACCAGGTGAAATAATACCCTCAGTAAGTCCTGCTGTTGCAGTAACCATCTTAAAGGTAGAACCAGGTGCCGTCGTCTGCTGTGTTGCATTATTATAGAACGGATTTGATAAATCCTGATACAGCAAATTATAATAATTACTGTCTACTGTATTTGCCAGACGGTTGGTATCATAGCCCGGATAAGTAACACAGGCCAACAGTTCGCCGGTCTTTACATCTGTAATGACACAGGAGCCGGAACAAGGATCCAATGCAAGCTGTGCCGGTGTAATCTCAAGATTCTTCACCTTTTCTTTTATAAAATTAAAGGCACTGATGCTGCCGGACTGTAACCCACTTACTGCCGTGTCATCATAGTTTAACACTTTTTGGTCAAAAAGTGCAAGACAAAGCTGCGTTCCATTAATCAGGTCATCGTGAATCATGTACTTATACATAATTTTTGAAAATCCCTTATCTGATGCCAGCTCTTCTACAATATAGCTGACCAGTGCATCATAGATTTCGGAAGAATCAGAATACTTCTCGTCTACGGAAAACTTCGTGATATCAATCCATTTCTGGCTGATAGCATAATTTAAATATTCATTTACACTGATTTTATTACCTGCATAATTTTTATAAGTTTCATCCGATTTGTCAATGGAATCTGTAAGCAAAATTTTATTATTGACCAGCATTTTCGGAATATAGGTCATATAATCCTGCATTTCCTCAGGCAACTCATCCACTGGAGTTGCTGCTGAACTGCTAAGGCTGCTTTCCACCTGGGCTAATACTGTTTGCTGTTTACTTCCAAAGGCACTGAAAATCTGTTTTTCTACATCGGAAGCATCTTCAGTACTAAAGTGGTTTAAATCCAATACATTATTATTAATCAATGCAAAATACACATCATCAATTGGAATCAGAATATCGGACGCTGTTCCGGCTGCAGTATTATATTCTTTGATATTCACAATTTTAGAATATAAAATTCCGGCAATTTCCTGTTCCAAAAGATTATAAACCGCTTCCTGCAAATCTTTATCAATAGAAAGGTAAACATCATTTCCAGCCTGTGGCTCAATCCGCTCGGTTGTCTCCATTACTTTTCCGAGACTGTCGACATAAACGGTTTCACTGCCCTTTTTACCCTGCAGTGTTTCGTCCATAACCTGCTCAATTCCGGATTTTCCAATGACATCATTTAAAGAATACTCATCATTATCAGCAGATAATTCATCATATTCTTCCTGGGAAATCTTTCCGGTATATCCGATAATATGGGAAAAATACTCGCTGTCTACATATTTTCGGATGGTATCTTCCGAGATATCCACACCCTGCAATGCATTCATATTTTCTGTAATATATGCTACGGTTTCATCACTAACATTTTGGGCAATGGTTGTGGAAATATATTTCTGATAGCTGTTTTCTGCAATGGCACAACGCAATACCACAATCCGGTATAAGTCTTCTCTGGCATAATCACCTTCCGATAAATCATAGCCATTTTTGTCACTGGATCTGCAAAGATAATCCATTACCTGCTTTGGGGTTGCTTCTGCTTCGTTATATTTCAGCTTCTTATTATAGACTAAATCATCTGCAGAAGAATGTCCATAAGTGTCAGCAAGGAAACGCTTTAATGTGGTTCCCTCTACCGTATAATAATAGTTCCCGTCATCATCCAGTCCGATTTCAAAATCATTTTCAATGACATCGCCGTTTTTATCCAGCTCTTTGATAATATTGTAAAGTTCTGTATTAAGAGCCTCATTCTTTTCTGAAGTCTTGTCATAAGAACCATTATCCTCAATGGTTACGCTGTTTGCCAGTTCGTTGTAGGCTAAAAGATTACCATTACGGTCATAAATATTGCCACGGGAACCATTTAAGATACGTGGTTTCTGGATTTTTAAACTGTAATTATCCTGATACTCTTCACCTTTGATAATCTGAAGGTAAAATAGTCTGCCTATCAGAGTCGATGACAAAAGAATCATGACAACGCAGAGTACAAATATTCTTGATTTTGCAACTTTATGAAGTATTTCTTTCAGTGTATCAAACAAATTTCGCTGCACTCCTTTTTTCAATACGCTCTAACCGCTGGTTAATTTTCAAAATAATGAAATATAAAACTACAGAAATCAAAAGCGTGTATACAAGTTCCGGTATGATAATGTGTAACATATAATATCCAATTGCAAACTGCTTGCGGAATAAAAACCGGAAAAAGTAGATAAACAGATTATAAGATAAATCACTTCCGGCAATCAAAAGCATTGGAAGCTTAATATCGTCCGGGTAAAACATCTTCTTAAAGCATCCGTTTAAGAAGCCTGCATACATATATAAAAGGGCATAAAATCCAATCATCTCCCCAAAAAAGATATCTATCAGCAGTCCACTGAAGAAACCGATAAATATCCCTTCTTTTCTTCCGCGCATAAATCCAAAAGATGCACAGACCACAATCAAAAGATTCGGGGAAATAGACGCAAAGGATAACGCCTTAAATAATGTGCTTTGCAATAAAAAGCATACAATAATAATTAATGTAACGGTGATTTTTCTTCTCATCAATCAGACCCCGTTTCCTTTTTGTCAAGTATAACCAAAACCTGCTGAAGATGTTCAAAGTCAACTGCCGGAGTAATGGTTCCTGATTTGGTCAGGTGGTTGGAATCTTCCGAAATACTGCTGACATATCCAACCAGAATGCCCTGCAGATATTTGTCACTGACATTGGAAGTTACAATCTGATCTCCTATCTGAACCTTGTTCTCACTGTCGTTTAATCCGGAGAACTCGATTACCTGGTCTTCATTCATACTCTGAAGATTACCATTTATGATACAGTTATCTGACGTATTTAATATCATGCCGTATACCTTGGCAGAATCATCAATCACAGAACGCACCTTTGCATAATGTGGTCCCACATCAATAACAATTCCTACCAGTCCGTTTCCGGCAATGACATTCATATCTACTTCAATTCCATCTTTGGAGCCTTTGTCAATGGTGAAGATGGAAAACCAGTTGCCTGGATCCTTTCCGATAACATTTGCTCCGGTTTTCTTGTAATCCGAATACTGCTGGTCTAAAGCTAACAGTTCCCTTAAATTATCCAGTTCATACTGTTCTAATTTAATGGTGTTTAATTCGTTGGTCAGTTCTTCTACCTGTCCCTTCAACTGTTCGTTTTCTTCCATGACGTCATTCAGATTTTTTAAATTATCTGCCTTGTCAGAAAGCCATGTACCAGCATAATTGATTCCTTTCTGCATCGGTTCAAAAATTGCACCGGCAATCGAATTCAACGGTCCACCACCAAGATTCAATGAAAAACTGACATACATTGCCAGAATACATAATGCGGTCATGGACAATAATATATACTTTGTTGGAATTTGATGTTTTGGTCTACGTCTCATTTTATGCCTCTATTTATATATTTTGGATTTCATACTGAATCCTAAATGTTTATATTTCTCATCTGAAACAATCTTATTCAATCCTCGAACTGCACATTCTTCCGGATTCTCGCAGGAATTTACCTTTATATTGGTAATCTCAGTAAATAATTTATCAAGATTATGTATTTTAGAACCGCCACCGGTAATATAAATACCGGAATGAATAATATCTTTTGCAAGTTCAGGCGGAGTCTTCTCCAAAATCATTTTAATAGAGTTACAGATAGAATTAAGATTATCCTTAATTGCAGCATAAATGACTTCTGCAGTAATCTCCATCTCAATCGGCAGACCACTGACTACGTCACGGCCAACTATAACCATACTCTTTTCCATGCCAGGTGTACCGGAACCAAGTTCTTCTTTTAAAGTCTTAGCAGTTTTGCGTCCGATCACAAGATTAAAGTTCTTTTTGATGTAACTGCTGATGGAGTCATCAATGCGGTTTCCACCAAAATGCAGTAAGTCACTTAATACAAGTCCACCCAGGGAAATTACTGAAATTTCTGTGGTATCTGCTCCGATATCTACAATCATGGCTCCGGTCGGCTCATTGACATCAAGTCCCAAACCAACAGCATCAGCCAATGGCTTCTCACATAAAAGGACAGACTTCGGTTTCATTTTGCTCTTATAAAAGATATCAAAGAAAGCTTTTTTCTCAACTTCCGTAATATCTGTTGGTACCGCAACGATAAATTCTGCACCACGGGTCTTGCCCTTTGCGTGTTTTTCTAAAAATTCCTGTATCATGGTCTGCATATTATTAAAATCTGCAATAACACCACAGATAATCGGAAAAGAAACCTGAATCTGCTCCGGTGCCTTCTCATACATTGCATACGCTGCATCACCATAAGCATACATCTGATTCTTATTTATGATGGCAATCGTATTTTTTTCATTTAGTATTTTCCCAGTTGCCTTGCAATATACCTTCATATTAGAGGTTCCAAGATCAATTCCATAAATGTTATTCGACATTTCTTTCTCCCTCCGGAAATCATAGCATTTCCTGTTCTTTAAAACTAAAATATTTTTTATCACCAATAATAATATGATCAGCAAGCTCAATTCCAAGAAGCCTGCCGCCTTCCACTATCTTTCTGGTAACTTCAATGTCCTGCCTGCTTGGTAGCGGATTCCCGCTGGGATGATTATGCACTAAAATCACATGTACTGCATGATATTCAAATGCTTTCAAGAAAATCTCCCTCGGGGAAATCAGTGAGGCATTTACTGTGCCAATTGAAAGAATGGAATCTGCAATCAGATGACACTTCGTATCAAACATGCAAAGCATCAGATGTTCTTTTTCTTCATGCCGAAGCTGTTCCATATAATAGTCTGCTACGGAAAAAGCATTCTGCATTACAACTGTCTGCTGGCGTCCGGTCTGTGCAATCCGTTTTGAAAGCTCTGCAATACACTTTAACTGGATTGCTTTTACTTTCCCGATACCCGGAACCTCCTGTAATTCCTTAAGACTCATCTGATAAAGCCCTAAAAGATTTCCGGTGCGTTTGCTCAATACATGCTTTGCTACTTCTGTTGAAGAACTTCCATTTGTGCCACAGCGGATAATTACCGCTAAAAGCTCTGCATCCGATAGGGATGCCGCCCCGGATTTCAAGCACTTTTCATAGGGCTGTTCGGAGACTGGCAGATTTTTTGCCGTCATATTATAACCTCTTTCTACTCTCACCGGTAACCCATTTCTTCCAAAAAGGCATATACTTTATATTAACACATCATATCTTCATTAACAAGTTTCTGTTCATAAAGTTTTTGTAAAGACATCAGGATTCCAAGTTTTGCATGATACCAGGTCAGTCCACCCTGAAAATATACGGCATACGGCTCTCTTAACGGACCATCGGCACTTAATTCAATGGAGGAACCCTGTACAAATGCCCCGGCAGCCATAATGACATCACTGTCATAGCCCGGCATTGCCCATGGCTCCGGTGTTACATAGCTGTCCACCGGCGCTGCAGCCTGAATTCCTTTGCAGAATGCAATCAGACCTTCCGGGCTGTTTAAGGTAACTGCCTGAATAATATCGTGACGGCTCTCTGTACCATTCGGTACAACGGCAAAGCCCAGTCTTTCGTAGATATTTGCAGCAAAAATTGCACCCTTTAATGCACCTGCTGTAACTACCGGTGCCTGAAACAGTCCCTGATAGAAAGAAGAAATTACATTTAAGGAAGCACCCACTTCTTTGCCGAGTCCCGGAGAAGTAAGGCGGTATGCTGCATTTTCCACACATTCTTTTTTGCCGACAATATAGCCGCCGATTGGTGCCAGTCCGCCCCCCGGATTCTTAATCAAGGAACCTACAATCATGTCTGCTCCTACATCCAGTGGCTCTCTTTCTTCTACAAATTCACCGTAGCAGTTATCTACCATACAGATAACGTCCGGTTTTATGGATTTGATAAAGGAAATCAGTTCTCCAATCCGCTCTACGGATAAGGTAGGTCTTGTCTGGTATCCCTTGGAACGCTGAATGGTCACAAGATGTGTTTTCTCATTGATTGCTTTTTTGATATTCTCATAATCAAAGCTGCCATCGGAAAGTAAATCTACCTGGCGGTAAGTAATGCCATATTCTGCCAGTGAGCCTTTGGATGGTCGGATACCGATAACTTCCTCTAAGGTATCGTACGGTTTTCCTACCGGTGATAATAATTCGTCCCCCGGTCTTAAATTTGACATCAATGCCAGTGCCAGTGCATGGGTTCCACAGGTAATCTGCGGACGAACCAGAGCATCTTCTCCATGGAAACAGCTTGCGTATACTTTTTCCAGTGTATCTCTTCCCAGATCGTTATATCCATATCCATTGGACATGGCAAAGCATTCTGCGGAAACTCTGTTTTTCTGCATGGCATCAATTACTTTCATCTGATTATATTCTGCTGTTGCATCAATTGCTGCAAAACGTTCTTTTAATTCATCCTCTATCTTTTTTCCAAAACGGTATACTTCTTTGCTGATACCCATTTCTTCATATTTCTTTTCAATCATTTCTTCTCTCATCATTTTCCTCGTCTTTCCGGCTGTAATTTCTTTCTAAATTACAGCAAGTCTATCATATAATGTTCTCTTTCTTTTTGTATGAATAAAAACTTAAGAAATAATAGCTTTTTCCTTAAGTATCTTTATCATGTATGCAAGAATTGCCTCATTTTTATAATCAAACTCATTTTTGTTAAGCCAGATAACATCCCGTTCCCGTTTAAACCATGTAATCTGCCGTTTTGCGAAATGTCTTGTTTCCCGCTTGATAATATAAACTGCTTCTTCCAAAGAATGACCGCCATCAAGATAGGATAACATTTCTTTATAGCCAATTCCCTGCATTGCCACCATATCTTTGGTGCAGCCCATTTCCTTTAAGCGGCGGACTTCTGCTTCCAGTCCATCTTCTATCATTTTATCTACTCTGGCATCGATTCTTTTGTATAAGTGGCTGCGCTCATCATTTAATACAAAATAGGCAAAATTATAAGGTGAAGTCCGCATCTGCTCTTTTGCATTATGCTCAGAAATCTTTCTACCGGTCTCCTGATAGAATTCCAACGCACGGATGACGCGTTTTTTGTTATTCGGATGGATGGCTTCGGCAGATTCCGGGTCCACTTCCTTTAACCGGTCATGAAGATACTGATTGCCATGTTCTTCTGCCAGCGCTTCCAACTCTTTCCGGTATGCACTGTCACTTTCCTGTTCCGTAAAATCAATATCATTTAACAGCGCCTGGATATAAAATCCGGTGCCGCCGGCAATAATCGGAATCTTTCCGTGGGCATATATTTCATTTAAATATTTTTTGGCATATTCCTGAAATTTTACCACATGAAATTCATCGAAAGGCTCTAATTCATCCACCAGATAATGACGTACACCATCCATTTCTTCCGGTGTGATTTTTGCGGAACCTACATCCATATGTTTATACACCTGCATGGAATCGGCGGAGATAATCTCTCCGCCAATGACCTTTGCAAGCTGAATGGATAATTCTGTTTTTCCTACCGCAGTAGGACCTGTCAGTACTACAATTGGTTTCTTCATCATCTTTTCCTACACAATCCGCTTGAATTTTTTCTCAATTTCATATTTTGACATGGCAATAATCGTTGGTCTTCCATGTGGACAATTATATGGATTATCAAGCTTCATCAAATCTTTCATAAGCTGTTCCATTTCCGGCAGGCTCAGTCTCTGGCTTCCCTTTACTGCAGCTTTGCAGGACATGGATGCGATTTTATCTAAAATAACATCCGTCGTTGCCCGCTCGGATATGCCATCGGTAAGCTCGTCTAACATTTCAATCAATACATCCCTGGTATTCAGCCGGTAAAGATTACCCGGAACTCCGCAGATACTGTATTCTGCGCCACCAAAGTGCTCAATTTCGAAACCTAGCTTCGTAAACTGTTCTTTGAATCGCTCCAGTACTTCTGCCTCACGCATGGATAATGTTATGACAATCGGTGGGCTGATAGCCTGAGAAGTAAACTCTTTCTTCTCAAACTGCTTTTTTAATTTTTCATACATGACTTTCTCATGGGCAGCATGCTGGTCTACAATAAACAGTCTGTCATTATATTCTACCAGCCAGTAGGTATCAAAAAGCTGTCCGATAATCTTCTGCTTTGCCATCTCCTCTTCTTTTAAGAAAGAACCCTGTTCATAGCTTCTTTCCGGCTTTGCTCCGTAGGTTTCTTCCTCCCGGAGGACATAGGCTTCTTTTGCCAGTTCTTTTTCCGTTTCTTTTTTCAATTGTTCCGGAAGCGGCTCTTTCTGAATCCGTTCTTCCATCATATCTTCCGGTGGCATTGATTTTATCGTATCAAGAAGCTTTTCCTGTGCCGCAGAGCTAACTGACCCGGTTCCCATTGGTCTGCTGACAGGATATTTTATTTCGTAAGGACTGTCTTTTCGTACTGCCTTCCGGATTTCTTCCAAACGTTTCTGCTCAAATGGCTCCGGCATTACCTTCTCTATCTTAGGAACTTCCATCTCGTTTTTCTTTGGTGTATCCACCGGAACTTCCGGTATAATATCACGGTGCACTAGCGCTGCCGATAAAATACTCTGCACTTCCCGGTACAGCTCCTGCTGGTTGGAAAAGCGAAGTTCCATCTTGGTGGGATGCACATTTACATCCAAAAGACTGCTGTCAATCTCAAAATAAAGTACCGTAAAGGGATACTGATGCTGCATCAGAAACGGTTTAAAGGCATCCTCTATAGCTTTGGATAAAATCTGGCTCCGGATAAATCTGCCATTGACAAAATATAATTCGTAGCCCCGGTTTCCTCTGGAAATCATCGGCTTTCCAATAAATCCACTGACTTTAAAAAGCTCGCTTTCATGTGCAATCGGAAGCAGCGCTTTTGTAATATCCCTTCCGTATAAATGGTAGATAATATCCTTGATATTTCCATTTCCGGATGACTGCAGTTTTACCTGATTATTCATAATAAATTTGAAAGCTACGTCTGGATGGGATAAAATCATCCGCTGCATCAGTTCATGAATATAGGTGCCTTCTGTCTGGGCGGATTTTAAGAATTTCTTTCTTGCCGGTGTATTATAAAAAAGATTCCGTATAATAAAAGTGGTTCCATCCGGCGCACCGATTTCTTCCAAAGAAACTTCCTTTGAGCCTTCAATGAGATAACGGGATCCGGTAAAATCACCGTTCGTCTTTGTAATGAGTTCCACCTGACTTACTGCTGCGATACTTGATAATGCTTCACCTCGGAACCCTAAGGATGTAACGGTAAACAAATCTTCTACGGATTTAATCTTACTGGTGGAATGACGCAAAAATGCCAAAGGAATCTGTTCCCTTTCGATTCCGCAACCATTGTCCGAAATACGGATAAAGGATATTCCACCTTCTTTGATTTCAACCGTTACTGCACTGGAACCTGCATCTATCGCATTTTCCACTAACTCCTTTACCACCGAGCTTGGTCGTTCGATGACTTCTCCTGCCGCAATTTTATCAATTGTTTCCTGACTTAACAGTGCAATCTGTGGCATAACGCCATCCACCTCCTTTACCATCTGTTTTTCACTTTATTCTGTAATTCGTATAACTTATTCATTGCTTCGATTGGTGTCATCTGACCCAAATCCAGTTCTTTTAATTCGTTTAATATCGTATCGTTGTCCATGGTATCAAGCAGTGAAATCTGTTCTAAATCCACCTCGTCTAACTTCGGTTTGCTGCGTTTACTGCTTCCCTCCGCACTGATATTCTGAACGATTTCCGTAATATCATTATTACTTAATTCTTCTACAATTTCTTTGGCACGCTCAATGACATTATCCGGCACTCCCGCAAGCTTTGCTACCTGGATACCGTAACTCTTATCAGCTCCGCCTTTTACAATCTTGCGCAGGAAAACGATATCATCACCCTTTTCTTTTACTGCAATGCAGTAGTTATTTACGCTGTTTAATTTGCCTTCCAGCTCCGTCAGTTCATGATAATGGGTTGCAAATAATGTCTTTGCGCCAAGAAGCCTTGGATTACTGATATGCTCTACCACTGCCCAGGCAATACTCAATCCATCAAAGGTACTGGTTCCACGTCCGATTTCATCTAAAATCAAAAGACTGTTGGAAGTGGCATTCCGTAATATGTTTGCCACTTCTGACATTTCAACCATAAAGGTACTCTGTCCGCTGGCGAGGTCATCAGAAGCCCCTACTCTGGTAAAAATACGATCTACAATTCCAATTTTGGCTGATTTTGCCGGAACAAAGCTTCCGATTTGAGCCATCAGTACAATCAACGCACTCTGTCGCATATAGGTGGACTTTCCTGCCATATTCGGACCGGTAATAATGGACACACGGTTGCTGCCATTATCAAGATAAGTATCATTTGCAACAAACATTTCATTCTGAATCATCCGTTCTACTACCGGATGTCTGCCGTCTTTGATGTCGATAAGACCTTTTTCGTTTAATTTCGGACGGCAGTAATTATTCTGTTCCGCTACCGTTGCAAGAGATGCAAATACATCAATCTGTGCCACTGCTTTGGCGGTCTTCTGGATACGGACCACTTCATCTGCCACCTTCTGGCGGACTTCCCGGAACAGTTCATATTCTAAGACAATCAGCTTGTCTTCCGCACCTAGGATAACATCCTCTAATTCTTTTAATTCCGGTGTGATAAAACGCTCAGCATTTGCCAGAGTCTGCTTTCTGGTGAAATAGTCCGGCACCATGTCTTTAAAGGAATTGGTTACTTCAAGATAATAGCCAAATACTTTGTTATATTTGATTTTCAGATTCTTGATTCCGGTTTTCTCCCGCTCTTTTGCCTCCAAATCAGCAAGCCAGCTCTTTCCATCTGTCTTTGCTTTCCGCAGGCGGTCCACCTCTTCGTTATAGCCCTCTTTTAAGATGCCACCGTCATGAAGGGTAAGTGGCGGTTCTTCCGTAATGGATCGTTCGATTAATTCGTATAATTCATCCAACGTATCCAGCTGCTCATATAAACGTTTTAAAAGTGGTGACTGGAAATCACTCATCAGTGTCTTAATCGGTGGCAGCATATGTATGGAATTGCGAAATGCAATCAAATCCCTTGGATTTGCGGTCTGATAAGTAACACGGGTAATCAACCGTTCCAAATCATAGACCGGATTTAAATATTCCCGGATTTCTTCTCTTGTGATGGCATTGGTATTAAATTCGTCAATGGCATCATAACGTTCTTCTATTTCCGTACGCTCAATTAATGGCTGTTCCACAAAGCTTCTTAAGGTTCTTGCTCCCATGGCTGTCCTGGTCTTATCCAATACCCAAAGGAGAGAACCACGCTTTTGCTTTTCCCGGAGGGTTTCAACCAGCTCTAAGTTTCGTCTGGTAGAACTGTCAATAATCATGAATTTTCCGGTGGTATACGGATGAATTGCCACCAGATTGGAAAGGGTTGTTTTCTGTGTCTCGTAAAGGTATTTTAATAATGCACCGGCTGCAACGACGCCGCTGTCATAATCTGCAAGACCAAGTCCTTCTAAATCCCTGACTTTAAAATGATCCTTTAAAGTCATCTGTGCTGTCTCATCAGAAAAATACCATGCATCCAGAGAATAAATTACGATTCCCATACGGTTTTTCATATCATCGATATCAATTCCGCTGATATAAAATGCTTCATTACAGATGATTTCTGTCGGCTGGTATTTATTGACTTCGTCCAATAATTTCCGTTCCGAATCCACTTCTGTCACATAGTAATCTCCGGTGGTAATATCTGCAGAAGAAATACCATAATGGTCACCGATATATGCGATACACATGATATAATTATTTTTCGTTTCATCCAGTGCCTGTGCATTTAAGGTAGTTCCCGGCGTTACAACTCTTGTTACTTCACGCTTTACCATTCCCTTGGCAAGCTTCGGGTCTTCCACCTGCTCACAGATAGCAACCTTATAACCTTTTTTCACCAGTCTGGTCAGATAAGTCTCTGCTGCATGATATGGGATTCCGCACATGGGTGCCCGTTCCTCTGCACCACAGCTCTTTCCGGTTAAGGTAAGCTCTAATTCTTTTGATACAACCTTTGCATCATCAAAAAACATTTCATAAAAGTCACCCAGACGATAAAATAAAATACAGTCCTTGTATTCTTCATGTGTTTTTAAATAATGCTGCATCATTGGTGTATATTCCGTCAATGTTCTGTATCTCCTTTTCTGTTTCAAAACACCTGTTGTTTTAATCTATTTTAAGTCTTGCATATTTTCCTGCAATTGCTTCCGCTACTTTCAATCCGTCCATGGCTGCTGACATAATACCGCCGGCATAACCGGCACCTTCTCCGCAAGGGTAAATGCCTGCAATATTACTTTCAAAGGATTCATCCCTTGTAATCCGCACCGGAGAGGAAGTTCGGCTCTCCACGCCGGATAAAATGGCATCCTCCCTGTTATAGTCCGGAATATATTTCGGAAAGAGCTCCATTCCTGCCTGAAAAGATGCTGCTAATTCTTTTGGAAAAATTTCCCTGAGATTTGCAAATGTATGTGCACCCTTTGTGGTACTTTCAAAAGCCCCATATCCTGTGGATATGCGATTCTCTTTAAAATCTCCGTAAAGCTGCTGCGGAATTGCTCCGTTTCCAATGCGATAAGCATTTTTTTCCAATTTCCGCTGAAACTCAATTCCAGCTAACGGTCCATCCCCTTCAAAATCATCCGGTCGAACCGATATGATAATGGCACTGTTGGCATTCTGCCCGGCTCTTGCATGATAGCTCATGCCATTGACTGCCAGCATACCTTCCTCCGAAGAAGCATTTACGACATAACCACCCGGACACATACAGAAAGAATATACCCCGCGGTGATTCTCAAGATTTGCGGTCAGCTTATAGGATGCAGCAGGCAGCAGGGCATTTTTATGTCCGTTATACTGGCATGCATCAATCATCGCCTGCGGATGCTCTACACGAAATCCCACCGCAAATGCTTTGGCTTCCATCATAAGTCCCGCTTCCTGTAACATTGGGAAAGTATCTCTGGCGGAATGTCCGATTGCCAGCACCAGAACGTCTGTTGCTACTTCCTTTTCTCTGTTAATCCGGATGGCTTCTACTTTATCTTTTTTACCATTCAGCGTAATGTCTGTAAGCTGGCTGAAAAAGCAGTAAGTTCCACCCATTCTTTCAATTTCCAGCCGGATGTTTTTTACGACTGTTTTTAAAATATCAGTTCCGATATGAGGCTTATTTATATATATAATTTCTTCCGGAGCACCCATTTTCACAAAGATTTCTAACACTTCCCGGTTTCTTCCTGCCACATCTTTTACCAGCGTATTTAATTTCCCATCGGAAAAAGTACCTGCTCCGCCTTCGCCAAACTGTACATTCGTCTTTGGATTTAAGATGCCGTCCTTCCAGAATCGTTCTACTTCAGCAGTCCTCTCTTCCACACTGCTTCCACGCTCCAAAATAATTGGACAATAGCCATGCTTTGCCAGTTCATAGGCACAGAACATTCCTGCCGGACCGCTTCCTACAATAACCGGTCTGTGGGACAGCTGTTTCTCTCCGGCATCCGGGAAATGATAATGTATATCCTTTGCTTTACTGATATTGGAATTTTTATTCTTATGTAAAATCATACCTTCCTGCTTCAATTCCACATCCACTGTGTATACAAAGGAAAGTTCATTTTTTCTTCTTGCATCAATGGATTGCTTTCGAATCTGATAACGGATCAGATCCTTTTCATTTTTTAGATGAAGTGTTTTGATAATCTGTCTTCTTAACATCTCTTCCGAATGTTCAATCGGAAGCTTTAACTGATTTACTCGTATCATGATAACTCCCTTGCCACATGTATCCCGGCTACTGCGCCGCTGCTCCATGCCCATTGCAAATTATAACCACCGCAGATTCCGTCAATATCCACCATTTCTCCGGCAAAATAAAGTCCCGGACAAAGCTTTGACTCCATGGTTTCTGCATCTATTTCATCAGTGTCTACGCCACCGGCAGTCACCTGTGCCGTATCAAAGGTATTCCAGTCAGTAATATCCACCCGGAGTCCCTGCACCGTATCTATAAAGCTCTCTAATTCTTCTGTCTGCAGCCGGTTCGCATATTTTGCAGCTTTTATATGTGACTCTTCTAATAATACCGGAATTAATTTTTCCGGGAAAAAGCCGATTAAGGCTTCCCCGATGTGTTTTTCATCTGCTTTCTTAAATCTTTCCTTGAAATAGGTTAAGCACTGTTCTTTCTCCCAGAATGGCACAAAATCAAGTGTCGCATAGACTTCTTTCTGTTCTGATAACGCTCTTGTGGCAACTCTTGAAAGCTGAAATACCGGAATGCCGGATATTCCATAATTCGTAAGCTGTAATTCACCTCGTTCGCTGCATACATGTGTGCTTTCTATGTATAAATCGACCTTCGCATCTGCACGAATTCCTGCAATATCAGCAAAAAATGACTGTTTTCCCTTCAATCCGATAAGCCCCGGTACTAAATCTATGATATGATGTCCCAGACTTTCAAGATATAGGAAACCACTTCCATCACTGCCGCTTTTCTTTAAGGTCTTACCACCGGTTGCCATTATGCATTTTGTTGCATAAAAATCACCGCCCTTGGTATGAAAAGTGAAGCCCTTTGCGGTCTTTTCTATGCCTCTTATGCCACAGCCACAGACAACTCCAACGTTCTGTTTCTTTAATTCCATCAGCAACACATCCCTGATTGCAGTTGCCTGCTCGCTCTGAGGATAATATCCGCCGTTACGCTCCTTTGGATATATGCCAAGTTCTTTAAAGAACTGCAGTGTCTCTTCCAGTCCAAACTGCTCAAATACAGGTGCAACAAAAGCAGGGTTCTGTCCGTAATATTTGTCCACACCCTGCGCTTTATTTGTATAATTACATTTACCGTTTCCGGTTGCTAAAATCTTCTTACCAGGTACTTCGTTGTGCTCTAAAATAAGAACTTTTGCACCGTTTCGTGCCGCCATAATGGCTGCCACCAATCCGGCAGCACCTCCACCGACTACAACGACACCTATGCGTTCTGTATGCTTACTCATGCCAGTTATTTACTCTTCTCTCTATTTCTTTTGGACTGCTATGCAATCAGACCTATTCAGCCTTTTAGATTGTATCATAACAGTCTGAAACAATCAACTTTTTAACTGGAATAGCTTTCTAAGAAACGGTATAAATCTTCCAGTGTATCAAAGGTTTTTCCATTGCTGATTTCTTTTTTCAATTCTTCCGGCAGTCCCTGATATGCAATTCCAGTATACATGTATAAGGCATCCTCTTCGCCGAAATAGACATTCAGGTACCCGTCCTCTTCCCGGATAACAAATGCTTTTTTATTCTGAATGTTTGCACTTTCCACGCTATCCTCGAATTGCTCCGTCTCAGCTTCCTGAATCTCTATTATTTTTTCCTGTTCTTTTTCATTCAGTTTCAGATAATACTGTCTTCCACCAATCCATGCAGAGATAGATAATACCAGTGCTCCAAGGAAAAAAGTGCGCATACGTTTTGTGTTTTTCATATTCATCACCACAAACAGTATGCGCAGGTTTTTTCTTTTTATACAATTTTTTCAAGAATTCTATGTTTTGCCCTTTTATTGCATTTTATAATAAATGTAATTTCTTGGCAATGCGGACGAGAAGGTAGCCCTTCGGGAATTTCTTTAGTTCTTCCTCGCTTAAACCTTTTAATAATAAAAGCATTGCACCATATACAACAGCACCAATTCCAATGGCAAGTATGGCTGCAACCGCATTTACTTTAATTATAGCAAAAATACCTTTGTAAACGCCAAAGACTACGACGCCCATAATGGCAGAAGCTGCCACCGGGATTAAGAAAGTTTTCACAACTTCCTGACGATAACCACTGTATTTCCGTAAAGACATTGCGTTAAAGAGGCACATAAAGAATGCAAATAAAGCATTCGAATATACCACTGCATAAATACCAAGATGTAAACCAAACATCATCACTAATAGTGCAATCAGATGCAGTCCCAATGCGATAGCCGCATTTTTAACAGGCTCTCTCATCCGGTTAATCCCCTGTAACAATCCATTAGATAATGTGGAAAGAGAATAGAACAAAATTGCAACAGCTCCCGTTGTAAGCATGGTTGCTGCAGTAGTTCCGGTGCTGCCATAAAGATGCAGCAACTTTAATATCGGTCCTGACAGCACTGCAATTCCAATGGTACAAGGGAATGCAATTACCATAATAAAGCGGATTGCAATATTAATCTGGCTTCGTACGGACTCTCTGTCCCTTCTTGCATACGCACCGGTAAGATTTGGTACACAGGAAGCCGCCATCGCAGAAGCAATGGAAATCGGAATATTGATAATGGTCTTATATTTTCCGGAAAAGATTCCCCACCAGACATCAATATCATCCGGCTTATAGCCCTGTAGTTCCGCTACGTTCTTATAGATACCCTGATCTAAAATTGCACTGATATTATAAATTGTGGTACTTAAAAGTACCGGAACAATGGTCATAATCAGTACACGAAAGACATTCTGATAGGATTCTGTTTTGCTGCTGGTATCACGGCGCATCTGTCGTTTAAAAATACGTTTGTATGCCAGAAACAACATTCCAAGGAATAAAAGTGCAAACACTGCTCCCATATTGGTACCCAGTGTTCCGCCTGCAGCACCGTAAGCAGAACCATACTTTTCCTTATTTCCAAGCACTGCTCCGATTCTTGCCCCATATCCATAGAGGATATAGGCAGCTGCAATACTGACAATCGCATTGACAATCTGTTCGATAATCTGTGAAATGGCACTCGGCATCATGGTACCAAGTCCCTGGAAAAATCCACGTAAGACTCCTAATACAGCAACTACCAGTATCGTCGGTGCCAGAACCTTCAATGCAAAAATACTAAGGGGCGTATTCAGCATGTTTGTGAAGAATGACGCACCAAAGAAAAGAATCAAACTTGCAGTAAGTCCGGTACCGGTTGCTAAAAGCAGGGCTCCTTTTACAATTCGATATGCATTTTTTCTTTGCCCCTTCGAGACACGGGCAGATACCAGCTTGGATACCGCCAATGGCAGGCTGTATGCAGAAATAATCAGCAGGATATTATAAATTTCAAAGGCTGCACTGTAATAACTGTTACCGGTATCTCCAATGATATTGGTCATCGGGATACGATAGAGCAGACCGATTATCCTGCTGACTATAGAGGCAATTGCAAGAATGGAACCCTGTACTAAAAAGTTGGAGTCACTCTTTTTTCCTGAACTCATAAATTTACCTCAAGTAATTTTCGAAATAATTATTTTGCGGAAGGTGGTGTAAACTCATCTTCTGTTGCATAGATATTTAATTTCTTCTCCATATCATTTAACAATACACATACCATGGTCTTACCCTGATTTAATGTGATTTCATTTCCGGAAGCGTCATAGTATCTGGTTGGCTCGTTTTCGCTTGCTTTCTTCCATGTCACATCTATTACTTTACCGTTAGTAATATATTTTCCGGTTCCTTCACCGGTGCTCTCAACATCCAGATAACCGTGTGCATCATCTAACTTGGTATAATCGCAGTACTGAAGCAGAATGTTCTTAAAAGCAAGCTGTGTGCCTGTATTTTCATCCATATGCTCTTTTTTATACTGGAAACGATAGTATAAACCATCTTCACTGTTATATACAAACCAAGGATTGTTTACATAATATCCCGGCTGAACCACTGCTGCATCTGCTCCGTCTGTAAGTTCAATTTCTTTTTCATCATCTTCATTAAACTGATAATGTCCTTCATAATCGGAAGGCAGCTCGGTATCATAACCTTTTAATTCAATTCCGGCATCAATACCATCTGTGCTTACAAATGCATTGTGTGGAGCCTTTCTTGACTTGTCACGATAGAAAGTAGCAGAATCAATGGCACCCTCTAAACCGTTTAAGTCCTCAACTTTGCCACTCTCTAACAGCTCAGTTGCGTAAATTGCCTGTCCGTAATGAATATAAATTGCATCAAATTCCATTGCATAATATGCATAGTAGTGACGGCAGCTTCTTACCGAACCAATCTTGTCTAATCCGGAATAATCCTGGAAAATTGGCATCAGACGGGTAATTCCGCCTTCAGCAGGAGCTTCGTAAAGTACGTCTGCCTGTGACAGTCCATACTGTGGCAATGCATCATTGGTATTTCCAATCATGATTGCAACCGGTTTCTTCTTTGCTAAATCTTTATCAATCCATTCACCGGTCAGGTAACTTCTTGCCATACCATCTTTGCCGGTTTTGGTTTCGGTTTCAGGTTCTACTTCAGAAACGGTTTCTGTTGGTTCCGGAGCTTCCTCTTTTTTCTTACATCCAGCTAAAAGACTGGTTGCCATCAGTGTCATGCATAAAACAATACTTAATCTCTTTTTCATGATGTTCCTCCATTTTTATCTTAAAATATTTAAGCATTCTAAAATCTCGCGCTGCTTTCCTTCCATCAATGCAGCTTCCTGCTCTTCCATGTGGTCGTAACCAAACAGATGCAGCATACTATGTACAATCAGAAATGCAAATTCTCTTTGCATACTGTGGCCATATTCCTCTGCCTGTTCCCTGACCTTGTCCACAGAAATAATAATATCCCCCAGCAGAATTTCCCCTGTATCCGGATTAAAGCAATCCTCCGTCTGATTCTCTATCTGGGAAAAATCTCCCGGTACATCATATTCTAACATTGGAAAGGATAAAACGTCCGTCGGGCGGTCTATCTCCCGGAACTCTTTATTAACCTTCCAGATACCTTCGTTATCTGTCAGCGTAAGGCTGATTTCTGCTTCAAAAGGAAAATGCTCATGTTCCATTGTAAACGATATTACATCTTTTGCAAGTGTTTCATAATCAAAATCGAAGGTAACCTCCGCTTCTTTCTCTATCGCAAGGCTCAAAATAAATCCGCTCCTTTCGTTAAAAACTCTCTGATTTTAATAAACTGGTTCATGCCAAGATTCGCTTCATCATATAATCCGGCAGCCGATTTTTCGTTTAATGTCTGATAAATAATAATATCATGATTCCAGCTGTTCTTCACGGTTTCCTTGTCCAAAAGTTCAAATTTGGTAACAATACTGTCCACAATATGTACGATTGCGGACTCTATGGAACTAATAGCATTTAATTCACCATTGTATTCACTTAGAATCTTAACCACGTTTTTCGGGAAACAGTTAATCTCAGCAAGACGAACTCCATTTTCTACAAACGGTTCTCCCTCCAGCTTGCCAATCCGGTAGTAAAATCCTGCCGCAGCTACCGTTTTATCATCTGCCCCAAGCTCCTTTGCACATTCTTCTGCCACACTCGAAACTTTACGGGCATGTGCATAATCAATTTCCGAATAGTTTTTAATCTCCTGTACCAGCGGAAAATTTTCTGCAATAATTTCAGCTAAAGTACGTTCTTTTTCATGCTTCGTATAATAATACAGCCTGTCTGCAAAAAAGTACGAAAAAACTGCAGTCAGTATCATGCTGCATCCTGCGGATAAGTACTGATGATAATTGATTTCAAAGCTGCTGATGTAATAGAAGATACTCGGAACAGCAAACGACAATGCAACGGTCATGATGCATCCATAAATTTTATATTTTTTCTGGCTGATTACCATAAGCAGAATTCCGGAAAGTACCGTCAGCATAGTATATGCCGCATATTCATAAAAACTGCCGCTGGAACACATGCAAAGCAGTGTATTAAAATAAATTCCGCCTAAAATACCAATCAGCTCATTTCCGCCACAGGAAAGAATCATGACCGGAATCATGACCGGTGCCATATATGCCGGCATAAAAAAGAAACCCACATAACAGGCTGCTGCTGCAAGAAAGCAAAGAAACAGCTGATGAAAATCACTTTTTTCATTCCGGTTCAGATGCCCTCTGATACGTTCCATTTCAATCACTGCAATCAGCAATGGCAGATATAAAGCATTTATAAAAACAAGTACCAGTACACGGTCTATGGTAAACTTGCAGATTATTGCCAGAAAAACAGAATAAATCGCAACGGAAATAAGGATTCCCAGCATACGAATCATTCTTTTGGGTGAAAATCTATCTTCCTTCATTTTTCGTTACTCTTTTCGTTCTTTTATTTGCTTTTGATTCATAATCGTCATAGGCTTTTACAATCTTCTGTACCAAAGGATGTCTTACTACGTCAGCGCTGGTCAATTTACAGACGGATATCTCATCTACATTGCGAAGTACACGTAATGCCACATCCAGTCCCGACTTCGTTCCCGGAGCCAGATCCTTCTGGGTAGCATCTCCGGTCACCACAACCTTGGAGCCAAATCCAATACGTGTTAAAAACATCTTCATCTGTGCCGGTGTAGTATTCTGTGCCTCATCCAAGATAATAAATGCATTATCTAAGGTACGGCCTCTCATATAAGCCAATGGTGCGACCTCAATAAGCCCCTTTTCCATATTCCGCTGAAAGCTTTCTGCTCCCATAATCTGATACAGTGCATCATACAGCGGGCGAAGATACGGATCTACCTTGCTCTGTAAATCTCCCGGAAGAAATCCTAATTTCTCACCGGCTTCAATTGCAGGACGGGTTAAAATAATACGATTTACTTCTTCATTCTTAAATGCAGTAATTGCCATTGCCATGGCAAGATAAGTCTTTCCGGTTCCGGCAGGCCCGATTCCAAATACAATCATCTGCTTACGGATGGCATCCACATAAGCCTTCTGCCCTAAAGTCTTTGGTTTCACCGGTTTGCCGTTTATCGTATGGCAGATGCAGTCCTTATCGATTTCTACCAACGAGCCTTCTTTATGTTCTCCCAAAAGAGAAAGTGTATATGCAACCTTCTGCTCATCAATCATGTTTCCTCTCTCTGCCAGTTGTAAAAGTTCTGCAAACACCTTGCATGCACCCTCTACATTTGCGGTATCTCCAATGACTTTGATTCCTTCATTGCGAGGCACTACCGTAACATTTAAGGTCCGTTCAATCAATTTTATATTATGGTCAAATTGTCCGAAAATATTGGAAACATGCTCTGCCGGTATATCAATTCTTGTTTCATTCAAGCTCATTTAATACTAGCCCTTCCTCTGTGTCTTCTGTATCAGGTGCTGTAAGCTGTTCCGTTTCGTGCCTTAAAGCAGCTTTTGTGCGCACTTTGATGATTCCTTCCATGATACAGTTTTTATCGTCCATATCTATAATAACATTTTTTTCTAAAATTTGAATATTTTTTTCTGCTAAATGTGACAAATAAATATTAAAATTTTCTGTAGCAACCGCTTCTGCCTGCTCTTTCGTATAAATTGCCTGTTCTGTCCGATACTCTTTTAAAGTACTATAATAGATTCCGAGTGGCAGATAAAAGTCCCCATGAAGGCAAAGCTGCTTATAATCCGTGGTTTTGTCTGCACATTCAAATTCACCGCTTAATGCCGGAAGTGTTATTACTTTTCCAAAGAAATCAATAGCATACCGTTTCTTTTTTGCACCGGTCATTCTTTTTTCTTCATGGACAAGGGAAAATTTATCATGGTAGGAATATTCCGTCAGCAGATAGATATCCGCATCTGCATTGCAATATTCATAGGCATACCGTTCCCCGCTGTCATTAGTCAAATCAATCCTGCCACTTACTAATATATCTCCTGCCTTTACTGCATCGCCGTTCTTTACTAGTGGGGTTCCATTTCTTGTAATAATTGATTCCACTGTCGCATCCTCTTCTGCTATCAGGTCTGAAGCTTCATACGGCAATTCTTCCATTGCTTCCTGCTGTACCAGATTTTCCTTGATTAATACCGTCATTTTCGTTCCGTAAATCTGTACCGATGCCCAGATGATTTCCGGAAACTGTGCCCGCAGATCCCGTTCTAACTGTTCGCAGTCAATCGTACGAATCCGGTCTCCGTAACCACAATCCTCCTCATCAAGAAATGTTAAAACGGTTTCTGTCGTAACAGATGAATTACCATCTACCTCCACATTCCAGAGAAATCGTGATAAAAACCACACCAGACCAGCAGCGAGAATTACTCCCATCAGGAAGCATTTTCGTTTCCGGTAACGGTTCATCCAGAACGGAAATCCTATTTTGCGCAGAATCCGAATCCTGCATCCGGTCTTGCTTATGAACGGACGGATACTCCAAAATGCACGAATGCTGATAAAAAAGCGATAAACATCTTCCTCTTTTCGAAGATTCCAGATTAAAATATTGTGATTGCCACACAGATTTAAAAATCGTTCCGGGGCATAACCACTTAAGACTACCTCAAGGTAACCGCCTATATATTTAAACAGGGAAAGTGTTGTCATAGAAAACCTCTATTCATACTCAATACTTTGGATGATTCCTGTTATTTTCATCTCTTCATTCGTATAATAGGAAATGTTGAGATTTTTCCCACGAACAAGAATCCGGCAGCTTTTCGCCTGAATCCTGATATATTCTTTCTCGTATTCTAAGATTCCCTTATAATTTTCCAACAGCAGTTCCCTGTTACCCATAACGGTTACAATTGCTGCCCGGTAGACTAAGTCTTTCGGCAGTTCTAAGGATTCCACCATATGATTTTTAAAATCTTTTTTTAACTCTTTCTTATTGTTTTTCCTCATATATAACTATATGAGTTTTTTTCTTTTCTATGCGGTAATATATTTTAAAACTGTTTCCGGTGCATCCAGTGGCTCTTTACTGAAAAGAAATGCATTTTGAACCAGTTCCTTTGCATCGTTGCATTTTGCTGCATCATTACCATATAATTCGGCCAGACATTCTCCTTTTTTTACGCTGTCTCCTATTTTTTTCTTAAGGCGGATACCGGCAGTTAAATCAATCTGACTCTCCTTTGTCTCTCTGCCGCCGCCAAGGCTCATGCAGGCAGTTCCAATTGCCATAGCATTTAAAGCTTCTACATATCCATCTTCCGGTGCGGTGATGGTTTCTGTAATTGCTGCTTTTGCCAATAACTGCGGATGATAAACCTGTTCCTTTCTGCCACCCTGTGCTTCTACAAAGTCTGCAAATTTATCCAGTGCTTTTCCGCTTGCAATGACTTTCTCCATCATTGTTCTTGCTTCGTTTTCATCTTCTGCCACACCGGCAGCCTTTAACATAAGATACCCTAATGCATAGACAACATCCATCAGATCCTTTGGCCCTTTTCCATTCAATGCTTCAATGGCTTCCTGCACTTCCACAATATTGCCTACTGTATTGCCAAGGGGCTGTGACATATCTGTAATAACCGCATAAGTTTTCTTTCCAGCACCATTTCCGATGGCCACCATAATCCGGGCAAGTTCCTCTGCCTTTTCCACAGTCTGCATGAATGCACCGTTTCCGGTCTTTACGTCAAGGACAATAGCATCCGATCCGCTGGCTAATTTCTTACTCATAATGCTGCTGGCAATTAAGGATTTCTCCGCTACCGTAGCAGTGACATCCCGGAGTGCATACAGCTTCTTATCTGCTGGTGCAAGATTAGCAGTCTGTCCAGCAATTGCAACGCCGACCTCTGATACCTGCTTTAAAAAGGCTTCTTCTGATATGGAAGTGCTGAATCCTTCAAAGCATTCTAACTTATCAATGGTTCCACCGGTATGACCCAATCCTCTTCCGGACATTTTTGCTACCGGAACACCCAGTGCAGCAATGATTGGTGTCAGAATCAGGGAGGTCTTATCTCCTACACCACCGGTGCTGTGTTTATCCACCTTTACACCTTTAATACCGGATAAATCAAGCACATCTCCGCTATCCCGCATAGCAAGTGTTAATGCCAGTGTCTCATCGTGATTCATTCCCTGAAAACAGATTGCCATCAGCATGGCTGACATCTGATAATCCGGAATTTCACCGGTTGTAAATGCATTTATCATCCACTGGATTTCTTCTTTGCTTAAAGCAGCTCCTTCCTTTTTCTTTAAAATGAGGTCGTACATCCTCATAAAATCTCCTCCTTTTATCCGTTTCTTCTATTTATGATACGGTTGCTTATTTGTGATACGGTTCATGATTAATAATCCGATAGCTCCTGTATAACTGCTCCAATAAAATAACACGCATCAGCTGGTGCGGAAATGTCATCTTCGAAAAGCTTATTTTTTCATCTGCACGTTTTAATACTTCATCCGCAATTCCAAGGGAGCCTCCAATCACAAGAACGATATGGCTGTTGCCCTTTACCATCAAGTCACTGACTTTTTCCGATAAAGCAACAGAATCCAGCATTTTCCCGTTGATTGCAAGGGCAATGACGTAGCAGTTCTTTCCCTCTAAATATTTTAAAAGACGTTCCCCCTCTTTATGACGAATCTGCTGTTCCTCTGCCTCGGATGCTCCATCCGGTGTTTTCTCATCTGCCACTTCCACAATTTCAAGCTTACAGTATCTGCCCAGTCTTTTTTCGTACTCGGCAATGGCATCCCTGAAATATTTTTCTTTGATTTTTCCTACGCATAATATTGTTATCTTCATACTTGCAGTATACCTTATTTCAGAAATACAGACAAGGTTATTGTATCGTCGGATAAAATCACTTATAATAGTATTATTATAACGAAAGGTCAGGTACATAACATGGTATACAAGGAGAAAGATGCCCAGCTGGAAGATAATCGTTCTACCGCTTATACATTCCTTGGAGTTGGAATTGCCGGTCTGATTTTTGTCATTCTTTTTGCTCTGGACATCATCAAATTACCAATGGCTGATTATATGCGTGTTATTATGATTGTTGTAATGTCTGTTCTGTTTGTTATTTTTCTTGGAATCGGAATTACACATTTCCGTAAAATCAACCAGATGTCTGCGGATGCAGATATGGAAAGCAGACGCACCAGCGAAATTATGGAATGGTTCTCTTCAAACTATACTGCGGAAGAAATCGACCATGTCAGTGGTGCTGACAGCGAGCCTTCCATGGAGCAGCGTTACTTTATCCGTTCCGACAAAATTGCCGCACTTCTTCATGCTAAATTTGCCGGTCTGCCGGAGGATTATGAAGAACATATCTTAGAAAAGATTTATGCCGCTTACTATTCAGACACCAATGAATAAACAGCAGATTTCTGCTTAAATATAATACAATCAAAGGAGTAACAAAATGAAATTATTAGAAGACAAAATTCTTGCAGAAGGAATCGCAGAAAGCGAAAACATTTTAAAGGTTGACAGCTTTATTAATCATCAGGTGGATCCTGAATTAATGAAGAAAATGGGCAAAGATATTGCAGAACATTATAAAGGAAAAGGTATCACACGTATTGCTACCATCGAAAGCTCCGGTATTGCTCCGGCTCTTATGGCTGCAGAAGCATTAGGCGTTCCACTTGTTATTTTAAAGAAACAGCCTTCTAAAATTTTAAATCATGATTTATATCAGACTGTTGTAACTTCTTATACTAAAGGAACCAGCTATGAATTAACCATTTCCGCAAAATACATCAGCGAAAATGACCACATTCTTATCGTGGATGATTTCCTTGCCAACGGCGAAGCTGCTACCGGTGCTATCCGCCTAATCCGTAAAGCACATGCCACCATCGCAGGTGTCAGTGTCTTAATCGAAAAAGCATTCCAGCCTGGTCGTGAAAAATTGGAGGAACAGGGCATCGATGTTTATTCTTTAGCAAGAGTATCCAGACTTGACAAGGGTGTCATTGAATTTGTAAAAGAAGACTAATTTTTAAAATCCCCGGAACGAAGGCAGATAAGAAACATTCTTATCTGCCTTTGTTCATCTGCCATAGCTTATTCCGGCAGATAAATGTAATTATATCTTACCACCGGGCTTGCCAGTCCATGGTCATCTACCACAAGAACAGACAACACATTATTGCCCTGTGGCATTTCAAGTGGTTCACTGTATACATCAGAATCCTGTGTTGGTGTTGAACCATCCCAGGTATAGTAAGCGGTGGAACCGGCGGGAACCTGTATACTGATGCTCTGTGCATCATAATATGTTCCGGCAGCAGGTGTCACATTAGCAGAATCCGGAGCTTCAAAAGTAATTTCATAATCTGCTTCTGCAATCTCACTATAAAAGCCTCTTGCGTCCTTTGCTACTGCTTTGATGGTATATTCTTTCTCATCCTCTAAAGAAATCGGTTCTGTATATTCCATTCCCTTTTCAATCGGAGAATCACCGTTTAACGTATAATAAATGGTACAGTCTGAGTCTGCCATCAGTTCAATTTCAATCGTATCATTGTATTCCCCGGCTTCTTCCGAAAACTCCGGAGCCTTTACTTCATAATTATCAAACAGGGATTTTATCTTATCAGAGTCTGACTGCTCATATAAATCCTGCAGTTTATCATATTCCTTTTGCTTATCATATAAGGCAATCAGCATCTGATATGCTTCTTCATTGTTCTTATCAAGGGTAAGTATCTGTAACAAATACGCTTCTTCTGATGTTTCATCTTTTCGGAGACGGTACAAATCAGCCATCCGCAGTAATACATCCACATTATCCGGCTGCAATTTCTCAGCCTGTTCAAAATAGGTCAATGCCTTGGTATAATTCTTCTCTTCCGTGTAACTGATTCCCTTCTGATACTGATAATCAAAAGATTTCTTATGGCTGTTCTGCACTAGAAGCACAATGATAACACCAATGATTGCAATAGCAATCAGAACTGATACTGTAATCAGAAGTCTTTTCTGTTTCTTTTTCTGTTCTGCCTCTTTCTTTTTCTTCTGGCTGTTTTTCAATGATTTTTTCTTCTTTCCGTTGGAAGAGGTATTCTTATTCGGTTTATCGTCTTCTTCTAATAATTCTTTTAAAATATCCTCTTCCACATTATAATCCGGAACAATCTGCGCTTCTTTTCCACATACAGAACAGTACACACAGCCTAATTTTATTTCTGCTCCACAATTTGCACACTTCATCGTCTTCTCCTATTCATGTCTCATCGATTCCACACAGTTGTTCATTAACATTGCAATGGTCATTGGTCCGACTCCGCCCGGAACCGGTGTAATCGCACTACAAAGCTGCTCAACTTCATCAAATTTTACATCACCGGAAAGTTTATTGTTCTCATCACGATGAATTCCAACATCAATGACAACTGCCCCATCTTTTACATAGGATGCATCAATAAATTCTTTTTTTCCAATTGCAACAATCAGAATATCTGCCTCTTTACAGATTTCCTTTAAATCACGGGTTTTTGAATGCGTTACCGTAACAGTTGCATTCTCACGTAGCATTAGGATTGCCATCGGTTTTCCTACAATATTGCTTCTTCCAACGATAACACAGTGTTTTCCCTCAATATCAATGTCAGAACGTTTCAGAAGCTGGATGATTCCGGCAGGTGTGCAGGAAATATATCCTTTCTGTCCAATCATCAATGCGCCGACATTTTCCGGATGGAAACCATCTACATCCTTCTTCGGAGAAATGGCACGGATTACCGCATCCTCATCAATGCCCTCTGGCAATGGAAGCTGTACCAAAATGCCTTTTACATGTTCTTCTTTATTCAATTTATCGATTAAAGCCAGTAATTCATCCTGGGAAGTCTCTTCCGGAAGCTCATAAGAAAGAGAATCTATCCCAATATATTCGCAGGCACGCTTTTTGTTTCTGACATATACACTGGATGCAGGGTCATTTCCCACCTGGATTACAGCAAGTGCTCCTGTGATTCCCTGTTCCTTTAACTGTGCTACTTCTTCTTTTAATTCATCTTTTATTTCAGCAGAAATTCTTTTTCCATCAATTAATAATGCCATGATACCTCCTAAAATAATCCTGTAATTACGCCATCATTGGTTACATCAATATTATTTGCAGCCGGTACTTTCGGAAGTCCAGGCATGGTCATAATAGAGCCGGTAATAGCTACTACAAAGCCTGCTCCGGCAGATACATATACTTCACGGACATTTACGGTAAAGCCAGTCGGTCTGCCAAGTTTTGATGCATCATCAGAAAGAGAATACTGGGTCTTTGCCATACATACAGGGAAATTGCCCATTCCAATTTCTTCAATATGTTTTAATTCTTTTAATGCAGCCTTACTGTAAGTTACATCATCTGCTCCATAAATCTCAGTTGCAATCGTCTTAATCTTATCCATAAGAGACATCTCATCCTCATACAGAGGTTTGAAATGTGCTTCTTTATGATCTAAAGTATCCAGTACTTTCTTTGCAAGTTCAATTCCGCCTTCGCCACCTTTTTCCCATACTTCAGATAATGCGAATTCACAGTTTCTTTCCTTGCAGAAGTTCTCTACAAATGCAATTTCTTCTTTGGTATCGGTTACAAAGGAGTTTAAGGTAACTACTACCGGTACACCAAATTTTTGAAGGTTCTCGATATGTTTCTCTAAGTTTACAATTCCCTTCTTTAAGCTTTCCAAATCTTCTTTTGCAAGGTCTGCCTTTGGAACCCCACCGTTATATTTTAATGCACGGATGGTTGCTACCAGTACCACTGCGTCCGGTTTAAGTCCAGCCTTACGGCACTTGATATCAAAGAATTTCTCAGCACCAAGGTCAGCACCAAAACCGGCCTCTGTAATTGCAATATCACCTAATTTTAAAGCTGTCTTTGTAGCACGGACACTGTTGCATCCATGAGCAATATTTGCAAATGGTCCACCATGAACAATGGCCGGATTGTGCTCTAATGTCTGAATCAGATTTGGTTTGATGGCATCTTTTAAGAGTGCTGCCATGGAACCGGTTGCATGTAAATCATCTGCCGTAATCGGATTTCCGTCAAAGGAATAGGCAACTATGATTCTGCCCAGACGGCGTTTCAAATCTTCCATATTGTCCGCCAGACATAAAACAGCCATAATTTCAGATGCCACTGTAATGATGAAATGGTCTTCACGTACCATACCATCCATCTTGCTTCCAAGACCGATTACAATATTTCTAAGTGCACGGTCATTCATATCCATACAACGTTTCCATACTACCTGACGTGGGTCAATTCCAAGCTGGTTGCCCTGCTGGATATGATTATCTAATAATGCTGCCAACAGGTTATTTGCGGATGTGATTGCATGGAAATCTCCGGTAAAATGCAGATTTAAATCTTCCATCGGAACTACCTGCGCATATCCACCACCTGCAGCTCCACCTTTGATTCCAAAGCACGGTCCTAAAGACGGCTCACGAAGTGCAAGTACCGCTTTTTTACCAAGTAAAGCCATCGCCTCACCAAGTCCGATACTTGTTGTGGTCTTTCCTTCGCCGGCAGGTGTCGGGTTAATAGCTGTTACAAGAACCAGTTTGCCATCTTCCCTGTCTTTTACAGACTCCCATAATTCATCGGAAATCTTTGCTTTGTATTTTCCGTAAAATTCCAGCTCATCCTCGTTTATTCCGAGCTTCTCAGCCACTTCCTTAATATGTACCAGTTCTGCTTCCTGTGCAATTTCAATATCTGACTTCATCTTCATTTCCTCCTCATGGATTGTATTCTATAAATCTTTCTTAATTACCCTCTTCAATAAATGCTTCCAGCTGTTCCGGAGACATTAACACCTGTCGCGGCTTGGTCCCTTCATCCGGTCCTACTACACCAGCTTCTTCCAGCTGATCCATAATTCTTGCCGCCCGGTTAAAACCAACTTTAAAATAACGCTGAATCATTCCAATGGAACCTTTATCTTTATCAATCAAAAGCTTTGCAGCATCCAAGAAATAAGCATCTCTGTCATTTCCATCACCAGATGCCGCATCAGCACCAGTGCTTGCGGATACAGAAATATTGTTCATCCGCTCTTCAATATCACTACTGTAGCCTTCCCCCTCATTGTGTTCCTTTAAGAATTCAACCACATCTGATACCTCTTTATCGGATACAAACGCACCCTGTACACGAAGCGGTTTCTGTAAGCCCTGTGGATAATAAAGCATATCGCCTTTTCCTAAAAGCTTTTCCGCACCGTTCATATCAAGAATGGTTCTTGAATCCACACCGGACGTTACAGAAAATGCGATTCGGGATGGCATATTTGCTTTAATCAGTCCGGTAATGACATTTACGGAAGGACGCTGTGTTGCAATGACAAGATGGATTCCTGCGGCTCTTGCAAGCTGCGCCAACCGGCAGATAGCATCTTCCACATCCCCCGGTGCAACCATCATCAAATCCGCCAGCTCGTCCACAATAATTACAATCTGCGGCATCTTCTTTGGCTTATCCGGGTCATCAATATCTTTGATTCCTTCTATTTTCTGGTTATAGCCCTTCAGATCACGGACACCGTATTCTGCAAATTTCTGATAACGGTCTGTCATTTCAGCTACCGCCCAGTGCAATGCACCTGCCGCCTTCTTCGGATCTGTAACAACCGGAATAAACAGATGTGGGATTCCATTGTATACACTTAACTCAACCACCTTCGGGTCAATCATGATAAGCTTTACATCCTCCGGATCTGCCCGGTACAAAATACTCATAATAATTGTATTGATACAGACAGATTTACCGGAACCGGTAGCTCCTGCAATCAATAGATGCGGCATCTTTGCAATGTCCGCAATCATGACTTTTCCGGCAATATCTTTTCCGGCTGCAAAAGCAATCGGTGATTTATTGGCATGAAATTCCTCTGACTCTACCAAATCACGGAACATAACCGGAATACTTTCTTTATTCGGCACCTCGATACCAATGGCTGCTTTACCCGGAATCGGTGCTTCAATCCGGATATCCGCCGCCGCAAGATTCATCTTGATATCATCGGACAAATTTACGATTTTGCTGACCTTTACACCCATTTCCGGCTGGAATTCATATCTCGTTACTGCTGGTCCGCAGTTGATAGCCGTAATTGTAATATTAATTCCAAAATTCTTTAGAGTCTCTTTTAATTTTGCTGCTGTCTGATTCAGATAATCCCTGGTATCACCAGAAGCACCTGTATTTCCTTTTTTCAGCAAATCTACCGGCGGGAATACATATCTGCCACCGGAACTTTCCTGTTTTACGATGGATTCTTCTACTGCCGCCACTTCATCTTCGATTTCCATCTTGTCCTGCTTTTTATTTTTCCTTGGCTTTTCTTCTTCCATTACAGGATGCGCCGGTTCTTTTGGCAGATTGCTTTCTGCCTTTTCTGCAACAGGTTCCGGCTCAAATGCAGGCTCAATTACCGGTTTTACCTCTGTTCTATGTATGGTTGCCACCGGCTCATTCAGTGTGTGAATTACCGGCTCCCGCCATACCGGCGGTTCCACTCCCTGACTGCCGTTGGCTGCCGTAAGTACAACTTTATTTTCTTCCTGTACCACAGGCATATCTTCGATATCACTTAAGGTAATTTCATTAATATCATCTGATTTAACTTTCTTTTTATCCGGGGATGGTAATTTGGTATCCAATGCCACACCACTTACCTTCTTCTCCATCCGCCGTCTTGCCTGCTCTTTTTCTCTTTCTTTCTCCCGCTCCTCCCGGCGTTCCTTTGCTGCATCCATTCGGCGGATTGCATCATCCTTGGCAGAATCGTAAATGACTTTTCCGCCTTTTTGCATGCCCTTCATAATAGAACGTTCCGTAATCAGCACAAGGGAAATTATCAAAACGATAATATCAATGACATAAGTACCCGGCACACCAAAATTCGGACACAGAAGCTGTTCTAATAATCCACCGATTATACCGCCACCAGCCTTATTTTCAAAGCCATAGCGGAAAGCGGATATTGCTCCTGCTTCCTTGCTGCTGTCTGTTACCATCTGCACAAACAGGCATAAAAAGGATACAAATAATACCGCCGCTACAATTTTGACTGCTGCTACTTTATTTTCCCGGTTAGACACTGCGAACACCACGGCTAAAAAGAAACAGATTGGGAATACATATGCCATTAATCCAAATATTCCAAAGAAAAAGGAACTGACTCCGCTTCCGATTTTTCCACCGATTCCAAAATTAGCAAGCAGCAAAACAATACAGACTGCCAGTGCAATCCAAAGAATCACTTCATTCCGGAAGGATTCCTGCTGTTCCCGCTGTTTTCTTGCCTTTGATGCTGTTGTTCCCGTTGTTTTTTTCTTCTGAGTTGTCTTTTTTCTAGTTCCAGTTGCCATTTCAATCTCCCGTTTACATATAGAAATATCCTCCAATTGATACCAGTCCCATTATGAGACAGTAGATGGAAAATATCGTGAATTTCTTTTTGCGCACTACTACCAGCATGGTCTTAATGCAGATATAACCGACTATCGCTGCCACCAGCGTTCCAACTATGTAATTCAAAATATCTGCAGACTGTAATGCTGCAAATTCAACATCCTTAATCTCTACTACCAATGCTCCAAGTATTGCCGGAATAGACATGATAAAAGAATATTTTACCGCAAATTTGCGGGTCATTCCGGTAGAAAGACATGCTGTGATTGTGGTTCCTGACCGCGATAAGCCCGGCATGGTTGCGATTCCCTGACTGATACCGATTAAAAATGCATTGGTATAAGTTACCTGCTTTGGTGTCTTGCCGCCATCCGGAATCCGGTCTGCAATAAATAAAAGTACTGCCGTAATAATAAGGCAGATTCCAGGAACCAGTAAAATCTGCTCTGCCGCAGACACCAGATCTTTCGCTGCAATTCCAATAATTCCGGTTGGAATCGTGGAAACAATGACAAGCATCACAAATTTCCGGTAACTATTATGCACGATTTTACGGTATGGTAAATCTTCTTTTGTTATCACACGTTTAAAAAAGGTTGCCACATTTACAAAAGAATCACCAATAATGGCAAAGCCTTCTTTAATCATGCGGAATATATCCTTATAATATACAATAAATACGGCAATCAGTGTTCCGATGTGAAGCAGAATATCAAAAAACATTCCGCCGGTTTCTATTTGAAAAAACTGTTTAAATATTGCCAGATGACCGGAACTGCTTACCGGCAGAAATTCGGTTAATCCCTGTATCAGACCTAATAAAACAGACTGTAATAATGACATAGCTGCCTCCTTGGTATCTCTTATCGCTCACTACAGTTACTTGTATAAAATTATCAACACCGTGCATTAGTATACCATATTTTGATGCGTTTGTCATTACAGGCATTCGTTTTTCTGTTCTCTTATAATCTCATGCAATTTATGAAGTGCCCGGTCGATTCCCCCCACTTCGTCAATCAGTCCTTCTTTTACTGCATCCGCTCCTACGAGAATGGTTCCAAGATCCTTTGTCAGCATGGTGGTATTCATCATGAGCTGCTCTAATCTTTTTTCGTCTGCTCTGCTGTGGAATGCTATAAAATGAATAATCCTATCCTGCATCTGCTGGAAATAATCATAAGTCGGCGGTGCTCCGATTACTGTCCCGCTCATACGCACCGGATGGATGACCATGGTTCCCGATGGCACAATAAAAGAATAGTCCGTTGAAACCGCCAGCGGCACACCAATGGAATGACTTCCGCCTAAGACAAGGGACACTGTCGGTTTACTTAAGGAAGATAGCATTTCTGCAATGGCAAGTCCGGATTCCACATCACCGCCTACTGTATTCAAAAGCACAAGAACACCATCCACCTGGTCAGAATCTTCTATTTCTGCAAGCTTCGGCAGTACATGCTCATATTTCGTTGTCTTGGTATTGGAAGAAAGACATTCATGACCTTCAATCTCACCAATCACCGATAATAAATGAATCTTCTGATGCCATCGGCTGTCAGATAAGGAAATCTGCCCGGATTCCCTGATCAGTTCCTGATCGTCTAACTGTTCCTTTTTCGATTCATCTTTTTTCCGTTCTTTGTTTTCTGTTTTTTCTAGTTTTGATTCTGTATTTTGTAATTCTGCATTTTTGTTTTCTGCATTTTTCAATTCCACATTTGGGACTTTTTTCTTTGGCAGCACTTTGTTTTCTTTCTGCTCCATATCGGATGCTCCCTTCTTTCTGTCTGGATTATTTCTCGCTACTCGCGAAAAAATAAGACAGGCAGTTTTACACTGTCTGTCTTATTATCTACATGATATTCTTTTTTTATACCGGCCAGCCCTTTAAATAATTGTAAAGGTTCTCATAACGGCACTTAGAACTCTTCCAGGAGAAGTCTTTTGCCATGCCACGGTCAATAATCTGGTTCCACTGTTTCTTCTTGTCAAAGAAAATGTGTTTGGAATAATTAATGACAGAAAGCATTTCCTCCCCATTGTAATTACTGAATGAGAATCCATCTCCGGTATTCTCATATTCATTATATGGAACAACAGTATCTTTTAATCCACCAGTCTCGCGGACGATTGGCACTGTTCCGTAGCGGAATGAAATAAGCTGTGTCAGTCCACATGGCTCAAACCGGGATGGCATTAAGAAGGCATCGGCAGATGCATATAACTTATGCGCCAGGTCATCGGAGTAACAGATATTTGCAGACACACGATCCGGATATTTCCATGCATAATAACGGAACATATTCTCATACTGACCTTCACCGGTTCCGATTACTACAAGCTGTGTAAAGTCATCTACGATACGGTCGATAACGAAGTTAATCAAATCTAAGCCCTTCTGGTCAGTCAGACGGGAAATCAGACCAATCATATATTTTTTCTTATCTACGGTCAGTCCTAAGTCTTCCTGTAATTTCAGCTTGTTATTGACTTTCTTTTTACGGAATGACTCAGCATCATAGTTACAGTAAATCTTATTATCTGTTGCCGGGTTGTAAACCTGATAATCGATACCGTTTACAATTCCCTGCATATCATAATGACGGGCGGAAAGCAGACCATTTAAACCTTCCCCATAATATTCTGTCTGAATCTCATTGGCATAAGAATCACTGACTGTGGTAATGTAGTCTGCATAAACCAGACCACCCTTTAACATATTAGCATCTTTCTTATATTCCAGCTTATCCGGTGTAAAAAGTGATGCCGGAAGTCCGGTTAACCCCTGCATGGTCTTAATATCCCATACACCCTGGAATTTTAAGTTATGAATAGTCATAACAGATTTCATACCCCAGAAGAACATATCTCCCTGAAACTCGTTTTTCAGATATACCGGAATGAGACCTGTTTCCCAGTCATGACAATGGATAATATCCGGCTGGAAGCCGATAACAGGAAGCATAGATAATACTGCCTTATCAAAGAAACAGAATTTTTCGATATCATGTCTGATATTTCCATAAGGTGAAAAACAGTCAAAATACTCTTTATTATCAATAAAGTAATATGTAATTCCATCTAATTCATATTTTAATACGCCCACATATTTGCTTGGGATATAAGAACCTGTTCCCATGTAAAAATGTGTTACATATTCAAACTGGCTCCGGAAATGTTCCGGTATACAACTATAGTTTGGAATTACCACACGAATATCCCAATACTGAGGGTCAAATTCCTTTGGCAGTGCACCACACACGTCCGCAAGCCCTCCGGTTTTAATAAATGGTACACATTCTGATGCTGCAAATAGAATTTTCTTCATTTTGCTACCCCTTTCTGCTTATACATTCTCCAATGCCTGTTCCAGGTCTGCAATGATGTCTTTTACATTTTCTGTTCCAACGGAAAGCCGGATTAAATCCGGTGCTACACCTGCTTCAATTAACTGCTCATCTGTCATCTGACGATGTGTATGGCTGGCAGGATGCAGGACACAGGTTCTGGAATCTGCTACATGTGTTACAATTGTAGCTAATTTCAGATGATCCATAAAGGATACGGATACTTCCCTACCACCCTTTAAGCCAAATGCAATAACACCACAGGTGCCATTTGGCATATATTTTTCTGCCAGTGCATGATATTTGTTATCCCTTAAGCCCGGATAATCTACCCATGCCACTTTATCATTTGCATTTAAATATTCTGCTACCTTCTGGGCATTTTCACAATGTCTTGGCACTCTTAAATGTAAAGTTTCCAGCCCGACATTCAGTAAGAAAGAATTCATTGGGGATGGAATGGAACCAAGGTCACGCATAAGCTGTGCTGTTGCTTTTTCGATATAAGCCAGCTTACCAAATTTCTGAGTGTATATAATTCCATGATAGGATTCATCCGGCTGTGTCAGCCCCGGATATTTATCCTTATATTTTTCCCAATCAAAATTACCACTGTCAACGATACATCCACCCACTGCCATGGCATGTCCGTCCATATACTTGGTAGTAGAATGAGTTACGATATCTGCTCCCCATTCAAAAGGTCTGCAGTTAATCGGTGTTGCAAATGTATTATCTACGATAAGTGGTACCCCATGTGCATGGGCAACATGTGCAAACTTCTCAATATCAAGTACTACAAGGGATGGATTAGATAAAGTCTCCGCAATCACCGCCTTGGTATTTGGTAAAAATGCCGCTGAAAGCTCTTCTTCCGATGCATCCGGATCCACAAAGGTACAGGAAATTCCCTGTTTCTTAAGTGTGGTTCCCAGCAGATTAAAGGTTCCACCATATAAGGAGCTGGATGCCACAATATGGTCTCCTGCTTCACAGATATTAAATACTGCAAAATAGTTGGCTGCCTGTCCGGATGAGGTCAGCATTGCTGCTATACCACCCTCTAAATCTGCAATCTTTGCAGCTACTGCATCATTGGTCGGATTCTGAAGTCTCGTATAAAAATATCCGGCTTCCTCTAAATCAAATAACCGTCCCATCTGGTCACTGGTATCATACTTAAATGTAGTGCTCTGGTAAATCGGTAATACTCTCGGTTCCCCCTTGGTTGGTTTCCAGCCAGACTGAATACATTTTGTCTCAATCTGATAATTCTCTTCCATCTTTCCTTCTCCTTTATACCATATGTAATATATTATTAGAAAATACCTGCATCTATCTATCATTGTCTCTGATAAATGCAGGTATCAGTTTTATTCCTCCCAGTTGTGATATACTTCCTGTACATCATCATCTTCATCCAGAAGATCTAGGATTCTCTGGATATTGGTAATATCTTTCTCGTCTGTTAAAGAAACATAAGTCTGAGGAATCATGGTAACCTCAGCACTTGCCATTGGAATATTTTCTGCTTCCAAAGCTTCACGTACTGCACTGAAATCATCTGGTGCTGTAATTACTTCAAAGCTGTCTTCCTCTTCTGAGAAATCCTCTGCTCCGGCATCCAATGCCATCATCATCAAATCGTCTGCATCCATATTGCAGTCTTCCTTGGCAATGATAATCTGACCCTTCTGGTCAAAAAGGTAAGATACACAGCCCTGTGTTCCGATATTTCCCTGACCCTTTGTAAATGCATTCCTTACATTTGCAGCGGTACGGTTCTTGTTATCGGTTAATGCATCTACAATAATTGCAGTTCCGCTTGGACCGTATCCTTCATAAGTAACCTGTACATAATTTACGGAATCACCGTCTCCGGCTGCTTTTTTAATACCACGCTCGATGGTATCGTTTGGCATATTATTCGCCTTTGCTTTTGCAATTACGTCTCTTAATTTACTGTTGTTAGCAGGGTCTGCTCCACCCTCTTTTACCGCAATTGCAATTTCACGTCCTATAATTGTAAATATTTTTCCTTTTGCCGCATCATTTTTCTCTTTCTTATGTTTGATATTGGCAAACTTGGAATGTCCTGACATAATAAATCCTCTTTTCTATCCGTATTTCGTGTATTATTCTACCATTTTTTCATCCTGCTGACAAGTCGCAGTGTCAGACTCGGCAGATTCTGACCTTTCCGGAACAACATGTACATATTTTATCATCTTATCTTCCACGGAAAGTACTTCGAAAATATAGCCTTTGTATTTTACTTCAAAGACTTCGTGCTCCGATGGAATTTTATCAATAAGCGAAATCAGAAGGCCATTTAAGGTGTCATAATCCTCATCTTCAAAATCAAGATTCAGTGCTTCCCCTACTTCCTCTAACGGTGTCATTCCATTCATTACAAATGTTCCGTCCGGTTTCTTCTCTATATAGGTATCTTCCTCATCATGTTCATCTAAAATATTTCCGACGATTTCCTCTAAGATATCCTCCATGGTGACCAGTCCGGCTGTCTGACCATATTCATCCACAACAATTACCATATGCTCTTTTGCCGACTGCATCTCCTGAAACAATGCATTGATGTTGCGTGTCTCCGGTATGAAATCCACCGGACGGATTAACCCGTCAATTTCCTTAATCGGCTTCTTTAAAAGCTCCGGTTGTCTGCTGTAGGATAAGGTCTCTTTGATATGTAATACTCCGATAATATTGTCTATGGTATCAGAGTATACCGGCATTCTCGAATAATGGCTGTCTATCACCAGAGTGATTACATCTTCAAAAATGTCATTTCCATCCAGTGCAGAAATATTTTTACGGTGTGTCATAATATCACCGGCTTCTTTATCACCAAATTCAAAGATATTATGTATCATCTCCGCTTCATTTTCCCGAAGGACTCCCTGCTCATGGCCTTCATTTACCATGGAAATAATTTCTTCCTCTGTTACATCCTCGGAATCTTTGAATGGAAGTTTATGAAAAATTTTTTTAAAAAATCCTGTATTGGGACTCCCTCCGTCATCCATTTTTGAATACTCTCCTTTTTATACATATTTCTGAAAAATATAACATTTTAGGCAAAAATAGTCAAGTTATGTATATAATTCCAGACTAATCTTCAGTGCTTTGTCGATTTTCGACAGAATTTTTCCATCCAGATGACACACCTTATCTTTTAATCGTGTCTTGTCAATGGTACGAAGCTGTTCCAATAAAATAACCGAATCTTTTACAATGTCATATTCATGACAGGACAGCTCCACATGGGTCGGCAGCTTCGCTTTATTCATCTGTGATGTGATTGCGGCACAGATAACCGTAGGACTGTGCCGGTTTCCTACATCATTCTGTATAATCAGAACCGGTCTGATTCCGCCCTGTTCCGAGCCTACTACCGGTCTTAAATCTGCATAATAGATATCTCCTCGTCTGATAATCATAATATACACTCCATAGAATAGGTTTTACTGAAAGTATTACCAATTTTATCGAGTGTATACTGTTCTAATCCTGAAAATAATCTTTATGTTCTACTTCTTTGTTGTTTTCGAAATAGATTCTTGGAATACGTTTGCCAAGACAGCAGACAAATTCATAATTGAATCTGCCGGATAAATCCCCGATTTCTTCCGCTGTAATGATTTCATCGCCGTCTCTGCCAAGAAGTGTTACCTCTGTTCCAACAACAACATCCGGCACATCAGTAACATCCACCATAAACTGATCCATGCAGACTCTGCCAAGAATCGGTACTCTTTTTCCCTGAATCAGTACAGAACCTTTGTTAGATAAAGTTCTCGGATAACCGTCTCCATAACCGACCGGAATCGTTGCCACCTTCGTCTCTCTGGTTGTGGTATAGGTTCCACCATAGCTGATTTCCCTTCCAGCCGGCAGTGTCTTTACGTAAGAAACATGACTCTTTAATTCCATTAACGGGTGCATTGGCAGTCTGTCTTTTTGCACTTCATCCGATGGCCAGAGTCCGTATAATGTAATTCCCGCTCTTACAATGTCCATATTTGCTTCCGGCAAATCAATAATTCCTGCACTGTTTGAACAGTGTGCATGATGGAAAATAACGCCTTCTTCTTTGCACATTGCAATCATTTTCTGAAACAGTTCAAGCTGCTTATGGGCACCCGTTTTGTCTTTTTCATCTGCCCTTGCAAAGTGGGTAAAAATCCCCTCCATTATTATATGTGGCAGCTTACTGATTTGCGCTATCTCTCCTGCATTTTCTTTTTCCACCTGATAACCAATCCGGCTCATTCCGGTATCCACTGCAATGTGTATTGCCACATCCTGACTTTTCTTTGTTGCAGCTTCTGAAAGTGCAACTGCCATCTCATACGTAAATACGGCAGGTTCTAATTTCTGCTCTACAATAATCTCATATTCATCCGGGAATGCAAAACCGAGTATCAGAATCGGCTTCTTAATTCCATGATTTCTTAAAATTACGCCCTCTTCCACTGTGGCTACACAGAAGCCATGGAGATACGGAAGCGGCTCTAATACACGGGCAAGTTCCGTTGCACCATGTCCATATCCATCTGTTTTAATTACCGCAAACATGCTGGTATCTTTCTTTAAAAGCCGGTGCATTGCCTCCATATTCTCAATGGCCGCATCCAGATTCACGCTGGCATATACCCTGCTATATTTTTTCATTTCATTCACCTCAAATTATTATTATGACAACACTTCGGATAATCCGTTTATAATTTCGCCTGCAGTCAGTCCATGCTTTGAAACTGTTTTGCTCCGTTCATCTGCAGCCGCTGCATGTACATATACCCCAAGCGGTGCCGCCTGCTCTGCAGATAAGCCCTGTGCCATCAGACTTCCGATAATTCCGCTCAGTACATCACCACTTCCTGCAGTAGCCATTCCGCTGTTACCGTTCCGGTTAATAAATGTTTTTCCATAAGGAATTGCCGTTACCGTTCTGCTGTCTTTTAAAACGCAGATTACATTATATTCCCTTGCAAAATCTTCCGCAACCTGTTCAATATTTTCTTTGATATAGGAAATGGCAAGCTGTTTTAACCGGGACATTTCCCCCAGATGTGGCGTTAATACCAGTTCCGTATGCGGGCGAAGAAGCTGTTCGGTCTGCTCTGCTATGATATTTAATGCATCGGCATCTACTACCATTGGTACTGCCGCATTCTTAAGTACCGTCTTTACAATACTGTGTGCCACATCACTTTTGCCAATTCCAGGTCCTAAAATAATAACATCTGCCCAGGACAGGCATTCTATCAGCTGCTGTGTATCAGCCTTTTTTGCAGAATAGGTAGTAAGAATTGCCTCCGGCACTGCTGTCTGTAAGATAATACGGTTTTCTTCCGGTGTATATATTCTCACCAGACCACAGCCACTGCGATAAGCTGCCTTTGCTGCAAGAACCGCCGCACCTGCCATATTCACGCTTCCGGCAACCAGAAGGACTTTTCCAAAGGTTCCCTTGTTCGAATCAGCAGCACGATTATTTAAAAAATTTAAATCTTCCTTTGTGATTGCATAAGCTGCAGGTCTTTTATCTAACCAGCTTTCTTCTCCAATTCCGATATCCTTAACCGTAATATTTCCGCAGTATTCTGCACCAGGAAATAATACCATTCCGGTTTTGCAGTAAGCAAAGGTTACGGTATCATCTGCTTTGAATGCACCACCTAATACAGCTCCATTATCTGCCGAGATACCGGATGGTATGTCCACCGCCAGCCGGTGGGCACTGCTCTGGTTCAGCCGTTCCATCAAGTGCACCAGTTCATCATCTAATTTTCGTGATAATCCTATGCCAAATAACGCATCAATAATCAGGCTGTAGGAATTTGCATCCTCCATTTCATCAATAAATGGTACACCATATGATGTCAAGATTTCATACTGTTCTTTTGCCTGCTTTGAAAAATGTGCTTTATTTCCATAGATATATACTTCAACCGGAATGTGGGATAAGTATAACAATCTTGCAATTGCCATACCATCGCCGCCGTTATTTCCGGTTCCACACACTACCAGCACGCGGTTACATGAAATTTCTTTTTCCTGTATTACTTCTATCGCAGAAAGTGCTGCCCGCTCCATCAGAACCATGGATGGCACTTTAAAATGTTCGATTGTATTGGTATCACATGTTTTCATTTCCCGGGAATTTACAAGATATTCCATAAATTAATTCCTTTCGTCCGCATTTTCCACCGCTTTTTTTCCCTGCAGACGGTCTTCATCTTCCTGCCGCAGATCAAATATATTTAAAATATCCACACCAAAAATATCATGCATATAAGAATAAATCTGCCGGTTGTTGATTTCACGGTTCTGTTTTTTGATGATATTTTTCTTAAGTTCTACCCTTACCTTATCAATCCAGGCCGTAATTTCATCTGCTTCTTTGCTGTTCTGTCTTAGTCTCTCATAGCAGTAACGCATGCTTTCTAACATAAGTTCCTGATTTGCACTGTTTATATTTCGTGGAAGTTCAATTAATTCATCCTCAATTTCTTCCATTTTGACATTGACTTCATCAATCAGTCTCTTGTCTTCATCTAATTTTCTGGAAGAAAGATCCCCCTCATTTTCTTCATGAGTTCCTTCCATGTTGACAACAATGCTTTTCATTAACTGATTCTTTGTCTTTTTCAGCTCTTTCAAATCATTATTAAGCTTTCCCTGCTGTTCTAACAACTGATTTACCTTTTCTTCCAGCCGCTTGATTTCACTGGTTTTTCCGCTTAACGCAAAAAGTCTGTGCCATTTCTGATCCAATACAAGTATTGGTACTTTTCTGCTTTCTAATGCTTCCAGAAATTCCTTGTCATCTTTCATGCAAAAACACCTCTATTCCAGCGTTTCCTTTTCCCTTTTGTTCTTTGTCATATTATAGGATAACTGCATCAGGCTGTCTGATAAATGTACATTTTCTACTACAACATTTTCATCCAATACTTCCAGATCCACATGGGCAAAATTCCAGATTGCATGTACACCAAGGCTTACCAGCTGGTTTGCCACAGCATCTGCCTTTTCTTTCGGCATAGTCAGTGTAGCAATATCTACCTTATGTGTCTTTACAAATTCTTCCAGTTTATCAATCATTTCGATTTTATTGCCACGAATGGATTTTCCGCATAACTCCGGATTCACGTCAAACAATCCTACTATGACGAAGCCGAGTTTTTCAAACTTCACATAATTGGCAAGTGCCTGTCCTAAGTTACCAGCTCCAATAATAATAATATTATGCTGTTCATTTAATCCCATAATCTTTCCGATTTCTTCATACAGAAATTGTACATTGTAACCATATCCCTGCTGTCCAAAACCACCAAAATTATTTAAATCTTGTCTGATCTGCGATGCGGTCACTTTCATTCTTGCACTCAGTTCATTCGATGAAATACGTTCTACCCCTTCATCTAAAAGTTCCCCCAGATATCGGTAATATCTTGGCATTCTACGAATTACTGCCTGTGATATTTCTTTGCTCATTCTGCCAGTTCCTCCTGCTCTCAATACCCTACAATAATTATAGTTTCTTGCCGAAAGGATGTCAATGTGTTACAACTTTAACAATCTTTCTGTAAACTTAATTCTTCCCATTTTGCATAGAGTTCTTCCAGCGCTGCCTCTTCCTGCATCTGCTCCTCATGGATTTTGTTTAATTCATAGGAATTTGATGCTACCCCCGGCTTTGACAGTTCATCATTTAATGCTTCTATCTTTGCCTCTCTCTTAGCAATTTCATCTTCTGTACGCTTTAATTCGTTTTCCAGCTTACGTTTTGCTGCCTGCTGTTTCTTCATTTCTTCCCAGCTTAACTTCTGTTTTCCTCCGCCGGATATCTGCTCTGTTCCATTATTTTCTCCAGTTCCATCGGAAACAATGACATTTCCTTTTGCTGCTGAATTTTCTGCACGTTCCTGTGTAGCTGTGCCAAATGCCGCCAACTCCTGAACTTCCTTTTTCTCCAGATAATAATCATAATTTCCAATATAATTTAAAATTGTTTCATTCTTTAAATCAAGAATTCTGCTGGCAGTTTTATTAATAAAATAACGGTCATGGGATACATAAAGCACCGTTCCGGTATAGGAATTGATGGCTGACTCTAAAATTTCCTTCGACATAATATCAAGGTGGTTGGTCGGCTCGTCTAAAATTAAGAAGTTAGCATTGGATAACATCAGTTTTGCCAGTGAAACACGGCCTCTTTCTCCACCACTGATATCACGAATCCGCTTAAACACATCATCATCCGTAAATAAAAATGCTGCTAACACATTTCGAATCTTCGTTGCCTTCAGATTCGGATAAGCATCTGCAATTTCATCAAATAACGTCTTATCCGGGTCTAAGTTCTGATGCTCCTGATCGTAATATCCGATTTCCACATTGCTTCCAAGCTTTATCTCCCCGGCATCTGCGTCTACAATTCCATTGATTATCTTTAAAATGGTGGTTTTCCCGGTACCGTTATTTCCGATTAAAGCAACTTTTTCCCCTCGCTTAATCTGAAAATCAATGTTTGAAAACAGTTTATGCTCGTAAGATTTTGAAAGACCTTTCACCGAAAGTACATCATTTCCACTGGTAATTTCCGGCTCCAATGTAATATGCATATCTGTTTTTTCATCGATTGGCTTCTCAATACGTTCTATTTTATCCAATGCCTTCTCACGGCTTTCCGCACGCTTAATGGACTTTTCCCGGTTAAAGGATTTTAACTTGGATATTACTTCTTCCTGGTGCTTGATTTCCCGCTGCTGGTTATAATACTGTCGCAAAAGACTTTCCCGCTGTATTTCCTTCTGCCTCGCATATGCGGTATAATTTCCCGGAAATACCGTTGCCGTATGGCGGGATATTTCCACTACCTTCGTAACAATCCGGTCTAAGAAATAACGGTCATGGGCTACGATAATTACGGCTCCTTTATAATTCAAAAGATAGTTTTCCAGCCATGCAATCGATGCCATATCAAGGTGGTTGGTCGGCTCGTCGAGCATGATAATGTCAGGCTTGGTTACCAGAAGTCTGCCTAATGCCACTCTGGTCTTCTGTCCTCCGGATAACTCTGACATTTTCTTTCCGAAATCATTTTCCGAAAAACCAAGTCCCTTTAACACACCGTTTATCTCACTGCGAAAAGTCAGTCCGCCCTCTAATTCAAAGGCATGGCTGAAACGGTTATACTGCTCCATATATTTCTCTAATTCATCTGCGCTTACATGCTGCATGTCTTCTTCCATTTTACGAAGCTTTTCTTCTTTTTCGATTAATGCATCGCAGGCATGAAGCACTTCATTATAAATGGTCTCGTTGCTGTCTTTATCCTGATACTGGGCAAGATAACCGATGGTTTTTCCTTTTGCAACGGTTACCTCGCCACTGTCCGGTGCCAGCTCTCCCACTATAATTTTCAATAACGTAGATTTGCCGGCACCATTGATGCCGACAATTGCTGTTTTCTCATTATCTTCTACATGAAAAGAAACATTCTGTATTATGGTGTCTGTCCCAAAGGATTTACTGATATTCTGACAGGCTAAAATCATGGAAGTCTCCTCACTTTTTCTCTTCGCCCCATAAGTAAAGCATTCTTTACAAGGGGCTTTTTATAGCTGAAAATTCCGGGACGGCACACTATTCTGCCCTCCCGGAGTATAAAATTTATAACATTTTCTCTAATGTAGCACGGATTGCCTTGATAAAGTCTTCACTGTTTAATACAGTCGGATTTTCAATTGTAGTAATCAGTGCAAGGTCTTTGGTCATCTTTCCGGATTCAATCGTATCTACACAGGCTTTTTCCAGTTTGTCGGCAAATGTGCTTAACTCCTGGTTGCCATCTAATTCACCTCTCTTACGAAGTGCTCCGGTCCATGCAAAAATAGTTGCTACGGAGTTGGTGGATGTTTCTTCTCCCTTGAGGTGTTTATAATAGTGACGCTGAACTGTTCCGTGTGCAGCTTCATATTCATAATATCCTGCCGGTGATACCAGTACGGAAGTCATCATGGCAAGGGAACCAAATGCAGATGATACCATATCACTCATAACATCTCCATCATAGTTCTTACATGCCCAGATAAAGCCGCCCTCTGCTTTCATCACACGGGCTACCGCATCATCGATTAAGGTATAGAAGTAGGTAATTCCTGCTTCTTCGAATTTTTCTTTATATTCCGCATCAAAGATTTCCTGGAAAATATCTTTGAAAGTATGGTCATATTTTTTGGAAATGGTATCCTTGGTTGCAAACCATAAATCCTGTCTGGTAGAAAGTGCATAGCTAAAGCAGCTTCTTGCAAAGCTTTCGATAGAATCATTTAAGTTATGCTGTCCCTGGACAACACCTGCTCCGGTAAAGTTATGAATCAGCTCTCTTGTTTCCGTTCCGTCCTCTGCTGTATAAACCAGTTCACATTTTCCCGGTCCCGGAATCTTCATTTCAGAAGCCTTGTATACATCACCGTAAGCATGTCTTGCAATGGTAATCGGTTTCTTCCAGTTCTTAACACATGGCTCAATTCCCTTTACAACGATTGGTGCACGGAATACCGTTCCATCTAACATTGCACGGATAGTTCCATTCGGACTCTTCCACATTTCCTTTAAGTTGTACTCCGTCATACGTGCTGCATTTGGTGTAATGGTAGCACATTTTACTGCAACACCGTATTTCTTTGTTGCATTTGCAGAATCTACAGTTACCTGGTCATCCGTTTCATTACGATGTTCAAGACCCAGGTCATAATATTCTGTGTTCAAATCAATAAATGGTAATAACAGTTCATCCTTAATCATTTTCCAAAGGATTCTTGTCATTTCGTCTCCGTCCATTTCAACCAAAGGGGTAGTCATTTTAATTTTGTCCATCTTTCTATCCTCCATTTACTATTTCAGCAGATTGTCCCAGCCATAATTATCCATATTTTCAATAGTATTTAACATATGACTTGTCGCAAGCAGTTCTGCTTCTTTTGCATTGTGCTGCTTCAATGCTTCTACAATCTTTTTATGTTCATCATTTGATTTTACCACACGATCCGGCATTGACAAAGTGATTTTTCGAACTCTTTCCACATAATGATGAAATGCAGACAATTCATGCTTTAACATTTTGCTTCCGGAAGCTTCATAAAGCACCTCATGAAACTTATTATCCAGCTCCAATATCTGTGCATAATTTTCCTTCTTAGCATGAAATTCCACCAGAAAAATGTTTTCTTCCAGTTCCGCTATCTGCTCCTTGGTAATTCTGTCTGCCGCCCACTTTGTGCAAAGTCCCTCCAGCCGTGCACGGATTTCATAGATATCTTTTACGTCTTCTTTCGTAATTCCCTCTACGAATGCTCCGCGGTTTGGAATGATTCTGACGAGTCCTTCCAGTTCAAGCTGCCTTAAGGCTTCTCTTACCGGAGTACGGCTGACACCCAGTTCATCACCCAGGGTTTTTTCTTTTAATTCTTCATCGCACTTGTATTTTCCGGATAAGATATTTTCACGAATCGTATGAAATACTCTTCCGCTTAAAGAATATCCTTCTTCGCCCACGATAAAGCCTCCTTAATTTATAATACAATTCCGAGTTTTTTACAACAGTCAGTTATCTGTACTACAAGTTCGTTATCTGTAATTACAGTTACACGTCCCTCATCATACTGCTCGTCTACCCACTGTTTGATGGTCTTTACCAGTTCCGAATTCTTATCTACTTTACGGTCATCACTGAGACGGTAATAGGTATTAATCCAGTGTGCAATTCCAGCAAGTCCTGATGTATTGGAAACAGATACCAGTGCCGGACGATTTAAGAATTTTTCGGTATCAAAAATGTTATAAATTTCTTCATTTTTCAAAAGTCCGTCTGCATGGATACCTGCTCTTGTAACGTTAAAATTACTTCCGACAAATGGTGTACGGCTTGGAACCTTATAATTCAATTCCTTCTCATAATATTCTGCCAGTTCTGTGATAACTCTGGTATCCATTCCATCCAGGGTACCCTTTAACTGCGCATATTCAAATACCATTGCTTCCAGAGGTGTGTTACCGGTTCTCTCACCAATACCAAATAAGGAACAGTTTACGCCGGATGCACCGTAAAGCCATGCTGTGGTCGAGTTATTGACTGCTTTATAGAAATCGTTGTGTCCATGCCATTCAATCAATTCAGAAGGAACTCCTGCATGTGTGGTAAGTCCGTAAATGATACCCGGTACACTTCGCGGAATTACTGCTCCCGGGAAGTTTACACCATATCCCATGGTATCGCAGGCACGAATCTTAATCGGAATATTGTATTCTTTCATTAACTTCATCAGCTCTAAGCAGAACGGAATTACAAATCCGTAAATATCAGAACGTGTAATATCCTCCAAATGACATCTTGGACTGATTCCAGTCTCTAAGCATTCACGAATCACACTTAAGTAAAGATTCATAACTTCGCTTCTGGTCATTTTCATTTTATAGAAAATATGATAATCGGAGCAGCTTACCAAAATACCGGTTTCACGCAGTCCCAAATCTTTTACCAGCTGGAAATCCTGTTTGCTGGCACGAATCCAGCTGGTGACTTCCGGGAATTTATAACCACGCTCTAAGCATTTATATACGGCATCACGATCCTTCTTGCTATATAGGAAGAACTCGCTCTGACGAATTTTACCCTTTGGTCCGCCTAATTTATGTAAGTAATCATAGATGGTTACAATCTGTTCTGTGGTATATGGTGCTCTTGACTGCTGACCATCACGGAATGTTGTATCAGTAATCCAGATATCCTCCGGCATATTATGCGGAACGATTCTGTCATTAAATGCAATTTTCGGAATTTCCTCATATGGAAAAAGATTGCGGAATACATTTGGTTCCTCAACATCTACAAGCTGATAAAAATGCTCTTCCAACTGTAATAGATTAGTTTTTTCATTCATAACGACTTCTCTCATGGAACACACTCCTTTTGATTCACAAATATTCTTGAATAATTGTATACAATTATACTTGTATGTGTCAAGAGCTTTTTCAAGATTATTCCAAAAAAGTGAATATTTATTAGTATTATCCTTTTTTATCGGTAGATAATAGTATTGTAACCATTCGGTTATATACAAATGCTAAGGAGGAAATTTACTATGTCTAATCGTTCGAAAAAATCTTCTGTTCCAGAAGCACAAAGTGCATTAAACCGTTTCAAATTCGAAGTTGCAAGTGAGTTAGGTGTACCACTGTCTGAGGGATATAATGGGGATTTAACTTCCCGTCAGAATGGTTCCGTAGGCGGTTATATGGTAAAGAAAATGATTGAGGCGCAGGAAAAGCAGATGGCTGAACGTTAACACATCTTTTTCATTGCCCACTTAGATGTCAGAAGAGGCTGTCCACCGGAATCGGTGAACAGCCCCTTTCTCAGGTTCCCCCTTTTCTTTCTATATCATTTTTCTATCATGACACATGCAGTAACACTTATTACAATACGAATTTTCCGACAACCTCTTTTAATTCTCCGGCAATCTTTTCCTGCTGGGAAGACATTTCAGACACCTCTCCAACAACTGCAGATACTGAATTTACAGACTGCATAATCTGTCCACTATTATCCACTGTATTCTGGGAAGATTCCGCCACACTGGACACTGCCTGGCTGACCTCGTGAATGATTGTCTCAATATTTGTTGCCATCCGGGCAATATCATTGGAAAATTTTTCAATTGCCTGGGCATCATCTCCATACTGCTGTGCTACATTGACGAAAGTATCGTAGTCCGGTGCGACCGTATCTGTCACGAAGTTTAACATAGACTGTGACTGTTCCACAATTCCGCTAAAGGCATGTTCTACTTCGCCAATTGTTTCTTTAATCTTATTAACTGCAGCTGTAGTCTCACCTGCCAGATTGCCAATTTCTCCGGCAACAACTGCAAATCCCTTTCCCTGTTCTCCTGCCCGGGCGGCCTCAATGGAAGCATTTAAGGACAGTAAGTTAATCTGATCTGCGATTTCGGAAATCACTTCTGCCAATGCGCCAATGGATTTTACAACATCTGCATTCTTAATACTCTTCTCCAGACCAGCTCTGTTCTGCGCTGCAAGCTTATTGGCAAGTTCATAAGCACTGCGGCTGGTATCTTCAATTCCATTTGCACGCTTCTTAATTTCTCCTGCCAGTTCCAGACTCTTTTCTGTCTCAGAAGCCAGCATATTAACAGAGGAATTCACTTCCTCTACTGCAGCATTTACTTCTTCCGTCGCTGCGCTAGAGGAAGTCATATCGGAATTAACCTGATTCATCAGTGACTCTATCATCTCATAATCCTTCTTTAATTCCTCTACCGAACGCTTCAGTTCAATGCTGGAATCACTCAGAAGTTTTGCATGACCACTGATTTTTGAAATCATGTCCTTATTATTTCCATACATTTCATTTAAAGACTGTCCCATTGCTCCCAGTTCATCACTGCGTCTGCTCTCAAGCGACTGTACTTTAAAGTTACCCTCTGCCAGCTGTACAGCAAAGTTCTTAACTCTATTAATCTGTCTGGAAACTGATTTTACCTGTGATAAAATCACAAGTATCATAATAATAAGAATCACTGCCGCAATGATTGCCAACTTAATCCCAAGGCTGATAACCGGTGCATTCAGTTCTGAATTTTCAATCGCAATTCCAAGTTTCCAGTCCAGATCCGGAATTGTCTCATAATATACCGTATATCCGGTAATCCCTTCTGTAAAGCAGGCTTTTCCACTATCAGAATCTAACATTTTTGTTCCTACTTTAGCAAGAGAACTATTTTTAGAATCCGTTATTTTCTCATTCATGATTTTACCGGAATCCTGTGTATAAAGATAGGTTCCATCCGATGAAATCAGAAATGCTTTTCCTGTTTTTCCTACTGACATCTGGCTGACCAGATTCTGAATCTCATCCAGCGTAATATCAACAGTTACGCATCCCATATAAGTTCCATCTGCACTATACATCGGTGCAGAACAGTTTACCATATCACAGTCTAGAACCTCATCATGATATGCCTTTGTAAACTTCGATTCTGTTTCGCCATTCGAAACAATCTTGTAGAAATCCCTGCTTACATAATCATAAGAGGACTGGCTCCTGTCATAAGTCAGAATCGGCGTATCTCCATCCTTGTATACATAAGGTCCTACAAAACGTTGTTTGGAGTCATACTTATTCGGTGCAAAATAAATTCCGGCACCATAAATAAAATCCTCCTCATAAATCATGGTATTTAAGAAATTAACATATGCCAGCAGTTCCTCATTTTCATAAGTAATCCCAACAATTCCAGCCATATGTTTTGCAAGGCTTGCCGCAGACTGCATCTGTGACTCTACCTCTGTCTTCTCGTTTTCCAGACTCAGCGTCATTTCCTTCCCAATCTCATCGTCAATAATCTGCTTACTGGAAAATACACTGACTGCCCCTAATACAGCCATACCAAGAATCAGTACCGGGAGCATTGCACTTAACATTTTCGTGCTAATTTTCTTCCCTTTTTTCTTCTTAGCCATAAAAATATATCCCCCGCCTTCACTAAATTGTAATTTTGTACTTATTGTATCAACATTTAGGCAATTTAGCAATAAAAACGAGGGATTTTGCGTTAATTTTCGTAAACTTTTCACAAATTATTCCTTAATTTTTCGAAACTTTCTAAATATTTGTGTTGTATTCTGTCATTTTGTACGCATTTTTCAGTGTTGTTTCAAGTCTCATGTCTTTTTCGCAATCGTTTAAGTTACACTTTTCGACATATTCTTTTGCTTCTTCGGATGCAATAGAAAGCATATCGGCATCCGAAAAGACATCTGCAATTTTAAATTCCATCAAACCACTCTGACGTACTCCGAAGAAATCTCCTGGTCCACGCATTTTCAAATCTTCACTGGCAATATAGAATCCATCATTAGAACCCGCCAGAATATTCAATCTCTCTTTGGCATTCTTTCCATTGGAAGAATTCATAAGAATACAATAGGATTGTGCATTTCCTCTTCCGACACGCCCCCGCAGCTGATGGAGCTGTGCCAGCCCGAAACGCTGTGCATCCTCAATCATCATAACTGTGGCATTCGGCACATTTACACCTACTTCCACTACCGTTGTAGAAACCAGAACCTGGATTTCACCAGTGACAAAGGCTTCCATTACTTTATTCTTCTCTGCCGGGCGCATTTTTCCATGAAGTAATCCTACGCTGATTCTGTCTCCATAATATTGTTCTAATTTCTTTACATATGAAGTAACATCCTGCAATTCCAATTCCTCATTGGCTTCTACCAGAGGACAGATGATATATGCCTGATGTCCTTTTTGAACTTCATCTAAAATAAAATTCCAGGATTTCTCCCGCATTTTCGGTCCAACGACACAATTTTTGACCGGAAGACGTTCTGCCGGAAGCTCATCTACTACCGAGATGTCCAGATCTCCGTAAAGAATTATTGCAAGGGTCCGCGGAATCGGAGTCGCACTCATAACCAGTACATGTGGCAGCCGGCTGCTCTTATCTGCCAGCGTCTCCCTCTGTCTTACCCCAAAACGATGCTGTTCATCCGTTACTACCAGCGCCAGCTTCTGATAAAGTGCCTTTTCCTGTATCAATGCATGGGTTCCAATTATCATGGCATTCTGTTCTGTTTCCATTCTCGCATATGCTTCACGTTTTTCCTTTGCGGTCAACGAACCGGTAAGAAGAATAACAGGAAAGTCCAGTTCAAACATAGCAATCCATTCCTGAAAGGTCTCATAATGCTGTCTTGCCAGAACCTCGGTTGGTGCCATAATAGCAGTCTGATAACCTTCATGGGCAAATTTTGCCATAATAAGAAATGCAAGAATAGTCTTACCGGAGCCTACATCCCCCTGTATCAGCCGCTGCATGGCATAAGGACTGTATATATCTTTTTCCAGATCTGCCAGTGTTTTCTTCTGGGCATTTGTCAGTGGAAACGGAAGCTGTTCTGCCACCACCTCAATAAATTCATCCCTTACTACCGGAAATCCATTCGGCGTCTGCTCGTGATGTTCCTTAAACCGCTGTATCTGCAGCAGAAATAAGAAAAATTCGTCAAAAGCAAGACGTTTTCTTGCTCCGGTCAGTTCTTCTAAATCTGTTGGAAAATGCACTTTTTCCAATGCCTCTCTCAATCCCATAAACTGATGGCGGGCTAAGATTTCTTCCGGAATATATTCACCATCTTCTTTTACACTGTCAAGGGCTGTACGTACAAGCTTACCAAACTGCTTGCTGGATATGCCCTTAGTCAGCGGATATACCGGCTGAAGTGATATCTGCATTTTCCTGTATTCATCCGGCTTCCACACTGCCGGCTGTTCCATGACATATTTCTTATTTTTTAAGGTCAGCTTTCCATATAATATTACTTCCGGTTCCCGGTTCAGCTGATTACAGATATAGGGCATCCGAAACCAGACCGCCTCTACTTTCCCTGTTCCATCGCTAAACTGTGCAGTAGATATCTGCATGGCTCTGGTACTTCTTGTTACCGGAGAAGAACACAGCCGTACATGAAAAGCATAGACTTTCTCCGGCTCTGCCACACTGATATGCTCCGGCTCCGGCATCTGCTTATAATCCCTTGGAAAAGCAAGGAGTATATCCCCAACGGTATATACTCCAAGTTTTTGCAATATTTTTTCAGTTTTTGGTCCAACTCCATTCAATTCCTGAATGGGTGCATTTCTGTCCATAAACACTCCTGTTACTCTACTGATATTACATAATAGTAAATTGGCTGTCCGCCAAAGTGAATCTCCACTTCTACCTCCGGATACTTCTCTTCTAAAGCAGCACCTAATGCATTGGCATCTTCTTCTGTTACTTCTTCACCATAATAGATACAGATAATCGCAGATTCTTCATCTATCATCTCAGCAACCATATCTTCTGTAGTGCTCTTGATATCCTTACCAACAGCAAGGATGCTCTTGTCGCCAATTCCCATATAATCGCCCTGTTTAATCTCTTTGTCATCGATTACGGTATCACGGACTGCATAAGTTACCTGACCGGTCTTTACATTTTCTAATTCCTCGGTCATACGCTCTGCATTTTCCTCTGCCGACTGATCCGGAATAAAGTTAATCAGTGCTGTAATTCCCTGTGGAATTGTCTTGGTTGGAATAACAATAATCTTCTTATCTTCTACTAAAGATGCTGCCTGATTTGCAGCCAGTACAATATTCTTATTATTCGGAAGAATAAAGATGTTATCTGCATTCACATGGTCGATGGCATTTAACATATCCTCGGTACTTGGGTTCATGGTCTGACCACCTTCGATGATATAATCCACGCCAAGTCCGTTGAAGATTTCATTGACACCGGCACCAATGGATACGGAAATGAAGCCCATTTCTTTTCTTGGTTCCTCTGCCTTTTCTTCTTTTTGGGTTTCTTCCTCTTTCTGCTCTTTTGCGAGTTTCTCAGCATCCTTGATTAATTTTTCCTGATGCTCTTCACGCATATTATCAATCTTGATTTTGCTTAATGAACCATGTTTCAATGCTTCCTGGATGGCAAGACCAGGGTCATTGGTATGTACATGGGTTTTCACAATCTCATCATCTGCCACAACAACGATAGAATCACCAATGGACTCTAAGAAGTTTTTATATTCATGCTCCTGCTTCTCTGTTAATGGCTGATTTAATACAATGATAAATTCGGTACAATAACCAAACTTAATATCAGCTTCTGTCTCAGCAGTAATCTTCATAACACCTGCAGATGCTGCAGAACCTTCAATGCTGTAATCAATTTCTTTGCCAATCAGGGAATCATAACCGCCCTTTAATACCTGAACCAGTCCCTGTCCGCCGGAATCTACTACGCCAGCCTGTTTTAATACAGGAAGCATATCCGGTGTCTTGCTTAACACATGGTCTGCTTCTTTAATAACTTCATCTACAAAGAATACAATATCATCGGTATCATCACAAAGTTCTAATGCTTTGTTGGCTGCCCCCTTAGCAACAGTAAGAATCGTTCCTTCCTTTGGTTTCATAACTGCCTTATATGCAGTCTCAACAGCCTTCTGCATAGCTTCTGTCAGAATCACTACATCAAGCTCATCATATTCTGCAATCACCTTGGTAAATCCACGGAATAACTGGGAAAGGATAACTCCTGAGTTTCCTCTTGCTCCTCTTAATGAACCCGATGAAATTGCCTTTGCAAGTTCCTTCATGGTCGGATTTTCAAGCTCGCTTACTGCCTTTGCTGCTGACATAATTGTCATAGACATATTGGTTCCTGTATCTCCATCCGGTACAGGGAAAACATTCAGTTCGTTAATCCACTCTTTCTTTGCTTCGAGATTCTTTGCTCCGGCCAAAAACATTTTAGCAAATACCGCAGCGTTTATTGTACTTACTTCCACTTCAACAGTTCCTCCTTAATCAATCACTCTGACGCCTTCAACTAAAATGTTGACTTTCTTAATCTGCATTCCGGTAAACTCTTCCACTTTATATTTTACCGTATGAATCAGATTGTCTGCTACTGTCTCAATACTTACGCCATAGGCAACAATTACATGGAAATCAATTGTAATTTTATTATTTTCATCCACATCCACATTTATACCATGTGTCAGATAATCTCTCTTTAATAATTTAACCAGGCCATCTTTCATATTAACTGCAGCCATTCCCACAATGCCAAAGCACTCAACTGCAACAGAACCGGCATAGGTTGCAATTACTTCATTATCAATTACGACTTTACCTAATTCGTTTTCCATTTTACCTGTCATTCTATAACCTCCAATTAAAATTAATCTTCTCGCATTTCCGCCAGTATATACATAACATGAACTATATTATAACCTCTTTTTCTGAAAAAAGAAACAGTATTTTTCTTTATTTTCAAAAAATGCAATTTTTTTCTTGCATTCTGTCTGTATTTCTGTTAAGATAGCTTTGTTGTGAGCTTGTGTCATAACAGGCTTAGTGAAGAATTTAAAGGAGGTGCTATCATGGCAAAATGTGCAGTTTGTGGAAAAGGCGCTCATTTCGGTAACAATGTGAGCCATTCTCATAGAAGATCTAATAGAATGTGGAAATCAAACATCAAATCTGTAAAATGTAAAGTAAACGGAACTCCAAAAAGAATGTACGTATGTACTTCCTGTTTAAGATCCGGATCCGTTGAAAGAGCTTAATTAGCATTTTCTATCTGGACTGTCCTTTTGGACAGTCCTTTTTTTACTTTACAGGAAATTGCTTTCCTATTACTTACAGCAGAAAAGATTATACCCTATCAACAGCAATATCAATATAATAATAATCCCAATCACGTCACTTGGAATAATAAACATAAAAAACATGCCAAATCCCACCATGAAAAAGGAATACCCCATCAAGCGTTTCATGTTTTTTCTCCAATCAAAAAGACATATACCATTATAGTATATGCCCTTCTTTTTCACTTAGCACGCTGTACGTTCTTCTGTTACTATTCTATACTGTTCTTATTCTTCATCCTTATTTACTGCATCAGATAAAATTTCATTCATCTCAGACTCTGCTGCTTTCTTGGATTCTTCATCTAACTTTGCAGTTGCTGCCTCATCCTTCTTTCCCCTGGATGCGAACTTATTTACGAAATCTGGTACCATATCAAGAATTTTGGTCACACCATCCTGATTCTTAATATTTACAAGCTTGGTGGTGCCATTCTGAATGACAAGAACCGCACTCGGTGTAATCTTTCCACCCATTCCTCCTGCTCCGTTGTTCTTCTTCTCCTGTGAAAATGCACCTGCGCCTACACCAAAGGATACATCCACTAATGGAAGAATGATGGTATCTCCGATATGAATGGCATCTCCTACAACCGTCTTGGTTGTAATGAAGCTGTCCATTCCTTTGAATAAAGATTCTACCGTATTGCGAAATGTGTTATTACTGTCTGACATAATAATTCCTCCTGATTCTACTTCATATTGATTCTGTTAAAATTGCTTTATAAAGTGTTTCACATCCGGATTTCTCCAGATTTGAATTGCAGCCTTTAATAAATGAATCACCTGTATCCGTCCCCTTATATCCCAGCTGCCTTCGATATAAAAACGTTCTGCCTCAAAATCCGGCATAATAGATACCTTATCATAATATAAAAATGGTAATACGCTGAGCACTGCTAAAACCTGTCCTGTGGCTGCCGGATCTTCCATACCATAAGCAACATCTGCCTTCATATGCTTTGGTCCGTATTTTTTTAACAGCCCTATTACATCACCCAGGACAAACCGGACGGCACTTCTATTCTGCTCATCCTGTATCCACTGATTCACTTTTTTTATTTTACTGCCGATATTTTTTAATTTCTGCGGAATTGCTTTTATCTTTTCTACTATCGAGCGTATTGTCTTGCTGATTTTACCAAATGCGAAAACAAACTTTTTCTTATATGTCTTCTTATGGTGTTTCTGTTCATACTGTTTTTCCGTCTGTTCTTCTTGCACTTCAGCCGGTGGATTCTGTTCTTCCAGCCCCGTTACATCTATCTTTTTTTCAATCGCCGGTGCTATTTGTTCTTCCGGCTTCTGACGTTTCTGCACTAAGTCTTTTTCCGGTTCCTTATGGGATTTTTCCCCGGATTTCTTTTTCTGCTTTTTCTTTACTTTCTTTTTCTCTAATTTCTTTTTGGATTTTTCATCCGATGGATACTTCCATGCTTTTATGCCAAAAATCTTTAAAACTGCAAGCCGCTTTCCCTGCTCCATTAGAAAGGAAAAACGCAAAGCCATAAGACACCATGCTCCATGCACTTTTAACGTAGTCTGTCCCTGCCTTGTCTCTCCACGAATCCGGTAAGATACCGGAGCAAACAGCAAAAGCATGATAAGTAAAACCAGTAAACCTAATATGCATAATAATATTATGCCCAGGATTTTCAAAATAGATAACAGCACTGTCATCCTCATGTCTCCATTTCAGTATTTTTACGAGTCTGCTGTTTCAGTACAAATTTACGCACTTCAAATGTTCCTGTTTTATGATAAATATCATTCACAATTGCTGCTGACATCTCTAATGCTGCGTCATATCCTCTTTCCAGACCGATAATAAAAAGTTCTTTCTTCGGATATGCCTTTTGTAATAAATCTGTTGCCGGTATAATATCCAGAAGATTCTCTTCATTTGACGGAAGGGTCAGAAGATAAAGCGACGGCTGTGGCACATTCCGCTCCACTCTGCTTTTTACCTTTGCTTCCTGATTTTTCAGCCTTTCTCCCAGATATAAATTAGAATACCAATGCATGCTACACCTCATATCTGATTTAAAAAAGCAGTCAGATGGCTGCTCTAATAATATTTGTGGGTTCCCCACAGATTACACTTTTTCAAATCCAGATATTCATTATAAGCTTTTTCCAAAATCTGCTTCTCATTGGCAAATTTTAAAAGATGATAGGCTTCATGATATTTATAATATCCGGAATCTACAAAGAACTCTTCACGTTGTGGCTTACTGTAATAACTGTCTGCCATCATCAGATACCAATGTACCTGTTTCTCCACCGTATCTTCTGGCACAGTAAAGCTATACTGGCTCTTCCCGACATATTTGATTATGGATGCATCTACGCCCGTTTCCTCCAATACCTCTCTTGCTGCGGTATCTTTGAATTCTTCCCCGGGTTCTACTGTTCCCTTTGGAAGCACCCAGCCTTCGTACTTATTCTTATAATTCTTATAAAGGACAAGCACCTTACCCCGAAATATTACCACACCACCACAACTTGTTGCTTCAATCATTGCAATACCTCCTGATGTGGTCACTACCTTTTGTTTAACAAACAGTATACCCCTTTTTTCATAAGGATGCAACAATCCATTTCAGAAGTCCCGGATGATTCCTGACGCAACATGTCATCCTATCTGTTTTCATTTATCTGTAATATACATCAAAAACCTGTTTTGCTGCTGGAACTGCAACGGTACTGCCTGCACCTGCACCTTCTGCAATTACAACAACTGCAATATCTTCCTTATCCTCCCGGTGTGCATATCCAACAAACCAGGAATGGCTTTCTCCCTTATTGTTATTAAACTCTGCGGAGCCAGTCTTGCCGTATGCAGTATAACTCTGCCCATTTAACTTGGATGCAGTACCATCTGCAACTACACCTGCCATAAATTCCTGCATGGTCTTTGCTTCTTTTTCCGAAAGAAGCTGCTTGCTTGCAGCCGGCTCATATTTCTTTACTTCTATACCATTTTCATTTTCCGTATGGTCTACCACATAAGGTTTCATCAGAATTCCATCGTTGGCAATTGCACTGGTAATCAATAACATATGGAGTGGTGTTACCAGCGTCTCTCCCTGTCCGATTGCCGTCTGCATTTTCATACTTTCCGGGGATTCATCTGTTAATTTAAACTGACTTTTACTTGTTTCAAAGTTTCCCGGCAGTGTCTTATCAAACATCAAATCTGAACAAAGGTCCGAAAGAGAATCTGTGTCCAAAGATAATCCGATATTGGCATAAGATGAATTACAGGAATTTGCAAAGGACTGCTTCAAATCCTGCGTTCCATGCACGGCATTATTATAACAGTGTATTGTAAAATCATTCTCTGTAATACTTCCGTTACAGCTATAGCTGTACTTCTCATAATCCGGATTTTCGCGGATATATTCTAAAGTTGTAATTATTTTAAAAGTAGAGCCAGGCGGATATAATCCCTGGGTCGCCCGGTTTAAAAGAACCGAGTTATTATTATCTTCTGAAATAATGGAATCCCAGTCTGCCGCAATAGTATTCGGGTCAAAATCCGGTTTGGACACCATGGCAAGCACTTTTCCGGTGGAAGGCTCCATCACAACGACTGCACCATCATAATTGCCCAATGCCTGATATGCAGTTTCCTGCAAAGTGGAATCCAACGTGGTAACCACATTGTCTCCCATGCTTTTTTCATCTTTAATCTCGTTAAACATACGCTCTAATACAAAAGAATGGGAACGTAAAAGATTAAAGTTCATATTGGATTCAATACCGGACTTTCCATTGGTGGAAAACCCGACCACATGCGCATACATATTACCATAAGGATATTTTCTGGTTTCATTACCGGCAGCATCCACTACGGTCTCGGCTAAAACTTTGCCATCTGCTGACATAATCTTTCCTCTGACCACACGGTCTGCAAAAGTATCCTGCCTGCTATTATATGGACTATTGATAAAATCTTCGCTTTTTACCATCTGAAAATATACCATATATCCCATCAGGCAGATAAAAATAGCAAGGAAAAGATAGGTAATCACTGCAAATTCTTTATTCTTACTAACTGAGGTCCCTGACTTCTGTTTCGAATCCTGATTTTGCTTTCTTTTCTGCTGATTTATATTCTCCTTTTTCATAATGTGACACTCCTTCGTCTTCCCGCAAAATATATAATCCCTGAATAATGCCAAATATAATCAATGTACTTAACATGGAACTACCTCCATAGCTGACTAACGGAAGGGTTACTCCGGTGGATGGAATAAATTTTGTAACTCCGCCAATGGTTAAGAATACCTGAAATCCGTAAATCGTTCCAAGTCCAAGTGCCACCAGCTTATAAAAGGAATCCTTTAACTGCATGGCAATATTTAAAAACATCAGGAAACAGCTTACACAGACCAGAATCAGACACAGGGCAAACATTCCACCCAGTTCTTCTGAAATTGCTGCGAAAATAAAATCCTGTTCTACTACCGGTATTTTATTTGGCATGCCCTGATATAACCCCAGACCGAAGAAGCCTCCGGTCCCGATTGCAAAAAGTGACTGGCAGATCTGATAGCCCTCTTTGTCAATTACTTTTAGAGGTGTTTTCCATGCCACCACACGGACTCTGACATGATTAAATAATTTATAGGCAATTACTGCCGCTACACTTCCCGCCAGCAGTCCACCGGCAAAATAGAGTGGTTTTCTCGTTGCCACATAAAGCATTGCCATATAAGCCACAAAGAAAATCAATGCGCCACCTAAATCCCGGGATAATACCAGAATCAATACATGCAGTGCTGCAATCAAAGTGGTAATTACCACCTGACGGAATTCCGTTGATTTATGATACATGGCAGCCACAAAAAACACAAAAAGAATCTTAATAAATTCGGACGGCTGTACCGTAATTCCTGCTATGGTAAAGGAAATCTTTGCTCCATAGCTGGTGCTTCCTGCGATACATACAATACCAAGTCCCACAATACCGATTGCCGCATAAATCCAGGTAAGATTCCGGAAAAATCCCATCCTCCGTATCATCACCGGAATCACAAGGGAAATCACACAGGATACTGCTGCAATTGCAAACTGTTTGATAGCATGTCCAAAGTTCAGGCGGGTCAGAATAATAAACCCGATAATCATAAGCATACACATATTATTGGCTAAAAGTCTCGAAGCCTTCGGATAACATAATTTGTACACATTCCGCACCACAACAAGAAGAATTATCTGCGCCAGATAAAAAATAAAAGTATATGCATCCTCTGTCACCGCAAATATGACTAAATATGCCGTAAAATGAATCACATACAAAATCCTTGCCTGCCGTTTAAATTTCTTTTCCTGTTTTCGTTCTGATATATTCCGGAATACCGCAAAACATTCATATGTATACACGGAAAACAGAATAATCAATGCATATTTTGATAACTCCACAATTAAATGAACCATAAATACCTCTGCTTTATTCTACGCCTCGTTTAAAATGACCATTGGTGCATTCCATTGGCAGCTGCCCCAAAATGCCACCATTTTTATAAATATCGCCATAAATTGTTAAAATCTGTTCTGTCTCTTCTTCCGTCTCTATCGTAAAGGAAAGTCTCACGGCAGCCGGTGCAATCTTTTTCACGGTTGCGTCTTCCTTAAAGAGGCAGACCGGAAGCGAATTATAAATTACATTATAACATTCCGGGCAGAAATTTTTCACCGGAAAATGTACCGAATAACGGTCTTTTAAGGTCAGCACGTTGGGCTGATGCATACAGCCCAACGTGTTCTTATGAATACACTGTGCCGTTATCATAAGCGGAAGTCTGCCATAGATAATCATTTCAGACCGGCTGTTTTCTCTTCTTAAAATCTCCTTCCGGTTCAATTCCACCGGAATTGTATCCTGCATCATTCCAAGATGATAAAAATATTCTGCTGCTTCATTGGAATAGGTATATAAATTACTGTCGGATACCATCTGCCAGTTTTCATTGCCCCATTCCTTTATAAACGCAATCTCATCAAGACTCCGCACCATAATACCATCTAATGGAAGCTTTTTTAGCTCCGGCATGATTTTTTCATAAAAAAGACTGGTCTGCTGCCGGAAAATAAACGGGAATACATAAAATGCTTTCTTACCGGATGCATGTACCCTGTCTATATCCTCACTTAACTTGCGGATCAGATTTTCTCTTGTATACAACATACAATCAAGATAAACCGTATCCACGAAATCGGCTTTTAATACTGCCGGAAGCTGTTCTGCGTCTTCAATCAGTACCCGGACTTCTGTGGATGAACCAGCGGATTGTTGTCCAGAAGCCTGTGATAATGACTGTCCGGAAATCTGCTTTTCTTTTATGGCATTTCCTGTTGTCTGCCTATCTGTTTCAGCGGAAGAAGTTTCCACCAATTCTGGAAACGTTCTTTCATAAGGTTTCAACAACGCTTCTTCTAATGCTTCCAATGCACCTCTTCGCAGCTGGTTCAACTGGTTTACCGGCATAAAAATATCATCATCCATTGTAACTTCAAGATTTTCAAAAACAAATGGTGTATTTCCGGTCTTTGTAATCTTTTCTGTTACAACTTCTTCCGTCAACGGACGATTCTGTGCTACAAGAACCATATCTCCCTGATAAGAAACTTTTATTTTTCCATGTTGCACTTCTATCTTAGCAGGGCATTGTTTATTTAATATTAACTTTCCTTTAATCTTTTCTTTTAATTCGGTGTCTACATATTCTCTACGGATGTTATCCTGAAGAACACCTTCGCTCTTATTATGGGAAGCACTCTCTCCGCTTAGCATATCACTGTCATTATGATGATAGTAATATCCGTTGGTAAAGCCACCTCGGTTTCCAAGCTCTAAAAGTGCCCTGATATCCTTTTTTTCCACTGGGATACGGCTTCCATCCAGATAGGAATCCATATATTTCCGGTAAATACTTACTACACCGGCAGCATACTCCGGTGTCTTCATCCGTCCTTCTATCTTAAAGGAATATACCCCATGGTCTGCCAGTTCATACAAAAATGGCAGTGTACACATATCCTTAAGGCTCAGAATCGGTGTTGCATGATGTCCGGTAAGACTTTTTTCTCCCTGCAATACTTCATAGGAAAGGCGGCATGGCTGTGCACATCTGCCACGGTTTCCGCTTCTTCCGCCGATGATACTGCTGAAAAGGCACTGTCCGGAATAACAGTAACACAATGCGCCATGAATAAAGCTTTCCAGTTCCACGCCTACTTCATCATGGATTCTTTGAATTTCTTCTAAGGACATTTCTCTCGCTGTCACCACACGCTCTACACCCTGTTCCTTTAAAAGCCTGGCTCCCTCTACATTGGTAATGGTCATCTGGGTACTGGTATGTATCGGAAGATTTGGAAAATGAGTTTTGATAAACTCCATAACGCCCATATCCTGCACGATGACAGCATCTAATCCCGCTTCATAATAAGGGTGCAGATAATCATAGAGCTGTCCTAATTCATATTCTTTTAACAGAGTATTCACCGCAAGAATAATTTTGCGTCCATGAATATGTCCGAAACGGATTGCTTCTAATAATTCTTCTTCGTTAAAATTATTGGCATATGCTCTTGCACCGAACATACTTCCGCCAAGATATACGGCATCTGCTCCGGCATGAATGACTGCCTTTAATGTTTTCAAGGAACCTGCCGGTGCTAAAAGTTCTAACTCTTTCATCTTTCCTCATCTCCTATGGCAACAAAAGGGACAGATAAATGTCTGCCCCCTTTCATAGTTTTTATTCTCTATTACACTTTCTTTCCGGAAGGCTTTTCCTCTTTCTTTTCTTCCGTATGGTCTGTTTTCTTTTCCTCTGGTTTTTCAGTTTTTTCCGGTTTTTCAAGTTTATCTACTTTACCAAGTAAAGCATCTTCTAAGGTTGCTTCTAATCTGGTCTTATTTAAAAGCAGCTCTTTATTTTCTTTTTCCAGATCCTTTAATGACTTGGCATCACTTTCCATGCGGATCTGGTTGGAAATCAGTTCATGCTTTAAATCATAGATTTCACGGTCTTTTACCTCTAAATCCTGCTCTAATTTTTCAACCTGATTTTTCGCTTTGAAGTAATCATCTGCAATGTTCAATGCCAGCAATGTGGAACGCATATCACTTGGAATTCTCTTATATTCATCCAGCATTTTAAATTCTGCAATCTTATCATTGATATAAGTTGCTACCTTCTGTAAATACTCCTGACTCTCATATCCACTTAAAGTATATACTTTTCCATCAATAATCACTTCTGTATTATTTTTTGCTGCCATTTTCATTTCCTCTCTGCGTATCTGCCTAAAAATATTCTCTGACTACTACATATAGCATATTATAGCTATAAATCTGTCGAAAAACAACTATTTTCTTAGCCCTCTATTCCAAAGTGATGATATGCAAATTCTGTTGCGACCCTTCCCTTTGGTGTCCGGTTGATAAATCCATTCTTTACAAGATATGGTTCATAAACATCCTCTATGGTTCCGGCATCTTCCCCAATCGCTGCCGCAAGGGTATCCAGCCCTACCGGACCACCCTGGAATTTTTCAATAATCGTAAGCAAAATGTTCCTGTCATTCTGGTCTAATCCCATCTTGTCTACTTCCAGTAAATCCAGTGCAAAGGATGCTACTTCTTTGGTAATTTCACCATTGTACTGCACCTGTGCAAAATCACGCACCCTCTTTAAAAGGCGGTTGGCAAGACGCGGCGTTCCTCTGGAACGGCGTGCCAATTCGATTGCACCTTCCTCATCAATCTTTACCTCTAACTTTTTTGCGGAATGGACAATAATTGTCTTAAGCTCCTCCACATTATAAAATTCAAGATGATGAACCACTCCAAAACGGTCTCTTAAGGGTGCCGATAAAAGTCCGGCTCTGGTAGTGGCACCAACCAGCGTAAAATGCGGTAAATCAAGGCGGATTGAACGGGCAGTTGCGCCTTTTCCCACCATAATGTCAATGACATAATCCTCCATGGCAGGATATAATACTTCCTCTACCTGCCGGTTCAGACGATGAATCTCATCTACAAATAAAATGTCACCTTCTGCAAGATTACTTAAAATAGCTGCCATTTCTCCCGGCTTTCCAATTGCCGGACCGGAAGTGACTTTCATATGTACACCCATTTCATTGGCAATAATGCCGGCAAGAGTAGTCTTACCAAGTCCCGGAGGACCATAAAACAATACATGGTCTAAGGACTCTCCACGCTGTTTTGCAGCCTCTATATACACTTTAAGATTTGCTTTTGCTTTCTCCTGACCAATATATTCATCCAAGGTCATCGGACGCAGTGTTTTTTCGATTTTGATATCTTCATCCTGCATCTGCGTTGAAATTACACGTTTTTCCATTTTCTGCTCCTCTTATAAGAATGCCATCTGCTTCAATGCCAGTTTTAAAATATCTTCTACCGAACTGTCTTCCGTAATTTCAATATCACGAAGAACCTTCAAAGCCTCTGTGGAAGAATAACCCAGTGAAACCAGTGCCTCTACTGCTTCATTGCGGATTCCTTTTAAGCCGTTACCAGAAACAGCTTCCTGTGTATGGCTTAATTTCTGTTCAAAGGCATCCTCTAAACTAAGCTTGTCTTTTAATTCTATAATCAACCGCTGTGCCGTCTTATTTCCAACACCTGGAGCTTTTGCAATTGCTTTTGCATCATCAGACAATACTGCAAAACGCAAATCATCCGTTGACATGACAGAAAGAATTGCCAGTGCACCCTTTGGTCCGATTCCGGATACACCAATCAGCAATTTAAATACATTCAAATCATCTCTGGTAAGAAAGCCATATAAAATAAATGCATCCTCTCTGACACAAAGATAAGTATAGATTTTTACTTCTTCGCCAACTCCCGGTAGCAGAGATAATACCTGTCCCGGAATATAAATATTATAGCCGATTCCGCCATTTTCAACGACAATATGATTCTCTGCCACTATTTCGGATAATTCGCCTTTGATATATGAATACATAATCTTCCTCCTACTTCCTTTGCCACAATTCCAATCAGGGCACCCGTCACAAAGCCTGCAATCAATAAAACCGGCATATAGTAAATGACATGGTATGAACTTACCAGAAATCCTGCTACGATAAGCTGACCCATATTATGTATGATTCCGCCACAGATACTGACTGTAACTACATGAAAACGGTTTATCCGAATCAGAATAAACATAAGTACAAAGCTTAATAATCCGCCGGCAAGTCCATAACAGATGCTGACCAAATTTCCAAATAAAATTCCGGTAAGCACAATACGAAGCACCGATACACAAAGAGCCTCTCTCCAGCCAATCAGATACAGCATCAACACCGTAACAAGGTTGGCAAGTCCAAGCTTTACTCCCGGTATTCCAATGGCAAAGGGCAATATTGCTTCCACATAACTTAATATCATGGCCAGTGCCAAAAACACGCCAAGATATGCTACACTTTTCTTCATGCTTTCACCTACCCTGCCACATCATCCAATGTATTTTTCTGCTCACTTTCTACGGTTACTACAACCCGGTTTGGCAGACAGATAATGGATTCTTTATCTTTGGAAATTGCGTTCTGATGCATACACAACTGATCCGGGCAGTCCGCCTCAAGCATATAGGCAGTCCCATTTTCAATCGTTACGATATTGGTAACTTTTCCATCTATTTTAATTGGAATCTCTTTATTTTCTGACAGGGAATATCTGCCATATTCACTGCCATTTACCGTAATGATAATACTGTCACCGCTTTGTAATGCAGAGGTCATTCCTACATAGAAAACTAAAATAACTACTGCAAGCATTCCCAGCAACAGGATATCATTTTTTCCAAAACGACGGTTCATTTACTCTGCAACCTCTCCCATATAATAAAAGCCTTTGCATTCTTTTAAATGTACCGGTACGATGGTTCCAATCATGGATGCATCACCCGGCAGATGTACCACTGAGTTATTGGATAATCTTCCGGTCACAAGACCTTCCTGCTGTTCATCTAATTCTTCAACTAATACATCCTGCACGCTTCCGGTTAATGCTCCGGCTTTCTTTGCGGAAATCTCCTGTACCAGTTTTAACAGCCGGTCAAAACGGTCTTTTATCACATCTTCCGGAATCTGATTTTCCATTTTGGCAGCAGGCGTTCCGGTACGTTTTGAATAAATAAACGTAAACGCGCTGTCATACTCTACCTGTCTTACCACATCCATGGTCTCTAAGAAATCTTCTTCGGTTTCTCCCGGGAATCCTACAATAATGTCGGTTGTAATTGCCAGATCCGGCATTGCTTTTTTGATTTTTTCAACCAGTGCAAGATAATGCTCCTTGTCATAGTGACGGTTCATTTCTTTTAACACTCTGCTGCTGCCGGACTGAAGCGGCAGATGAAGATGTCTGCAGATTTTCTTGGAATTCTTCATTACTTCAATCAGTTCATCGGATAAATCCTTTGGATGGGATGTCATGAACCGGATTCTTTCCAGACCTTCAATCTTTTCTACTTCCTGTAAGAGCTGTGCAAAGGTCACTGGTGTATCTAAGTTCTTTCCATAGGAATTGACATTCTGTCCTAAGAGCATAACTTCTACTACACCATCTGCTACCAATTTTTCAATTTCTCTTATGATATCCTGCGGTTTTCTGCTGCGTTCTCTTCCTCTTACATATGGCACAATACAGTAACTGCAGAAATTATTGCAGCCAAACATAATATTAACACCGGACTTAAAGCTGTATTTCCGCTCTACCGGAAGTTCTTCTACAATTTCTTTCGTATCATCCCAGATGTCAATCACCATTTTCTGCTCTTCAAAGCAGCGTACCAGAAGTTCTGCAAATTTAAAGATATTATGGGTTCCGAAAATCAGGTCTACAAAACGATAGCTCTGTTTTAATTTTTCCACAACCTCCGGTTCCTGCATCATACAGCCGCATAATGCAATCATCATATCTTTATTCTTTTTCTTAAAACCGCTTAAATATCCCAGACGTCCGTAAACCTTATTGTTGGCATTTTCACGTACGGTACAGGTATTATAAATGACAAAATCTGCTTCCTCGGAATCGGTCTCTTCAAAACCTACGGTCTCTAAAATTCCGCATAACTTTTCGGAATCTCTGGCATTCATCTGGCACCCAAAAGTTGTCACATGAAAGGTAAGCGGTCTGCCTTTCTTCCTGGAAATCTGCGTCACATACTGCTTTGCAAGGTCCATAAAATAAAATTGTCTCTGCGGTTCCATTACCGGAACTTCACCGGTGTGATTTATCTTTTCTATTTCTCTCATTTCTTTTCCTGTTTTCTTAATATTTTTCTTATTATTCTCTGATCTGGCCATCCCCATAAATGATATATTTGGTGGTCGTCAGTGCTTCTAAGCCCATCGGTCCTCTGGCATGCAGCTTCTGGGTACTGATTCCGATTTCTGCCCCAAAGCCAAACTCAAATCCGTCGGTAAAACGTGTGGATGCATTCACATAAACAGCAGCAGCATCAATCTCATTTAAGAACTTCTGCGCATGCTCATAATTATTGGTAATGATTGCTTCCGAATGTCCGGTATTATATTTATTGATATGTGTAATGGCTTCATCAATATCTGAAACTGTCTTTGCAGAAATAATATAATCCAAATATTCGGTGCCCCAGTCTTTTTCTGTTGCAGCCACTGCATCTTTTGTAGCTTTCTGAACCCGCTCATCCCCACGGATTTCTACATGGCTTTCGGATAATTTTGCAGAAAGGCGTGGCATCAGTTCATCTACGATGCTCTCATGCAGCACTAAAGATTCACAGGCATTGCATACACCGATGCGCTGTGTTTTGGCATTATTAATGATATTCACCGCCATATCAAGGTCTGCGGTTTCATCCACATAAATGTGGCAGTTACCGGTACCGGTCTCAATCACCGGAATTGTAGCATTTGCTACCACAGCACGAATCAGTCCTGAGCCACCTCTTGGAATCAGTACATCCACATACTCATTCATTTTCATAAATGCAGTAGCAGTTTCCCGGCTGGTATCTTCGATTAAAGAAAGCACTCCTTCCGGCAGCTGGTTATTACTTAAAGTTTCATTGATGCTCTTTACGATTGCCATATTGGAATGAATGGCATCACTTCCACCTTTTAAAATCACGGTATTTCCAGTTTTAAAGCACAAAGCAAAGGCATCTGCTGTTACATTTGGACGTGATTCATAAATAATTCCAATGACACCTAATGGTACACGCTTCTTTCCAATCATAAGTCCATTCGGGCGCTGTTTCATGGAAAGGACTTCTCCTACCGGATCTTCTAATTCTGCTACCTGGCGGATTCCTTCTGCCATCTGTGCAATACGCTCTTTATTTAACATCAGACGGTCTAAAAGTCCCTGATGCATTCCGGCTTCTCTTCCTACATCCATATCCTTCTGGTTTGCTGCTAAAATAGCATCGCTATCTTCTACTAAATGTTCTGCAACTTCAAGCAAAATCTTTTCTTTTTCTTTCATGCCCATATTCCGCATGATGACTTCTGCTGCTTTTGCTCTCTTACCTAATTCCTGTAATTCCATATTTTCCTCCTTCTACTTATTTTCGTCTCTGTTATCCGTTACTTTATAAATCTTCTCCGGTGTTACAAGATAATCCATCGGAATATCATGGGTCTCCATGGGCACCTGCCCAGCCAACTGACAGGATAATGCAATTCCAACCCGGATTACTTTCTTATATTTCTGAAAAAAACGATCATAAAAGCCCTTACCATATCCGCTTCTTCCACCGTTAATATCAAAGACCAGTCCCGGTGTGAATACAATTGTTTTCTCCTGCTCAAGTTCTACTAAATCTATCGCCGGTATCTCATCCTTTGGCTCCATCACATGAAAATACCCTTCCTGAAAATCATCTGTACTATTGACTTCACAAAAGTCCATTTCTTCTCCACGCACCCGGGGGAAAGCTGCTCTTTTTTGAATGCTTTCTTTAAAAAGCGGCAATAAAGAAGCTTCTTTCCCAAGGGGATAATAAAAGAAACAATTTTGTGCTTTCTGAAAGATTTCCCAGGTACTGATATTCTGACAAATCCTTTGGGATTCTTCTCTTACAATATTATCCGGCATTGCATTTCGCAGTGTCTTATACTTAGTTCTGATGCTTGCCTTTGTTTCCATATTTTTCTCCCAGATTGGTTACCGTTCCATCTGCATTTACCATATCAATATTATCTAACTGTCCCTTCAGATTCCGCTTTACACTTGCTATGTATTCCTTGCGAAGTGCTGCCTGTTCTTCCTTTTCTTCCGGTGTCAGTCCTTCTTTCTGGGATTTATGATATAATTCATTGATTCTTGCTATTATATTTTCAATCATCTTTTTACTCCATGCTTTCTTCTACATAATCTGCAATATAGAAATCATCATTTTTATTGGCTTTGAAAAAGGTTCCCACCTGTTTTCCTTCGAAAATCTGATGCAGAACTCCCACATCCTTTGCATTGGCAATAATCATATCTGCTCCGGATAAGGTTGCAATCCTTGCTGCCGTTAATTTGGTGGTCATTCCACCGGTACCAACATCACTACCTACTGTATCTCCTGCCATGTTTTCAATCCGATTATCAATTTTTTCTACTACCGGTATCAATTCGGCTTTTGGATTCTTTCTCGGATCATCCGTATACAACCCGTCAATATCAGATAAAAGAATCAACAAATCTGCTCCTACCAATGAGGCTACAATAGCCGACAGGGAATCGTTATCACCAAACTGCATTTCATAAGTAGATACGGTATCATTTTCATTTACAATTGGTATAATTCCCATTTCAAACAATTCTTCAAAAGTATTCTGGGCATTTTTTCTCGACACGTTATCAACCATAGTTTTTTTTGTCATAAGAACCTGTCCCACATTCTGGTGGTACTCTGAAAAAAGCTTTTGATAAGTCATCATAAGTCTCGCCTGTCCCACTGCCGCACATGCCTGTTTTACAGCTATTTTCTCCGGTCTTTCTTTGAATCCCATGGACTGTCTTCCTACTGCAATAGCCCCGGAGCTGACCAGACATACATCCATGCCCTGATTCTTAATATCACATAATTCTCTTACCAAACGTTCCAGTTTTAAAAGATTTAATTTTCCGGTCTCTTCATGTAAAAGAGATGAAGAACCGATTTTTACAATTACACGCTTCTTATTCTTTAATGTTTCACGCAACTGTGTATCCATTTTTCCGCCTCTTAATCATCTACGGCATATTCACTATCTGAATGCCGGTTATAATTTTTATTAATATGCATACATTTTATACTTTATCATACCTTTCGAAAAAAATCATCTGTAAATTTTATCTTCCTTGTGCTATGCTTGTGCTATATGATTTTAAAAGAACCGGAGTATACATGATGAAAACAAAAAAGATGATATTTTCTTATAAATTAACCTGCAGTTTACTTGCTTTCTTTCTCTTCTTCTGCTCCTTCTCCTTCGTGGGATGCGGACGCAGCAAAGAACCTGTTTCCAAATCTGATTTTTATTTTAATACAGTCATTACCATTACACTATATGGAGAAGAAAATGCTTCTTATATTGATGACTGCTTCAAGCTTGCTTCCCATTATGAGAACCTTTTCAGCAATACCATCGCAGACAGCGATATCAGTAAAATAAACAATGCCGGCGGCACACCGGTTACTGTGGATGATGATACGATTGAATTATTACAAAAAGGTATTTATTATGGTGATTTAAGCCTGGGACAGTTTGATATCACCATTGGTAAATTGTCTTCCCTCTGGGACTTTCCAAATAACAGCGGTACGGTTCCATCTGAATCTGATATTGAAGCCACACTTTCCACCATCGACTATCATGCGATTGTTATTAATGGAAACGAAGTTAGTCTTTCCAATCCGGATGCCATGATTGACTTGGGAGGCATCGCCAAAGGTTATATTGCTGATAAAATGAAAGATTATTTAAATGAAAAAGACATTACCTCCGGCATGATTAACCTTGGAGGCAATGTCCTTACGCTGGGTGATAAACCAGATGGAAGCAACTATAATATCGGTATCCAGAAACCATTTTCCGATGACGGCACTGCCATTGCCAGTGTTGAAGTCTCTGATGAAACGGTAGTAAGTTCCGGTGTTTATGAACGTTATTTCTATGTGGGTGATAACTTCTATCACCACATTTTAAATCCGAAAACCGGTTATCCTTATGACAATAACCTGCTGGGTGTCACCATTATCTGTCCGAAATCCGTAGATGGTGACGGACTTTCCACCACCTGTTTTGCTTTAGGATTAGAGGACGGCATGAAGCTGATAGAATCCTTGGATGACACGGAAGCCATTTTTATCACCGACGATTACGAACTTCATACCACTTCCGGCATCGGCAGCAATATTCCATTTCATGAAATGTAAACATAATCCTATTGCTGCTCCATAACCATATTGTTGACCCAGATTTTCTTCTTTACCATAACATATCCGATGATGCATTTTATAATCTCTATCAACTGACAGGATAAATAAATAGATACGATTGGAACTCCTGTAAATCTGGTTAACACAAATGCCAGTGGAATATCTACCACCCAGATATAGACACTGTCAAAAAGAAAGGTAATGACTGTCCTGCCACCGGAACGCAGTGTGAAATAGGTTGCATGCATAAATCCATATAACGGCATGCAGGCTGATGCAATCCGGATAAATTGTTTTGCCAGTCCACGTACTTCTTCTGTCGTATTGTATATTCTTGGAAAGAACGGAGCAATCGCAAACATGCAGGCTCCTATAACAAAACAACAAAATACAGAAAATACAATCATCTTGCGGTCCGTATCCACCGCCTCTTCCAATTTACCAGCACCAAGCTGCTGTCCTACAATGATGGATATCGCACTTCCCAACGCAATAAATACAACATTAAAAAGATTGGCTACTGTATTTGATATATTAAATCCAGCTACAACAGCAAGACCTCTTGTGGAATAACACTGCATCAGGACTGCCATTCCTCCAGCCCATAAAGTCTCATTTAAAAGCAATGGTGTTCCTTTTATGATAATCTGTCGTACCAGTGTTCCCGGTATTTTAAAATCACGGTAAGCTCCTACAATAAAATGATTCTTATCTGCTCTCGCATGGGTCCACAAGACAACAATAACGCATTCCACAACTCTTGCCAATACGGTTGCTGCCGCTGCACCTCTTACTCCTAATGCAGGCAGTCCAAATGCACCAAATATTAATACATAGTCAAACATCAGATTTACTGCTACAGAAGCAATTCCAGCTTTCATCGGAAGAACCGTTTCTCCTGTTTCACGTAATGTCTGGGCATATGCCTGAATCAATGCAAAAGGAACCATGGATGGCATTACCGTCTGTAAATACTGTTTTGCATACAATAATGTAGTTTCAATATCTCCCGTGCTTCCTCCTTCATGCAAAAACAGCCGAATTAACGGTTCATTTGCAAAGCCCAATATCAGCATCCATATGACTGCTAAGAAACCACAGACTACAATTTTAAAACGGAAGGCATCCCGCACTCCTTTATGGTCCCCTTTTCCATAAAACTGTGCCCCAAAAATGCCTGCACCGGATACTGCTCCAAAAATACAGATATTGTAAACCAGCATCAACTGATTGATGATTGCGACACCGGACATCTGCTCCGTTCCAACCAGTCCTACCATGATATTGTCCAAAAGACTCACAAAGTTAGTGATGGCATTCTGTATCATAATTGGAATAGCTACCAGCAGAACCATTTTATAAAAATCTTTATTTCCAATATACTTTTCTCTAAATTTTCTCATATCCAATCCTCATATAACATCAACTACGCAAAACGGGACTGCCAAATCAATGACAATCCCGTTCTTTCTATCACAGAAACGATTATAAAATAATCTTCTTCGGACATTTCTCGGCACAAATGCCACATCCGGTACATTTCTCCTGGTCGATATAAGCCACATTATCTACGACATGAACTGCATCATTTGGACAGTTCTTCTCACAGAGATGACAGCCAATACAACCTACGGAGCAGGCTTTCATAACGTCTTTGCCTTTATCCTTGGAACTGCACTGTACCAGATGCTTTGCTTCATATGGTACCAGCTCAATCAAGTGCTTCGGACAGGCTGCAACACATTTTCCACATGCCTTACATACTTCCTTATCCACCTTTGCAATACCATCTACAACATGGATTGCATCAAACGGACATGCCTTTACACAGTTTCCAAAGCCAAGGCAGCCATAGCTACAGCTCTTTGCTCCGCCGCCCGGAATAAATGCCATAGCAGCACAATCTTCTACTCCGGTATATTCATAATCATGACCGGCTTTTTCACAGGTTCCTGCACATTTTACAAAGGCAACCTGCTTTGCGCCTTCTTCTGCAGCAACTCCCATGATTTCACCGACTTTTGCTGCAACCGGCGCACCACCAACAGGACATCCATTGACCGGGGCATCACCTTTTACAATAGCAGCTGCAAGACCGGAACATCCGGCATAACCACAACCACCACAGTTATTTCCAGGAAGAACACCAACAATTGCTTCTTCCCTTTCATCTACTTCTACTTTGAACTTTTCTCCGGAAACGCCGAGGAAAAATCCAATAAAAAGTCCTACGCCGCCTACAATAACGGCTGCAATAATAATTGCCTGTACACTCATCTTTTCTTTCCTCCTAAATCATTCCTGAGAAGCCCATAAATGCAATGGACATCAGACATGCTGTAATTAACACAATTGCTGTTCCTTTAAATGGCTTAGGGATATCATTATATTCAATTTTTTCACGAATTCCTGCCATAATTGTAATAGCAATAAAGAATCCAAATGCGGTTGCAAAACCGTTTACAACGCCCTCTAAGATACCATACTCTTTGGTTACGTTGGTAAGTGCTACACCTAATACTGCACAGTTGGTTGTAATCAAAGGAAGATACACTCCAAGGCTCTTATAAAGAGCAGGCATGGATTTCTTTAAGAACATTTCTACAAACTGTACCAGCGCTGCGATTACAAGGATAAATACAATCGTCTGTAAATACTGTGTTCCCGTCGGAATCAGTATAAACTTATAAATCAATGAGGTAACAAAGGAGGATATCGTTATGACAAAGATAACGGCTCCACCCATTCCAGCAGCGGTCTCTGTTTTCTTTGATACACCCAAGAAAGGACAGATACCAAGGAACTGGCTTAATACTACGTTATTTACAATGGCTGAACCAATTGCAATCAATAATAATGTCTGCATCTGTCATATTCCTCCTATTCACTTTTTTCCTCTGCATCTGCAGCTTTCTTCTCTTTTTCGCTGCAGGTTGCAGACATGCTGCATCCGGCACAGTCTCCACTGATACAGCCGGCAGGCTCTGCCAGTGGTTTGCCTTTTGCTTCCATCTTCTGACGAACAATACTCATTAAAGCAACTAAGAATGCCAGTACCAAGAATGCACCCGGTGCCATAACAAAGATATTGATTGGTGTATACCATTTCAGTGAAAGAATCTGGAATCCAAACAACTGTCCTGCACCTAAAATCTCACGGACAATACCGATACAGGTTAATCCGAAGGTAAATCCAAGTCCCATACCAACACCGTCTAAGATAGACAATACAGGTGGATTTTTAGATGCATAGCTTTCTGCTCGTCCAAGGATAATACAGTTAACAACAATAAGAGGGATATATACACCAAGCTGTTTAGCCAGTGCCGGTGTATAAGCCTTCATAATAAATTCTACAATGGTTACCAAAGATGCTACGATAACAATGTATGCCGGCATTCTGACACCATTTGGAATTGCTTTACGGAATAAGGAAATCAACAGGTTAGAGAAAATCAATACCACTGTTGTAGATAATCCCATTCCCAGTGCATTCATTGCTGATGTTGTTACTGCCAGTGTCGGACACATACCAAGCATCAGTACAAAGGTAGGATTTTCTTTAATCAATCCGTTATATACGCGTTCTAAATACTTATTCATTATTCAGCGCCTCCTTCCAATTCATTCTGGAAGTATATAATGCAGGCATTTACACCATTGGTCATTGCTTTTGATGTAATGGTTGCACCGGAAATTGCTTCAATCTCGTTATCAGCAGATGGTGCCTGTTTCACAACGGTAAAGCTGTCTACATTCTTATTCTTATACTGTTTGGAGAAGTCTTCTGTCTTTGCCTTGTCTCCAAGTCCAGGTGTCTCTGACATACTGGTAACGGAATAGCCGTTTACGGTTCCATCATTCTTTATGCCAACAGAAAATGTGATATTACCCTGGCTTCCGTCTTTAGCTGTTACAGTAATCACATAGCCTAATACATTGCCATCTTTATCTAATGCTTCCTGCACACCATTGATTTCATCACTGTAACCATTCTGCTCTAACAGGCTGGCTGCGGCTTCTGCATCAAAATCATAGGTGGAAAAAGAATCTGCATCTTCAAACACTGCCTTGTATGCAGCCTGTGCAGTTGCCTCTTCTGCCTTTGCAATCGGATCCTTGGTTATCTCATATACCAGTCCGAGAATAAATCCGATTACTACGGTAAATACGGTTAAAATCAACGCGTCATGTACAATCTTCTTATTCATGCTGCTTTGCCTCCTTTACCTGTCCAAAGGCCTTTGGAATTGTAATCTTTTCAATCATTGGAACCAGAAGGTTGCTTAAAATAATTGCAAAGGATACACCTTCTGCGTTTGCTCCAAAGATACGGAATAATCCGGTAAGAATACCTAAAAGAATTCCATATAAAATCTGTCCCTTCGGTGTGATCGGTGATGTTACATAGTCGGTTGCCATAAAGAATGCACCAAGCATTAATCCACCACCACAAAGCTCAGCAACGATATAGTCGATGTCAAAGCCATGTCCGCCGAACAGGCTGATAAATATTACAAATGTAATGATATAGGTTCCCGGAATCCGAAGTGTAATGACACCCATCAGGATTAAGAACATTGCTCCAATTAAGATAGCAATAGCGGATGTCTCTCCGATGGTTCCGGCGGTCTTACCAATTAACATATTCATGGTATTAACAGCTCCAACGCCCTGTTCTCTGATCAGAGCCAGTGGAGTTGCTCCTGAATATCCATCTACGGTAAAGTTTGTCATGTCTGCGGCAAATGCTATCAGTAAAAAGCATCTTGCACCCAGTGCCGGGTTCATAAAGTTCTGTCCCAGTCCGCCAAACATCATTTTAACAATAACGATTGCAAATACACTGCCGATTACAGCTTCCCACCATGGAAGGGATGCCGGCAGGTTTAATGCAAGTAACAGTCCGGTAACTACCGCACTTAAATCACTGACGGTATTCTTCTTATGTACAATCAGATTGAAAATCCACTCTGATGCAATACAGCTTGCAACAGATACCAAAATCAATACTGCTGCTTTATATCCAAAATTAACAATACCAAATATACTTGTTGGAAGCAGAGCTATAATTACATAAAGCATGATTCTGCTTGTTGTATCTTTGGCTCGTACATGTGGTGATGATGATACATGATATAACTCACTCACAATAGTCCACCTCTTTCTTTGTTATTTATTTTTTTTCTTTTCAGCAAGAACCTGTTTTTTCATTGTCTTAATAAGCTGTGCTAACGGACGTTTTGCCGGGCAGATAAAACTGCAGCTTCCACATTCCACGCACTCAAGACCGTGCCATTTTTCAAATCCTGCCATATCTCCATGCTCTGAGAATTTAGATAATCTGGATGGAACAATCTGTTCCGGACATGCTTCTACGCAACGGCCACAATTGATGCATGCTGTTGCATCTGCATCTGCTTCTGCCACTTCATCTTTGGTCATACAAAGGAGTGCTGAGGTAGTCTTGGTTGTCGGCACATCTAATCCGAACATGGAAAAGCCCATCATTGGTCCACCGGAAATAATTTTCTCCGGCTGCTCTTTAAATCCACCGGCAGCATCTAAAAGCTCCTGGAAACTGGTTCCGATTAAGAACTCAAAGTTACCCGGCTCTTCTACTGCATCACCAGTAACTGTAAAGATTCTGCTTGTAACAGGTTTTCCTTCTTTTACTGCATGGTATACGGCAACCATGGTTGCAACATTATCTACGATACATCCTGCATCTGCCGGAAGCATCTTGGAATTAATTGCACGTTTGGTTACTGCATAAATAAGCTGACGTTCACCACCCTGTGGATATTTTGTCATAAGAGGTGCGACCTCCATACGAGGCTCATCTTTCGTTAATTCTAATAATTTTGCGATACAATCCGGTTTATTATTCTCGACTGCAAATACACCCTTGGCATGTTCAAACATACTGAGAATGATACGCATGCCTTCTACCAGTTCTTCCGTGTGGTCTAACATGATGCGGTAATCAGATGTCAGATATGGTTCACACTCTGCACAGTTGGCAATAATATAGTCGATTTTTTCCGGTTCCTTCGGAGATAATTTTACGTGGGTTGGGAATCCTGCTCCACCCATACCAACAACTCCCGCTTCTTTTATACGGTTAATAATTTCTTCTTTGGAAAGAGCACTGACGTCTTCTACTGCCTGATACTCTACCTCCTTAAATTCACCATCGCTTTCAATTACAATGGAGTTCACCATATCACCTGTTGGAACTCTTCTTGGCTCAATTTTCTTAACAGTTCCGGATACGGACGCATGGATTGGTGCAGATACGAAGCCGCCTGCTTCTGCTATCTTCTGCCCTTTCAAAACGGAATCTCCTACCGCTACGATTGGTGTTGCCGGTGCTCCAATATGCTGCGATAACGGATATACCAGTTCACCTTTGGGTAATAATTCACGTATTGGCTTATCTTTTGATAAATCCTTTCCTTCGAAAGGATGGACGCCACCTTTAAATGTCATTAAACCCATCTTATGTGCCCCTCTTTCTATGATAGTATTGCACTGCATATGCAATGCGTTTAACATAAAATGTATTATAACACAAATTAGGATTTTTTGACACACTAAAAAGATTTTTTCTCAATATTTTTGTCGATTTTAAACAAGGAATGATTACTTTTTTCCAACATATCGTGTATAATAAAAAAATGACAGGAGGACAGATATGAAAACAATTGTACATGAAATTCCATATAGTCCGGCTTCGAATTTAGATGAGGAAATATTCACTGCTTCCTCTGTCTTTTTCGATATCGAAACTACCGGATTTTCCCCGGCTCATACCAGTCTTTATCTGATTGGATGTGCCTATCACATAGAACAGATGCTTTATATCAAACAGTATTTTGCCGAAACACCGGAAGAAGAAAAAGAAGTACTTGAGCAGTTTCTTTTGCTATTAGACGGTTTTGATACAATTATCACTTTCAATGGAATCGGCTTTGATATTCCTTATCTGAAAGCAAAATGCAATACTTATGAATGTAACGAGCACTTTGCTGATTTTACTTATGTGGATATTTTCAAATCCATTTCCCAGATAAAGCATATTCTCCAGCTGCCAAATTACAAGCAGAAGACCATCGAAGCTTTTCTTGGTATTGGCAGGGATGACTTATATTCCGGCGGTGAATTGATTGAGATCTATCATTCGTATACCAAGGAACCACGTCCGGATAAATTGGAAATTCTTCTGCTCCACAACTACGAAGATGTTCTGGATATGCCTGCATTACTTCCCGTCTTATCCTATGTCCATCTGTTTTACGGACAGTATTTATCCTGCAGTGCTTCTGTTTCTGAATATACAGATTATAAGCAACAGAAAAAGAAAGAACTGATTCTTTCTATTGAGCCGGAATTTCCATTTCCAAAGCATATTTCCTGCCGCATAGGTTCTGTTTATTTCTATGCAAAGGGCAAAAAATGCACCCTCTCCGTCCGTTTAGAAGAGGATGCCCTGAAATATTTCTTTCCAAATTATAAGGATTATTATTATCTTCCGGCTGAAGATACTGCAATGCACAAAAGTGTAGCATCATATGTCGATAAAGAACACCGCAGACAGGCTACCGCTGCCACCTGCTATACCCGGCATGAAGGAAGCTTTCTTCCACAGTACGAAGAGCTTATTTCTCCTTCTTTTAAACACGACTATAAGGAAAAAATTTCTTACTTTGAACTTACGGAAAAATTTCTTTCATCGCCGGAGCTTATCAAAAGTTATGTAAATCACTTGTTAGACGCTATAAAAAACAAGAAAATTAAGTGATACCTACATTATACGCCGCAGTGTGCATCCTCGCGGAGCGTTTTTTACTTTACAGGAAAGCAATTTCCTGTAAAAAAAGACCTCTTTCCCAATTTTGAGAATGAGGTCTTTACTATGTCATTATTATTTCTGAAAGAAAAATGACTGATGTCTTTTTAAATTCAACTCACGATAATTCATAATCTGCTCTGTACTTCCGATAAATAACATTCCATCTTTTGCCAAAGAATCATAGAACTTGCGATAAATCTCGTCTTTTGCTTCTTCTGTAAAATAAATTACTACATTTCTGCAGACAATCAAATGACAACCTGATGGATATGGATCCCGCAAAAGATTATGTTCCCGAAATTCTACATGCTTTTTGATTTCATCGGAAATCTTATAGGATTTTCCTACCTGTGTAAAATACTTACGCTTCAAATCATCCGGTACAGATTCAATGCTCTTTTCGTTATAAAGTCCAACTCTTGCTTTCTCAAGTACCTGTTTATCAATATCAGTAGCAATTATATGTATCTGGTTCAGCGGAACATGCTTTGATAAAGCCATTACAAGAGAGTATGGCTCATCTCCGGTAGAACACGCTGCACTCCAGATTTTCAAATTGCTGCCAAACTGTTTTATAAGTGCCGGGAAAACCTCTTCGTCCAAAAACTTCCACTGTTCCGGGTTCCGGTAAAATTCCGAAACATTAATAGTCAGGAAATTAATAAACTGGTCAAACTTCTCTTTATCTGTATGAAGCAGATGTACATACTCATCATAGGACTGAGCCTTATTCTTTACCAAAAGGCTGTCAATCCTACGACGCATCTGTTTCTCTTTGTAAGCGTTTAAGTCAATCGTGGTCATTGCATATATATCTTTTTTAAACTTTTCATAGCCTTCAAACATATATGCTACCTCCTACCTTATTATTCTTCTGTAGGAACTTCTTCTGTATCAGCTTCCTCTTCTGGCAGAAGTGCTTTCATGCTTAAGCTGATTTTCTTGTCTTCTTCATTAAAGTCAACTACTTTAGCTTCTACTTCCTGACCTACTTTTAATACATCAGAAGGTTTCTCAACATGCTCTTTAGAAATCTGGGATACATGAAGTAATGCATCTACTCCAGGAGCTAATTCTACGAACGCACCAAAGTCTGTCATTCTTGCAACAACACCTGTTACCACATTACCTACTGCATATTTCTCTGCAGCATTATTCCAAGGATTCTCATCCTCAAATTTCATGCTCAGTGCAATCTTACTCTCATTGATATCTTTGATGAATACTTTTACAGTATCGCCAACTTTGAATACTTTCTTAGGACTTTCAACACGTCCCCAGGACATTTCAGAAATATGTAACAGTCCGTCTGCTCCACCAAGGTCGATGAATGCGCCAAAGTCTGTTACGTTCTTTACTGTACCTTCTACAACATCACCAACATGGATTCTCTCCATGAGTTCTTTCTGTTTTTCAGCTTTCTCTGCTACTAAAAGCTGTTTTCTGTCACCGATAATTCTTCTCTTTCTTGGGTTGAACTCAGTGATTACAAATGAAATTTCCTGTCCTTCATACTTAGATAAATCTTTCTCGTAAGTATCTGATACAAGGCTTGCAGGAATAAATACTCTTGCTTCGTCAACTACAACACTTAATCCACCGGATAATACCTGTGTAACCTTTGCGGTAAGCACTTCCTGATTGTTGAATGCTTCCTCTAAACGCTTGCTTCCTTTTTCAGCAGCAAGACGTTTGTAAGTAAGAAGTACCTGTCCTTCTCCATCATTTACCTTTAAAACTTTGGCTTCCATAGTGTCACCTACGGATACAACGGTGGTCAGGTCTACATTTGCTTCGTTCGTATATTCATTACGTGTAATAATTCCGTCTGACTTATATCCAATATTAAGGATGATCTCATCTGGCTTAACACCGATAACGACGCCTTCGACTACCTCTCCATTTCTTATTGTTTTAAAAGATTCTTCCAACATTTGTTCAAAACTCATTTCTGACATTATTTTGAACCTCCTCAATAATTTTATTTGGGGTAGATGCCCCTGCGGTAATACCTACGTTATCAATGGTCCGAAGTACTGCCGGATCCAAATCATCTATGGTTTGTATATAGTAAGTATTTGCACATTCGTTTTTACATATTTCAAATAACTTCTGTGTGTTGGAACTGCTCTTCCCACCAACCACAATCATTGCTTCAACTTCTTTTGCCAAAGCCCTCGACTGGGTCTGCCGCTCTTCCGTTGCATTACAGATTGTATTTAAAACAATTATATCATAACCTTTTTTATTTATAATTTCAACTAATTCTTGAAATTTATTGTAGTTAAATGTCGTTTGTGATACGATACAAACCTTTTTTCCTGCTGAAACCCGGAAATTTTCTGCTGCTTCCCTCGTTCCAATTACCGTAATTTCCTCTTCATTTCCCCATCCACGGATTCCTTCTACCTCCGGATGGCTGGCATTTCCGATAATTACAACATGATAACCGGCATCTCCATATTCCCGTACATGACGATGTATCTTCTTTACAAAAGGACAGGTGGCATCCACGATATGGTAACCGGCATTTTCTAATGTCTGATATATTTTTTCGCCTACACCATGGGAACGGATGACGATGGTTCCTTTTTCTGATTCTTCTATTTCTGAAATATCATGGATTACGGTTACGCCCTTTGCCTCTAAATCCTTTACCACTTCTTCATTATGAATAATCGGTCCGTAAGTATAAATCGGGTCTTTTATTCCATCCTTTGTTTCATCGTTTGTTTCAAGCTGTGCATAAACCATATCTACTGCACGCTTTACGCCAAAGCAGAAACCTGCACTTTTTGCAACTCTGACATTTTTCATATTAACATTTTTCCCTATAAATATTTTTGATGGTTTCTACCACTTCTTCAATTCCCATATCCGAAGAATCTACAAGAATGGCATCTTCTGCCTGCTTTAATGGTGAAATCTCCCGGTGCATATCCTGATAATCACGGTCCGCAATATCTTTTTTAATCACTTCCAAGTCACAGGCAGCACCTTTTTCCTGCAATTCCTGATATCTTCTCTCGGCTCTTGTTTCAACACTTGCAGTAAGATAAATCTTTACCTGGGCATTCGGCAGCACACAGGTTCCGATATCTCTTCCATCCATGATAACATCTTTATCTGCTGCAAGCTTCTGCTGTAATTCAACCAGTTTTGTGCGGACTTCCTTATAAACACTGGTGGCAGATGCCATTTTTCCAACTTCTTCTTTCCGGATTTCTTTGCTGACATTCTCACCGTTTAAAAGCACCTGCTGTTCTCCGTTCTCATAGGCAATAGATACTTCCACGGTTTTACAGGCATCTGAAATTGCTGCCTCATCTTCCTTTGCAATGCCATTTCTCATAAAATACAATGCCATACTCCGATACATGGCTCCTGTATCTACATATATAAAAGAAAGTTCCTTTGCAAGCTGTTTTGCTATAGTGCTTTTTCCGGCTCCTGCCGGTCCGTCGATTGCTATATTAAAGCTCATTTCTCATCCTCCGATTTTTCTGCTTTTTTATTCTCTTTATTCATTTCCAATGCTGCTTCCTGCCAGATATCCGGTAGACCAGGCAATCTGCAGATTAAAGCCGCCGGTAAATGCATCCAAATCCAATACCTCTCCGGCAAAATAAAGATGCTTTGTTAATTTTGATTCCATGGTCGATGGATTTACTTCTTTTACAGAAACACCGCCCTTTGTAATAATGGCTTCCGAAAAGCCCCGTAAACCAGTCAGTGTAACCGGGAACTTCTTTGTCAAGTCCACCAGTCGCTGCCGTTCCTCTTTGGTTACTTCATTGACACGCTTTTCTGCTGGAATCTTAGCAAGTCTTAAAATAATCGGCAGGAATTTGGACGGATATAATTTTTCAATTCCATGAATCACCTGCCGGTTCTTTGCCTCTTCAAAGTCCCTTAAAATTCTGTGATCTAACTGTTCTTCCGAGAGTGCCGGTTTCCAGTCAATGTATAATTGCAACGGCTGTTTTCTTACCGCATCATTTACCACACTGCTGGCGCTTAACATCAGAGGTCCACTTACGCCAAAATGGGTAAATAACATTTCTCCAAAAGCTTCATACAAAAGCTTTTTGCCCTGATAAATGCTCGCCTTTACATTTTTCAACGATAGCCCCTGCAATTCTTTGACATATTCCTCTTCTGCGTTAAAAGGCACAAGGGATGGACTGCAGGTTTTTATGGTATGTCCGCAGGCTTCTGCGAAACGATAACCATCCCCGGTAGAACCGGTAGATGCATAAGAACAGCCGCCTGTTGCAATAACTACTGCATCTGCCGGCATTTTCTTTCCCTCTGCAGTAATTACTCCATGTACACAATTCTCCGATACCATAAGCTTTTCTACCGTTGTATGATACATAATCTTTACTTTATGTGCATCCAGGGAGCGTTTTAAGGCTGCAATGACATCCGATGAATGGTCTGATACCGGAAATACACGGTTTCCCCGTTCCACCTTTACCGGTGTTCCATTCTGTTCAAAGAAATCCATGACCCGGAAATTGTCATAAGAATAGATTGCGCTGTATAAGAACTTGGAATTCCTTGGAATGTTTGAAAATAGTTCTTCCGTATCACATGCATTGGTAAGGTTGCATCTTCCTTTTCCGGTAATGAATAATTTTTTCCCGATTTTCTCATTGCGTTCTAACAATACGACCTGATGTCCCTGTTCTGCTGCAGCAATTGCCGCAAAACAGCCCGCCGGTCCACCGCCGATTACAAGTACCTTACTCATCTGCATCTCCTAATTTGGCATATCTCATTTTGATTTTATCATCAATATAATTAATTTCATCATTTTCATATACCTGGTATTCATTCCAGATATCCTCCAGGGTCTCCAATGTCTTGGCAACCTCACCCTGCTTCTTCATACACAGAGCAACAATCAGTGCGTTGATAACACTAAGCGGTGCCACCAGAGAATCCACAATAGATGCCATATCACTTCTTGCAATCAGATTACAGGAAGAATATAAATTCATTGGGGAATGCACACTATCTGTTAATGTAATTACTTTTGCATTCCGGTTATTGGCAAATTCCATTGCCTTTAAGGTACGCATGGAATATCTTGGAAAACTGATTCCGATAATGACATCATCCTTACTGATTCGCACCATCTGTTCAAATAATTCACTGGAATTATTGGTCTGAAGCAATGTCACATTTTCAAACATCAGATTAAAGTAAAACGCCATAAAAGCTGCCAGTGGAGCGCAGCTTCGTATTCCAACAATATAAATATGTTTTGCTTTGATAATGGTATCTACTGCCAGTTCAAAAGCATGCTCATCAATATGTTCCAAGGTATCCTTAATTTTCTCCTGATCCGACTGCAATACCGTTTCTAATATATGCGACTGGCTGATTCTTCCATAAGTCACTTCCATACGCTGAATGGAGTTGAGCTTATTCCGAACCATCTCCTCTAAAGCCTTCTGAAATTCCGGATAACCCTTATAGCCTAAATGTGTAGCAAATCGTACTACAGTCGATTCGCTCACACCTACTACCTGTCCCATTTTTGCTGCCGTAAGAAATACAGCCTTATCATAATTATCCGTAATATAGGTTGCTAATATTTTCTGTCCTTTGCTTAAACTTCCATAACATTCGTTGATTCGACTGGTCAAATCATTGGTATTCCCATTCATAGTTCCTTCTTCTCGATTCTACAAATATTTTGCATTTTTTATGTCGTTTTAACATCTTTTTGCAGGATTTTCGTCAGTTTCCATGTCGTCTGGCAATTTCCTGCTTCTGCTTGGAGGCGACATAAGTCCCCAAGTCGAGATTTGCCTGCTTTACCGTACATCCTACAATCACTTTCGTTTCATCTACCGGCTCCTGACGAACAGCCATACCGGATAACTGCACTTTAAGCCTGCTTGCTTTATCTTCAAACGTCAAATGAAACGGTCCCATGGAAAGATAATTCATATCCGGCATCCCCACAAATGACACTCCGGTAGCACTGATATCCTTCACAACCACAGAACGATTTGCTCTTGTACTGTCAATGGACAACATTCCATCCAGTCCCAGATACTGGCGATACGCCTGTCTGCGGTTCCATCTCATTCCATCACGTTTACATACAATTGCATGATATTTTTCTTTTCCTGCCTGGACGGTCTGCATTCTGCACCCCTCCCATATCAGCGGTTTGATTCCATCTTCCATATAAATTACACTGATATGCACCTTATCTCCGGAAAAATTAATAATTTTTCCATCATAACGTATTGGCTCAATTAATAAAATGCCTTCTTTTCCAAAAGCAACTGTACTATCATATTCTGCTGAAGCATTCTCCACTTTCACCAGCACCTGCACCGGCTCCCCTGTCCCCAATTCATACAGTTTCATTGTCCTTCACCTTTTTCCTCTCCAAATACCGTGAAAGAACTGCCACAATATTTTCAAATGCTTTGCAATTAAAATTGTCTACCCCATGACAAATCATGACTTCATCATAGCAATCTTTTGTCCTCTTGTCCATAGAATTTTTATGTAATTCTGATATTCCATTATACCAATCAAAAGGAAAACAGCTACAGACATATTTGTCTGTAGCCGCTTCTTTCCTGCTATAGATAGCAAGGTACCCTATACCGGATATGCTCCGTTCTTTGTATCTGCAATTGTTGTATCAACTTTCGTCTGCTGTGCCTGACGATATTTGAAGAACTCAGTAGCAACCTGCGGGAATAATGCATAGGATAATACATCTTCATCCTGCTGTTTGTACTGTTTCATTTCAGCTTCAATCTTATCTAATTCAGGCTCAAGTAAGTCTGCCGGACGGCAGGTAATTGCCTTATCTTTGTCAGCACCGAGAACCTTATCCACAACTTCCGGATTGAAAGGTTTAACAGTCTGACCATATTTTCCAAGAAGAATATCCTTGGTCTCTTTGGTAGCAACTTTGTAACGCTCACCCATTAATACGTTAAATACAGCCTGTGTACCAACAATCTGGGAAGAAGGTGTAACAAGTGGTGGCTCACCAAGGTCTTTACGAACGCGAGGTACTTCAGCCAGTACTTCTTCGTATTTATCTTCTTGTCCCTGCTCTTTTAACTGGGAAATCAGGTTGGATAACATTCCACCCGGTACCTGATATAATAAAGTCTTGATATTAACACCAAGTACCTTTGGATTCATCAGACCGCTGTCTAATGCTTCCTCACGCATTGGGCGGAAGTAATCAGCGATTTCAGCCAGTTTGTTCTGGTCAAGACCGGTATCATACTGTGTTCCCTTGAATGCTTCTACCATAACTTCGGTTGCAGGCTGGCTGGTACCAAGTGCAAATGGTGACATTGCAGTATCGATAATATCACATCCAGCTTCTACTGCTTTCATGTATGTCATGGAAGCAACACCGGAAGTATAATGTGTATGCAGTTCGATTGGAAGGCTGGTTGAAGATTTCAGAGCCTGAATCAGTTCGGTTGCTTTCTGAGGAACTAAAAGTCCTGCCATATCCTTAATACATAAGGAATCAGCACCCATGTCTTCTACTCTCTTTGCCATTTCCATCCAGTAATCCAAGGTATAAGCATCTCCTAATGTATAGGATAATGCAACCTGAGCATGTCCTTTTTCTTTGTTACATGCTGTTACTGCTGTCTGAAGGTTACGAACATCATTTAAGCAGTCAAAAATACGGATAATATCAATTCCGTTTGCAATAGACTTCTGTACGAAATACTCAACCACATCATCTGCATATGGACGATATCCCAAGATATTCTGTCCACGGAACAGCATCTGAAGTTTTGTTTTCTTAAATCCATCTCTTAATTTACGAAGTCTCTCCCATGGATCTTCTTTTAAGAAACGAAGGCAGGCATCAAATGTTGCTCCACCCCAGCACTCTACTGCATAATACCCAACTTCATCCATTTTCGGGATAATTGGAAGCATCTGTTCTGTTGTCATTCTGGTTGCAATCAGAGACTGATGTGCATCACGAAGAACAGTTTCTGTAATTTTTAAAGGTTTTTTCATTTCTTCTGACATTTCTATCCTCCTATATACCAAAGATTGCCATAAATACACCGGCAGCTACTGCTGTACCGATAACACCGGCAACGTTTGGTCCCATTGCATGCATAAGTAAAAAGTTTGTCGGGTCTTCTTCTGCACCGACCTTCTGCGATACACGCGCAGCCATAGGCACGGCGGAAACTCCGGCAGAACCAATCAACGGATTAATTTTTCCTTTGGTAATCCAGCAAAGCAGTTTTCCAAAGAGGACTCCGGCTGCAGTACCAAACATAAATGCAATCAGTCCAAGAGCAACAATCTTAAGTGTGCTGAAATTTAAGAATGCTTCTGCACTGGTAGATGCACCAACGGAAGTACCCAGAAGAATAACTACGATATACATCAAAGCATTGGATGCTGTATCTGTAAGCTGTCTGACTACACCAGACTCACGGAAGAGGTTACCAAGCATAAGCATACCAACCAACGGAGCGGTTGTCGGAAGAATCAGACATACAATTGTAGTAACTACGATTGGGAACAAAATCTTCTCCAGTTTGGATACCGGACGAAGGTTCTCCATCTTGATTGCACGTTCTTTCTTTGTTGTAAACAGTTTCATAATTGGTGGCTGAATAATCGGAACCAGAGACATATAAGAATATGCTGCCACCGCAATCGGTCCCATCAATGCAGCCTGTCCTAATTTACCGGCAAGGAAGATAGAGGTCGGACCATCTGTTCCACCGATAATAGATACGGCTGCTGCTCCCTTGTCATTGAATCCCATCAGAATTGCAAGCAGGTAAGCTCCGAAAATACCGAACTGTGCTGCTGCTCCTAAAAGGAAGCTGATTGGGTTTGCAATCAAAGGGCCAAAATCTGTCATCGCACCAACTCCAAGGAAAATCAGAGAAGGTAAGATTGACCACTCATCCAGAGTATAGAAATAATAAAGTAAACCACCGACACCATTGCTGGTCTCTTCCGGACTTGCAATAATGTCCGGATAAATGTTAACCAGAAGCATACCAAATGCAATCGGAACCAAAAGAAGAGGTTCATAACCTTTCTTGATTGCCAGATATAAGAATACACAGGCAATTACAATCATAAGGTAGTTACCCCAGGTCAGGTTAAAGAATGCAGTCTGATGCAGGAGGTTACTCATTGTGTCTCCAACATAACTTAACATAATTTTCCTCCTAGTTGTTCATTGTAGCAAGTAATGCTCCTGCTTCTACGCTGTCACCAACTGCAACTTCGATGCTTGCAACTGTTCCGTCTTCCGGTGCAACAACAGGAGTCTCCATTTTCATAATTTCAAGAATCAGAACTGCATCACCTTTCTTTACTGCTGTTCCAGGCTGAGCCTCAATCTTGAATACTTTTCCGGCTGCTCCGGCTTCAATCTTAATGCTTCCTGCTCCGGCTGCTGCCTTAGGTGCTGCTGCTTTTGCTGCAGGAGCTGCTGCTGCCTTTCTTGGTGCAGCTACAGGTGCAGATGCTCCGTTCTCTTCTACGGTAACATCATAAACATTTCCATTTACTGTAATTGTATAGTTTTTCATCTTTATATCCTCCTAATTATTCTTCAAACTATCTTCTCTTAATGGAACGTACTACAAATCCATCTGTAGAACTTCCTGTTGCTGCCGCAATTGCAGCAGAGATAACTGCAACAAGTTCCAAATCATCCTGAACCAGCTCTTCTTTCTGAGCAATCTGTTCTACTACTTTATCTTCTTTTGCAGCAGTTGCATCAGCCGCATTCTTTTTCTTATTCTGTAAATAAGGAATAATGCGGAATGCATAAATAATAATACTGATTAAAATTAAGATTACAAATACGGTACCCATGCCCATAAGTGTATTCATTCCGGCTTTGCCCATTTTCTCGCCAAGTGAATATACCTTGTCAAATGTCATACTGGTAAGTTCCGGTGTGTCTGTAGTTGTATCAAATACAACAGTAAAACTCAAATCACGGTTGGTATAATTCAATGTCTGTTCCATTACCATTGTCTTATTTGACTCTGTCATGGTAAAGTCACCAAATCCCTGGAAATCTCCTTCGTCAGCAACAGCTTCTTTCCAACTGCTATAGAAGTTGTAGTTTACTGCATCGCTCTTCTCTGAAATGGAAGAAAGAGCATTATCAATATCAGCTTCTGACACAGTAGTTATCTGCTGTACTGTCTGTTGTACTGTATCCTTCCACTGGTCATAGGTGCCTCCATTGAATGTTATTGAAGTCTGATCTGTCTTACCACAGGCCGTAACAGAAAATGCAAGCAGACAAACACATACAAGCATCCACAATTTTTTCTTCATAAGATTCACCTTTCTATTTTGTTCCATGTTTCTTATATGGAGTATCCATACGTTTTGTAAACAGCATTTCAAAAGCTGCTACAAGATATTTTCTGGTATCAGCAGGCTCAATAATCAAGTCTACATATCCTCTCTTAGCTGCAGTTACAACATTAGACTGTAATGCCTCATATTCTTTTGCTTTCTCTGCAAGCTTGTCCGCATCAGCATCTGCATACATAATCTCTGCTGCAAGACGAGCATCCATCATACCGGTCTTAACATCCGGCCATGCGTATACAAGGTCAGCACCGATTGCTTTGGAGTTCATCATTACTGCTGCACTTCCGTAAGCATTACCGGTAAGCAGGCTAACCTTAGGAACGGTAGCATTTGCAAATGCATATGTAAGCTTAGCCAAAGCTTTTGCAAGTCTTCTTTCACTGCATTTTGTTGCTGTAAATCCAGCCACATTGGTAAGAGATAATACAGGAATATCAAATGCATCACAGAACTGGATGAATTCAGAAGCTTTTTCACAGCCTTTTGCACAAAGTGCTGCATCATGCTCTGCGACTTTCTTTCCTTCTTCATCATATTCTTCTGTGCAGTTAGCAACAGCACCGACAGTCAGTCCGTTTAACTGGATGAATCCGGTTACCATGCTCTTTGCATAATCCTTCTTTGTCTCTAAGAAATTGTGATTATCAGAAATCTCGCTTAATACGAAACGAGGATCGCCTTTCATGGTATCTACATTTTCGCATGCACGGTTCAAATCATCTTCACAGTCTTCCATATAACCATTCTCTGTGTTATCTGCCGGAAGCATGCAGACCAGTTCACGAATCTGTGCAAAGATTTCTTCTTCAGAACCTGCCATATCAATGACGCCGGTCTCTGTGCTCTGGAAATCTGCAGAAGATGTATCACATTTTCCAACGTAATTTCCTTCGATTGCGTTTGGTGCATTTACAAACATTTTGGCTTTATCAGCTTCCATATATGCAAAATCACATAATCCAGGTACTACGGTAAGTCCGCCGCCACAGTTGCCAAATACAGCACAAATCTGTGGAATTACTCCGGATGCCATAACCTGTTTTTCATAAATCATTCCTAATGCATTCAAAGCATCTACTGATTCCTGAAGACGAACTCCGGCACAATCCAAAAGTCCGATTACCGGTGCACCCATCTTCATTGCTCTGTCATAAACAGCTGCAATTTTCTTTGCATGCATCTCGCCAATTGTTCCATTTAATACGGAAGAATCCTGACTGTAGACAAATACCAGATTACCATCAATCAGACCATGTCCGGTAATGACACCATCTGATGGCGTAGCTTCATCTGCCAGATTAAAATCCGTATTTCTTGCGGTTACCAGAGAACCGATTTCCATAAAGCTGTTTTCATCCAGCAAACGGCAAATTCTCTGTTCTGCTAAGTTATTACTTCTGTTGCTCATCTCTTAGTCCTCCATCTATTTTAGAAAAAATAAAATTTTTCGCTAGGGTAATTGTAGTACATTGACCAAAACTTTTCAATAGCAAATTGTTAATTTTTTCACAGATTTTACATATCGCATTTTATGGCTGATTTTCTGACTTTATAAAGAAAAAAGGTCAACCATTCTGAGGCAGCTGTAGCGGTAATCCCATGCCGGAACACTGTCTTTTAAGACAAGTTCTTCCTCTCTCACCACCTGCCCGTTCAGTATATACTTAAGGGTTCCAACAGTAGTTCCTGCTTCCACCGGAGCCTCAAGTCTCTGCTTTCTCTCCAATTTAAATTCAATGGATTCATCCTTACGAAGCAGTATATTTTCTATCTGTTTTTCCTCTGTCCTGTTCTGAACCTCTGTCATCTTAATTCTGCTATAGTCTTCTGTCTTTGCCCCACTTATCTCAAGGGGACATTCTGCTTCCTTGGGGATTTCCAACTCCAGAAGATTTACCTTTTCAAATGAATCAATTCCATACTGCATCAACTGTTTTGTGTCTGACCATTTATAATTCTTATTGTTTGGCCAGCCGCAGCCCAAAAGTGCCACCACATAGGTACGGTCATCCCGCCGCAATGCTCCCACATAACAGTATCCGGCATTGCCCGTAAAACCGGTTTTACCACTGATTGCTCCGTCCATCATCGTAAGGAAACGGTTGTGATTATTGCAGCTGTAGTTTCGTGTTCCTTCTATATTAGAAAAGGAATAGGACGGTGTCTGCGTAATTTCAAGAAAAGTCTCTTTCATGGGAGACTCATTGATGCAATAGTTCATAATCCGGGCAAGGTCGGCTGCTGTCGTTCCATGGAATCCGTTTTCATCTTCCTTATCCAGTCCGTTTGGCGTAATGAAATAGGTATCCATGCAGCCAAGCTCCGCCGCCTTCTCATTCATCAAGCCAGCAAATGCCTCCACACTTCCTGCCACATGTTCCGCAATTGCCACTGCCGAATCATTGTGGGATTCTAACATCAGAGAGAAACAAAGGTCTTTTAATAAAAACTGTTCCCCACTTGCTCCATTCAGCTGCACATCCGGCTGGGAGGCTGCATAATCAGAAAATGTAACCACGTTATTTAAATCTGCATGCTCTAAGGTTACAATCAATGTCATAATCTTTGTCGTACTGGCATTTGCCCGGCGCACATCCTCTTCTTTTCCAAACAAAATACGCCCTGAATCCGCATCCATTAAGCATGCAGACAGCGCGTACAAATTCTTTGGTTCTTCGATTTCTATTTCATTTTCTTCTTGCGTTTCATCCGGATTATCCTGTGGCAGCGGTTCTGCCGGAATATGATTGGAACTAAAAAATATAAAAAGCAGAGATAATGCTGTCATTTTCTTCCACCGTCTCTTTTTCATGACCGCTCCGAAATACATTTTCTCTGCATTCTATTCATTTCTTTCTATGATTATACTTCGATTATACTTCCGCTTACTGCATTCCCTGTTGCTATACTTCAAGCTTCATTTCTGCTTCCTGTTCAGCCTGATGCTTGAATTCTTCCACCTGGTCTTCATTCAGCACCGGGAGTTCATCGATGGAATGCACACCAAAGCTCCGTAAGAATTCCTCTGTTGTGCCAAATAGCATAGGTCTGCCCGGAGCATCCAATCTTCCCACTTCATTGACCAGATTATATTCCACCAGTTTGCTTACTGCATGGTCGCAGGATACGCCACGGATTTTTTCAATCTCCGCCTTAGTGATTGGCTGCTTATAAGCAATGATGGATAAGGTCTCTAACAGTACGTCTGTAAGGACACGCTTCTTTGGCTGTTTTGCAATCCGAATCAGATATTCATACATTTCATTCTTCGTACACATCTGATAAGCGCCGTCCAGTTCGATAATCTGGATACCTCTTTCTTCCTGCTCATATTTCTGCCGGAGTGCTTCTATTTTCTTTTTGGTTTCCTGTTTGTCTAATTCAATTGCATTAGCAATTTTATCCAATTCTACCGATTCCCCCATGGTAAATAAAATTGCTTCTATAATTGCTTCATAATTCTTTTCTTCCATTACTACCCTCATATAATAAGAGCCTAGGCTGCAACCTTGGACTCTATTCTGATATCATCAAATATTTTATCCTGATAAATGGTTATCTTGCCCATCTTCATCAGCTCAAGCACTGCAAGGAAGGTCACGATAATCTCCATCTTGCCACACTGTGCTTCTAAAAGACTGCGGAAGCTGAAATGTGGATGTGTCATTGCATACTGCTCTAAATATACCATTTTATCGGACAGTGATACTTCTTCTTTCTCAATCTTGCCAAATTTGGAACGAACCGGGTCAATCTTATCTTCCTGCTTACGCATGATGGATTTGAAAATATCATTCAATTTCTTCAATGTGACATCTGCCATCAGTTCCTCTAAATCCACCGGCTCTTCATAGGCAGCTACCTCGTCCGGAATCGTCGGCTCCTTAAACATCACCTTTTCCGCATCCATCTGACGGTCTTTTAATTCATAGGAAATGCATTTATACATCTTATATTCCAAAAGCTGTTCTACCAGTTCTGCTCTCGGGTCTTCTGCTTCCTCTTCTTCTGTCTCTTTTGCCGGAAGAAGCATCTTTGATTTAATATCAATCAGTGTGGCTGCCATGACTAAGAACTCACTCATAACATTTAAATCCTGCCGCTTCATTTCCCGGATATATTCCATATACTGATTGGTTATCTCCACAATTGGGATATCATAGATATTTACTTTATTCTTATCCAGCAGATGAAGGAGCAAATCTAATGGTCCTTCGAACACCTGCAGCTTTACTGTTAATTCCATTTCAAAACCTCTCCATTCTTTCCTAGCACATCTATTTTAACGGTATCTAAGAAAAAACGCAAGTGTTTTCACAAGATTTAGTGTTTTTCACAACTTTATACCACAAATCAAGCAATATCTTGTGGTTTTATAACCATAAACACAAGTTCCGCACGGTTAAAGATTCTGATATGAAAGGTATGGGTTCCAAGCCCCCGGCTTACGATTACTTTCTTTCCCTCAAAATCAAAGGCTCCTGCATCATATTTCGGAAACCACTGAAACTGCGGAGAAATCAGGCTTCCAACGCCAGGAATCCGTATCAGTCCTCCATGATTATGTCCGCAAAAAGTCAAATCCGCTCCCCAGTCTGCATATTCCTTCGCATATCTTGGATTGTGTGCTAACAGCACCTGAAATGTATCTTCCGTCTGCTTCGGAAGCGTTTTCTCAAGATAATCCTGTGGAAGTGGCACATCCACTCCTTTTTTATAACAGGACAATGGAATTTCAAGCCCGGTAACCGCCAGTTCTCCAAAAGCTTCTGTTTCATTATGCAGTACATGGATGCCAAGCTCTTTTACCTTATTTTCAAAAGCGAAAAATTTCTCCTGATACTCACTTTTTCTTATGTGGGCACGGGATTCATGATTTCCGTAAGAATAATAAACCGGTGCAATCCTGCACAGTTCTTCCAATATCTTTAACGCTGTCTCATAGGTGTCACTTTTCCTGCTGACCACCATATCTCCTGGAATCAGAATCAGATCCGGCTGTCCACTTCTAATTGCATCTAAAAGCCGGATGTTGTCTTTTCCATACTGAAAACCATGCAAATCTGCCAGTACTGCTGCCTTATATTCTCTTTGCACTTTACCACTTTTTATCTCATAATCCGTTCTTACAAATTTTTTTAATTCCTGCCACTGCCAGATTATGTAAACCAAAATCACACATGCTATTACAATAATGATTTTTAATAACATCTTTCACCTCTTTGCATCAACAAAATAAACCATGCTTTATCTGCATATTTCTTTCTCTTCTCTATTAAAATGTAATAGAACATACCGGAGGTATTCTTATGCATACCATTCTTTCCATTTTCATAAGCCTGTCTCTTCTTGGCCCGGCCTTTTTACCAATGGCATCACAATTTTCTGTTCTTGCAGAAAACGAAACTCCTGCAGAATCCAACAATCCATCCCCTGATGCTTCCATGCCAGATGCTTCCAATCCGGATGCTGCTTCCGATGCATCTGCTCCGGTCACATTGTCTGCTCCCAGCGCTCTTTTAATGGAAGCATCTACCGGAACCATCATCTATGAAAAGGATGCTCATTCCATCCTGCATCCTGCCAGCATTACGAAAATCATGACACTGATTCTGATTTTCGATGCTCTGGACGCACAAAAAATTTCCCTGGATGATGTTGTCACAGTTTCGGAACATGCTGCAAGCATGGGCGGTTCCCAGGTCTTCTTAGAGCCGGGTGAAACCCAGACCGTTGATACCATGATAAAGTGTATCAGTGTTGCCAGTGCCAATGACGCCTGCGTTGCCATGGCAGAATTCATTGCCGGTTCGGAAGATGCCTTCGTTGCCCAGATGAATGAGCGGGCTGCCGGTCTTGGTATGAAGGATACCAACTTTGTTAACTGCTGCGGTCTTGACGTTGACAATCATATGACCAGTGCCTATGATGTTGCTCTAATGTCCCGGGAATTAATCACAAAATATCCGCAGATACATAATTATTCTACCATCTGGATGGAAAATATTACCCATGTCACGAAAAAAGGGTCTTCCGAATTTGGTTTAACCAACACCAATAAGCTCATCAAACAATACGCCTATGCCACTGGATTAAAAACCGGTTCCACCGGTCTTGCCAAGTACTGTGTCTCAGCCACTGCTGAAAAAGATAACATTAAACTCATCGCAGTCATTATGGCTGCACCGGATTATAAAGTGCGTTTTGCTGATGCGTCCGCCCTTTTAGACTATGGTTTTTCCGTATGCCGGCTCTATCAGGATACCACACCGCCCGCTCTGCCGGAATTATCAGTACGGGGTGGCACTGATAAAAAGGTCAGTCTTTCCTATGAAGGAACCTTTTCATATCTTGATACTGCAGGAAATGACTTAAATCTTATTGAAAAAAAGCTTTCTCTTCCAGAAGAAATAAAAGCTCCGGTAACACAGGGAAAAGAAGCCGGCACACTTTACTATACATTAAATGAAAAAGAAATCGGCTCCATCCGTGTCTTATATGATACTACAATTCCAAAAGCTACCTATCAGGATTATTTTCGTAAGACGCTTACTTATTTCTTCTCCCTGTAAAACCTTTTCTACAAAAGCGGGGCCAGCAGACGCAGACAGGTCTGTATCATCCGTACTCCTACAAATCTGTGTTTGCAGAATTCCAGATCAATCTGCTGTGACTGTCCGATTACCGCAAGTGCATCTTCTTTTAACTGCAGCACTGCCTCGGTCTTATAGCACCAGACTCCGCATTCAAAATGCAGATACATACTGCGGTAATCCAGATTGATACTGCCTACGGTAGCAATTTTATCATCACAGACAAAACTCTTTGCATGAATAAATCCCGGTGTATACTGATAAATCTTTACACCACTTTCAATAAGAACACCATAATCTGCCTGTGTCAGAAGATAAACAAATTTCTTATCCGGAATTCCAGGTGTTACAATCCGCACATCCACACCACGTTTTGCCGCATTCTGAAGGCTTACCAGCATTTCATGGTCAATAATCAGATACGGGGTGAAAATGTAGACATACTTCTGTGCTGAATTAATAATGTTCATGTATACATTCTCGCCGGTATTTTCGTGATCTAACGGTGTATCACTATACGGCTGCACATATCCAACGGATGGAATCTTTGCCACATAGTCTGCATCCGGCCGGAACTTCTCATAATCCTCCGTGGAATTTATTATATAATTCCACATTTCAAGAAACATACAGGTAAAGCTCCATACCGCTGCACCTTTCATACGGATTCCGGTATCCTTCCAGTATCCAAACCGCTCAATTTCATTGATATATTCATCTGCAATATTGATTCCACCAGTAAATGCAACATTTCCATCAATAACGAGGATTTTTCTGTGGTCACGGTTATTCATAATGACAGCAAGTCTCGCCCGCAACGGATTAAACGCCGCACATTTAATTCTGATTTTCTGCAATTCCTTATAGAAATTATTCGGCAGTGTCGTAATGCAGCCAACATCATCATAAATCAGACGTACTTCTACGCCCTCTTCCACTTTTTCCTTCAAAAGCTGAATCAGCTCCCGGAACATCTTTCCATCATCTAAAATAAAATATTCCAGAAAAACAAACTTTTTCGCTTTCCGGATTTCTTCTAACATAACTGGAAACATTTCTTCTCCGGACGGATAATAATTTGTTGCTGTATGTTCATAAACTGGAAAATGCGCCCAGTCACTGATATATGAAGACTGTCCAGCGGCAACCGGATCTTCTTCTGCCAGCCGTTCTCTGCACGCTCTATCTTCTGTAAGAAGCGGTTCTACTTCCTCATTTACACGGTTCATTTTCTCTCTTGCCTTTCTGGTGAGTTCCGGTCTTCCAAATACCACGTACAGCAATAATCCGAGCAATGGAAACATCAGAATAATAAATACCCATGCCAGCCGGTATGCCGGATTCATTCTTCGATTTACAACGAATAAAGCTACGATAAATGCAAGTATATTGAGAATCAGGTTGATGTAAGTAGACATTTTACCAACTTCCAGCAGCAGATAAAATAAATATCCAAACTGAAGTAAAATAAGTAAAACTGTGATAAAAAGTCTGCTGATTAAAACTTTAACTATTTTCTTCACCTTATTCCCTCCTCTTTCTTTTCTACCCCTTGTTTTATGCGTATTCTTCATTCTACCGCATTTTCTCCCAGAAATCAAATGTCCGGCGTATTCCTTTCCCTCTGTCTCTGTCTCTTTCTCTTTCTTTCTGCTTTTTATCTCTTCCAGGCTATTTTCTTTTATCGAATCAGCCGCATGACATCCAGCCTCCCCCAGCCCTGTGCATGCTTGGATTTTCCAGTATCTACACTCGTCTCATAAAGCCGCAGTTTTACTTCTGCCGGTTTTAGATTTGGATAACGGCTTAAAAGCACCGCGACCGCCCCGGCCACCACCGGTGTTGCCATAGAGGTTCCACTTTTCATCTCATAACCATTTCCCATCCGCTTACAGCTGACAATCGCTGTTCCAGGAGCCACTACTTCCGGTTTCATAATGCAGGCTTCCGTCGGACCTCTCCCACTATACCCACGCATCAGACCCAGATTTTTTACTTCTCCTTCCTCATCATCACTGCTGCCTACCGTTATAATCTTCCGGCATAGCCCCGGTATCGTAATACTCTTATCCTTTGGTCCGTTATTTCCGGCAGCGGCAACCACTACAATTCCTGCATCCCAGACTGCTTCAATTGCTGCTAACAATTCCTCCTGTTCTTCCCTTCTGGCCGAAGCAAGCATTCCTACGGAAATATTTAAGATTCTTATATTCATTTTCCCATAATTTGCAATCAGCCATTTTAATGCAGATACCACCAGTCTGGTATTTCCCTTTCCCATGCGGTCTAATACTTTTATCGAAAATATCTGTGCTCCCGGTGCCATTCCCCGGTAACGTCCATGGGAAGCGAAACCAGAACCTGCAATAATTCCGGAAACATGGGTTCCATGACCGTTATCATCATAAAGTATCTTCTTATCACCTACATAATCACGAAATCCTCTGATTCTTTGTCCAAAATCAATATGAGTTCCAATTCCTGTATCCATCACGGCTACCGTGACATTATTTCCAATATATCCTAGTTTATGAGCTTCATTCACCCTTGTAATCTGTCTGACCCGTTCCATACTGCACCATTTTATGTTTTCTTATAATATATGCAGTGCAGCATTTTTGACCACCTGCAGTGCTTTCCGGATACCCGAAAAAAAGTTTACCCAGCAAACTCGGCTCTTTTTTTCTGCCAGACTTTTTTCTTCGCTACTTACGTAAAAAGGCGTATACCCTTGTGGATTTTCATCCGCAAAAGCATACGCCTTATTTTATTTATGTGAGTATTGAAAAATCACATGCCACGAATCTGCAATTAGTTCTGAGCAGGAACATCCTTGATGGAGAAGCTGATTCTTCCCATTCTGTCTTTGCCCATGCAGATACAGGTTACTGTATCACCAAGAGTCAGAACATCTTCTACATGTTCGATTCTCTCTTTTGCAATCTTGGAAATGTGAACCATTCCCTCTTTACCCGGTGCAAATTCGATGAATGCACCAAATTCTTTGATGCTTACTACTTTACCAGTGAAAATCTGACCTTCTTCGAAATCAGTTGTAATGATACGGATCATGTCAGCAGCTTTCTCAAGCATTGCTTTATCGGTACCACAGATGCTTACTGCACCTTCATCATTGATGTCAATCTTAACACCAGTGCGGTCGATAATCTCGTTGATTGTCTTACCCTTCTGACCTACTACATCACCAATCTTAGCCGGGTCAATCTGAACCTGAAGAATCTTTGGAGCATACTGTCCAACTTCTTTTCTTGGCTCAGCAATTGCTTTGGACATAACTTCGTCCATGATATAAAGTCTTGCTTCCCTGGTTCTTCTGATTGCTTCTTCTACGATAGGTCTTGTTAATCCGTGAATCTTAATATCCATCTGGATTGCAGTAATACCGTCATGTGTACCGGTTACCTTGAAGTCCATATCTCCGAAGAAGTCCTCAAGTCCCTGAATATCGGTTAATACGATGTAATCATCATCTGTCTCACCAGTTACCAGACCACAGGAAATACCTGCAACCATTTTCTTAATCGGAACACCTGCAGCCATAAGTGCCATACAGGATGCACAGGTAGATGCCATAGAGGTAGAACCATTAGATTCAAAGGTCTCGGATACGGCACGGATTGCATATGGGAATTCTTCTTCAGAAGGAAGAACCGGAACCAATGCTTTCTCAGCCAGTGCTCCATGTCCGATTTCACGACGTCCCGGTCCTCTGGAAGGTTTTGTTTCTCCAACAGAGTAGGATGGGAAATTGTAATGGTGCATATATCTCTTGGTGGTAATATTCTCATCTAATCCATCGATTTTCTGAACTTCAGATAATGGAGCTAATGTTACAACATCACAGATCTGAGTCTGTCCACGGGTAAACATAGCAGAACCATGTACTCTAGGAATAATATCAACCTCAGATGCCAGCGGACGAATCTGGTTGATTGCTCTTCCATCCGGACGTTTGTGGTCTTTTAAAATCATCTTACGAACGGTCTTCTTCTGATACTGATATACAGCCTCACCAACTAATGGAAGCCACTCTTCGTTATCTGCAAATGCCTCTTCCATTTTCTCTGTTACTTTACGGATATTTTCTTCTCTGGTCTGTTTGTCGTCAGAGAATACTGCTACTTCCATCTCATCCGGTGTAACAATCTCACGCATAGCTGCAAACATTTCCTCTGGAACTGCACAGCTTGTATATTCATGTTTTGGTTTACCAACTTCGTTTACCAGTTTCATAATGAAATCATTAATGGTCTGGTTGATGTCGTGTGCCATGTAAATTGCTTCAATCATTTTATCTTCCGGAATCTCATTTGCTCCGGCTTCAATCATGATTACTTTCTCTCTGGTAGAAGCAACCGTCAACTGTAAATCACCATTGTCCCAAACTTCCTGGGATGGGTTGATTACAAATTCACCATCTTTCATTCCGACCTGTGTCATAGCACATGGTCCGTCAAATGGGATGTCCGAAATACAGGTTGCAATCGCAGAACCAAGCATTGCTACGATTTCCGGACGGCATTCCGGGTCAACGCTCATAACGAGGTTGTTTAATGTTACATCATTACGATAATCCTTTGGGAATAACGGACGCATAGGTCTGTCAATTACACGGGAAGTAAGGATTGCATTCTCAGATGCTTTTCCTTCTCTCTTATTAAATCCACCTGGGATTTTTCCTACTGCATAAGATTTCTCTTCGAACTCTACGCTAAGAGGGAAAAAGTCGATTCCGTCTCTTGGCTTTTCAGATGCTGTTGCAGTAGATAATACAGTGGTATCACCGTAGTGCATGAATGCACATCCATTTGCCTGTTTACCCACACGGTTAATATCAACCGTAAGAGTTCTTCCGGCAAGTTCCATTGAATAACTCTGGTACATATCATTTCTCCTTTTTTGTATGCAGGATATTCCTGCTTATTATGGCAGAAGTTCCGAAATGGTGCTGTTTGCAGCCATCCGGAGGTGTATCGACCGAAACTACTGATTAACACAATCTGTAATTGCACTAATCAGTGGTCTCGGAATCGTCCTTCTGCCGTTCTTACATTGTCATCCATAAGACTCTGTACTTGCAGTTCCTTACGGATATCCGGCAACCTGTGGAAGCCTAGCAACCGAAAAATAGAGCGGACAACTCCGCTCTATTCTATACGGTTTCCTTTTACAAGAAATTACTTTCTTAAACCTAAACGTTCGATTAAAGAACGATATCTTTCAATATCAACTTTCTTTAAGTAAGCCAGTAAACGACGTCTCTGACCAACCATCTTTAAAAGTCCTCTTCTGGAATGATGATCCTTCTGATTTACTTTTAAGTGCTCATTCAGCTCATTGATTCTGGCTGTTAAAAGTGCAACCTGTACCTCTGGTGAACCTGTGTCTGTAGCAGTTTTACCATATTCTGCGATGATTGCTTCTTTTCTTTCTTTTGATAACATTTACGTTTCCTCCTTATATTTTCTTATCGCCTGATAATCAGTAAAAGGTCGGAGTGTCCATCTACCGAATATCGGCTAAATCATACCTAACAAATATAACATACTACTTATTATTTGTAAACAAAATTCTGTTAGTTTCCTTATCTAGTTTCCTAATACACGGACAACACATACTGGTGAACGATAATATGCATTGGAAATCTTGATTCCGGTAGAAGGTGAACTTGCATGAACAATCTGACCATTTCCGATATAGATTGCCACATGGTTGATGCCCTTACCGCTACCATAGAAGAACAAATCTCCCGGCTGTGCTTCGGATGCACTGATTCTGGTTCCGCATCCTGCCTGTGCTCTGGATGAGTGTGGCAGATATACGCCATAATTTGCATATACGGATAATACGAATCCGGAACAGTCCGCTCCTCTGGTAAGGCTGGTTCCGCCCCATACATATGGATTACCGACAAACTGTGTTGCATAAGCCACCAGTGATACTCTTGTATCTGAAACACCCTGACCATATTTTAATTCTGTCATGGTCTGTGCCTTTGGCAGCTGCTGTGAAATCTCTACATAGTCGGTACTTGCATATCCTACATCACCATCTAAGTCTACTTCCACCCAGCCATCATACTGATTTAAAACCTCTAATTCTTCTCCTTCCGGCATCAATGCCAGTTTGGTACAATCGGTATTCATCTCAGCACGTACATTTAAAGTCTGTGTTGTAACGGTTGCAATGGTCTTCATTACTTCCTGGGCTTTTGCTACAGCTGCCTCTCCGGTAATGATATATTCTGCTTTTACATATCCGGTTACCTGACCAGATTCAATTTTAAGCCACTCGCCATCGTCCTCTAATATTTCACATCCGGCATCGTTCTGCATCTTTCCTACGATATCAGAATTGGTATCCGGCTGTTCCCTTACATTTAAACTGCTGTCAACCTGTGCAATACCAAGATTGGTATATCCACAGATTGTTGTATCTGCTGGTACCGCTGTATCGGTTGCTGCTGTATCTGCAGGTACCGTTGTATCGGTTGCTGCAGCATCCTCAGACTGTCCTTCCATCGTTGTAACAGTATTGGTTGCTGAAACAACAATATCTGTATTATAATAGGAATCCATTGTAGCAAATATTCCTGCATTTAAGCCGGAACCTGCTGATGTCTGTGCAGCTGCGCCACCCTCAAGCGCCACTGTAAGTCCACAGGTAAGAATAAATGCTGTTGTCTTCCACTTTCTATTGTTCTTCATAAAAATATGCCTCCTGACATTGTAACGATGCAAAATGCACCCTGCATTTCCGCATCTGTTCGAATCAATATGCTTCTCCATATTTTAAGATTATAGCAACGTGATTTCATAATGTCAACATAAATATGTAACAATTATGTAACAATTGTTCGAAATTTTACGAAATTCATATATTTAATGCTGCTGTACATAAAATCTGCCATAGGCAATATCCTGTTCGAGCTGTTGCTTTAAAGCCTCTAAGGATTCAAACTTCATCTCGCTGCGCTCTCTGCTCCGGAAGCAGACACGCACTTTCTTTCCATAGAGATTCTCATTAAAATCAAAAATATTGGTTTCCACTGCCACCGGATTAACCCCTTCGATAGTCGGCTTACATCCAACATCTGCGATTCCATGATACGTCTTATCCCCTACTACAACATCACAAACATAGACACCAAACGGCGGAAGCAGTTTGTTTTCCGGCGGTATGATATTTATGGTCGGGATTCCAAGTACCTTCGCGCCCATTTCTCTGCCATGTATTACAACACCTTCCACAAAATAATCATAGCCAAGAAGGTATTTTACTTTTTCCATATTGCCCTTTTCTACTTCTTCCCGGATAAAGGTACTGCTGATATCCCGATTCTCATACTGAACCTTATCTATTACCTTAAGTTCATAATGCAGCTTCTTCGCATATATTTCCAGCAGATGGTAATCTCCGCGGCGGTTATGTCCGAAATGAAAATCTGTTCCAACCACAATGCCACGGATTTTCATGGAAGAAGCCAGCATTTCAATAAATGCTTCCGGTTCCATGGTCATGACTTCTTTGGTAAAAGGATATTCAATCAGATAATCAATGCCCTGCTCTTCACAGATTGCAACCTTCTCTTCATTCGTCGTAAGCACCTTCTGGACTTCATTTATCCTGCCCGGTCTCGGCGGAATGGCAAAGGTAAATAGTACCGTTGCACAGCCTTTATTCTTCTGCTCCATCATATGTTCTAATAAAGTCTCATGTCCTCTGTGCAGACCGTCAAATTTGCCAAGGGAAAGCACGCATTCTTCTTCAATATGAAATTCTGTTGTTCCATGTATATACTTCATTTTTTATACCTGCTTAAATGTCTTTTTCCTTCTCATTGCTGTGTAAAGAAAAGTTTTACCGGCTTAAACAGCCTGTCCGCTGTACGGTATTCATATATTCCAACAAAATGATTTGCATTGTCATACACTCTGACTTTTTTGCAGTCATCTTCTTTATAAAAAGAAGCAAGCGTATGCTCTATCGTCTCTGCCTCTGCTATCACGGGCAGCGGCAGCTTATTTCCATTATATAAAAGTGCCGTACTATCTTTGCGGCTGTGAATCTGTGGCAGATTTTTAAATACGGTATCAATGGGATATAAAATCTCTTCTATCTTACCACTTTTCATTATTGTCTCAATTTCCTGCAGTGTTTTTGCATCTTCTATTTGAAAATCTGAAACGCTTGTCCGTACCAGGTACTCCATACAGGCTCCACAACCTAATTTTTCTCCGATGTCATGGCACAATGTCCGGATATAAGTTCCTTTGGAACAGTGCACCCGCATGGTCACTCGCGGCAAGTCGATTGATAAAATTGCAATATCTAATATCTGAACCTTCCTTGCCTTGCGTTCTACTTCCACACCTTCTCTTGCTAAGTCACATAATTTCTTTCCATTGACCTTCAGTGCAGAATACATCGGCGGAATCTGTGCATATTCTCCTACAAAACTTTCAATACACTGCTTTACTTCTTCTATGGAAAGATTTACCTCGGATTCCTTTAATATGGTTCCTGTCATATCCTGGGTATCCGTTTCTTTTCCCAAAAGCATGACTGCCTCGTATACCTTGTCCTTATCAGTTAAAAGGTCACAGACTCTGGTTGCTTTTCCTATACATACAGGAAGTACGCCCTCCGCATCCGGATCAAGCGTACCTGTATGTCCAATCTTTTTCATTTTTAAAATTCCACGCAGCTTTGCAACTACGTCAAAGGACGTAAATCCTTTTTCTTTTCTTACATTAATAATTCCGTCCATACGTTATCCTGTCTATTTCAAAAGCTGTTTTTCAACGTCCTTTACGATTCCATCAAGAATCTCTTTGGCATTGCCTTCTATGGTTGCTCCGGCTGCCCGTATATGACCGCCTCCACCATAGGACATCATAATAACTGCCACATCTACCTTACCACTGGAACGCATGCTTGCTTTAAAGCTTCCATCCTCATTTTCGTAAAGAAAGATTGCAGCTTCCACATCTTTGGTAGCACGAAGCTGCTGTACGATTCCTTCTAAATGTTTCGGAAGAACCTGGTATTTTTCCATTTCTTCTTTGGTTACGATAGATGCAATGCATTTTCCATCTAAAAAGAGCTGGCTGTCCACCAATGCCTGACCCAAAATCCGGTTCTGCTCGTAAGTTTTCTCATAATAAGTCTTATCCACGATACGGCTGAAATCAATTCCCATTTCCATCAGCCTGCCGGCAATGTTCATGGTCTTTGCGGAAGTACAGGAATACTGGAACACACCGGTATCATGCACAATTCCCACATAAATACATTCTGCAATTTCCTTTGTAATCTTCTCTTCATCTATGAGTTCATATACAAGCTCACAGGTTGAACTTGCCTCCGGGAAAATGTAGTTTGCATCTGCAAAGCTCTGATTGCTGATATGATGGTCAACACAGAAGGTGCGTTTTGCTGCATGAAAATATTTCACTGCATTTCCCAGTCGTTTCTCATCACCGCAGTCCAATGCAATAAATAAATCGTATGGCTCTTTTTCTATATAAGAGCTGTCAATTTTATCTGCATTTGCAAGGAATTTGAAAATGTTTGGAATCGGTTCCAGATGGAGTTCCACTTCCATTTCCGGATGATATTTTCTGATATAGTTATATACTGCTAACGTGGAACCTACACAGTCTCCGTCAGGTTTTACATGACCGGCTATTGCTACACGCTTCACATCATAAAGCTGTTCCTCTAATTTCATTGGCAACACCTGCTCTCTTTCTCTTCGGATGAGGCTTAGGACTCTTCCTGTCCAATCACCTCATCAATTTTCTTTGACATGTTTACACCATACTCAATGGACTGATCCAGGATAAACCGAATCTCCGGAGTATTTCTTAAATTGATACTTTTTGCGAGGGCATGACGAATATACCCTTCTGCACTATTAAGACCTTTGATTGTATTATTCTGAGCTTCTTCGTCTCCGAATACACTGATATACGCCTTACAGGTTTTTAAATCCGGTGCCACTTCTACGGCAACCACGCTGGTCATCGGCGCAATACGCGGGTCTTTTACTTCACTCCGGATAATGTTGGAGAGTTCTCTTTGAACTTCTCCATTTATCCGCATATTTTTCATACTATTTTTTTGCATAATTTTCCTGTCCTTCTATCAGATTATCTGGCAACCTCTACCATCTTATATGCCTCTACCTGATCCAGTTCTGCAATATCATTAAATCCTTCGAATACAAGACCACACTCATATCCGGCTTTTACTTCCTTCACATCGTCCTTGAAACGTTTCAGGGAAGCAAGATTTCCTTCAAATATCTGTGTTCCCTCACGGGTAATACGGACTTTACATCCACGCTCAAAGTTACCATCCAATACATAAGAACCTGCAATGTTACCAACACCGGATGCTTTGAAAATCTGACGAACTTCTGCATGGCCGATTACTTTTTCTTCGTATACAGGATCTAACATTCCCTTCATAGCAGCTTCTACGTCTTCAATTGCGTTATAGATAACTTTATACAGACGGATATCTACACCTTCATTTTCAGCAGTAACCTTTGCTGTAGGGTCCGGTCTTACGTTAAATCCAATGATGATTGCGTTAGATGCAGATGCTAAAGTAACATCAGATTCGTTGATTGCACCAACACCACCATGGATAATCTTAACCACAACTTCGTCGTTGGAAAGTTTTACAAGACTCTGTTTTACGGCTTCTACAGAACCCTGGACGTCTGCTTTAACGATGATATCCAGCTCTTTTACATCTCCGGACTGAATCTGTGAGAACAGATCATCTAAAGACATTCTGGAACGGGTCTCCTCTAACAGTTTTGCCTTTCCTTCGGAAATATATGTCTCTGCAAAGTTTCTTGCATCTTTTTCACTGTCACATGCTACGAATGTTTCTCCTGCATCCGGTACACTGGAAAGTCCTAAAATCTCTACCGGCATGGATGGTCCGGCTTCTTTTACTCTTCTTCCTTTATCGTCAATCATGGCACGCACTTTACCATATGCACTACCACAGGCAATCGGCTCACCAACTGTAAGGGTTCCCTTCTGTACTAAAACAGTTGCTACCGCTCCTCTTCCTTTATCCAGCTGTGCCTCAATGATAACACCACGGGCTTTACGTTTTGGATTTGCCTTTAATTCGCTGACTTCTGCTGTTAATAATAACATTTCCAATAACTGGTCAATACCTTCGTGGGTATGAGCAGATACCGGTACAAAGATGGTGCTTCCACCCCAGTCTTCCGGAATCAGTTCATATTCGGATAACTCCTGTTTTACTCGGTCGATATTGGCATTTGGCTTATCAATCTTATTGATTGCTACTACGATTTCAATTCCGGCTGCTTTAGCATGGTTAATTGCTTCTACAGTCTGTGGCATGACACCATCATCTGCTGCAACTACAAGAATTGCGATGTCGGTAGATTTTGCTCCACGCAGACGCATTGCGGTAAATGCTTCATGTCCCGGTGTATCTAAGAAGGTAATCTTCTGTCCGTTGATACTTACCACATATGCTCCGATATGCTGTGTGATACCACCAGCCTCACGGTCTGTTACATGTGTATTACGGATTGCATCCAGAAGGGATGTTTTACCATGGTCAACGTGACCCATTACACAGACAACAGGTGGTCTTGGAACTAAATCTTCTTCTCTTTCTTCATCCTCTTTTAAAAGCTCTGCAATTACGTCTACCTTTTCTTCCGGCTCTGCAATACAGTTAAATTCCAGTGCAATTTCTTCTGCACTGTCATAGTCGATTTCCTGATTTACGGTAACCATCTGTCCCTTCATAAAGAGCTTCTTGATGATTTCAGAAGCCTGAACCTTCATCTTATCTGCCAGTTCCTTAATCGTCATACGCTCCGGCAGGGATACGCTGCGGATGGTATCTTCTTCCTTTGGTTTCGGCTGTGCAGGACGTTTCTTCTTACCGCCGTTTTTCTCAAGATTTACATATCTTTCCTGTTTCTTGCTTCCTAACTTATCGTGCTCCTGCACCTGTTTCTTACGGGTATTGTCACGGTCACGGTTCTCACGGCTTTCTTTTCTTAAATCGTCCGGTCCTGCCTGGATTGCTTCTTTATTGAAACGGTTTAATTCCTGATCGAATCTTCCACCATTTCTTCCGCCTCTTCCATTTCTGTCGCCTTGTGGACGGTTATTATTGTATGGTCTGTCTCCCTGTGGGCGGTTATTGTTGTACGGTCTGTCTCCCTGCGGGCGGTTGTTATTGTACGGTCTGTCTCCCTGCGGGCGGTTGTTATTATACGGTCTGTCTCCCTGCTGACGGTTATTATATGGTCTGTCCCCCTGCGGGCGGTTATTGTTGTACGGTCTGTCTCCCTGCTGACGGTTATTATACGGTCTGTCTCCCTGTGGGCGGTTGTTATTATACGGTCTGTCTCCCTGTGGACGGTTATTGTTGTATGGTCTGTCTCCCTGCTGACGGTTATTGTTAAAGTTTCTTGTCTCCGTCTTCTTCTCTTCTGTTTTCACTACCGGTTTCTCCTGAACAGTTTTTGTTTCCGTAGTCTTTACTTCTGCAGTTTTCGTTTCTGCTGGTTTTACTTCTGCAGCCTTAACTTCTGTTGCCTTTACCTCTGCCGGCTTAACTTCTGCAGCTTTTACTTCTGCAGGCTTTGGTGCTGCCGGTTTTGCAGGCTGAGCTGGTCTTGCAGCCGGTGCCGGTCTTCTTGTTTCTCCGGTCTTGGCATTGGTGTGATAAGCCTGACGTCTGCTTCCCGGATTGGTCTTGCTGTTCTGTGGGTTAAATACAGCAGAAATACTTGCTTTTTTCTTCGGTCGAGCCGGTGCCTCTGTTGATTTTGCCTCGCCTGCAGCTTTTGCTTCGCCTGCCGGCTTTGTCTCTGCTGCTGGCTTTGCTGCCGGTTTTGCTGCTCCTTTTACTTTAGAACGTACCAGTTTCTGTGCATCTTCATCTATACTATTACTGGATGTCTTTACTTCATACTGGGTTCCTTTTAAGGAATCCAAAACATCCTGCGGCTTTATATTTAATTCTTTTGCGAGTTCATATACTCTGAGTTTTGACATATATAACTACCTCCGTTATTCAGTTGTTAACAGTTTCAATTGCTTTATGACGGCTTTGGCAAGACCTTCGTTGGTAACTGCCAATGATGCCCGAAATTCTTTTCCAATATGATGTCCGAGACTCTCCTTATCAGCATAAGCATAAAATGGCACTTCATAAAAGCTGCACATATCACGGAAATGTTTCTTCGTATTATCTGAAGCATCTCCTGCGACAATGACCAGATGAGCCTTTCCTTCTTTTACCGCTTTCTCTGTTGAAAATTCTCCGCTTGCAACATTTCCTGCCTTGGCAGAAAGTCCAAGCATGGATAACACCTTATCTTGTTTCAATATTCTGCATCTCCTTTTGCAACTCCTCATATATTTCTTCCGGAATCGCCATTTTCAAAGATCTTTCCAAGCCCTTTGTCTTTTTTGCTGCCAAAAAGCAATCCATATTCGGACAGATATATGCGCCTCTTCCATTCTTCCTTCCAGTGGAGTCCACTACAAGTTCATCTTCCGGCGTATGAATAATCCGAATCAGTTCTTTCTTGCTTTTCATTTCCTGGCATCCTACACATTTCCGCATAGGAATCTTCTTATTCGTTGCCATCTATGAACTCACCATCTCCTGCGTTTTCTTCTTCATAACCTTCCTCATAACCCTCTTCATACTCCTCATCATAGTCCTCGTAATCATTTTCATAATCCATGAATTCACCGGACTCTCTTGCCTGTGTCTCACTCTTGATATCAATCTTGAATCCGGTCAGTCTTGCAGCAAGTCTTGCATTCTGTCCTTCTTTACCGATAGCAAGGGATAACTGATAATCCGGAACAACAACCTTTGCGCTCTTCTCTTCGCCATCTGCGATTACGGAAATAACTTTTGCTGGGCTTAATGCGTTCTCGATTAACATAGCAGGATTCTCATTCCAGTTAATGATATCAATTTTCTCACCGCGTAATTCACTTACGATAGCATTTACCCTGGCTCCGTTCATACCTACACATGCTCCTACCGGATCTACATCAGGGTCATTGGAGTAAACAGCAATCTTTGTTCTGCTTCCTGCTTCACGGGCAATACTCTTAATCTCTACAATACCATCCTTTACTTCAGTAACTTCTGCTTCAAACAGACGTTTTACTAATTCCGGATGTGTTCTTGAAACCATAATCTTTGGTCCCTTTGGTGTAGATTTTACTTCCAGAATATATACCTTGATACGTTCGGTCGGTTTGAATACTTCACCCTTTACCTGCTCATTTTCAGTAAGAATGGCATCTGCTTTACCAAGATTAATGGAAATATTTTTTCCAACATATCTCTGTACAATTCCGGTTACAACGTCTTTTTCCATGCTATAATATTCGCTGTAAATTGCTTTTCTTTCTTCCTCACGAATCTTCTGTAAAATTACGTTCTTTGCATTCTGTGTTGCAATACGTCCAAATTCTTTGGATTTAACTTCTACATTTACCACATCACCAAGATTGTACTCAGAATCAATCATGCGTGCATTTGCAAGGCTGATTTCTGTTACATCATCTTCTACTTTTTCCACTACGGTCTTCTCAGCAAGCACATGGAACTCGCATGTTTCCGGGTCAATATTTACTTTAATATTATCTGCCTTTCCAAAATGGTTTTTGCATGCAGTCAGCAGAGAATTCTCAATTGCCTCAAGTAAAGTCTCTTTGCTGATATTTTTTTCCTGCTCCAGTATTGTCAATGCTTCCAACAACTCGTTATTCATTTCTTTATCCTCCTATATACTTATTTTCTAAGTTGTATGCTATGTTAATGATTAAAAATCGATGGCAAGACGGATTAATGCAATATCCTTCTTATCAAATACCTTCTGTCCATAAGATTCGTCTTCAATTGTTACGGTATTCTCATCATATGCACTTAAGACTCCACAAAATTCCTTTTCATGATCTATGGCACGATACAGACGTATCTCCACTTCTTTTCCCATAGAACGGACATAGTCCTTTTCTTTCTTCAACGGTCTGCCAAGTCCCGGCGAACTCACTTCAAAAATATAAGAGTCTTCCACATAATCTTCCCGATCCAGAATCTCATTCATTTCCCGTGCTACCATTTCACAGTCATTGACGGTAATTCCGCCTTCCTTATCAATGTAAGCCCGTAAGTACCAGTCGGAACCTTCCTTGACATATTCCACATCTACCAGTTCAAAATGATACTTATCAACGATTGGCTGAATGAAGCTTTCTGTCTTCTGTTCATAAATTTCTTTTCTGGACATGTAACCACCTTTCCATCTGCTTAAATTTTGTTCTAAACATGAATTGAGAGTGGACGCAACGCCCACTCTCAAAGCCTAAATCATCATGTACTGTATTATTATAGCACTATTTTCTTAAATTGCAAGATTTTATTTCCAAATTATCTACTTTCTGCCGGCTTTTCCTGCCTTTTTCTGTGACCAGACAGAACATGCTCCAATCACTACGGCAACCAGAATTGTAAATACATATGCCATCCATGCTGGTAATGTTCCTGCAGATACTACTGCTGTGCTGCCGTTTCCATCACCTTTTACTAAAATCAATGCAGAAACCGGAGCTACTTCTGCTGTTCCAGAAATTGTTTCAATCGTATCTGTTCCTGCTAAGGTATCATTAATGCATACATTCCAGTTTCCTTCCGGAAGAGTTATTTCTTTTTTCTCATTATTGGCATTGAAGATCACATACATTCCATCTGCTGTCTCTCCGTCAACATCACCGGTAATTGCAAACGCTACTACATTATCATCTAAATCTTCTACCGGAGTTACATGTGCTTTTACATCCTCTGCATTGTCAAGGCGAAGCACCGGATGTGCCTTACGGAATGCAATCAGTCCTTTATAATACTGGTAAACATTCTGATACTGTTCATCTTCCAGATTGCTCCATTTTAAGCTGTTTACTGAATCTGGTGAGGCATAGCTGTTTTCATCTAGACCACCATCTGCTTTCACTTTGCTTCTTAAGAATTCTTCTCCTGCCTGCATAAACGGAACACCCTCTGCCGTCATATAAATGGCTGCTGCAAGATTGTTCATGCGGATTCGCTCCTCCACGGAAGCTTCCGGAGTAGAACGGATAATACGATCCATCAGGGAAAGATTATCGTGACAGGATGCGTAGTTAACGGACTGGGAAGGTGTAGTACACCATTCCGGTGATAATCCCATAAAGCATTTCTGCAAGGTCTTCTCTTTGCCATTTGCTCCGGATACAAAACCCTTTTCTGTCGTTGAAAATGTATTTCCTTTTAACAAATCTCTTAAAGTATCACTGAAAAAAGCCATTTCCGGTACTTCTGTGGAATTGGTCTGTGTTGTCATGGAATATCCTTCTTTGGTAAGGCTTGTCTGCATCGACCATCCTTCTCCGTAGAAGATAACATCCGGGTGGTCTTTGTGCACTTCCTCGATTACCTCGTTCATGGTTTCCGTATCCAAAAGTCCTACCAGGTCAAAACGGAAGCCATCAATATGATATTCATCTGCCCAGTATTTCACAGAGTCCACAATATATTTCTTCACCATGGAACGCTCGGATGCTGTGTCATTTCCACAGCCGGAACCATTAGAATAAGTCCCATTATCATTTACTCTTGAGAAATACTCCGGCACAATTACGTTAAAACAGAATTCTCCTGCATTGTATACATGATTGTAAACCACGTCCATAACGACACTGATATCATTATCATGTAACGTCTTTACCATTTCTTTAGCTTCTTTCACCCGGACTTCTCCATGATATGGATCCGTGGAATAAGAGCCTTCCGGTACGTTGTAGTTGACCGGATCATATCCCCAGTTAAACTGTGGTGTATCCAGCTTTGTTTCATCTACGGAACCATAATCATAAAACGGAAGTAAATGTAAATGTGTGATTCCCAAATCCTTGATATGGTCAAGTCCGGTCGGAACACCATTTTCAGTTGTGGTTCCGGTCTCTGTCAGTCCTAAATATTTTCCAACGTTTTCAATTCCGGAACTGGAATCTGAAGATACGTCACGGATATGCATTTCATAAATAACAGCATCATTAATACCCTCTCCGGCATGTGGGTTACCGTCACTGTCCCACCCTTCCGGATTGGTGGATTCCAAATCAATTATCATGGCACGTTTTCCGTTGACACCTGTGGTTCTTGCATATGGGTCATTGGCTTCTTTTTCCTCACCATTAATGGTAACGGTATAAGTATAATAGGTACCATTTAAATCTCCATCCTTTGATGCCACCCAGGTTCCGTTTATATCTGCAGTCATTGGAATGGATTCGATTAAATCATCGGTTCCTTCTATTCCTGATTCATAGAGATTTACAGAAACAGCCTGTGCGGTTGGTGCCCAGAGACGGAACGCGGTGCTGTCTTTTGTCCAGGTTGCACCAAGGTCATCTCCGTCATAAGTATATTCTTCTTCAAATTCTTTGGTGGAATATACGCTCGGCATCACTACTTTATATTCAGTTCCTTCGTATGTAATCTGGTAGCTCTTATAAGCATCTAATGGTTCTTCCACAACTACCTGATATACGAAATCATCATCTTGTGTTACTTCTTTGATAGTAACCGCCACACCATCGGCACTCTTAATGGAAAATGCCTGCATCAGATCCCCTTCAATTGCTCCGGTCATCTGAACGGTTACTGCGCTTTCCCCATCATATTTGGCTCCGGATAATTTAGTTCCGGTTACAGCATCATCACCATATTCTTTGGTATATCCTTTCACACCGGACTCCACATAAATATCCACAGTGCCGGATACCATCTCAGAAATATCAATGAACTGGTCTTCATCAACATCCTTGGTCCAGTCTGCTGTACGCACAATAAATCCCACAGAGGTTGTACCCGGTGTTACTTCCATGGTTGCCACATGGTCACCATCTTCCTCTGCCAGTTCATAAGCTGCACCATCCGCACCTTCTCCCCACATCCAGACATCCCATCCATCGTAATTGTCGTCTGCTCTGTGGTAATGCAGCTTAATCAAAAGTTCGTCAGCCTTTACCATTGCCGCATCTGAGACTACTGAAAAAACAGTCATCATGATAAGCAGCAATGCCATCCCCAATGCTTTTCCTCTTCTCTTCATGTCACCCTCCATCATACATTTGTTAGATTTGCTTATTTTTTCCTTGTTTATTACCGGAAACATAGTAAATTATAACATAATATATGCTGATTTGGAAGAGATATTTTCGTAAATTTTAGTTAATTATTGCAATTCGAATTTTTACGCAAAATAGTATAAACACACTTTGCGAGTTTCTCGAGTTATCGCAGTGCTTGCCAAATATGCATGCAAGCATGCGATTTTTCTCGCTACTCGCGTAAATAAAAAATGCTGTAAAACCATTATCTGGCTTTCAGCATCTTCTATGGGTTGGGCTATTAAATTATTAATAGTGAGCAGTTCATAGGGGAATCGAACCCCTGTTTCCGCCGTGAGAGGGCGGCGTCTTAACCGCTTGACCAATGAACCGGACAAGTGATACTATAACACGACGCCCTCTAAATTGCAAGCACTTTTTTTAATTTTTTTGCAATTTTTTTCTTCAGCTTCTTTCTAGTCCTCATATCCATTCGGATTATTCTTCTGCCATCTCCAGGAATCGGCACACATTTCACGAATGCCAAACTCTGCTTTCCAGCCAAGCTCCCGCTCTGCCTTTGAAGGGTCGCAATAACAGGTCGCAATGTCGCCGGCACGACGTGGCTTAATGGAATAAGGAATCTTTACGCCTGTTGCTTCTTCAAAATTCTTTACAATATCAAGTACACTATAACCATGTCCGGTACCAAGATTGTAAATACTTAAGCCGGCATTTTCCTCAATCTTCTTTAATGCCTTTACATGTCCCTTTGCCAGGTCTACTACATGAATGTAGTCTCTTACCCCGGTTCCGTCCGGTGTATCATAATCATTTCCAAATACGCCAAGCTCTTTTAACTTTCCAACTGCCACCTGGGTAATATATGGCATCAGATTGTTCGGAATTCCATTCGGGTTTTCTCCCATAGTTCCGCTCTGATGTGCTCCGATTGGGTTAAAATATCTTAATAAGATAACATTCCATTCCGGATCAGCTTTCTGCATATCCATAAGAATCTGCTCTAACATGGATTTCGTCCAGCCATATGGATTGGTACACTGTCCCTTCGGGCATTCCTCTGTGATTGGAATCTGTGCCGGATCACCATATACGGTCGCGGAGGAAGAAAAGATAATATTCTTGCAGCCGTGCTGGCGCATCACATCTACTAATGTCAATGTTCCTGCAATGTTGTTATTATAATATTCCCATGGCTTTACCACAGATTCTCCAACTGCTTTTAATCCTGCAAAATGAATGCAGCAGTCAATCTTCTCTTTTTCCATGATTTCATTTAAGATATCACGGTCTAATATATCTCCACGGTAAAATGTAACTTCTTTTCCAGTAAGCGCTTTTACACGCTCTAATGATTTTTCGCTGGCATTGGATAAATTATCCAGCACTACTACGTCATAGCCTGCCTGCTGTAATTCCACGCAGGTATGACTTCCGATATAACCTGCTCCACCTGTAACTAAAATAGACATATTCTCCACTCCTTTGTACTAAAATATGTATTTTCGTGTTCCTTACAAATAAGAGTATACCTTATATTCCTGTATTTGAACAGTATCTATTGTATAAACAATATGTATTTTTGTTGCATCTGCAAAGGACAGCCTCTATAATATATCTATAATCTATCTGCAAATTCCAGAAGGGAGGCATACGATGGACCCAAAATATAAGAATTCTTATAAAGTAAATAAAAAAGAACTGGTTTCCCTTTCCGTCTATAATGTCGGTTTCCAGAAATGTGAACCTCTTTACCAGTGGGGACCGGGAATCCGTGACCATTATCTGATTCATCACATTCTATCCGGCAAAGGATATTATTCTGTTGGTGGTAAAGTTTATGCCCTTTCCACCGGAGATACCTTCCTTGTCTACCCTCAGACCGAAATCACCTATTATGCAGACGAAAAAGACCCGTGGGAATATGCCTGGGTAGGCTTTAATGGCAGTGACGCTGCCATTATTTTGAATGCCACAGATTTTTCCAGGGATTTTCCACTGATTCACCAGACGCCGCTTTCCGAATCCATCCGGGAACACCTTCTCGGTATCTATGAAGCCCGCGGAAATGATTTCATGGATTCTGTAGAAATGACCGGACGACTCTATCAGACGCTGGCTCTTTTTATGAAACATGCCAGCAATAATGAACAGTATAACAGTTCCAGCAACTATGTCCAGAAAGGAATTGCCTATATTTCCGCCAACTATTCCTATCCGATCCGCGTAGATGATATTGCTGATTATGTAGGCGTAAGCCGGAGCCATCTGTACCGCTCTTTTGAAACCATACTGGGTCAGTCTCCGAAAAATTATCTGACCCAGTTTCGTTTAAAACAGGCATGCTATCTCTTAGAACACTCCAGCCTATCCATTACTGCTGTAGCTAATTCCGTAGGCTTTGACAATGGGCTGCATTTTTCCAAGACGTTCCACAAGCTGAAAGGAATATCGCCCCGGGATTACCGGCTTGCATCCTTAAATAATAATACAGACTAATCCGCCATTATTATCATTTACAACCTTCTGCATGGTATCCTGCAGCTTCATCTGGCTTTCATCATCCATCATGCCAATCTTGCTGCGGATACCGTCTTCCATCAGTTCTCCAATGGATTTTCCAAAAATGCTGGTTCCCCAGACTCCCTCTTCTGTGCTCTGTCCCTCTTTGATATAATGAATCAGGTCGTTTGCCTGCTCTTCACTTCCTACAATCGGTGCAATCTCCGTTTCAATATTTGCCCGGATCATATGAACAGACGGTGCTACTGCCTTAATTTTTACGCCGAATTTATTACCATGTTTAATCAGCACCGGATCATCCATTTTAATATCTGAAAGCTTCGGACTCACCACTCCATATCCTTTCATTTCTACCGATTGTACCGCATCCGCTACTTTCTCATATTCCTTACGTTTCTCAGAAAGCTCCTTTATCATGGAAATAAGCTGGTATTCCCCGGTCACTTCTGTTCCAGTCAGTTCACTGATATTTTCATAATAATACTGATCTGCAATATCCAGCCGGATATCTGCTGTGCCATTTTCCAGATTCACCGCCTGCATCATCATATTGGAAATATAATCTCCCTCCGGAGCCATCTTGTAATCCATCAAATCTTTTATCAGTGTTACTTCCGACAGCATTTTCCCAGCATTTGCAACCACATTTTCTTTGATTGGATGACTCATTTCCAACATTTCTACCCATTTCGGAAGAAAGAAATTCATCTTCACAACCGGGAATTCATAGAGGATACCCTTCAGTACTGCATAGACATCTTCTTTTCGAAGCTGCTCACAATTCAGTGGAAATACACTGACTTCATATTTTTCTTCTAATTCTTTTGCCAGTTGTGCCGTTTCCTCGCTGTATGGTTTTACGGAATTCAGTACCATAACAAAGGGTTTTCCGATTCTCTGCAGCTCTTTTATGGTTTCTTCCTCACCTTTCACATAATTCTCCCGCGGGATATCTGTGAAACTGCCATCTGCAGTTACTACAATTCCAATGGTTGCATGGTCATTAATAACCTTTCTGGTCCCGACCTCTGCTGCCTTTGTAAAAGGAATTTCCTCTTCAAACCAAGGCGTCTTTACCATTCGCTCCACGCCATTTTCCAGATGTCCGGTGGCACCCTCTACCATATAACCCACACAGTCAATCAGCCTCACTTTTACTTCGGTATCTTCGCCAAGCCGGATTTTTGCAGCATCTTTTGGAATAAACTTCGGCTCTGTTGTCATAATGGTTTTCCCCTGGGCCGCCTGTGGCATTTCATCCACCGCACGCTGGCGGCTGTTTTCATCCTCCATAAACGGAAGTACCATCAGCTCCATGAAACGTTTGATAAAAGATGACTTTCCGGTCCGCACAGCTCCAATCACACCTATGTAAATTTCCCCATTTGTCCTTGCACTGATATCTTTATACATATCATAAGTGCCTGTATTAAAATTTTCCATATAAATTCCTCCTGCCTATACTGTTATATGTATATGCAGGAGGAAGTCACCTTTATAACAAAATATTCAGTTTTCCAGAAAGACATCTAAACTCTGCGTGCGTCACATCCCCGCAATATTCTCCGTCAGCATGCAATACCATTGGCTTTTCCAAATCCACGCTGAATTTTCTGCAATTATGGATATCAAAGCACTTAAATCCTGTATGTTTTCCCTTTACCAGAAATGGCAGCAGAAAAAAGGTACGCCACCTTGCCACTCCATAGCCACAGCAGACCGAAAATTCTCCGTCCATAGCCACTGCATCCGGAGCCATCGCTACTCCGCCGCCTTCACAATACTGATTCATTCCAGCAATAAAAATCATCCGGGAAATCGGCTCTTCCACTTCATCATCAAATACTATCTTCGCCTCTGCTGTCGGCATGGTAAACAAGGATTTTATCGTAAGACAGACGTAGGTTAATGAACCAAGTCCCAGTTTATTTAATGCTTTCTTTAATCCGGAATGTAGTGCCTGTTTACATACATCCGCATCCAGTCCAAGACCGGAACTAATTGCAAAAATCTTCTGTTCCTTCTGTCCTTCTTCCACCCAGCTGACACAGCCCAAGTCAATCGGCGTTGTCTCTTCCGCCTGAAGTATCCGCTCTAAATTTTCTGTAGGTGTTCCATTGATTTTCATACCTCTTGCGAAATCATTCCCGGAGCCGGTCGGTATGTATCCAAACCGGATTTTTTCAAAATCATGCATCCCGTTCAGTACTTCATTTAACGTACCATCACCACCGACCACAATAAGATACACTTTTTCTCTATCAATATCACATACACGGTCTGCAAGCTTCTTCGCATGGCCCTCATACTCTGTAAAATGTGCTTTATACCTTATTTCATGCTCCAGAAGGTAATTCTGCAGTTCCTCCCAGACCCGTTTGGACCTGCCGCCTCCCGAGGTATTGTTTACTATAAAATGATACATTTTATTCTGCTGTTTCTAAAGCTTCCAGCTCTTCTTTTGTTTTTCTCTTTCTACAGTAGATTTCCATATTTTTGCAGACTTTCTTTGCAAGTGCCGAAGTAATCTGTCCATCTACTGCACGCCATTTCCAGTTCATGCCAAGTGTAGATGGTGTATTCATACGTCCTTCACTGCCAATTCCAAGAATATCCTGCATCGGAACAATAGCCATATCACCAACACAGCCCCATACTGCTTTCATGGTGCCCCAGTTATATCCTTCTTCTTTGTTTAATCTTAAATATTCTTTGGCATATTTAACGCTTTCCTTTGGAGCCGTCTTGAACCATCCCATAATGGTATCATTATCATGAGTTCCAGTATAAACAACACAATTCTTTTGATATGTATGTGGAAGGTAATCACTCTCTTCTCTGCTGTCAAAAGCAAACTGGATTAACTTCATTCCAGGGAAACCGGTATCCTTTAACAACTGTTTTACGGACGGTGTTAAATAACCCAGATCTTCTACAATAATATTTAATCTGCCAAGTTTCTTTTCCAGAGCATTGAACAGGTCCATACCAGGACCTTCTCTCCACTCTCCATTTCTTGCTGTCTTATCCTTTGCAGGAATTGCGTAATATGAATCAAAACCTCTGAAGTGGTCAATACGAACAACATCATACAATTCAGACATTGCTTTGATACGTTTTGTCCACCAGGTATAACCATCCTTCTTCATAGCATCCCAACGGAATAACGGGTTACCCCATAACTGTCCATCATCGGAGAATGCATCTGGAGGACATCCGGATACATCAATCGGATCCAGGTTCTCATCTAAATAGAACTGTCCCGGATTTGCCCATACATCTGCGCTGTCACCAGCAACATAAATAGGTACATCACCGATAATCTGAATGCCTTTTTCATTAGCATATGCTTTCAGCTCTGTCCACTGTTTGAAGAACAGATACTGCAGCATTTTCCAGAATTCAACATCATCTGCAAATTCTTCTTTCGCATTTTCAATTGCTGATGGTTTGCGGAGTTTTAAATCTTTCTTCCATTCAAACCATGCAACCCCGCCATTTGCATCCTTCAATGCCATAAACAGTGCATAGTCCTCTAACCAGTCACTGTTTTTCTCACAAAAGTCCGCAAAATCATCCGGTAATGCTTTTTTAAAGCGCTGATATGCTTTTTTCAATAAAGGAAAACGGTTTTCATAAAGTGTTCCATACTCTACAAATTCCGGATTTTCTCCCCATTCATAGCTTAAACATTCCTTTTTTGTCAGTAACTTATCCTTACAAAGATAATCTAAGTCAATAAAATATGGATTCCCCGCAAAGCTTGAAAATGACTGATACGGAGAATCTCCATAACTGGTTGGGCATATCGGTAATATCTGCCAGTAAGTCTGTCCTGCTTTATCCAAAAAGTCTACAAATTTTCTGGCTTCCTTTCCCATTGTACCAATTCCGTATGGTGACGGAAGTGAAGATATATGCATTAATATCCCACTTGTTCTCATAATTAAATTCCTCCTGCAAACTAGATTATTTTCCTATCTCACGAACACTTTCCCCCAGTGCAAGTTCAAAAGGTATTATCTCATGTACTGCCTTGGTTTTCAAGTCAATTGTACGAAATAGTATTTCAAGACTGCGTTGTGCCATCGTCTGGTACCGCTGTCTTATAGTGGTCAGCTTTGGATTATAGTAATCCGCCATTGGTATTCCGTCAAACCCCACAACGGAAATATCATCCGGTACCAACAGGCCTCTGTCTCGTATCGCACGAATTGCTCCAATTGCCATGACATCACTCATCGCAAATATAGCAGTCACATCCTTTGCCTTCTCCAAAAGTTTTTCCGTAGCCCGATATGCACTTCCAAAGTCAAATCTTGCTTTCACAAAATATTTATCGTAATCAAATATTCTTCCCTTTTCACCAAAGCATTTCTCGCACCCGATATAACGCTGTTCACTGACATAAGAGGAACTTAAATTTCCTCCAATTACCCCAATATGAACATGCCCCTGATTCACCAGATAATTCATGGCACATTTCGCTGCTTCCACATCATCTGTTGCTACACTGGACAGGTTCGGAAAGCCAAGATCTTTTCCTGCTGTAGACACTAATACCGATGGAACTTTTACTTCATGAAACTTTTCCCTGAAAAATGCAGGATTACCTCCGAGGAATAAAATCCCCAGAGGTTTTCTTTCACGACACTGAATAATTGCCTGTTCTACTTCATTTTCTTCTTCATCCAGATATATCATATTCAATGTATAACTGGTCTTATTTACAATCGTCTGAATTTCTTCTGCTATCCCTGAAAAAACCATATTTGACGTACCTTTTACCAGTACGCAGATGGTTTTAGAGGCAATCTGTTTCAAATGTTTGGCATTTCCATTTGGAACAAAATTGTGTTCTGCAACAATCCGCCGAATCTTCTTTTCTGCTTCCGGACTCACATCATCCCTGTTATTCAGAACCCTCGACACAGTACTTACTGAATATCCGGATTCTTTTGCAATATCTTTTATTGTCATGTTTTGTCCTGCCTTTACACTATATCTATAGCGAAATACTTATTATATAAATGCTTAACCTTTTACAGCTCCTGCAACAACGCCTTCGATAATATATTTCTGGCAGATTCCATAGAAAATGATAATTGGAAGAATTGCCAGTACCAGCATAGCCATCATTGCACCCCAGTCGATAGAGCCATATCCACCTTTCAAATACTGAATTGCAATCGGAATCGTTTTCCATTTTCTGATATCGAGTACCAGATATGGAAGAAGGTAGTCATTCCAAATCCACATTACCTGAAGAATTGCAACTGTAATTGCCGTAGGCTTTAAAATCGGGAATACAACCTGGAAATATGTCTGAATCGGGCTGCATCCATCAATCATTGCTGCTTCTTCGATTTCAAGCGGGATACTCTTTACAAAGCCGGTAAACATGAATACCGCAAGTCCTGCTCCAAATCCAAGATATACTAAAATGATTCCAACCGGATTTCCAAGATGTAACATATTGGACAGCTTGGATAATGTAAACATTACCATCTGGAAAGGTACAATCATGGAAAACAGGCAAAGGCAATATAAACCTTTTGAAAACTTATCATTCACGCGGATGATATACCATGCACACATAGATGTGCAGAGAATAATTACTGCAACAGAACATACTGTGATAAATAATGATGTTCCAAACGCATTAAAGAAGTTAATCTTGCGGATACCTTCTGCATAGTTGGTTAATCCAACAAATGCCTTCTGTACTCCGGCAACAAATCTGTCCCATCCGTCAGTCATTTTAAACGGTCCTAACTGGAACGGGAATCGGTTAATATATGCCTTTAATTTAAAGGAGTTCATAAATACGATTACAATTGGAAGTACCCACAGTACACTTAAAATAGTAAATATAATGGTAAAAATCCAGCCATGTTTTGCTTTTCTTACATTACTCATTACTGCTGCACCTCCTTACGTCTGGTCAGATAGTTCTGTCCAAGTGCAATTATTGCTACCAGAATAAAGAATACAACTGCTTTTGCCTGACCAACGCCTTCCCATCCGTTTCTACCATAGAAAGTATCATAGATGTTCAATGCTAAAAGCTGTGATCTCTTTGCAGGTTCACCTGCTGTCAATGCTAAGTTCTGGTCGAATAATTTAAATCCGTTGGTCAGTGTTAAAAATGTACATACGGTAATAGATGGCATTACCATCGGTAAGGTTACATTTTTAAGTACCTGCCAGGAAGTTGCCCCGTCGATTTCTGCAGCTTCAATCAAATCTCCAGGAATATTCTGGATACCTGCGATATAGATAATCATCATATAACCTATCTGCTGCCAGCACATCAGGATAATCATACCCCAGAAACCATATTTTTCATTATATACCAATGTTCTGCTGTAATTTGCGAGAATACCATTGAAAATCAACTGCCAGATATATCCTAATACAATACCACCAATCAGGTTCGGCATGAAGAAAATGGTACGGAACGCATTTGTTCCTCTAATACCCTTTGTTAAAAGCATCGCAATTACGAATGCAAAAAAGTTAATGGCAAGCACAGAAACAATTGTAAAGAGTGCTGTATACCATAATGAGTGAACAAATGTCTCATCTCCAAAGATTTTGGTATAGTTAGATAGTCCTACAAACTTTGCATCCGTAACAGTTGTGAATTTACAAAAAGAAAGATAGATACCCATAGCAAAAGGAATTATAAAACCAATTGTAAATGCAACTAACGTTGGAAGTGCAAAAAGAGGAAAATATTTTTTAATTGATTTGTTCATAATATTTTTCCTTTCCCTTTATAAAGGGCAGGCGATATCCGCCCGCCCTTTTTTCACATATTGTTTTAATTATATGCGATAAGTCTTACTCGTTTGCTGCTGCGTACTCAGAAGCCCAGCCATCAACGAATGCAGTTACAACATCATCCCAGGAACCTGTTCCAGCAGCATAAGCTGTTAATGCAGAACCTACGCCATCTTTCCAAGCCTCAGAAGGCATTGTTGTAAAGCACCAAGCTACAGAAGTCTTACCATCTGCAATGTACTGGTTAGCTGCATCCATGAATGCATTGCTTGCCTGATATCCATCATCAAATGAATCAAATGGTGTTGTGAAGCCCATCTGGTTAGCAACAACGTCACGTCCTGTGTCACTTGTAATAACCCAGTTCAAGAAATCTTCTGTTGCTTTGATGTTTTCTTCAGAAGCATTAGCATTAATACACCAGTAGTTCTCAGATCCTGTACAAAGTCCCTGATTCTCTTCTCCATCAACTCCGATGTAGATAGGCATCATTCCAAGGTCATCATCTGTTAATACACCAGCATTGATAATATCATTGTATGCCCATGTACCATTCTGATAGAATACAGCTTCGCCTAAGCCAAATTCAGCTGTTGCATCATCACCAGTCTTGCTTGCTAACATAGAGCCTTCGCAAGTAGAATCTGTTGTGTATAAATCCCAGATCTGTTTGTAGTTATCAAGGTAAGTTCCTTTGATAGCATCTGTAGATCCGATTCCATCTGCTTTGTATTCATAGTAGATTGGAAGGTTTGCTAAATGGGTTTTGAATCTCCAGTCAGAAGATGAATCCATACCAGCTGAAGTAAATGCACCCTTAAGGTCATATTCAGGACCAGCTGCTTCACTTACTTCTGCAAGTCTTGACTGAATATCATCTGCTACTTCTTTTAATTTTGCAAAGCTGTTGATTTCATCGATAGAAGTAACTTTAGCTCCGTCCATTCCGCAATATGCGTTTAATACGGTTTTGTTGTAAATAAGACCATAAGTCTCAAGTACATATGCGATACCTTTTACTTCGTCTCCATCTTTCAGTACAAAGTCATCACTCTTAACATGTGAATAAACATCTGTTCCTGATAAGTCTGCGCAGTAATCTTTCCATGTTGCAAGACCAACCGGTCCGTTTACCTGGAAAAGTGTAGGTGCATCAGATTTAGCCATCTCAGACTTTAAAGTCTCTTCATATGTACCAGATGCTGCTGTAACAACTTCAACTGGGACACCAGTCTCATCTGTGTAAGCTTTTGCAAGATCCTGCCACTGCTGATCCTGTTCTGGTTTGAAGTTCAAGTAGTAAACAGAACCACTTGCTGCTTCTTTGCTGTCATCTGTCTTCTCTGTTCCTGCTGCATTATTGTCAGCTGCTTTCTTGTCGTCGCTTCCACATCCAGCAACCATAGCTGCTGTCATAGATACAACTAACATAAGAGATACTAATTTTCTTTTCATAGTACATCCTCCTAAAATATAATATGCTGTCCTTCCTGAAAACCTCTTCCCCAATCTGTATACCGACTTGTCTGGAACCTAGTTGGTTACGTTCTCGGTAACGTTTTCAGTGGATGTATATAATATAACCCCATTACTCAAAAATAGCAATGGGGTTTTCAACATTTTGTACACTTATATAATTTTGGCATTCCATTTTTGTGCACTTTTACCATTAAATTGTGTTTTTTCTATGAAAACAAGCGCTCTGCAATACGGACTGCATCTTCAATACAGCCATCGCAGCTCCGCAAAACCTTTCCGGTTTCAATTCCTTTCAATTCTTTACAGATATGAGAGCCGTTTTTTTCATCAAATGCTGCTGTCAGTCCCTTTACTGTCTGATATGTTCTGCCTTTGGTCATGCCCTTTTCAATTGCTCCCGAGCTTCCCAGTGCTCCTGCAATCATATACATGCCGGTTACTGCTCCACAGGTTCCCTGCATATCTGCCATTCCTGCGCCGAATCCTTCGGACAGACGGAATAAAGTTTCCTCGTCAATTCCAAGCTTATCACTGTAACTGCATAATACTGCCTGCGCACAGTTATAACCACTGTGATGTTTTTCTTCTGCTAATTTTACTCTTTCTTCTATTGTCATCTTCTAATCTCCTTTTTCTGTTTCCTGCTATTCTCTGTAATAACTTTTTCTTGCTTATAAAATGCTGCCTTCTGCCAAACGTTTTCTTTTCTATCCATCTGGTAAAAGATTTTTCCTGCGGATACACTCACGGCAGCTTTCAAATAATAATTTCTTACTGCCACAGACTGTTTCCGGATTCTTCATTCCTGCCTTTTCCCGCATCAGACATAATTTGTGTACCGTATCTGCATCCAGCTCCCGGTCCATTTCCATCATTTTACTCTGGTAAAGAAGTCTTGCATATAATTCTACCGACTCCATCCGGTAATAAGCTTCCGTCAGGTCCTTTCCATAAGTCAGTGCCCCATGATGTGCTAAGAGCAACGCATCAAAATAGTCAAGATATGGTGCAATGGCATCCGGTATTTCCTGCGTAGACGGCAGCCCATATTCTGCTACCGGCACACAGCCAAGACTTACAATGGATTCTGATATGATTGCACGATTTAATGCCTGACCGCCAATCGCAAAGGTTGTGGCATATGGCGGATGCGCATGTACAACTGCTCTTACATCCGGACGTTTTTCATATACTTTCAAATGCATCTTCATTTCAGAAGACGGGCGGAACCCATCCTGACAGGATAAGACTTCTCCCTGCAGATTTATCTTACATAAACATTCTTCCGTCATATATCCTTTAGATATTCCGGTTGGCGTACACAAAATTTCATTCTCTGATATACGCACAGAAAGATTACCATCATTGGCAGCCACCATTCCACTCTGATAAATTCTTTTTCCAATCTCTATCATCTGCCGGCGTATCCTGATTTCTGATTCCATCTTTCTTCCTCCATTGCCTGTAATTTCCAGATTTTATAGAAAGCCTTCACTTATTATAGTCACCCCGGTTATTTTTTGCAAATAAAATTCTCTTCATTTATCTCTTCATTCATCTTGTAAATTTATTTCCAGAATGCTACTATTTCTTATAGAATATATATTTTTCAAAAAATACAAACAATTTCTGCTTATAATATTTACTTTATATAAAAAAGGAGTTACTACATCATGAACGAACCAGTTACCAAAGAACTTGTGATACATAAAATCAAACATAATCTGCGTCGTCTGCGTACCGCCATAAAATGGATTATTTTTTCTATTCTGTCCGGTCTTCTCATCGGTATGGTGGGAATTGCCTTTTACTTTGGCATGACATGGGTCACCGATACAAGAACTGCTTATCCATGGCTCATCTTCTTTCTTCCGCTGGGTGGAATCGTGATTGTACTGCTCTATCATCTTCTCCATGATGAAAAGGATACTGGAACAAACCTGGTGCTTTCCGCCATCCATTCTGGGGATGAAATTCCACTGCGTATGGCTCCGCTTATTTTTATCTCCACCTTAATCACACACCTTTTTGGTGGTTCTGCCGGCCGGGAAGGTGCAGCACTTCAGCTTGGCGGAAGCATCGGAAATTCTCTCGGAAGACTTTTCCGTTTTGATGAAAAAGATAAACATATTATGATTATGTGCGGCATGAGTGCTGCTTTTTCCGCCTTATTCGGAACACCGATGGCTGCCGCTATTTTTCCGCTGGAAGTAGTCAGTGTCGGCATCATGCACTATTCTGCATTAGTGCCATGCGTTATCTCTGCTTTAGTAGCACATGGTCTGGCATTACACTTTCAGATTGCGCCGCCGTCCTTTGCTATTTCAGACATTCCGGAATTCGGAATTTCTTCTGCAGTTACCGTAACGATTCTTGCCGTTTTATGTGCATTGGTCAGTATCCTGTTCTGTATTTCCTTACATTACAGTGAAACCATTTACCGTAAATTTATCAAAAATCCTTACCTTCGTGCTGCGGCAGGCGGCTGCATCATTATTCTCCTCACCCTTCTGGCAGGTAATCAGGATTACAACGGAACCGGCGTTAATATTATTTCCAAATGCTTTGACGGCACAGTGGCACCGGAAGCTTTTCTTTTAAAAATTATTTTTACTGCCCTGACTCTTGGTGCCGGCTTCAAAGGTGGCGAAATTGTTCCTACTTTCTTTATCGGTGCAAGCTTCGGCTGTCTCTTTGGAACGTTGACCGGTTTCTCCCCAACCTTATGTGCCGCCATCGGTATGGCCGCCATTTTCTGTGGTGTCACCAACAGCCCGATTACTTCTTTGCTGATCAGCTTTGAAATGTTCGGCTTTGCTGCAATGCCGTTCCTGCTTCTTGCGATTGCATTCAGTTATATGCTCTCCGGCTATTACGGACTGTACCGCAGCCAGAAGATTATGTATTCAAAATTTAAGACAAGCTATATTAATAAACAGACGCACTAACTACGAGAAACACGCTTTGCGAGTTTCTCGAGTTATCGCGATGCTCGCCAAATCTGCATGCAGGCATGCGATTTTTCTCGCTACTCGCACAAAAAGAACTTCTGCTGATTGTTTTCCAACCGGCAGGAGTTCTTCTCATATTCATTCACAATATGCTATTTTTAATCTCTTCTTATAAGTACTTCTGAATCTCTTCAAATACGTTTTCTACCGGAACCTGTTCCTTTAAGGTCTTATCACGGGATGTCACTTCAACAATTCCCTGTTTCATATTTCTTGGGCTTACGATAACACGAAGTGGAATTCCAAGAAGGTCTGCATCGGCAAACATAACGCCGGCACTTACGGTACGGTCATCATAGATAACTTCAATACCGGCATTCTGCATTTTCTCATATAAATCATCAGCAAAAGCCTTTACTTCTTCATTATCCGGTCTTACTGCGCAAAGGTGGACCTGCCATGGAGCAATTTCCTTTGGCCAGATTGGACCATACTCATCATGATGGGCTTCACATACAGCAGCAGCAAGTCTTCCGACACCGATTCCATAGCAGCCCATGATTGGAGTCTGTCTCTCACCATCTTTATCTACATAAGTCATCTTCATGGACTTGGTATATTTGGTTCCGAGCTGGAAGATATTTCCCACTTCAATACCTTTAGAAATACGGACGGTCTTCTTACCACATTTCGGGCAGATTCCACCTTCGTATACCTTAGCAAAATCATGATATTCTGCGTCTTTTACATCACGCTCCATATCAAGTCCTTTGAAGTGGTATTCCTCTTCATTTGCTCCGCAGGATAAGTTATTTCTTCCTTCCAGAGACTTATCATATAAAACCACATGAGGTGCATTGATATGTAAGCCAACCGGTCCGATATAGCCTGCATTTAATCCGCACTCTTCTGTAATAACAGCAGCATGAATCTGATCACCAAGATAATTAACAAGCTTGGTCTCATTGATTTCCAGATCGCCACGGATAAATACAACCACATAGCTGTCATCTGAATTTTTCTGATAAACAACTGCTTTACAGGAGTTGTTTGTCTTATCGCCAAAGAATTCACAGATATCTTCAATTGTATGGATATTTGGTGTATGAACCTTTTCCAGTTCTGCTGATTCTGCGGCTCTTGGAATATCAGAAATATTTTCTGCAGCTTCCATATTTGCTTTGTATCCACAATCATCACAAAGTACAATGGAATCTTCTCCAATCGGAGTAAGAAGCATGAACTCATGGGAAAGGCTTCCGCCCATCATACCGGAATCAGATGCAACGGATACCACTTCCGGAATACCGGCTCTTTCAAAAATACGCTCATATGCCTTGTGTACTCTCTGATAATACTGCTCCAAATCTTCCTGGCTGGTATGGAAGGAATATGCATCCTTCATGGTAAACTCTCTTACACGGATTAATCCGGCACGAGGTCTTGCTTCATCACGGAATTTGGTCTGAATCTGATAAATCATAAAAGGATATTTGGTATAGCTCTGTGCATACTCACGAACCAGCTGTACGGCTGCTTCTTCGTGGGTCATGCCAAGTACCATCCTGGCACCGTTTCTGTCTGTAAAACGAAGCAGCTCGTCTCCGATGCTTTCATATCTTCCGGATTCTTCCCAGATAGATGCAGGCATAACAACCGGGAACTGTACTTCCTGTCCGTCTACCTTGTCCATCTCTTCACGAAGAATCTGCTCAATCTTACGTGTAATTCTCTTTAATGGCAGGAATGAAGAATAGATACCATTTGCCACATATTTGATGTATCCACCTTTTACCATAAGTGCATGACTGTCAATCACACAATCTGCCGGTCTCTCTTTAAACCGGTCACCAACTAATTTTTCCAGTTTCATTTTCTTATCTCCTTTTTCTATTCTTGCAACTCATCTGCTTAAAGCAATATAAAAGCCCTAAGCTATGATTTAGCTTAGGGCGAATGTTTCATCCGTGGTACCACCTAAATTCAGGACTGTTCCTGCACTCCGGCACATCTTCTTATGCCTTCTCTCTGTAACGGGAGAACCCGACATACCTTCACTTCTGCTTGGATATGCAGCTCCAAGACTGGTTCATCATCTTCCGTCAAAAACTCTCACCTGCCGTTTTCTCTCTGAAGGCTTCCAATGATTACTATTTCTCTTCCACACTTTCTCATATATTTTACCAACGGATATTTTACTTGTCAATCCTTTTATTCTGCAATTTCGGTTGTGCTTTCCGTATCCCCGTCTTGTAGAGTATCAGCTTCTTCTGTCTCTTCCGGCTGTTCAGTCGCCGATTTCTCAGTACTCTCCGTTACTGTAAGATCCGCAATGCCTTTCTGATAAGTGGTATATACTGCACTTCCTGCCAGATAAATACTGTCAGACTGATTCGTCTTTACATAATACTGGCTCAGCATGTCATTTTTATTTCCGATCAGAAGTGTTGTTGTTCCATCCCCTGTCGTCAGTGTAATGGTATTTGACGGCGTTTCAAGTCCATACTCTGATAAGTCCTCATAATCCTTGATTTCCTGCTCTGCCGTAAGTTGTGCTGTGGTGGCAATCAATGTTTCCATAGTATCCTGGTCTAAAGAAATGCTTTTATCTGCCTCATAATACCATGTATCATCTTCTTTTACAAAAGACAGTGTCTCATTATTATATTGATAAGAAAATGCATTTACATCTTCTGTGTTAACATCTGTCACCGTTACTTTTGAAGCTTCTTCCTCTTCCTGTTTTTTCTGTTCCTGGCTCTTATTCCACTTCGTCAGGCCAACCCATGCCACAATGCAGATAAGAAGCAGGATGCATAAAGCAATCAACTGTTTTTTCTGTTTCTTCATTACTTCTTTCTCCTTCTCATCCAGATTACGATACCGATTGCAAGAAGCAATAACGGAATTACTGCAATGCCGATTACAGCTGATGCAATGACAACCGAAGCCGGTACGGTCAGGGTACTGCTGTCATATTCTTTGACCGGAATCACAACTGCTGAACCGCTGTCTTCCGGAATATAGTTTGCAATGGATTTTGAAAATACGGATAAATTATTTCCGGATACCATACTGTCTGCATCATCCGTAAACATACTCATGGAAGAATATACAAGAATATCTGCGCTTGTATCATCCATGGTTTTTTCCGCCTTTAATCCTACCGTAAACAGTCCTGCAATATCATCCTCCGTCTGCTCTAAGGAGCTTGTAGTATCTGTCTTACTGTACGCTGCATCCGAAGTGGTAAGTAAAGGTGTATAGGTTACATTTTCGGTATCGGTATTATAGGTAAGACCTACTGCATACGGTGTAAATACATAGCCATCCACACCGGAGGTCAGTGCACTGCTTTCTACATTTGGCAAAAGATAATATGGTGCCTGATAATAAGAGCCGGTATTGCTCTCCATCACCATTCCGTCTACTGCAGTAATGCCAAACTCATTTAAAACCGAATAGAAATTACTCATATCAGCATCTGTATAAGATAGCGTTACCAAAAGTTTTCCACCTTTATTGATATAATCAATTACTTTTGACGCATCATCGGATGAAAAATCAGAGGTCGGTCCATTGATAATAAGTGCCTGTGCATCTTCCGGAATGCTGTCTGCCTGCATCAGGTTGAGGCTGTTTAAAGTGACATTTGCTTTCTCAATAGCATCTTTAAAATCACCACTCAATGCTGTCTCACCATGTCCCTGTAGTTCGTACATAACCGGCATTTCATCCGATATGACATAGGAAATGGCACTGGTAAGCTGTCCCTCTCCATCATAACCTGTAGTCTGGCTGCTATAAGTACTGTAATCTATACTGGTCTCATAAATATTGCTGTAATTAATTACTTTGGAACGTTTGCTGCTTTCTACAATCAGACTCTTTCTGGTGATAGAGGTATCATCCGTATAATCCCGGTAAAAATTCGGATAAACGGATGGGTCTTTATATTCTACTGAAATATGGGAAGATTCGCCTTCATAACGCTTTAATGTCGTTGCAAGGGTATCATCCATATTTCCTTCCGCTTCCAGAACATAAATTGTGACATCCTCATCCAGATTATGAAGAATCTCTTTTGTATCATCAGAAATGGAATACATCTTCTGGGCTGTCAAATCAATAGACGTAATGGAAGATGGCAATGCATTTGCTACAAGGTTTACTGCAACTGTAACAACGATTCCGATTACAACCATGGCTGAACTGAATACGCCAAGCTTTAATTTCTTACTGCTCATGCTCCAGCGGCGCTTCTGTATGGACTGTACTGTCAGGAACAAAAACAGGATAATCATGGATATGTAATATACGATGCCTGCAACATCAAGAATTCCCTGCATCAGCATATCCATGTGTTTTGTCAAATCATAACAGCCTAAAATCTTTGTAATCATATTTCCATTCTGTGAAATCAGATTGGTAATTCCGGTCATCAGATATCCCACAAAGAGAAATACAAAGGTTAATACTGCAGAAATTACAATACTTTCTGTCAGTGAAGATACAAAGGCTCCAATGGCAATACAGGTCATACCATATAACCAGAAACCCAGTACTCCCACATAGCTCTTTGCAAAAGCAACGTTTCCATATGCTGACATAATTAACGGTGCCAGACACATAACCGCTGCACTGATGGTAAATACGGTTCCGGTGGCGAGATATTTTGCCAGAACCACTTTTTCTACTGATACCGGCGAAGTTAAAATCAGCTGGTCTGTCTTATTCTTCCGCTCCTCTGCCAGGGTACGCATCGTAAGAATCGGCACAGTAACCAAAAACAGAAACGTTACTGCTGATAAAGTACTGCTGATATCGGTCGAACCATAATACATATTGTATACATAAAAATAAAGGCCAAACAGTGCCAGTGTTGCTGCAATAAAAAGCCATCCGGTCACTGTCTGAAAATAAGATTTTAATTCTCTTTTCCATATTGCACGCATTATTCTTCCTCCTTTGATGTAAGTTCAAGAAAGATATCTTCCAGTGATTTACCACCATTTATCATTTCCAAAATCGGCATATCACTTTCTGCGCAAATATGAAAAATTTCTTCTCTGACATCTTTATTTTTTTCTGCCGTTACAGTCACCTCAGTAACTCCATCCTCCGGCAGTTCTTTCGTCTCTACTGCAGTAATATGTTCTGCATCTGCAAAAACTTCTTTTACTTTTTCTTCTTCAGCTTTTAATTTAAGCTCGATTACCTGTCCACCGGACATCCGCTCTACCAGTTCTTCTGTTTCTTCCGATGCAACTAATTTTCCATGGGAAATAATAAATATGTAATCACATACTGCCCGGACTTCCGAAAGGATATGGGAACTTAAAATTACAGTATGCTTCTTGCCAAGACTCTGAATCAGATCACGGATTTCAATAATCTGTTTTGGGTCTAAGCCTACTGTAGGCTCATCTAAGATAATAACTTCTGGATAACCTAAAATTGCCTGTGCCAGTCCGACTCTCTGCCGGTATCCTTTGGACAGATTTTTAATCAGTCTGCCTTTCATATCAGTAATCTTTGTGGTTGCCATGGCATCTTCTACATATGGTTTCCGGTTCTCCTTTGAAATCTTCTTAAGTTCTGCTGCAAACAAAAGATATTCTTCTACCGTCATATCCATGTATAAAGGTGGCAGCTCTGGCAAATAGCCAATACATTTCTTTGCTTCCTCCGGCTGTGCCAAAATATCAAATCCATTGATTTTAATGGTTCCCTCTGTTACCCCCAGATATCCGGTAATCATGTTCATTGTAGTTGATTTGCCTGCGCCATTCGGTCCTAAGAAACCATAAATTCTTCCCGGCTCAATAGTAAGATTCAAATCATCTACCGCTACATGCGTCCCGTATTTTTTCGTCAAATGACTAATCTCTATCACGTCTCTTCCTCCTTATAACATCTTACCTCAGAAAGTCTATGAGAAAGTTGTGTTAAAAAGACGATGATTTTGTGATAAAAATGCGGTCAAACTGTGTTTTTTGTGTGACGGAATTAATCTAATAATTCTTCAAAGCTTAGGATATAGCGGTCGGACAGCTGCATGATTTCATTTTTCTCATAGGAGGAATGGATATCTTCCACACCTACCACATAGAAATCATCCATCTTTGCACCTTCCACACCTTTTAAAATATCTTCATATACCACACACTGCTTTGGTTTCAAAGAAAGCTTTTCTGCTGCAAGCTGGTACACATCCGGGAATCCTTTTCCCCGCTTCACTTCCTGCGTCACTGTAAATGCATCAAAATATTCCATGATGCCGCAATTGGTAAGACAGGGACGAAACAGCCTCTCATCGGAAGAAGTTGCTGCTGCAATCTTAATTCCTTCTGCCTTTAATTGCTTCAGATAATCTATAACACCGGCTTTCAACTTTACTTCATTGGTATAAGCTTCAATCGCCATATCAAACCATTCTTTGATAATCTCTTCTTCGGACTCCGGCAGATTGAAACGCTCTTTGGTATATTCTGCTGCCGCGTCAAAGTTCTTTGAAGTAATTGCTACCAGATAATCATCCGGCACTATAAATCCTCTTTTTCCAAGAAAATCCTCATCAATTTTCCGCCATACTCCCATGGAGTCTAAAAGAGTGCCATCTAAATCAAAGATGGCACCCATTCTATTGTCAATCATATATTTTCCTTTACATTCTGTCTGGTGCAGAGAAACCTAATACATCGATACAAACCTCTAATGTCCGCCTGGTCAGTGTTAATAAACGAACATAGGAAGCCTGCACTGCCTCGTCTTCTTCTGCCATAATCTTTGTCTCATGATAAAAATGATTCAATGCATTTGCCAAGTCATAGATATAAGAACATACCTTATGTGGTGCTGTCTCTTCGTAGGCATTTTCCATCATGGCATTGAAACGGGTCAGCTCTAACATCAATGCCTTCTCACTTTCGGAATGTGCCGGAAGAATTGCTGCTGTTCCTGCTTCTTTTCCTGCTTCTTTATATTTGTTCAGAATGGATTTAATCCGGACAATGGTATAAAGAATATATGGACCTGTATTTCCTTCAAATGAAGTAAAACGGTCGATATCAAAAATATAATCCTTGGAAGCCTGATTGGAAAGGTCTCCGTATTTTACTGCAGAAAGTGCAACTACTTTTGCGGTTGCCTTTGCTTCCGCTTCTTCTACCGTACGGTTCTCTGCAATCTTGCGGTACATCTCATCATTGATACTGGAAAGCAGTGTCTCTAACCGCATGACACCACCCTCTCTGGTCTTAAATGGTTTTCCGTCTTTTCCATTCATGGTACCAAAGCCTAAGAACTGAAGCTCTGTATCATCATCCACAAGATGTGTCTTTCTGGCACAACGGAACACCTGTGTAAAATACAGTTCCTGACGTTTATCCACTACATAGATAATTTTATCCGGATGATAGTCTTTCATACGCCATACAATCGTCGCAAGGTCTGTTGTGTTATAAAGAGAAGCCCCATCGGATTTTAAAATCATACATGGAGGAATTTCTTTCGTATCAGTCTCTTCTTTGACATCTACTACCAGTGCACCATCACTGATATATGCATAACCGTCATCCTTCATCTTCTGTACCATGTCCGGGATATATGGCTGTGCGTCAGACTCACCCTTCCATAATTCAAAAGATACATTTAAATTAGCATAATTCTTCTTTAAATCCGTTACAGATACATTTAAAATATGGGAAAGTAATGCCTGATAGCCTCTTCTTCCATGCTGCAGTTCATAAGTTGCCTGCATGGCAGCTTCTTTATAAGCTGCATCCTCTTTGGATTTTCCGCTGGCTGTCGGATAAATTTCTTCCAGCTCGGAAATGGTAAATGGAGGCTCAACCGGATATTCTCCCTTATAATTTTCATCAAAATAGCAAAGTTCCGGTTTACGGAGCTTTAACTCAGTAATAATCAGTCCCATCTGAAGACCCCAGTCTCCCAGATGCACATCACCAATCATATTGTGTCCCATGAATTTACCAATACGTTTGATGCTTTCACCGATAATAGCGGAACGTAAATGTCCTACATGAAGTGGTTTTGCAACGTTTGGTCCACCATAGTCAATCATGATGGTCTTTGGATTTTCCACCTTATCACAGCCTAAACGCTCTGTATCCTCCTGCATCTTACTGATATAGGAAGCCACAAATTCATTATTCAGCTTTAAGTTAAGGAAGCCAGGTTTTACAGCTTCTACGGATTCAAACATTGCGTTATCCTTAAGCTGTGCTACTACTTCCTCCGCAATCATAATCGGTGCTTTCTTATATTCTTTTGCAGCAGCCATAGCGCCGTTGCACTGATATTCACATAAGTCCGGTCTGTTTGAAACAGTTACTTTTGCATATTTTGCATCAAGTCCGTCTGCTTCAAATGCTTTCACCATCTCATCTGTTATTAAATCCAGTATCTTTCTCATTCTTTCTCATGTTCCTTTCTGAGCATTCTATTTTTCCATTTTATACTCAAAGGCAAGCAGTTGTCAACTACGCCAGAAAGTGTTCTGCCATCAGAATTGTTCCGATTTTCTGCACCTCTCCGGTAAGGAACACGCTGCCATCCTCTCCGATTTCTATCAGTAACTGCCCACCCGGCATCGTGACTTCAATTCTGTCATCCACCAGTCCCAGCTTATGGGATGCTGCCGCTGCTGCACAGGCTCCGGTTCCGGAAGCTAAGGTATATCCGGCTCCCCGCTCATAGATTTCCACCCGGATATGACCTCTGTCCATTACTTTACAAAGCTGCATATTAATCCGGTTTGGAAAATAAGATGCATTTTCCACATAAGGTCCTAATTCCATTGCCTTTTCTTTACTGATTTCATCTAAATGAATCACGCAGTTCGGATTTCCCATGGAAACACAGGTTGCCCGGTAAGGATGGCCATGAAAAACCAGAGGCCTGTTTATAATTTCCGGAGGCGTACCTACATAAGCAAGTACCCCTCCGGTAAATTGTGGTATTCCCATATTTACTTTCATAAGACTTCCGTCTTCATTTAAAAAATCAATCCTTACTTCGCCTGCCTTGGTATAAAGGCTAAACGGTCTGTGTCTGATATATCCGGCATCTAATAAATATTTTGCAAAGATCCGAACACCATTTCCGCTGCGCTCTGCTTCACTTCCATCCGGGTTAAATATCTTTACATAAAGCTTCTCATCCTGCCATATCGGTCCATATAAAATGCCATCAGCTCCTGCACCAATATTTCTTCTGCACAGCTTTACAATATGACGTTCCAATAAATGTATCTTATTCTTATTCGGGTCGAGTACAAGATAATCATTTCCTAATCCATGATACTTCTGTAACAGCAAGGCATCATCCATACTTATTCTCCAGTTTTACTTCTTATTACAATATATGAATGAAATATTGTCCCTTAGAACCCGACTTATTCCTGTTCTGTTTCAGCGGTCGCTTCTATGACCTCAGGCACTTGTTCTCCGCTGTCCGTCTGTTTCTCCACCACCTGCGGTGTTTCCACCTCCTGTGACACTTCCGCTACCTGCGGTGTTTCTTTTCGTTCAGGACTCTTTTCTCCTAAAATAGCAGATAACTTATCATCTGAAATCATTTCAGCTGCTTCTTTTTTCTGTAAACGTGCTCTTTCTTCCTCAATCTGCCGCCTTACTGCCGCATCAATCTCACGCTGCTTTTTTTCTTCTTCCTCTGCAGCCACTCTTGCAAGACGATCAAGAATCTCCTGTGCCCGCTGTTCATCCTGCTGTTTCCTGCGTGCTGCTAAAATCTCTTCTTCTGACATGTAATGAACATTCCAGCGTTTCACAATACTATGAGCAATTCGATCTCTTTCATTTCTCTTATCTATTGCATCCTGCATATTATTCCACTTCCATTTTTTCTCTTTATGTATATCATAGCTTTCACCCATTCGTTTTTCAAGATGAAAAATTATTAAATTTTTATTGTTTCCGGCATATTTTTATGTAAATAAGGACATCCTTTCTGTATCAGCCAATGGCTGCAAAAACATTTTAACCCGGAGGTACGCATCATGTCCGTCTACAAAGTTGAAATCTGCGGCGTAAATACCGCAAAGCTTCCAATCCTAAAGGAGGAAGAAAAGGCTGCTCTATTTGCCAGAATCAAACAGGGGGATATGACTGCAAGAGAAACATATATCAAAGGAAATCTTCGTCTGGTCTTAAGTGTGATTAAACGTTTTTCCGGAAATCAGGAAAATATAGATGACCTCTTTCAGATTGGATGCATCGGACTGATTAAATCCATTGACAATTTTGATGATACACTTGGAGTAAAATTTTCCACCTATGCCGTCCCTATGATTATTGGCGAAATCCGCCGTTATCTGCGGGATAATAACAGCATCCGTGTCAGCCGTTCCCTGCGGGATACTGCCTATAAAGCCATTCATGCCAAAGAAATCCTGATGAAAAATTCCATGCAGGAGCCTACTTTACAGGAAATTGCAGAAGAAGCCGGGCTTACCAAAGAAGAAATTGTCTATGCCCTAGATGCCATTCAAAGTCCGGTCAGTCTTTATGACCCCGTCTATACGGATGGTGGTGATACACTCTATGTGATGGATCAGATTAGTGATAAAAAGAATAAAGAAGATAACTGGGTGGAAGGGCTTGCCCTCTCCGATGCAATGAACCGGCTCAACGACAGAGAAAATCATATCGTTAAGCTACGGTTCTTTGAAGGCAAAACCCAGATGGAGATTGCTGATGAGATTCATATTTCCCAGGCTCAGGTCAGCCGTCTGGAAAAAACTGCTCTAAAAACTATGAAAAATTATCTTGCCCTGCATACCTGAGCTCTGATTTTTGGTGCAATTAAAATTGCCAGTGCCATTTTTACCAGGTCACCAGGAATAAAAGGAATTACACCAGCCCATAATGCTGCCATCATGTCCATCTTTGCTTCATAAGCAAGCCATGCTGTTCCTAACGCATAGCAGACAATCGTTCCAACAATCATTGCCAGCAGACATAAGAGCCATTTCTCAGTATATTTATCAATTACAATACCGGCAATGATTGCCATTGGGATAAATCCGATTAAATATCCACCGGTTGGGCCAAAAAGTTTCGCCGGTCCTGCGGAAAATCCTGAAAATACCGGTACACCAACCAGTCCAATCAGAAGGTAAATGACGTAGCTTAAAGTTCCAAGCTTCCATCCCAGCAGGTACAGTGAGAAATAGATAACCAGATTGGTAAGTGAAATCGGCACCGGACCAATTGGCAGTGAAAATGGTGCCAGAATACAGGTAAGTGCTGTCATGATAGCAACCAGTGCCATCTGCTGTGTTGTTATTTTTCTTTTTTCCATAATAATGCTCCTATCATTGTGTTTTTTTCAGGCGATTATGAAAGGAAATACCCTATCATTCACTAAAATTTCAGCTATTCAAAAGACTATCTTTTAAGCCACCAGATGCTGCAATTCTAAACAGCATGTTTTCCTTTTTGCTATGAAAACAGTCTTTCCAATGTTTGACAAGATAGCGGCGCTGTCCGTTGAAGGTACGGATGCATTAGAATGACTGTTAGGGGCACTTGGAATTTCGTCTGTCACCCGGCAACGCTGGCACAGGGATGTGCCAGCGAGGCGCATCTGAACATGGATGTGAATATGCGCCGGTTGCCAGACGAATCCATATATGTTCCGAAATTCTTAGTGCCCCTTGCAGACGTTCGGCTGCATCCGTATTCAACGGACAGTGCCGCTATCTAAGTCAAAGCAACGGAAAGACAGTCTGCATTCAAGGAAAACATGCCGCTAAGAATTGCTGACATCTGGTGCCGGATAAAATATAGTCCTTTGAATATCTGAATATTTTATTGGTAATATTGGTATTTCTTTTCACAATCGCCTAAAAATACCCTATAGATTTTATCCATAGGGTATTATAGGGTATTCTGGTTTATATTGTCAACCTGTATTTTGTAAAAGGTTAACATTTCATTTTACGGTGCAGATTTATTTCTGTTTTTACGCTTCGTTTGATACCTTCACCAGCTCTGATAACTTCTCTGCTGCTTTTCCACTGTCGATTGCTTCTTTTGCAAGGGTGATTCCATCTTCAATGGTGGATGCTGCTCCACCAACATACAGGGTTGCACCGGCATTCAGTAATACGATGTCGCGTTTTGCACCTTTTTCTTCTCCGGAGAGAATTTTCTTTGTGATAACGGCGTTTTCTGTTCCATCGCCACCACGCAGTTCTTCTAAGGAAGCACGTTTTAAACCAAACTGCTCCGGTGTTATGGTAAATGTATTTACTTTTCCATCCTTGATTTCAGATATTACGGTCTCAGTTGTTGTTGTGATTTCATCCATATTGTCTTTGCCGCTTACTACAAAGGCACGTTCAACGCCAAGTCTGCTCATGGCAAGGGCAATTTTTTCTGTCAGGGCTGCATCATAAACACCTACCACCATATTTTTTGCTCTGGAAGGATTGGCAAGAGGTCCTAAAATATTGAACACAGTACGCACACCCATTTCCTTTCTTGCCTGACCTACATATTTCATGGACTTGTTAAAGAGCTGTGCAAACATAAACCCGATTCCGGCTTTTTCCACGCAGGCTTCTACTTTTGCCGGCTCTGCCATAATATTTACGCCCAGTGCCTCTAATACATCGCCGGCTCCGCTCTTTGAAGAAATAGAACGATTGCCATGCTTTGCCACCGGGAGTCCGGCTGCTGCAACGACAAATGCAGAAGTGGTAGACACATTAAAAGTATAAGTACAGTCTCCACCGGTGCCTACCAGATCCACATAATCAGAAATCTTCGGTGAAATAGTATCTGCCTTATCCCGGAGTACTCCTGCAAACCCGGTTAATTCATCTAAGGTCTCACCTTTCATACGAAGTCCCATTAAAAACGCACCAATCTGTGCCTGGGATGCTTCCCCGCTTAATAAGATTTCCATTGCTGCTTTTGCCTGTTCTTCTGTTAAATCTTTTCCTTCTGCAACCAGTTCAATATATTCTTTCATCGCAAATTTCTCCTTTACTGATTCAGTTCTTTTTTAAATGCAGCACAATAAGTTTCGATTGCCTGTAAATCATAATTATTTTCTTCCATCAGCCTGATGAAATGTGAGCCTACAATTGCTCCGTCGATAATATTTTTCATCGGTGCAACATCCTCTGCAGTGCGGATACCAAATCCCATCATGACAGGAATTTTTGATACCGCTTTCACACTGCCAAGATAATCTATTACACTCTTATGGAAGGTTGCTTCCTGTCCGGTTACACCCATAGAAGATACGCAGTAAACAAATCCTCTTGCATCCTTTAAAATCCCAGGGATTCTGTCCTTAGAAACCGGAGATACCAGCTGGATAAGAATCGGTGCATTTTCCTTATGTAAAAATTCCTTTATCTCATCCTGTTCCTCTAATGGCAGATCCGGAATGATCAGTCCGTCTACTCCACTTTCAATGCAGGCATCCACAAAGGTTTCCACACCATAGTGAAGTATGGTATTGTAATACATCATAAATACGATTGGAATCTCAATTTTTGCACTGCGAAGCTTTTTCATGGCTTCTAATACTTTCTTTAAATTCACACCTTTTAAGATGGCATGATAGGAAGCATCCTGAATAACCGGACCGTCTGCTACCGGGTCTGAAAATGGAATTCCAAGCTCGATGATGTCTGTCCCCGCCTGCTCCTGTGTGCGGATAATCTCCTGCATTTTATCAAAGTCCGGCATTCCTGCTGTCATATATGTAATAAATGCTTTTTTGTTCTGTTCTTTTAACTGTGCTAATTTTTCTTCGATTCTGTTCATGCTGCACCTCCTAGTTTAAATAACCCTTTCCTGCAAGATAATCTGCAATTGTATTTACATCCTTGTCGCCTCTTCCGGAAAGGCAAACCACCATAATATCATCCGGCTTCATTTTCTTCGCCTGCTTCTTTGCATATGCCACTGCATGGGCACTTTCGATTGCCGGTATGATACCCTCTAATTTACAAAGCTCCATTAATGCATCCATGGCTTCATCATCCTTGATTGCAACATATTCTGCTCTGCCGCTGTCCTTAAGATAGGCATGCTCCGGTCCAACCCCCGGATAATCCAGTCCTGCGGAAATGGAATGGGCAAGCTGCACATTTCCATCCTCATCCTGTAATAAATAGGAACGCATACCATGTAATACGCCAGGCTCGCCCAATGCCATGGCACTGGCATGCTCCCCTGTCTCAATTCCCTTTCCGGCAGCTTCTACACCAATCAGTTTTACATCCTTTTCTTCAATAAAATCTGCAAACATTCCGATAGAATTAGAACCTCCGCCAACACATGCCATAACCACATCAGGCAGTCTTCCTTCCTGCTCTAAAATCTGTTTCTTTGCTTCTTTGCTGATGACGCTCTGGAAATATTTTACCATCTTCGGATAAGGATACGGTCCAACAGCGGAACCGATTACATAAAAGGTATCCTCTGCGGTTTTTGCCCAGGTACGAATTGCCTCATTAGTAGCATCCTTTAAGGTATTACTTCCGGATGTAACCGGCACTACTTTAGCTCCCAGCATTTCCATACGCATTACATTCAGTGACTGACGTTTCATATCCTCCGCTCCCATATATACGGTACATTCCATATTAAAAAGAGCTGCTCCAGTTGCAGTTGCCACACCATGCTGACCGGCTCCGGTTTCTGCGATTACCTTGGTTTTTCCCATTCTCTTTGCCAGAAGAATCTGACCGATTACGTTGTTAATCTTATGGGCTCCGGTATGGTTTAAATCCTCTCTTTTTAAATAAATCTTTGTTCCATATGCCTCACTCAGACGGCTGGCAAAATAAAGTGGTGTCTCTCTTCCTACATATTGTTTCAGATAATAGTCCACTTCCTTTAAAAATTCTTCATCCTTTGTATACTTTTCAAAAGCATCATCCAACTCTTTTAAAGTATTCATCAATGATTCTGCTACATACTGTCCACCAAATGCTCCATAATAACTCTTCTTATTCATGTTCTCTCACCTTTCTTACAAATGCTTCTACTTTTTTATAATCTTTTCCATGTTCTCCTTCTACCGAAGAACTGACATCTACTACATCAGGTTCAAATAACCGGATACCTTCTTCTACATTTTCACTGCTTAAGCCGCCGGCTAAAATAAATGGTATCCTTCTTTCCTGCCATTCCCTTCTTTTTTTCATCGGAAAATCCTGCCAGGAAAAAGTCTTTCCACTGCCATATTCCGGTGCGTCTAATAAAATGCCGGAAATACCATCCGGAACATTTATTTCTTCCGCTTCTTCCCTGTTTCGCACCTGATATGCTACCCAGACCGGAATTTTAAGATTTTCATGGAATTCCTGCATCTTATGAATCTGCAGAATATCAAAACCTGCTTCTATGATTTCATCTATCAAATCCAGTGCCGGATTTACAGTAACTGCCACAGTTTTAATAGAAGGCTTCAAATGTTTCTTAATTTCTTTTGCCTGCTCTATCGAAATGTTTCGTTTGCTTTTTTCAAAGAATACAAAGCCTGCATAATCTACCTGCATCCGGTTCAGCACTTCTGTCTCAGATTCTCTTGTGATGCCACAAATCTTAATCTTTGTCATGCCATTTCTCCTTACTTTGCGGCTTCCTTATAAACCTGTTTCCAGTGGGCTGCCAGCGCCTTGGGATTTTCATGTTCCATAAATGCTCTTCCGATTAAGAATCCGCTGACACCGCAATCTGCAAGATATGCCACATCATCATCTCTTACAATTCCGCTTTCTGCGATTAAGAGTTTATCCTTTGGCACCATCTTAGAAAGTGTTTTGGTTCGTTCCAGCGAAATGGTAAAATCTTTAAGATTACGGTTGTTGATTCCAATGATGTCTGCATCCAGCTTCAATGCCCGTTCCATTTCCCATTCATCATGGGTTTCCACCAGTACATCTAACTTTAATTCCTTTGCAAGCTGATAAAAGTCATACATTTCCTTGTCATCTAAGATTGCTGCTATCAGTAATACCGCATCTGCATTAATGGCTTTTGCTTCATAAAACTGATATTCTTCAATCATGAAATCCTTCCGTAACATTGGAAGCGGAGTCAGATTTCTTACTTTCCGGAAATAATCAGTATTTCCAAGGAAATGCTTCTCTTCTGTCAGGCAGGATACCGCATCCACAGAAGCGGTATAATCTTCCATCCGCTCTTCCAATGTAATCCTGCTTTCTATCTTTCCAAGGCTTGGGGATGCATTTTTAAATTCTCCAATAATGGAAAGTCCATCTTTGGCAAGATTCTGATAAAAGCTTCTTACATTTTCTTTCTTTGCTGCTTCTTCCCTTAACTTCTCTTCTGCCAAAGTCCGCATCACGGTCAGATCTGTTTTCTGCTTATCACGAAATAGCTGCTCTCTTTTATCTGCAACAATTTCATCTAATATCATGTTCTATATCCTCCCATTCAAGAAATTCTCTATCATACGCTTTCCATGCTGTGTATAAATGGATTCCGGATGGAACTGTAATCCAGCTACCGGATAATCTTTATGGCGCATTGCCATGATTTCTCCATCCTCTGTCTCCGCCGTTACCACAAGGCACTCCGGAAGACTATCTTTCTGAACAGCCAGGGAATGATATCTTGCCACCTGAATCGGGCTTTCAATTCCCTGAAAGATTCCTGTGCCGTCATGGGCAATCAGGGACTGTTTTCCATGATATAATTCCTTTGCATAGCTCACTACGCCGCCAAAGGCTTCCCCGATACACTGATGTCCTAAGCAGATGCCAAGGATTGGAATTGTCTTATAAAATTCCTTCACCACATCCATACAGATGCCGGCATCCTTCGGTGCTTTTGGTCCCGGAGAAAGAATGATGCGTTCCGGGTTTATGGTGCGGATTTCTTCTATTGTAATCTTGTCATTCCGTTTTACGATAATGTCCTTCGTAAAAGTTCCTATATACTGATACAGGTTATAGGTAAATGAATCGTAGTTATCAATCAGCAGTATCATAAGTTCTCCTCCTCAACCAAAGTCTTTGCCAATGCCATTACTTTATTGCAGCATTCATAATATTCATTTTCCGGTACGGAATCTGCTACGATTCCGGCTCCTGCCTGAAGGTATACCTCATTTCCTTTCTTTACCATGGTCCGGATTGTAATACAGAAATCCATGTCTCCACCGAAATCAATATATCCGGTTGCTCCACCATATAAGCCTCTTCGTACACTTTCTAATTCATCAATGATTTCCATGGCTCGAATCTTTGGTGCTCCGCTTAAGGTTCCTGCCGGAAGGAAGGATGCCACCAAATCTAATGGATGGGATTCTCCTTTCTTGCGTCCCTCTACCTGGGAAACAATATGCATTACATGGGAATAATTCTGTACTTCCATAAACTGTGTTACCTTTACGGTTCCAAATTCACTGATTCTTCCCATATCATTTCTTGCAAGGTCTACTAACATAACATGTTCTGCCCGCTCTTTTTCATCGGAAAGTAGTTCATCCCGCAGCCGTTTGTCTTCTGCTTCATCTTTTCCTCTCTTCCGGGTTCCTGCAATCGGACAGGTGAACACTTTATTTCCCTGCTTCTTTACAATCATTTCCGGTGAACTTCCGATTACTTCAAAGATTCCGTAATTAAAATAATAAAGATATGGAGAAGGATTTAATTCTCTTAATTCCTTATATAATTCAAAACCGGTCTGTCTGGTTTCAATCGTCCAGCGCTGTGACAATACGGTCTGGAACACATGGCCTTCTCTGATATAATGTTTGATTTTCTCTACCTTTTCGCCATATTCTTCGATACTGTCCGACTTCTTAATAATTTTTCCATCGTGGTAGAAGTTCCGTTTGCATTCCTTCTTTTCCATGGCTTTCTTTATCATCTTTCCTGCCTTTTCCATTGCCTGCTCTCTTCCTTCTTCCGAAGGCTCTTCTAATACTACAGCAGTCAGTGTTTCTGCTACATGGTCTACCATAAGGAAAGAAGTCATCAACATCATCTGTATGGTTTCGATTCCGATTTCATCCGTGTTATTGTCCGGAAGCACTTCAGAATATCTTACGAAATCATATCCAAGATTTCCAACCAGTCCGCCGGAGAAGGACAGCTCTTCGTCTTCTTTTTCGATATGAAATTCACTGTAATATTCTTTCAGACGCTCCAGCGGATTTCCTTCTCTTACTTCCTCTGTGCCATCTGCTTTTGTAATCACCAGTGCATTTCCTCTTGATGTTACAATTTCTTCCGGCTCCATGCCAAAGAAAGTATAGCGGTCATAATTCTTATCGTAACTTTCTAACAGGAAGCCTTTTTTATCTCCTACCAGACTTTCGTACATGTCTGTTGATTTTTCATTGACAATGCTCACTGTTTTTTTGAATACTTTTCTGTTTCTTACCATAATCATCCTCCTATAAACCGGCTTTATAAATGCTGCTCGTGCAAAGAAAAAGTCCCTGACCGGAAAATGTTCTTTTCCAGTCAGGGACGCTTATCGCGTGGTGCCACCCATCTTCGCTATGTCTGCTTTTTACCTGTAAGTAACTAAAAAAGCGGATATTTTCAATCAGAAAATATCCGCCACTAATTCAAACATAACCTCTTGGATACAGAAGTCTCCTTCGATATCCTCGTCCCTGTAACGTAGGAAAACGGCATCCGCTACTATTGTTCACTTTGCATCTGACAAATCCATTCCGAATAAACTATCTTACCGGCTTCCACCAACGCCGGCTCTCTGTAAAGAAATCATTTACCGTACTACTTTTGCTCACTGATTTTATTTATTCAGTTCATTAATTGAGCATAGTTTATCACTGTAAAGTGATGATGTCAATGTATTTTTATAAATGTTTTGATTTTTTTCTGCAAAAAAAGCAAAAAAAGAAAAACATTGTCAAGCTGACTTTAATATGATACCTTAATAGAGTACAACCATTCACGTAATATATGAAAAGGAGAAAGTTATGTATAATTTAAATGGAGAAAATGTAAACGACAATCCAAATGGTTTTTCCGGAAATGAACCTGCCGGAACTCCAAACCCAGACAACAATGCTCAGATGAACTATGGTCAGCCGGCTCCTGAGCAGCAGACGTACAACCAGCCGGAAAATGGTCCTCAGACCTATGATGCACCAAATGCAAATCAGCAGCAGGCATTCAACCAGACCGATTATAATCCAAACAGCTTTAATCAGAACGCTTATAATCAGTCGGCTTACAATCAGCCAGATTACGGACAGCAGGCATTTAACAATGGAAACACCTATAATGGAAACAGCTACAATGCAGCACCTTCCTACAATATCAACGGTGATGCGCCGAAAAAATCCTGTGTTTTTGGTGTCCTTGGTCTGATTCTTGGTATCGCAGCTTTACCTTTCGGATGGTTTGTTCCAATTATCGGAATCATTCTTGGTATCGCTGCTATCATTCTTTCCATTCTTGGAATGGGCAAGAACCGTGACCTCCGTGGTGCAGCAATTGCCGGATTAATCATTTCCATTCTGGCAACCATCTTTTCTATCGGTGTTATTGTATATGCAGTTATCAATGTTTCTAAAACCTTAAGCAATGCTGGAAAAGAACTTTTTGACAACAGTGGTATCACATCTGATCTTGATGACTTTGATTTTGATTCCGATTCAGATGATAGTGATGACTATGATGACAGTGATTACAGCTATGGCGATGACAAAGAAGTTCCTTTAGATAATGTTGTATTATACTCAGCTAATGATGTTACCATTACAGCTACCAGTATTGTATACAGCTACTATGATGATTCTGTAATTCCGGAAATTAAAGTTACTGTTGAAAACAATACTTCTAACGACCTTGGAATCAATGTTGATTATTGTGCAATCAATGGTGTAACCATGTATGGTTATATTTCAGGTGACGTTGCTGCCGGCAAAAAAAGCAACGAAGAACTTAGCATTTCTTCTGATGATTTCACTTTAACCGGTTTTGACAGCATCGATAATATTAAACTTCAGGTAAGCTTCTATGATTCTGATACTTATGATACTTTGATTGATGATGGTGTTGTACAGGATATCAATCTTTCCGATTCCTATACCCCATTCTCTATTTCCTCTGTTCCGGGTGCAGTTGCATTAGATTCCTCTAATGGCATCAATGCATATTATGTCGGCACAACAACCGGTTGGGATGATACACTTGTATTTGTATTCTATATTGAGAACACTACAGATAAAACCTGTGTTGCTGAATCCGATGATTTCTCAATCAATGACTTTATGCAGGATGATTACGGATATGGATATCTTCTTCCTGGAACCGGTACCTTTATGTCAATTGAAGCAAATGATGATATTACATCTATTGATGATGTAACCAATGCTTCTATTAAATTTGAAGTACGTGATTATGATTCTTATGAGACATTCTATTCCTCTGATGAATTAACATTTATCTCAAATAACTAAGGAATTTTAAAATAATACAAATCATCATAAAAGGACCTGCCACTTATCATAAGTGACAGGTCCCTTTTCATCGCTGTGAACACCTTTTCCGAAATGCACTTCAGCTTAAATATTCTTCCTGGCTTTACAGATTCTCCTGTAAGAATGCACTTAATTTTTCAATTGCTGCATCTTCATCTTCACCTTCAGCACGAAGTGTGATTTCTGCACCTTTCTTAGCACCCAGCCCCATAACGCCAAGGATTCTCTTTGCATCTACTTTCTTACCATCCTTTTCAATGGTAATTGCACTTGCAAATCCTGCAGCTTCCTTTACCAGTAATCCTGCCGGTCTTGCATGGATTCCCTGCTCATCTGTGATTGTGTAAGTAAATTCCTTCATGTTCTTCCTCCTAAAAAGTTATATTTTTTCCCGTTTTTTATACCATAGTTTTAATTTGCAAGTATGTTGACTCGCTTATGCTCACTATTCGTGAGTACATCACTTATTATATCATACAATCTTCTTTTTTAACAATCCCAAAAGCAGACAAGATACTGCTGAACCTACAATCAATGATAAAAGATACCAGATTGCATTACCCATTACTAAGAATACGAAGATTCCACCATGTGGTGCCATCAGTGTACAGTTAAATGCCATAGACATTGCTCCTGCAATTGCAGAACCTACCACACAGGCTGGAATCACGCGCAGCGGATCCGCTGCTGCAAACGGTATTGCACCTTCTGTAATAAAGGATAATCCCATAATAAAGTTTGTCGGTCCGGCTTTTCTTTCTTCTGCTGTAAATTTATTTTTGAAAAATAAGGTTCCAAGTGCAATGGCAATTGGTGGTACCATACCGCCAATCATAACGGCTGCCATAATATTATAGTTTCCAGCGGCAATGGATGCAGTTCCAAATACATATGCTGCTTTATTTACAGGGCCGCCCATATCCACAGCCATCATTCCTGCTACCAATGCTCCCAGTAATACAGAGCTTACGCCATTCATATGTGCCAGTCCGGTATTAATTGCAGTATTTAATGCTCCAACCGGCGGTTCGATGATAAAGGTCATCAATGCACCTATTAACAATACACCAAGCAGCGGATACAGTAGAACCGGTTTCAATCCATCCAGACCTTTTGGCAGTTTGTCAAAGATTTTCTTTAATAACTGGATGATAAGACCTGCAGCAAATCCGGCTACTAAGGCTCCAAGGAAACCTGATTTTCCATTTGCTGCAATTGCTCCTCCAACGAAACCTACTACCAGTCCAGGACGGTCTGCAATACTCATGGCAATATAGCCAGCCAGTACAGGAAGCATAAAGCCAAATGCCAGTCCTCCAATGGACTTAAAGAATGCTGCTGCCGGAAGAATTGTACCAAAATTAGCACGCTCATCCGTAGGAAGTGATGCAAGGTCTACACCAAAGCTGTCGATTAAGAATGCAATGGCAATCATAATACCACCACCGACAACAAATGGAAGCATATGGGAAACACCGTTCATCAGATGCTTGTAAACTTTGTGTCCAAAGCTTTCTCCGCCCATGCTTTCATTTTCTGATGCTTCCCCGCTGCCTTTATAAATTGGTGCATCCTTTGCCATAGCGCGCTGTATTAATTTATCTGCTTTACTGATTCCATCGGAAACCTGACAGATGATAACCGGTTTTCCGGCAAAACGATCCATCGGGACTTTGGTATCGGCTGCTACAATAATACAGTCTGCCTCTTCAATTTCTTTTGCAGTAAGCACATTTTTTGCTCCGCCGGAGCCTCTTGTTTCCACCTTAATAAAGCAACCTAATTCTGCTGCCTTCTTTTCCAGACTTTCTGCTGCCATGTATGTATGGGCAATTCCAGTCGGACATCCGGTTACTGCAAGAATCTTTTTCTGATTTACTTCCGGTTCCTTTATTTCTGTTTCCTTCTGTTCTTCCTTTTCTTCCTTCTCAGACTCTGCTTCATCAATGACTTTTAAGAATTCTTCAACCGAAGCAGCCTGTTTTAATCCGTTGGTGAAATTCTCGTCCATCAGAAGAACAGACAGACGGCTTAATACGTCAAGATGTACATTATCTTCTGTATCCGGTGCTGCAATTAAGAAGATTAAATGAACCTTCTCTCCATCTAAGGCATCAAAATCTACCCCATCCTTTAATACCATTGCACTCAATCCCGGTTTCTTTACGGCTGCTGATTTGCAATGAGGAATTGCAATGCCCTCTCCAATTCCTGTGGTACTCTCTTCCTCTCTTGCAAAGACTCCTTTCCGGTAAGTCTCTTCATCTGCTATTTTTCCACTCTTTACCATCAGGGAAACCATCTGGTTTAATACATCTTCCTTTCCGGTTGCTGAGCCATTCAACTGAATGCTTTCCGGTGCCATCAAATCTCTGATTCTCATATATCTTCCTCCTTTTTCTTAAAATGAAAATGCATGATTCTTTAATAATTGTTCTACTTCTTCTTTCGTTGCAAGTTCTTCTGAAAATGCACTGGCGCTTCCGGTACAGACTCCCATCTTAAACGCCTGCGCATAATCCTTATTCTTTAAATATCCTGCTAGGAAACCTGCCACCATGGAGTCTCCTGCTCCTACGGAATTCTTTACTTTACCCTTCGGAGCTTCGCTCTCAAAAGCTTTTCCCTCTTCTGTCAAAAGCACAGCCCCGTCACCTGCCATGGAAACAAGTACATTTCTTGCACCCTGCTCCTGCAGCTTCGCTGCGTATTTCTTTACATCCTCTTTGCTGCTGATTGTCACACCAAATAACTGTCCTAATTCATGATTATTCGGTTTAATCAGGAATGGATGAAGCGGAAGTACATTTGCCAGAAGTTCTCTGGTTGCATCTACAGCAATCATGACATCCTTTCCTTCCAGGTATTTCATGATATCCATATATATGGACTGAGGCATAACATCCGGTATGCTTCCTGCCAGTACCAGCACATCTCCGGTTTTTAAGGTATCTAATTTGGCATAAAGCTTCTCGATATCTGTGCTGCGGATCATCGGCCCCTGGCCATTGATTTCTGTCTCTTCTGTGGAACGAAGCTTCACATTAATTCTGGATATTCCTTTCTCTACCTGAATGAAATCGGTATTTACACCCTCTTCATCCAGGCGTTTGCTGATTTCTTCTCCGGTAAAGCCTGCTAAGAAGCCCCATGCGGTACTCTTTAATCCCAGATGATTCAATACGATGGATACGTTGATTCCCTTTCCTCCCGGAAACATTTTCTCCTGTTCCGTCCGATTTACCTGACCGGTTTTGAAGGTTTTTACATCCACAACATAATCCAGTGACGGATTAAACGTTACGGTATAAATCATTCTTCCACCTCCTTTATATTTTTATACTTCCGATAAGATTCTAAGGTAAGACCTGTTGTAATCACATCTGCTGAAGCAAATGGTGCAAATGTCACACTGGATATCTGTGCAAATTTACTCTTATCTCCCAGGATATAACACTGTCTGCAATTTGCCATTGCTTTCTTCTTTACCATAGCCTCTTTCACATCCGGTGTGGTATATCCTTTTTCTACATTAATTCCATTGGTTCCGAAGAAGCCTTTTGTAAAGTTATATTTATCCAAGGACTCCACTGCCTCAGCACCTACCACAGCTTCTGTGGATGCCTTGAACTCTCCGCCGATGATATAAACCTCACATCCCAGTTCAGAGAGCCGTTTTGCATGGGCTACTGCGTTGGTTACCACACAGGATGGCTTCACATCCATAAAATCAATCATGCAGTCTGTTGTAGTTCCTGCATCCAGATAAATAAAATCATCTGCTGTAATTAAGGATGCTGCATACTTCGCTATGACTGCCTTCTCATCACGATGCATGTTTCTTCGAAGTAACACATCATCATCCTGTGTATGAAAAACTGTTCCTCTTAAAATTGCACCGCCATGAACCTTCAAAAGCTTTCCATTTTCGTCTAAAGTATTCAAATCTCTTCGTACCGTTGATTCGGAAGCATCGAAAAGCTGCATCAGCTCAGTCACTTTAACACTACCCTGTTCTTCCAGCAGGGAAAGGATTTTTCCATATCTTTCCTCTGTCAGCATATCATCCCTCCCATTCCTATTTTCTGCTTTCTATGGTTTTATTATACGTTCAAAAGCCGTCACAGTCAATCATATTCCGTCATTTTCATTCACAAAAATCCATTTCACAATTTGTGCAAAATATACAAAACAGGATACACCTTGGTACATCCTCGCGGAGCGTTTTTTACGTTACAGGAAAGCAATTTCCTGTAACGTAAAAAAAGAAGCCTGCAAAAGCATCACCTTTTACAGACCTCTTCTCGCCTTTTTAAACCGTTTTCCGGTTCTTATTCTTATTATCTTTTAGAAGCTTCGGATTTTCTCGTTCTCTTCTCCGGTATTTTCAATTTTACGGATTATAACATCATAACTGTAATCGTTATTTACCTTCACACTGACACGGTCTCCTACCTTATGACCAAGCACTGCTTTCCCCATAGGAGATTCAATACTGATTAATCCTTTCAGCGAATTTCCACGCATGGTAGTCACCAATTTGAAGGATTCTTCCATATCATCTTCTTCAATATAAACCGTCACCGTATTATTGATACCTGCCTCGTCTTCCTTAGAATCATCTGATACAACGACTGCAGTACGAATCATGCGCTCTAAATAACGAATTCTGCTTTCGTTTTTATTCTTATCTTTCTTGGCGGCATAATACTCGAAGTTTTCACTTAAGTCACCCTGTTCTCTTGCTTCCTGTACAGCACGGATTGCATTCTTTCGTACCACTAATTTCCGATATTCAATTTCTTCTTCCATCTTCTTGATATCACTTTGTGTTAATTCGTTATGCATACCGTCACCTTTTCATTCTAACAGTTTAAGCTAATGCAGCTGTAATAATTGCCATAGAATATACTTCTGACGCATTACATCCGCGGGATAAGTCATTGATTGGTGCATTCAATCCAAGAAGAATCGGACCATATGCATCGAAGTTACCAAGACGCTGTGCAATCTTATATCCGATATTTCCGGCATTGATATCTGGGAAAATAAAGGTATTTGCATGTCCTGCCACTTTGGATTCCGGACATTTGGTACGTGCAACTCTTGGAGATACCGCTGCATCAAACTGAAGCTCTCCCTCGATTGGAAGCTCCGGATATTTTTCTCTTGTCTTGTTTGCAGCATTACGCATCTTATCTACATCCTCGCCCTTTCCGGAGCCTAATGTAGAATAGCTTAAGAATGCCACCTTTGGATCTACACCGAATATCTTTGCACACTCTGCTGCTTCTCCGGCAATTTCAACCAGTTCATCTTCTGTCGGATGAATGTTGATTGCACAATCAGCCATTGCCAGTACTTCATTCTCGCCGGTTGCAGAAGGACGTACCAGAATAAAGCAGGATGATACAATGCTGTTACCCGGTTTTGTCTTAATTAACTGTAATGCTGGACGAACAGTATCTGCTGTAGAATAGGTTGCTCCACCTAACAGTGCATCAGCATATCCCATTTTTACTAACATGGTTCCGAAATAATTAGCCTGTGAAAGAATTCCTTTTGCCTGCTCCGGTGTTACGCCTTTGCTCTTTCTTAAATCACAGAACATGGTAACCATTTCATCAAATTTTTCAAAATGTAATGGATCGATAATTTTGGCTCCACGAATATTAAATCCGCTCTCCTCTGCTGCTTTCTGAATCTCAGCCTCATTTCCAACCAGAATCGGGCTTAAGAAATTACTTGCCAGCAGGCGGGATGCTGCCTCTAAAATTCTTGGGTCATTTCCCTCTGTAAACACAATTTTCTTTGGGCTTTTCTTTAAAATATCAATCAGTTGACCAAAACCAAACATATCTTTCTCTCCTCTTTTTCTATGTATTATTTTAACTGCATATTATTGTACCCTCTTTTAAATAAAAATCAAGTTTTGAATTCAGTACAATTTCTCAAGAGTGCATTTTCTTCTATTACAAATATGCATCTCTGTTCAAGCAAAAATGATTCTTCCGGAAAGAAAGCCGTCCCTCATCTCTTAATTTTCCAAGCTCCGTTGACATCGCACTCCGTTCCACAGAAAGATAATCTGCTAACTGCTGTCTGGAAAATGGAATATCAAACTCTGATGTTCCATGCTTCTGTGCCTCTGCTGACAGATAGGACAATAACTTTTCCCTGGTATTGCGTTTTCCCATATGGGTTAATTTTTCATTAAAGCGAAGATTCTTTTCTGCCATATTCTCTAATAAATTCCGAAGCAGAACCAGCTTCCAGCCTTCCGTTTCTCCATCTGCATCCAATATATTCCGAACGTTCAGCCACAGCACATTTGCTGCCTCTTCTGCAATCACACTTACATTAATATTCCGCCTCTGCATACAGGCAAAAGTCTCTGCAAAAACATCCCCCGGTTCTATTTTTGCAACCAGATTCCGGTTTCCCCAGAAATCCTCCTGCACAATCAAAAGTCCGCCAGAAACCAGCAGCCCCATTTCTTTTACCTGCTCTCCGCAGTGCAGAATATAATTTTCTTTATCATAAGTCATCTCATGGGCATCTAATCCCTTTAAGACTTTCTCCTCTTCTGTTTCCTCAATTCCTTCAAAAAAAGGTGAATTTTTCATTTCTACAGGAAATTTTTTCATTTTATAACCTCCGTTGTTTTTCCAACCGATTATTTATTGCTATTATAGTATACTGACTATACAAAATCAACGAGGAGGAATCTAAAATGATTCGTAAAATAATTCATATTGATAAAGAAAAATGTAATGGATGCGGTTTATGTGCATCCGCCTGCCACGAAGGTGCCATCGGCATGGTCGATGGAAAAGCCCAGCTTTTAAGAGAGGATTACTGCGATGGGTTAGGTGACTGTCTTCCGGCATGTCCTACCTGTGCTATTACCTTTGTACAGAGGGAAGCCGCAGCTTATGACGAAGCCGCTGTAAAAGAGCACTTAAAGAACCGTGAAGCGGCTTCGGTAAAACCTGCAGTTTCAGCCAATCACGCAGCTCCGGTTTTCAGCGGATGTCCGGGCAGCCGGATGCGCTCCATGCAGCGTAAAAACACGGAAAATACTTCTGCAGGCCCTAATACCGCATCCGATACTGCATCCAACGCAGTCACAGCAGGAAACGCACCGGAAAGCCAGCTTACCCAGTGGCCGGTTCAGATTAAATTAGCACCTACAAATGCTCCGTATTTTGACAATGCAAGACTGCTGATTGCTGCAGACTGTACAGCTTTTGCCTATGGCAATTTCCATGAAAAATTCATAAAAAACCACATCACCCTGATTGGATGTCCCAAACTGGATGATGTGGATTACAGTGAAAAGCTTACTGAAATTATCCGCAATAACAATATCAGAGATATCAGTATTGTGCGCATGGAGGTTCCGTGCTGCGGCGGCATTGTAATGGCTGTCCAGAATGCCTTAAAGCAAAGCGGGAAAATGATTCCATGGCAGGTTGTTACCATCTCTGTTGATGGCAAGATTATGGAATAAATTTCCAGATTAAATTGCTTCCACAAATCTTACTTTTCTAATTCTAAGACAACGGTTTCACAGCTGTCTAATGTAATTGTTCCATTTAAGGCTGCCTCAGCATTGATTGCTTCCTGGCGGCCTTCATTGGTTAACAATACCTTGGCAATTCTTTGCTCTAATGTGATGGTATGCTCTTCTGTTCCAAAGTTTGCAAGAATCAAAAGCTTCTGACCGCTTTCTTCATTTACCCGTTCAAAAGCAAATATGTCATCTGCATTTTCATATTTTGGTTTAAAAATACCATAAGTGAAAGTATCTTTGTATTCTTTTGCCTTACGCAGTGCAATTAATTTCCTATAATAAGCCAATACAGAATCTGCCTTATGTTCCTGGGCTGCTACGTTGATTTCCATGTAATTCGGATTCATGGCAAGCCATGGAGTTCCATCGGTAAATCCGCCATTTTTTCCATCGGACCACTGCATTGGTGTTCTGGCATTATCACGGCTGTTCTCATAGCAGCATTTCAAGGCTTCTTCTTCACTGAGTCCTGCACGCAACGCCTCCTGATACTGGTCGATGGTGCTGATGTCATCATATTCTGAAATATCATTTCGTTTGCAGTTGGTCATCCCGATTTCCTGTCCCTGATAGATAAATGGAATTCCACGCAAAAGAACGGATACAGTTCCAAGCATCTTCTTTCCTGCATCATTTCTGGCATGCTCCGGCAGATAATGAGTTGCTCCTCTTGGTTCATCATGATTTTCAATAATGTTTGCCTTAAAGCATTTTCCCTGTAATTCCTGCTGGGAATCGAAAATTACTTTCCGCCATTCCTCAAAACGTAATGGTTTCTGGTCGTACCAGCCATGCTCACCAAAAGTAAGCACATGAGCGCTGAAATCAAACATCGTAGAGAAATGTCCATCCTCTCCGATAAATTCCAAGAGTTCATCTTCCTTCATATTAAAGACTTCTCCTACCGTAAAGGCATCATACTTTTCAAAAGTCTCATGTTTTAATTCTTCGAGAAAATCTCCTACTCCATTTACCTCTTCTACCATCCTGATGCAGGTTACAAGTCCGTCCGGTCCATCCGGCTCAAAGGACGGGAAATTAATATCTTTCTTAATATTGATAATTGCATCAATACGGAATCCTGCCACGCCTTTGTCTAACCACCAGTTTACCATTTCATAGATTTTCTGACGTACTACCGGATTCTCCCAGTTTAAATCCGGCTGCTCTTTGGCGAACATATGAAGATAGTATTTATCACTGTTTGGCACCTTCTCCCAGGTGCTTCCGCCAAAATAGGAACGGTAATTACTTGGAGCCCTGCCATCTTTTCCTTTCACAAAATAGAAATAATCTGCATACTCTCCATCCGGGTCTGCCAGTGCTTTCTGGAACCACTCATGCTGGTCGGAGCAATGATTTACCACAAGATCCATTACGATATACATATCACGTTTCTTTGCTTCTGCAAGCAGCTCATCAAACTCTTCCATGGTTCCGAATTCTTCAGCAATATTATAATAATCTGAAATATCATATCCCTGGTCTACAAATGGGGATTTATAAATCGGCGAAAGCCATACGATATCGATACCCAGTTCCTTTAAATAATCCAGTCTGGATATGATTCCTCTCAAATCACCGATTCCATCTCCGTTGCTGTCCTGAAAGCTCTTTGGATAAATCTGATATGCCACCTTGTCATGCCACCATTTTTTCTTCATGTTCCCATCCTCCATATTTCCATTATTCCTGTATTTACACTTCGTTCTTTGTATGATACTGTTATTATATACGAAGTTTTAGGAAGTTTCTTCCGTGATATTTGCGTTTTTATTGCACAATCCTGCTCTTTTATATAAAACAAAATAAACGATAAGATTATGGATTTCAGATGCAGACGGTGGAAGGTAGGTTATAGGATACAAAATAGCAGCATTTCTTAGATACATTTTTTCTTGATTATAAACTGTCTTTCCGCTTGCTTTGACGAGGATATCTGCACCGTCCGTCGAGTGTGGATGCTGCATAAAGATAGTAAGGCGCACTAAGAATTTCAGTATTAATATTATTTTATCTGCCAACCGGCGCAAATTCACATCCATGTTCATATGCGCCTCGCCGGCACGTCCCTGTGCCAGCGTTGGCTATTGCTGTATGAAATTCTAAGTGCGCCTAACAATCCTTATCATAAATCAGGATAAATGCTGTTTAAATAAGCAACATTAAAAGGAGATTCCCATGAAAGATAAAAAACAACTCCCTCTGGAGCAAAAAGAAAAGGCCGTTCATGGCGAACGAATTTTTCCATTAAAGAAATATCTTACTACGTTGCAGGAACGGTATCCCATTGTTACGCCACACTGGCATGAAGAGGCTGAATTTACCCTGATTACCAGCGGTGTCTGTACGTATCAGGTTGACCTTGAAAGCTTTCAGGCTATGCCTGGAGATTTCGTTTTCATTCCTCCTCTGGCTCTGCATTCCATTGCCATATTACCTGCCGGGCATATGCATTCGGAAACATATGTCTTTCACCTTGATTTCCTTGGTGCATCCTCTGCAGATATCTGTGCCATGCGATATCTGATGCCCCTTGCCAAGCAGCAGCTGATTCCCCCTTTTCATATAGTAAAAGAGCACCCGGTCTACCCGGATGCCCTCGCATTGTTCTATGAAATCAGCAGCTGTTATTCCGCTGCCCAGCCGGGATATGAACTAATGTTAAAATCCCTGCTGTTAAAGCTTCTTACCCTTCTACTTCCGTACTGCAGCAAAAGTTCTGAGCAGCCACAGCTTCAAAGCGAACATACCCAGAAGATTAAGGGTGTCTTAGAATATATCGGATTACATTATACCGAAAATATTTCTATTGAAAGCCTGGCATCCTCCTGCTATTTCAGCGAATACCATTTCATGCGCTTTTTTAAGAAATATGTCGGAATGTCATGCTTAGATTATATCAAGAGCCTTCGCCTGCAAAAGGCTGCCGACCTCTTAGAACAGCAGGAGCTTTCCATTACAGATGCCGCCATGACTGCCGGTTTCAGCAGCCTTTCCTACTTCTACCGGGAATTTAAAAAACGCTATGGCATGACACCACGCCAGTTTATCCATTCCCTTCCGGAACGTCAGCATACGAATCGTACCTCTACTCCAGGCAGTCCTTTTTCTCCACTTTGATTTCCCAGTGGATTAAGAAAGTCAGGGCTGCCCGGAGTGCAATATATAGGGGTTCTTTTCCATATTGTATCCTGCCTTTTATTAATTATCCACGAAAATCTACATTCCAGCCAACCTGTTTTTCCTGTGGTGTAAATACATAATCGCTCATGCTGTCATATAACATATCCTGGATTTTCTTTTCCAGTTCTTCCAACGAACCAGCAGTAACCGTTACAAGCTCTTCACTCTTACCAGTTTTATCCGTGCTGTCAGTCCTGTCCGATTTCTTAACGGAAGATGTATCTTCATCCTCCTTATTCATTCGTTTCTCATAAGCTTCCTTCTGAGCTTTCTTACGTTCTGCACGGTTTTCTTCCTGTTTCTTTTCGATACGTTTCTTCTGAAGAGATAAAGACTTATCTACAACTGCAAAAAATGATGCATTGCCGCCATCATTTACCTGAATGCCATATGCCTTCACACCACTCTGTCCATTAGCAAACCGACTCTGCATGGTTGCAAGCTGACTGGATGCATTGGCTATGATTCCCTCGTACTGTTTCCGGTAAGACTCATCTTCTGCCATCCGCTCAATCTTCTCTTCATCAATTAGAACCACCATTTTGTTGGCATTGGCATACTGTCCTGCATTGGCTTTTGCTGTCTCTTTCATATCCTTGGATACCAGAATGAAATCCATCGTGCTAAATTTCTTTTTCAGCTTCTCATAATACTCTTTCGCCTTATCCGAAAGCTTTGGCTCTCCAATGGTTTTTCCGGAGACTTTGCTGCTCTTTTCCGATTCCGTATAACCAGAAACGTTTTCTGCCACCTGATTTACTGCGTTTGTGTTCATAAAAATTCCTCCTTGAAAATATCTATAAGCAAATCCTTTTGCTTAAAATAATCTGTTCCATTCTTTATATCGGAAGAATCTCTCATTTTCTTAAGCGGTTCCTATAGTGCAAAATAGCCTAAAACAATGGCTCCAAGAATAATCCGGTACCAGCCAAATACTTTAAAATCGTGTTTTTTGATATAGCCCATCAGGAAACGGATGACTACTACAGATACCGCAAATGCTACCACGCAGCCTAAGCCTAAGGCACAAAGTTCCTGAGCAGAAAACGCAAAGCCGAACTTAATAAGTTTGATCAGGCTCCAGCCAAACATAACCGGCACAGCCAGGAAAAATGTAAACTCTGCTGCAGCCACACGGGATACTCCGATTAAAAGTGCTCCGATAATGGTTGCACCGGAACGGGAGGTTCCCGGAATAATTGCAAGTACCTGAAACAATCCGATAAGAAATGCTGTCTGATAAGTAATATCATTTATGCTTTCCACCCTTACTTTCCGCTTTTTATTCCAGTTTTCAATCAGAATAAACGCAAAACCATAGAAAATCAATGCAGCAGCAATCACAAGCGGTGTATGAAAATGTGCATCCACATAATCATCAAACAAAAGCGTTACCACAGCTCCCGGTATGCAGGCAGCTACAACCTTAAACCATAAAGAAAAAATATCTTTCCGGACGACCGGCTGTGTCTTGTCTTTAAACTGAAACGGGAACATTTTCTTCCAGAACAAAAGCACTACCGCAAGAATAGCTCCCAACTGTATCACCACGAAAAACATCTCTTTGAATGAATCTGTCATATCAAGCCTGATAAATTCATCCACTAAAAGCATATGTCCTGTGCTGCTGATTGGAAGCCATTCTGTAATTCCTTCTACAATTCCAAGAAAAATAACCTTCAGCATTTCTACAAAATCCAATAACATTTTGTTGTCCTCTTTTCCTATTATTTCCGATTTCTCATTTTAACATACTATGCCGATAATATATATATTATTTTTCTTAAGATATTCTGTTTATTTGCGGAATGCTGAAAATAATCCCTTCTTCTCATATGGTTCTTTTGTTACTTCTAACGCATCATATCCACTGTTTTTAATCACTTCCTTGATTTTTTCCTCCGGAATATCAGTATCGGTAATAATTACGGTCTCTTTTTTACTGTGGGATGAAGTTACTTTCTTTACCGGAAACGCTGCCCGCACTGCATCATTTACATGTGCCTCACACATTCCACACTGCATACCATCTACTTTTACTGTTATTTTCTGCATAAATCCTTCCTCCTTCATTTCCTTCCATCACATTATAATCTCTTTTTTTCTAAAAAAATATAGAATTAACGATATTTTTTCTCACCACTTTGCCACTATTTTCGCTCTTCCTTTTCTGAAAAAATTATTGTAAAATATTTCTTTGGGATTAAATTTTAAAAAGAAAGGATTTTATATATGAAGAAACCATTCCGTCTTCTTCTATGTCTTGCACTGCTTTTTGTGAGTGGATGCAGTGGTTATCAGAAAACCATCCGCTTTGGTGCCGCTGACATAGGTGGAATCTACTATACCTTTGCCAATACCTTTACCGGACTTGCCTCCTCGGAGGATGATACCTATCAGTTTGAAGTTAAGACAACCGCAGGCTCTGCTGCCAATCTAAGGCTGCTCTCCGGTGGATATATCGAACTTGGTTTAGCCCAGTCTGACCTGATTGCCTCCGCCTATGAAGGCAGTGGAATTTTTGAGGGAGATCCTTGTCAGGGATATTCCGCTATTGCCGGGCTATATACGGAAGCCTGTCAGATTGTCATCCGTGCAGACTCCAATATTCAGACGCTGGATGATTTACAGGGCAAAACCGTCAGCATCGGTGCGGAGGATTCCGGTACTGAACAGAACGCTAACCAGATTCTGACCATGAGTGGACTTACCACTGAACTGGTGAAAACAGTAAACCTCGATTATACCGATGCTGCTGACCAGCTTATCAATGGAAAAATCGATGCATTTTTCTGTACTGCCGGTATCCAGACAACTGTAATCGAAGAATTAGCCAAAGAATGTGATATCCGTCTTTTGGATATTGATGAGAAATGCAGGAATAAATTGCTGTCTGCTTATCCATCCTATAGTGAATATACCATTCCTGCCAATACTTACACCGGACAGACGGAAGATATCCATACCCTTGGTGTCAAAGCGGTTCTCCTTGCTTCCGACAGGCTCTCTACCGATACAGTAGAACACTTAACGAAATGGCTTTTTTCCCATGCGAAGGATTTACAGTATGCAACTTCTTTAAGCCTGCAATTAGATGAAACTTATGCTACTGATGGCATACCGATTCCATTCCATCCGGGTGCTGTTGCCTATTATGAGAAGCAGGGCATTACGCTTTCTTCCGAAAGCAATACACCAAACTAGAAAGGAACACTATGAATATACATTTAGATATGTACCAGACCTTAGCTGTTGCTGTGCTGGTACTCATGCTGGGAAGTTTTTTACGAAAAAGAATACATTTTCTGGAAAAATTCTGTATTCCGGCACCCGTTATCGGCGGTCTGCTCTTTGCGATTTTCACCTGTATCTGTTACAGCACCGGAGTTGCAGAATTTTCCTTTGATGATACCCTGCGGGAAGTATGTATGGTATTCTTCTTTACTTCCGTAGGATTTCAGGCTAACTTAAAAGTCTTAAAAAGTGGTGGGAAATCCATGGCAGTATTTTTAGGACTGGTCATTACCCTTATTATTACCCAGAACTTTCTTGCCGTTGGATTATCCAAACTATTAGGATTAAATCCATTAATCGGTATGTGTACCGGTTCCATTCCAATGGTGGGCGGACATGGTACAGCAGGTGCTTTTGGACCGGTACTGGAGGATTTCAATATCCATGGTGCCACTACCATCTGTACCGCTGCTGCTACCTTCGGTCTGATTACAGGAAGCCTGATTGGCGGTCCTTTAGGAAAACGCCTGGTAGAAAAGAAAAATCTTCTCTCTACTGTTGCTTCCGAAGATGACAGCCTCTTAGTGGAAGATGAGAAAAAACACGAACGCCATACCAACATGTATGCTTCCGCTGTTTTCCAGCTTATCCTTGCCATTGGACTTGGTACTATTTTCTCCTATTTTCTAACAAAAACAGGACTGACTTTTCCAATTTATATTGGTGCCATGTTAGCAGCCGCACTGATTCGTAATATTGTGGAATACTCCCATGGCAATGCCACGATCCACATGGGAGAAATTAATGACCTGGGTGGTATTTCCCTGTCATTATTTCTTGGTATGGCTATGATTACTTTAAAATTATGGGAACTGGCTTCTCTGGCACTTCCGCTTATCATTTTATTAAGCTCACAGGTCATTCTGATTGCTGTATTTACTTACTTTATTGAGTTCAATATTATGGGGCGGGATTATGATGCAGCAGTCCTTGTTGCAGGTACCTGCGGATTCGGTATGGGTGCCACACCAAATGCCATGGCAAATATGCAGGCTCTCTGCGACCGCTATGTTCCATCCGTCAAAGCATACCTTCTGATTCCACTGGTGGGAAGTCTGTTTGCCGATTTCATCAACAGCCTTGTAATTACATTTTTTATTAATATTTTGTAAATAAAGGAGCACCTTATGTTTCATTTTAAAAATAAAATCAAGAATGCAAGAAAAGAACGTGAAAAGAAAAATTATGATCTGACTTATGATAATGTTGCCATTCCAGAGGTGCACAAGACATCTTCCACTCCGGATACAGCAGAAAATACCACTGCTGCCTTTCCATCTGAATCTTCCGATGAACAGACTTCCAGTGTCAGCTTTGATAATGTTGCGATTCCGGAAATTCATATACGAAAGAAAAACTAATTTCACTTTTGAATACAGACCGCCGGCAGGAAAAACACATTCCTTTCTTATGTGTTTTTCCTGCCGGCCGTTTTCAATCTTTCCTATTTTTTCAATTTTCTATTTTCAATCTCTTTCTATCTGCTCAGAATTTCCTTATAAATTTCTTCTGTCTGTGCATCATCCACTCCGCTCATATAATATTGTTTTCCATTTGCCGAAAAATGCAGAAATTTCTTATTCTGCGGATTTAAAAACTCCTGACATTCTCCCTGCTCATAAATCTTAAATGTTCCTTTCTCAAGATTATCCATTCCTGTTCCATTTATCTTAGACCTGCGCGGAAGTTCTGTCACCATTTCCACCTCTTCTATGGTATCCAGCGGAAGCTCATAATCGGTGCGGATATGCTCTGCACAAAGATTGCCATTTTCTATTTCCAGATGAATCGGTGTAAACTCTTCTGCAATCACCCAGGCACATAAAATTGGAATAGTAAGAAATACCAGTGCTGTAAATAGCATTGTTGCTTTTCCAGCTTTTGACGCCATATTTACAGTTGTTCCAATGCCGACTTTTTTATCTACCATCGTATGCGGATCATTAGGATTATAATAAAGAACACCGCCTATCCAGTTTCTATCATCTTCTGTTCCGTTGCTTAAATCATGTTTGCCTGCATAAGCCTTTTCCACTTTTCCCAGTCTGATAAATACCGGAATGCATATCACCAGCAGGAGAACTACATACACTATCATGGCAATAAGCATTATGCTTTCTACCTTCTTATCTACGAATGAAATTGCCAGAAGAAATAATATCAATATGGTATTCATCCAGATACAGCAAAGCCAGAAATTTTTCCAGATATTTTTCTTTGCCCTGCTATAATTGATATTAATGTCACTATCTGAACTGATGACCTGTATCGGCTGTCTGTCCATAATAACTGCGACCAGAAAATAAATGAATCCACAGGCAGCTCCAATCAGACAGGATATTCCAACCATTTTATAAACCGGCAGTGCTAAAGCTGCGCCTATAATGCCTATGGCAAGCGGAAGAAAGAATTGGAAAAAATGTATGCACCGAATGGCTCCCGCATTCTTTAGTTCCACATATCGCTCTGTTGACTGTGTCTCATAGTATCCCTTTTGCCGCTTCCATTCTTTCAGCCGGCTATTGGCAAAGACCAATGGCAGCATCAGTAATATAATTGCTCCAAACATCCATACCAGCCAGATCGTCATCTGGATGGAAAAATACGGTGTCAAAAGACTGCTAAAAGGAATTACCGCAAGCAGCAGCCCATACCATCTCATTTCTCTTTTAAACCGCTTCTGAATTGCCTTTACTTCATCCTCTTCGAACCATTCCGGTTTCATATTTACACCAAAAATACTTCCATTCTTCTGTCCGCTTTGCAGCGCCATTACCACATATACAATAAATAATACCGGATACAATGTTGCAAAAAATATAATATTAAGAAACATCTTCATCACCCCTTATACATATTCCTGCATAATGCTAAAAATTCTTCCTGCGTTATGCCACATATCTTTGCCTCGGAAATCACCTGTTGTAATATTATTTTGGATTTCTCCTGCAGTTCCTTTGTCTCAGTAAATTCATTCCGCACATGAGCGCCATTCCGCCGGTCGGTATAAATATATCCTTCCTGCTTTAATAATGCATATGCCTTATTTACTGTCATAGAATTGATTCCTATCTCTCCTGCCAAAGCCCGGACCGTTGGAAGCTGCTCACCTGGCTTTAACCTGCCATCCGAAATTCCCAGTACAATCTGATTACGAATCTGCTGGTAAATCGGCACTTCCGCTGTCTCATCAATCGATATGACCATCTGAAAACTTCCTTTCTAAACTTCCTTTCTAAATTTTCTTTCTAAAATTTTCTTTGTCTCATTTGTGTTATTAATTATAATACAAATGAGACAAAGATGCAAGGAATATATTCACATCATATATCCAATCTGACAGCATATTATTCTGTTTCATCAATCATCATATGTATCATCTTCTTTACACATGAAATATCAAATGGACTTTCCGAAGATTCATAAGTAAAAATAACATCCCGCCCCGGCATAAGATAATTTTCTATATATAAATTCTGCTTTCGGATAAAATTTCCTACATAAGATATATTATCCATCATTCCAGCATGTTCCCAATAAAGAATCCGCCCGGTTTCCTTATTTAAAATTGTAAAATCCGGATATATTTCTATCTCTTTTCCTTTCTTTTTTAACTTTAATGGGCGTTCATACTTATATAGCAGAATGTCTTTTTTCTGATGCAGCATATTAGCTATAAGCACTTCTGACTTGGAACGCACCAGTTCCCCATGCTCCGTCTCATATCGTAAATTCTCCGGATATTCTATATTCTGCTCATATTTTTCCTCTTCCCATTCCTTCAAAACAACTTCTTCCGGTTTTAGATATGGTGTGATCAACTTCTTCCTCTGGTATTCCTGCTCCTCATAAATCTCTCTCATCCATCCTATATCATAATCAGCCTCCACCTGCTGAAGTATTTTTAAATTTCTCTCTGCTTTGGTCTTAAGCTTTTTGCAATAGCTCTTCTGTGCCAGAATACGAATAAAATTCATTTCTCTTAGTGGAAGATATTGTTGTATCATCTTCCCTTCTTCATCTTTCATCTGCCTGTAATAATACGTTTTTCCATTTTTATTATGAATTCTCAGCGTACCACTTGGTGCTTTCTCTTCAAAATGCTTTATATCATTGAGTATCTTCTGCAATTCATTTATTTCATTTTGTATCCAATTTTTCATAAGCATTATTCCTTTCTTTTATAAGATTTAAAGTTCTTATATTCTTTACAGTTCTTATAGCTTTTACAATTCTTGTATTCTTTACAGCTCTTATAGTTTTTATAGCTCTTATATTTTCATATTTAAACAACGATTCCTATTGTCACATACTTCGCATGATAGTCTGCCTTATGCCATAATCATACTTCTTTCTCTTGCAACATATATCTGGTATGATTTTTTCAACACTTTTTCAGCTTTCTTCATACTAAAAAACTAGATTCTACTGTTTAGTATGATTTTTTTCATTTTTCAGGGATTTTTTTGATATAAATGGAGATTTTTTCATACTAGAAACTTTAAAAGAACTGAATTAGTATGATTAGACTAAACAATATGATTTGACTATATAATATGATTAAACCAAACAATATGATTTGACCATATAATATGATTAAACTAAATAATATAATTAAACTAAATGATATGATTACTTTCAAAATATAATTACTTGAATATTATGCCTTAACTGAATTTTGTAATTAAATGGAATTTGATAAAGAAACTTAAGATTTTTCAACAAATAAGCGAATGGATTCGTAATAAGAATATTCTGTTATCATCCTGCCTGAAGAATAAGAAGCTGGCAGCAAGCGAAATATAAGGTCATATAACAATCATGCTGCACAAGCTAAAAAGCACTATGCAATATAAAAATGCTATGCAATACAAAAATACTATACAATATAAGTACCATTTCACAAGATAGATAAGCCTCACCATACGGTGAGGCTTATCCTGCATATACAGCATTCCCACGATATATGAGATATGCTGTATATTATATTGTTCCTGTCCAATAATTATTTGTTAGCGATTGCTGCCTGAGCTGCTGCTAATCTAGCGATTGGTACACGGAATGGTGAACATGATACATAGTCAAGACCAATCTTGTGGCAGAATTCAACAGATGAAGGATCTCCACCGTGCTCTCCACAGATACCAACGTGAAGGTTCGGATTAACTGGCTTACCAAGTTTCAGTGCCATATCCATAAGTTTACCAACACCAGTCTGGTCTAACTTAGCAAATGGATCGTTCTCGAAGATCTTCTTGTCATAGTAAGCATCTAAGAACTTACCAGCATCGTCACGGGAGAATCCAAATGTCATCTGAGTTAAGTCGTTAGTACCGAAGCAGAAGAAGTCAGCTTCTTTAGCGATTTCATCAGCTGTAAGAGCAGCTCTAGGAATCTCGATCATAGTACCAACTTCGTACTCTAATTTAACGCCTGCAGCTGCGATCTCAGCGTCTGCTGTCTCAACAACTACTTTCTTAACGTATTTAAGCTCTTCAACTTCACATACTAATGGAATCATGATTTCAGGTTTCACATTCCAATCTGCATGCTCTTTCTGAACTTCGATTGCTGCACGGATAACAGCTTTTGTCTGCATCTTAGCAATTTCAGGATATGTTACAGCAAGACGGCATCCTCTGTGACCCATCATTGGGTTGAACTCATGAAGTCCATCGATGATTGTCTTAATCTGCTCAACAGTTTTGCCCTGAGCATCTGCTAATTTCTTAATGTCAGCTTCCTCTGTAGGAACGAACTCATGAAGAGGTGGATCCAGGAAACGAATAGTAACCGGGCATCCTTCCAGTGCTTCATAAAGAGCTTTGAAGTCTCCCTGCTGATATGGAAGAATCTTCTCAAGAGCTGCTTCTCTTTCTTCTACAGTGTCAGAACAGATCATCTCACGGAATGCTGCAATTCTGTCTTCTTCGAAGAACATATGCTCTGTACGGCAAAGTCCGATACCTTCTGCTCCAAGCTCACGAGCTTTCTTAGCATCTGCAGGAGTATCTGCATTTGTACGAACTTTAAGTTTTCTATATTTGTCAGCCCAAGCCATAACACGGCCGAACTCACCAGCGATGGTAGCGTCAACTGTCTTGATTTCGCCATCGTAGATGTTACCTGTTGTACCATCGATAGAGATGAAATCTCCCTCATGGAATTCTTTTCCAGCAAGAGTGAATTTCTTATTCTCTTCGTCCATAGCGATATCACCACATCCGGATACACAGCATGTACCCATACCACGGGCAACTACAGCTGCGTGAGATGTCATACCACCACGAACAGTTAAGATACCCTGGGAAGCTTTCATACCTGTGATGTCTTCTGGAGATGTCTCAAGACGAACAAGTACAACTTTCTCTCCGCGAGCGTTCCAAGCTTCTGCATCTTCTGCTGTGAAGACGATCTTACCACAAGCTGCTCCAGGAGAAGCTCCTAAACCTTTTCCGATTGGTGTAGCTGCTTTTAATGCTGCTGCATCAAACTGTGGATGAAGAAGTGTATCTAAGTTACGAGGATCAATCATAGCTACTGCTTCTTCTTCTGTCTTATGTCCTTCATCAACAAGGTCACATGCAATCTTAAGAGCTGCAGGAGCAGTTCTCTTACCATTACGGCACTGAAGCATGTACAACTTCTTGTTCTCTACTGTAAACTCCATATCCTGCATGTCATGGTAGTGATTCTCAAGAGTCTCACAAACCTTGATGAACTCAGCATATGCTTCTGGGAATTCCTGCTCCATCTGAGCGATTGGCATAGGTGTACGAACACCAGCAACTACGTCCTCACCCTGAGCATTGATTAAGAACTCACCCATTAATTTCTTCTCGCCTGTAGCAGGATCACGGGTAAATGCAACACCTGTACCAGACTCATCATTTAAGTTACCGAATACCATAGGCATTACGTTAACAGCTGTTCCCCATGAATATGGGATATCGTTATCACGACGATATACGTTTGCACGTGGGTTATCCCATGAACGGAATACAGCTTCGATAGCTAATTTTAACTGCTCTACAGGATCAGATGGGAAATCGGTTCCTAACTGGTTCTTGTACTCAGCTTTGAACTGCTCTGCTAATTCTTTTAAGTCAGCGGCTGTAAGTTCAACGTCGAACTTAACTCCTCTGTCTGCTTTCATCTTATCGATGAGCTGCTCGAAATATTTCTTACCAACTTCCATAACAACGTCAGAGAACATCTGGATAAAACGTCTGTAAGAGTCATATACGAAACGCTCGAATTTAGGATCTGGGTTTCCAGCGATCATTGCTGCAACTACTTCGTCATTCAGTCCAAGGTTTAAGATGGTGTCCATCATACCTGGCATAGATGCTCTAGCACCGGAACGAACAGAAACAAGTAATGGATTCTTGAGGTCTCCGAATTTCTTTCCGTTGATCTCTTCCATTTTCTTAACGCCTTCCATAGCCTGTGCCATGATTTCGTCGTTAATCTTGCGGCCATCCTCATAATACTGAGTACAAGCCTCTGTTGTGATTGTGAATCCCTGTGGTACTGGAAGACCGATATCAGTCATCTCGGCAAGGTTAGCACCTTTTCCACCAAGGAGATTACGCATGGACATGTTTCCTTCACTGAACATGTAAACCCATTTGTTTGCCATTTTGAATTCCTCCTAATAAATTTACTTTGGTTTATTGATATGCGAACATCGTCTGTTATCAACAACAATTGATATCCACAATGTCACCCATTACGCGTGCCACTTGTCCACAAGCGCACATATTTATTTTATCATAATTTTATAGTTTCGCAACCATTTTTTCGAAATCAGACCATTCAGTCATGTAAAAAATAAAGTGTTTGATTTAGAAAGTGAATTTTTCTGCAAAATATGTATCTAAATCTTCGATTTTGATACGCTCCTGCTCCATGGTATCACGGTCACGTACCGTAACTGCTCCGTCTGTCTCGGATTCAAAATCGTAAGTTACACAGAATGGAGTTCCGATTTCATCCTGACGACGATAGCGCTTACCGATATTTCCTCTGTCATCAAATTCACAGTTGTATTTCTTGGAAAGCTGTGTAAATACTTTTTCTGCGCCCTCATTTAATTTCTTGGAAAGTGGAAGCACACCAATCTTAACCGGTGCAAGTGCCGGATGGAAATGAAGAACGGTTCTCATATCCGGTTTCTCTTCTGTTCCGATGTTCTCTTCGTCATATGCTGCACAAAGGAATGCAAGTACCACACGGTCTGCTCCAAGAGATGGCTCAATAACGTATGGAATGTATTTTTCATTCTTGGTATCATCAAAGTAAGACATATCCTGACCGGATGTATTCTGATGCTGTGTCAGGTCATAGTCGGTACGGTCTGCAATTCCCCACAGTTCGCCCCATCCGAACGGGAATAAGAATTCAAAGTCGGTAGTCGCTTTACTGTAAAATGCAAGCTCTGCAGGATCATGGTCACGAAGACGTAATTCTTCATCTTTCATGCCAAGGCTTAACAGCCAGTTATGGCAGAAGGTTCTCCAGTACTGGAACCACTCAAGGTCGGTACCCGGCTCACAGAAGAACTCCAGCTCCATCTGTTCAAACTCTCTGGTACGGAAAGTAAAGTTACCAGGAGTGATCTCGTTACGGAAAGATTTTCCAATCTGTGCAATGCCGAAAGGCACTTTCTTACGGGATGTTCTCTGCACGTTTTTGAAGTTAACGAAAATACCCTGTGCTGTTTCCGGTCTTAAGTATACCGTATTCTTTGCATCTTCAGTTACACCCTGGAAGGTCTTGAACATCAGGTTGAACTGACGGATATCTGTAAAGTTATGTTTTCCGCAGGATGGACATGGAACACTGTTATCTTTGATGAAGTTCATCATTTCTTCCTGACTCCAGCCATCTACAGAAGTCTCTAATGTAATGCCATGCTCTTCTGCATAATCTTCAATAATCTTATCTGCACGGAAACGTTCATGACACTCTTTACAATCCATAAGAGGGTCTGAAAATCCGCCTAAATGTCCGGAAGCTACCCATGTCTGCGGGTTCATAAGAATGGCACAGTCTACACCAACGTTGTATGGATTTTCCTGTACGAATTTCTGCCACCAGGCACGTTTCACATTATTCTTTAATTCTACACCAAGGTTACCGTAATCCCATGTATTTGCCAGTCCACCGTAAATCTCGGAACCCGGATATACAAAACCTCTTGCCTTTGCTAAAGCTACAATTTTTTCCATTGATTTTTCCATAAAATTCTTCCTCGCATTCTATTTATAAATAATATATCTTGCTTCTGCTGTCTCACCAGCAGGAATTTCATCCACGGTTGCAGTGTTCTTATCCTTGACGGTTACTCCGGAAGAAACATACTGCAGTGTTCCATCAACCGTAACATCTACGCCCTTGCTCAATACGATAACATGATAGTCATCATTTTTCATGACATCTTTGCTGTCCGCTGCATCTCCGGCAGCTCCATCTGTTACCGCTACGAAATCTGTATTAAAATCATATCCGGCAGCAATTGCCTGTACTACTGTTCCGGTAAATACGGTATCTCCCACAAATGCAGAATATGCTGTGCTGTCACTGTAATGCATACCAAGCTTTGCAACTCCGTCTTTTACGGAAAGATTTTTTAATTTTACTGTCCCGGCTCCATCACTGTCTTCATATTCTTTGATGGAATCCTTTACATACTGTTCTAACTCATTCTCATCATAATTATCTTTGTCAAAGTCGCCTACTGCAACTTCTGTGATTCCACCCTTTTTCTCCGGAAAGAGTGTCGTGGTATCTGCATCTTTTGTAGCACCGCAGCCGCCAAATATTCCACAGACTAACAGCATTACAAGGAGTGCACTTATCTTCTTCTTCATACGAACCTCCAAATCCCTGTATCTCATAATCTCAACAATTATACTATTTTCAGTTTGGTATTTCAAGCGTTACCTCAGGCAAAATGCCCGGCTTCTCCCATAAATCAGAAAAGCCCTTCTAAAAATTGCTCTGATTTAAATGTATGGGGTGCATATTTTTCCCGAAATTCCTTCACCGTCCGAATCAGTTCAAACAACACTTTTTCTGATACTGCAAAATGAAAAAGCTTTGCTGATTCCGTGGTAATAATATACTGCATCGTATAAATGGTAGATGCATCTAACCGTCTGCCATGCTCGGTTTCGCTGCAGGAATCGCAAAGAAGTCCGGCACGCTGCACACTGAAAAACTGCATCGGTTCCTTTCTTCCACATTTCTGGCAGGAAAAAAGATTCGGATATACTCCGTTTAGCACCAGCATTTTCAATTCATAAATCACACGGACCAGCCGGTTATCAAAATTCTTCTTTCCAAGTGCCTTTAAGGACTGGTAAAGAAGCTTTAGCATTTCCCGGTCATCACTGTTTTCCTGGGCATAATATTCTGCCATCTCAAGAAAATAAAATCCATAGTATGTATCATTCAAGTCTGTGGTGAGTTCGGTAAAATAATTTTTAATTTCTGCCCGCACCACATTGTAGGAGGTACGGCCCTCATAGACTTCAAACTGTCCGAAGGAAAAGGGATTGCAGGCTGCCAGCAGTGTACTGTTCGGTCTTCTTGCACCTCTGGCAAACGCCGTAATCTTTCCCCTCTCCAGGGTCAGTATCGTAATTCGTTTGTCATATTCACTGATTGGCATTGCGGTAAGCACCATACCCGTAACCATCACGTTTGTGCCCACGGTCCTGTTCACCTCTTACTTTCTCTTTCAGGCTGCCCAATCCATCCTGTTCTTCTTTTTCCTGTTCCTTAAACTTAAGATAATCATCTACACTTCCGGTCAAAGTAAAATGATTCCAGCTTGCTCTTACCATATGCTTCCTTCCTGCCCTTTCTTCATACTTGTATGAAATTAGGTTTTCCAGAAGCACTTAAGATAATACTGTCAATATTTAGAATTCCTCTTCCCGGTATCCGAAGTTCTTAATCATATAATCGCTGTCACGCCAGTCTTTTTTCACTTTTACCCAAAGTTTCAAATTAACCTTGGCATCTAAGAGGTGTTCAATTTCATATCTGGCATTGGTACCAATCTTCTTTAACATGGCTCCCTGCTTGCCGATAATAATTCCCTTGTGGGAATCCCGTTCACAGATAATCGTGGCATCAATATCAAACATTTTCCTGCCTTTGCGTTTCTTCATCTGGTCAATAGAAACGGCAATTCCATGAGGAATTTCTTCATTTAAAGCATGTAAGGCTTTTTCACGAATCAGCTCTGCCACAATCTGACGCTCCGGCTGGTCGGTAATGGTATCCTCATCATAGAACATCGGACCATACGGCAGATATTTAAAAATCAAATCAATGATAACATCCGTATTTTCTCCCCGCAGTGCAGATGCCGGTACGATTTCCGCAAAGTCATAAACTTTACGATAAGTGTCAATGTACTCCAGCATTTTATCCTTGTTATCCAAGGTATCTAATTTATTGATAACCAGAATAACCGGTGTCTTTACAGTTTTTAACTTTTCAATAATATGCTGCTCTCCTGCGCCGATAAAATCACTCGGTTCCACCAGCCATAAAATGACATCCACTTCATTCAATGTGTGTTCTGCCACATTTACCATAAATTCGCCCAGCTTATTCTTTGCCTTATGGATACCAGGTGTATCCACAAAAATAATCTGTCCTCTGTTTTCATCCGTATAAATAGTCTGGATACGGTTTCTGGTAGTCTGCGGTTTATTGGATGTAATTGCAATCTTCTGTCCAATCAGATGATTCATCAAAGTGGACTTTCCTACATTCGGCCGTCCAATCAGTGTTACAAAGCCTGATTTAAAATTTTCCGTCATACTTACTCCTTCTTATGTATGCTGTGGGACTATTACCCACAGCTTTTAATAAAGATTCTTTACTTCTAAGAACATATCTTTTTCTGCTTTTACATTTTCCTCTGCACCGATGACACACAAGGCATCCTGTGCGAGTACCGCTTCAATAAGTCCTGCGAGATTTTTGATGTTTTCCGGCTGTGCATCTAAAACTTCATTTCTCTCACGCTGTAATTCCTCATAAGAAATATTGGTAAGATAAGCACTTACGGAACGCATGCCCTTGGCAGCCGGATTCAACGGGGTATCCATATCACTTACTGTTCCGATGATATATTTTGTCATATCACGTTCATCTGCATCAAAAGCTCTTAAATATGCCGGGATACCTTCGTAAATCTCATTGGTGCTCTTAAGGTTCGGGTCACGGTAAGAAGTGAAATATGCATCTCCGTTCCGCATAAATCCGCTCATGCAGCCATATGCACCACCCTTTACCCGGACATTAATCCAAAGGTAATCATAGCTTAAAATTACTTTTAAGATACGAAGTGCCCCGGTATAAGAATATCCTTTCGATAAATAATTTCCGGCTCTGGATACATACTGTACTTTGGATGCATCTAAGAAGCCTTCATTCTTTTTCTCACAATGGAAGGTAACTGCTTCTCCCTCTTTCTCTCCATCCGGTAAAACAGTTAAGAACTGCGGGAATTTTTCTTCTAACAGCTGATATCCTTCTGCGTCTGCCGTCAGGGAAATCAACAATCTGTTCTTTACAAATATTTTCTCTGTAAGGCTTCTTAATTTATCCATTAAGAACTGCTTCTTCTCGTCAAAGTGTTCTTCTAATTCTGCAATCGTCCGGTACAGTGCAATTCCGCCAACCAGGTCATTGAATCGGGCTACCGGTGAGAAATAAGACATTGCCCGCATGGCAGATACGGAATGTCCGGCAGAGCTTAAGGACATCTGCAGTCTCGATTTGATACGCGCTAAAATCTCATAGAGACGTTTTTCATCTGTAATCTGTGTGCCCATCAGAATCTCAGAAAGAAGTCTAAGCCCCTCTTCTAAATTCTGATAAAGAATCTTGGAACGTACTTCGTATTTTGCATGGAAACTGTCTTTTTTCTTAGTATCCGCATAAATATTAATCTGGGAAGAGATACCGCCGGTCATAAGATTAATCTCATTTGCTAAGTCTGCATAATTATAATGCTCTGTATCCATATAACCAAGTACAGCTTTTAACACCCCAAGGTATGGCAGTTCTTCTTCTGTAATATCACTGATATCAAACATCAGATTCAGATAATGAATGCCATTGGAATAAATGTTAGTATGAATGGTTTCGATGCCATTGCAGCTTACCTTTTCATATACCAGCGGCTGTGCTTCACGCTTCATGTCCTGCCGTTTTAACATCGGGATCTTCATCAGGTCTTCCTTTGGTGACGGCTCTTCCTGATACTGTTTTAAATGCTTTGTATCCGCTACTAACTTATCAATCTCTTCTTCTGATAAGTCCTTCTTATAAGCTGCCAGTTTCTCTTCTAATTCTTTTTCCAGCCTGGCATTTAAGCCTTTTTCCGGTTCAATGGATACATAGGATTTATGGCTGTTATCCAAAAGATATTTCTGAATCAGTTCTTCAAAATATCCTGTTTCAATCTTTTCCTTTAATGTTGCAAATACGTCTAATATTTTAAGATATAAGAATGGTTCGTCATCATCATAAAGCCAGCTGTCCATACAGGATAATCCATAAATTAATCCCTTCGGGAAATTACCGTAATCTGCTTCACGGAATTTGAATTCTTCACTGTTGATTCCTGCTAACAGGGATTTTCTATTGAGACCGTCTTTGACGATTTTCTTTAAAGTATCCTCGATAATTCCTACAAACTTCTCTTCGTCTTCTTTATTGGCATTCTTTGCCACCACAGAAAAAATTGGCTGTAAGGTGCTGTTATCAAATCCGCCCATGATATCTTTTCCGATTCCTGCATCAATAAGTGCCTGCTTCAACGGTGCTCCCGGTGCACTTAATAGTGCATAATCCAAGACATCAAATGCCAGAGTCAGTTCACTCTCAAGATTCGTTCCGATTGCCACATTATAGGAAAGATATGCATTATCCTCTAAGTTTTCGGAAGATGCAATGGAATATGGCTTGCTGATGGTTACCGGCTTTTCAAAAGGAGCCTGCAGCTGAATTGCGGAATCTACTTCGATTTTATCATAATGGCTCAAATATTCTTTATCGAGAAATTCCAGTTTTTCGTCCATATCCATATTTCCATAAAGGTAAATATAAGAATTACATGGATGATAGAATTTCCGGTGGAAATCAAGGTACTGCTCATAAGTAAGCTCCGGAATTACTTCCGGGTCACCGCCGGACTCATTGCTGTATGTGGTATCCGGGAACAGGGAATTTAATACTACACGGTCTAAGACACCCTCCGGAGAAGAAAATGCGCCCTTCATCTCATTGTATACCACTCCATTGATGGTAACCGGTGCATCTTTATCCTCTAATTCATAGTGCCAGCCTTCCTGTTTGAAGATTTCTTCTTTCTTATAGATATTCGGATGGAACACAGCATCTAAGTATACATCCATCAGATTAGCAAAATCTTTATCATTGCAGCTTGCCACCGGATAAACGGTCTTGTCCGGGTAAGTCATGGCATTTAAGAATGTATTTAAAGAACCCTTCACCAGTTCCACAAACGGGTCCTTCACCGGGAACTTGTCTGAACCGCACAATACCGTATGCTCAATGATATGTGGTACGCCGGTGCTGTCCTCTACCGGAGTACGGAATCCAATATAAAAGACCTTATTTTCATCATCATTGGAAATAAGGCTGATTTTAGCTCCACTCTTTTTATGTCGAAGCAGATATCCCTTTGCATGGATGTCTGTCAGATTTTCTTCTTTGATTAATTCATATGCTGTTAACGCTGCTAAATTCAAATGTTTTATCCTCCATGTTCTCATAATCTGACTCACAGTCTTTATCAGTATAACACATTTTTTTTACATTTACACCTGATAAACCTAAAAACAGGAAGACGGATATCCATCTTCCTGCTCTGCGCTTATTTCATATTCAACTCTATACGAATTAACCTAAGCGAACTACGTTAGCTGCCTGAGGTCCTTTTTCTCCTTCTACTACCTCAAATTCAACTGCTTCTCCATCTTTAAGCTCTTTGAATCCATCCATATTTAATGCGGAGAAATGAACGAATACATCATTTCCTTCTGCATCTGAGATAAATCCATAACCCTTCTTTGCGTTAAACCATTTTACAGTTCCCTGCATTTCTTTTTCCTCCTAATACACAATAAATCTAAAAAGTTGCACAAAATTGTGCACGACTACATGGCTAACAGTAGCATATTTTCCAATATTTGTCAAACTTTTTCACTTTTTTGTCCGATTTTATACCGGATTCTTTACGTTGACATCAAGCTGCGGGAATGGAATTTCGATTCCATTTTCATCCAGGGCATTTTTCATCTCCTCAGTCAGTGACCAGCGGATATCCCAGTATAAATCAGTCGGCACCCACACTCTTGCACCAATGGTAACACTGCTGTCTCCCAATTCCGATACAAAGACCTGCACCGCCTCGTCCTTAAGCCGGCGTTCTTCGGAAAGAAGCAACTGCTCTATCACAGCCTTCGTCTTCTTTAAATCCGCCGAATAGGACACCCCTACTTCCAGGTCAATCCTGCGTTTCTCACTGTAGGTTACATTGGTAAGGCTGCTGTTGGCTAAGATTCCATTTGGAATTACGATAATCTTATTGTCAACACTCTTTAACTTGGTGTAGAAAATCGAAATCTCTGTTACCGTTCCTTCGTTGCCATGGCTGTCTTCTACAATATAATCCCCCACTTTAAACGGTTTTAACATCAGTATTAATACGCCGCCGGCAAAGTTGGATAAGCTTCCCTGCAGTGCCAGGCCTACCGTCAGTCCTGCAGAACCTGCAATTGCCATTACAGATGTGGTTGCAATTCCAAAAAGCGAAAGAATGATTACAATCAAGAAAAAATATCCAATGCACTTGACCAGTGCATCCATAAACTGTTTTACACCCTTGTCAGCATCCTTTTTATCCAGCCATTTCCGGACGAGTTTCCGGAAAAGCTTGATTAACTTTACGCCAATGGCATATACCACGCAGGCAATCACCACCTGAAAGAGAAACGCCAGTAAATCCGGCACCAGCCCCTCCAGGTAAGTACGTACCACGCCCGGTTTCTTCATCTGTTCAATAGCATCGCTGACTTCTTCCGCTGTAATGCCCTCTGTGCTGGCCTCTAATGCGGTCAGATAAAATCCCATTTTAATATCCTCCAGTTATTTATGAAAGTTATTATGAAAGTGCATGAATAAATAATCCACTGCGAAGTTTTGGCTCAAACCAGGTGGATTTCGGCGGCATCAGTCTTCCGGCATCTGCTACTGCAAACAACTCTCCGATGCTGGTCGGATACATGGCAAATGCCACTTTACAGTCACTATGTACTCTGCGCTCCAATTCCTCCAGTCCACGAATTCCACCTACGAAATCAATCCGCTTATCGGTCTTCGGGTCTTCAATGCCAAGTACCGGATGCAGTAACACATTCTGTAAAATTGATACGTCCAGCCCATCTACCGGGTCACTGCTTAAATCCGCTTCTTTCATCCGGCAGGCATACCAGTTATCCCCAAGGTACATGCTGAAACTTCCTTTTTCAGCCGGATGAACCGCTTTCTTCTGTGGCGTGCCCACTTCAAACAGGTCGTTCATCTTTCCAAGGAATTCCTCTTCTGTCATTCCATTTAAGTCTTTTACCACACGGTTATAATCCATAATCATAAGCTGGTCATCCGGGAATAATACGGATAAGAAATAGTTAAATTCCTCAGTTCCGTCATAATCCGGATGCTCTGCTCTCCGCATCAGTCCTACCTTTACTGCGGATGCTGCACGATGATGACCGTCTGCGATATAAATTTCTTTTATCTTTGCAAATGCTTCCTCGATAGCCGCAATATCTTCTGCCTCTGCAATTCTGTATACACGATGTCCGATTCCATCCTCTGCCACAAAATCATAAAGAGGTGCTGTCTTCTTTACCTTCTCTACCACTGCATTGATGACATCATTGGAACGGTATGCTAAGAAAATCGGTCCGGTCTGTGCATCACAGATATTTACATGATTGATTCTGTCCTGCTCTTTATCTGCTCTGGTATTCTCATGTTTTTTAATGACCTGATTCTGATAATCATCAATCGAAGCACAGGCTGTAATACCGGTCTGCACCCTTCCGTCCATGGTCAGTTCGTAAATATAATAGCACGGTTTCTCTTCTTTTACGAAATCACCTTCTGCTACCATATCCCAGAGCATGTCATGGGCTTTCTTATATACCTCCGGTGCATAAGTGTCTACGGAATCATCAAACTGTGTCTCGGCACGGTCAATGCGAAGAAAGCTTTTGTCATGTCCTTCTACCGCTTTCTTTGCTTCTTCTCTGTTATATACATCATACGGAAGTGCTGCAATCTCTGCCGCCTCATCCTCTCTTGGTCTGATACATAAAAATGGTCTGATATCTGCCATTGTTTTCTCCTTCCTGCGTAATTGCGAAAAACACGCTTTGTGAGTTTCCTGCGTAAGAGAAATGGACTGTCGCGGCGTAACCGGGCAGTCCATATATTATCTTTTTCTCACCTGCATTTATTATTTTACAATACGAACCTTTAATACACCATCTAAGGTCTGAAGTTTCTCTTCTACTTCTTTGGTAACAGGTGCATCTACATCAAGCAGTGTACATGCATAATCGCCACGGCTCTTATTAGTCATATCAGAAATGTTGATATTTGCATCTCCTAAAATAGAAGTATAGCTACTGATCATTCCCTTTACGTTACGGTGTAACAGTAACAGTCTTCCTGCACTCTTGCACTCGCCCATATTGCAGTCCGGATAGTTTACAGAATGTGTAATATTTCCATTCTCTAAGAAATCACGAATCTCTTTTACTGCCATTACTGCACAGTTATCTTCGGATTCTTCGGTAGAAGCTCCAATATGAGGAGTTACGATACAGCCTTTCTTTCCAACTGTGGTTGGATTTGGGAAGTCGCTGACATATTTTGCAATCTTTCCTTCCTCTAATGCTGCTACCATTGCCTCTTCATCAACCAGTAAGTCTCTTGCAAAGTTCAATACTACAGTGGTAGGTTTCATCATTGCAATTGCTTCTGCATTAATCATTTTCTTGGTAGAATCTAAAAGTGGAACATGAATTGTGATATAATCACAGTTCTTGTAAATTTCTTCTACAGCATTTACATGATTTACATTGCGTGATAAGCTCCATGCAGCATTTACAGAAATGTATGGGTCATATCCGTATACTTCCATTCCAAGATGTGTTGCAGCATTTGCTACTTTAACACCGATGGCACCAAGTCCGATAACGCCAAGCTTCTTTCCTGCAATTTCGCTTCCGGCAAAGTTCTTCTTCTGTTTCTCAGCAAGTTTTGCAACATCTGCATTGCCTTCCTCGCCTTTCACCCATTCGATTCCACCGACTACGTCACGGGCTGCCAATAACATTCCTGCAAATACCAGTTCCTTTACACCATTTGCGTTTGCACCCGGTGTATTGAATACTACGATACCTGCTTCTGCACATTTATCCAATGGGATATTATTTACACCTGCACCTGCTCTTGCAACAACTTCCAAAGTCTTTGGAAGTTCCATATCATGCATTGCTGCACTTCTTACTAAGACTGCCTGTGCATCTTTGATATCATCTACTTTGTTATATTCATCTGACAAAAGGTCTAAGCCTACACCAGCGATTGGATTTAAACATGTATAGTTAAACATTATGCGTTCTCCTCCTCAAACTTCTTCATAAATGCCACCAGCTTCTCAACACCCTCTTTTGGCATTGCATTATAAATGCTGGCACGCATACCGCCAACGGTTCTGTGTCCTTTTAAGTTTACAAAACCAGCTTCGGTTGCTTCTTTGACGAATTTTGCATCTAAGTCAGCATCACCGGTAACGAATGGTACGTTCATAAGAGAACGGTCTTTTGGAACTACAGTTCCCTTGAATAACTTGCTCTGATCTAAGAAATCATAAAGAATCTTAGCTTTCTCTTCGTTACGCTGTTTCATAACTTCGAGTCCGCCCATCTTCTTTAACCATTTGAATACTTTACCACAGATATATATGCCGTAGCATGGTGGTGTATTGTAAAGAGAATCTGCGTCTGCCTGAGTCTTGTATTTTAACATGGTAGGTGTTCCCGGAAGAACATCATCTGTAATTAAGTCTTCACGAATGATTACGATTACAACACCTGCAGGTCCAACGTTCTTCTGAACGCCGCCGTAGATTACTCCGTATTTGGTTACATCAACCGGTTCTGATAAGAAGCAGGAAGATACGTCTGCAACAAGTGTATGTCCTTTGGTATTTGGAAGTTCTTTGAACTTGGTTCCATAAATCGTATTGTTTTCACAGATATATACATAATCTGCATCTTCCGGAATATCCAGATCTGAACAATCCGGAATATAAGAGAAGGTCTTATCTGCTGAAGATGCTACTTCTACTGCATCCCCATACATTTTTGCTTCCTGGTAAGCTTTCTTAGCCCACTGTCCAGTTACAATGTATGCAGCTTTCTTATTTTTCATCAGGTTCATTGGAATTGCAGCAAACTGCTGGGAAGCTCCACCCTGTAAGAATAATACCTTGTAATTATCCGGGATATTCATTAAGTCTCTTAAATCAGCTTCTGCCTCTTTGATGATGTTGTCATATACTTTGGAACGATGACTCATCTCCATTACGGACATTCCACATCCTCTGTAGTCTAACATCTCATCTGCTGCTTCCTGTAAAACTTCTTCCGGTAATACTGCCGGACCTGCAGAAAAATTATATACTCTGCTCATTTTCTAATTCCTCCTCACTTCTTACACATATCTTTCTATATGTAATGGCTTATTATTTTAAATCTTCCTCGGTAAACACCTCAGATATAGCTGCCCCCGGTGCTACCATTGGCCACACCTTATCATCACTATCAATTATACAGTCTATAACAACTGGTGTACTACTTGCAAGTGCTTTTTTCAAAATATCGACAAATTCTGCCTGACTGGCTGCACGATATCCCGTTGCTCCCATGGCTTCTGCCAGTTTTACAAAATCTACTCCATCGTCTAAAACAGTTGCAGAATAATGCTTCTCATAGAAAAGTGTCTGCCACTGTCTTACCATTCCAAGCACATGGTTATTGATGATAACTTCGATTAACGGAAGCTTCTGACGGACTGCTGTTGCAATCTCATTCATATTCATACGGAAACATCCGTCACCGGCAATATTGATAACCTGTTTATCCGGATTTGCTATCTGCGCACCGATTGCTGCCCCCAGTCCATAACCCATGGTTCCAAGTCCACCGGATGTCAGAAGTGTTCGCGGCTGTTTGTATTTATAATACTGTGCTGCCCACATCTGATGCTGTCCGACCTCCGTTACCATGATAGCATCTCCGTTGGTCTGACGATAGATTTCTTCGATTACGAACGGACCGCTTAATCCTTCCGGATGGTAGCTCAATGGATATTCTTTCTTGTATTCCATGATGTGCTCCATCCACTCTTTATGCTCCATCGGAGATAACATCGGATTGATTCTTGCAAGAATCTTCTTTAAATCACCAATCACGCTGTTTGTTACCATGATATTTTTATTAATCTCTGCCGCATCCACATCAAACTGTAAGATTTTTGCATGATGGGCAAATTTCTTAGCATTTCCAAGCACACGGTCTGAGAAACGGACACCTACTGCAATCAGAAGATCGCACTCGCTGACTCCAAGATTGGAAGTCTTGGTTCCATGCATTCCAAGCATTCCGGTATAACGTTCATCCGTTCCGTTAAATGCACCTTTTCCCATCAGGGTATCACAAACCGGTGCATCCACCTTATCCACAAATTCTCTCAATTCATCCGAACAGTCGGAAATCACGGCACCGCCGCCCACAAAGATATATGGTTTTTTCGCTTTCTGAATCAAAGCTGCTGCTTCTTCTAAATCTTCCTCCCGGATGGTTTCTGTCACACGCAGTACCGGTTCAATACGCTGTGCTTTATATTCTGCCTTATTTGCAGTGACATCCTTTGGAATATCCACAAGAACAGGACCCGGTCTTCCTTTTTTTGCAATGCGGAATGCCCGGCGGATGGTATCTGCCAGATCATTGACATCTTTTACAATAAAGTTGTGCTTGGTAATCGGCATGGTAATTCCTGCGATATCAATTTCCTGGAAACTGTCTTTGCCAAGAAGCGGCACATTGACATTACAGGTAATTGCTACCATTGGAACAGAATCCATATATGCGGTTGCGATTCCGGTTACCAGATTAGTTGCACCCGGTCCGCTGGTGGCAAAGCACACACCAACTTTTCCGGTGCTTCTTGCATATCCGTCTGCCGCATGGGAAGCTCCCTGCTCATGGGAAGTTAAAATATGTTTTATTTCATTACTATGTTTATATAACTCATCATATACATTTAAAATTGCACCGCCCGGATAACCAAATACCGTATCCACGCCCTGCTCTTTCAAACATTCTATTACGATTTCAGCACCTGTTAAGAGCATTGAAATTTCCTCTCTTTCCAACTTATCTTTCTGCTGTATATTTACAGATTACCGGTTCTTATTTTTCTTCCCCGGTACCTGGAATCTGTAAAATTGCACCGCGGTTTCCTGAAGTAACCATGGAAGCATAACGTGCCAGATATCCGGTTGTTACCTTCGGTTCTCTTGGCTGCCATTTTGCTTTACGGGCTGCCAGTTCTTCATCGGATACTGCAAGCTCTAACTTCATTTCCGGAATGTTAATCCTGATGATATCGCCTTCTTCTACCAACGCAATTGGTCCGCCTACGGCTGCTTCCGGTGAAACATGACCGATGGAAGCTCCACGGCTTGCGCCGGAGAAACGTCCGTCTGTAATCAATGCTACGGAAGAACCAAGTCCCATTCCTGCGATTGCAGAAGTCGGATTTAACATCTCACGCATACCAGGGCCGCCTTTTGGTCCTTCATAACGGATCACGACTACATCACCGGCAACAATTCTGCCACCCTTGATTGCTGCAATGGCATCTTCCTCACAGTCAAATACTCTTGCCGGTCCTTCATGAACCATCATCTCTTCTACGACTGCGGAACGTTTTACAACACCGCCGTCCGGAGCAAGATTTCCTTTTAATACGGCAAGACCACCGGTCTTACTGTACGGATTATCCAGTGGACGGATAACTTCCGGATTCTTATTGACTGCATCTTTGATATTCTCGCCTACGGTCTTACCGGTTACGGTCATACAGTCTGTATGTAAAAGTCCTGCATCTGCTAATTCTTTCATGACTGCATAGACACCGCCTGCTTCATTTAAGTCTTCCATATAGGTCGGGCCTGCCGGTGCCAAGTGGCAGAGGTTCGGAGTCTTCTCACTGATTGGATTTGCAAAGGAAATATCAAAGTCAAATCCTACTTCATGTGCGATTGCAGGCAGGTGAAGCATACTGTTGGTAGAGCAGCCTAACGCCATATCTACGGTCAGTGCATTTAAAATCGCATCCTTTGTCATAATATCTCTTGGACGGATATCTTTCCGATACATATCCATAACTGCCATTCCGGCATGTTTTGCTAATTTGATACGCTCGGAATATACGGCAGGAATAGTTCCGTTTCCACGTAAGCCCATGCCAAGTGCCTCGGTCAGACAGTTCATGGAGTTTGCGGTATACATACCGGAACAGGAACCACAGGTCGGACATACTTTCTCTTCGTACTCTCTTACTTCTTCCTCTGTCATTGTACCTGCTGCATAGGAACCTACTGCCTCAAACATGGAAGATAAACTTCTCTTACGTCCCTTTACATGACCTGCTAACATCGGACCACCGGAAACAAATACGGTAGGGACATTAATTCTTGCTGCTGCCATCAGAAGTCCCGGTACGTTCTTATCACAGTTTGGCACCATAACCAGTGCATCAAACTGATGGGCTAATGCCATACACTCTGTGGAATCTGCAATTAAGTCTCTTGTTACCAGGGAATATTTCATTCCGATATGTCCCATGGCAATTCCATCACAAACTGCGATAGCAGGGAATACAACCGGTACTCCACCTGCTTCTGCAACACCTAATTTTACAGCGTTTACAATTTTATCCAGATTCATATGGCCCGGTACGATTTCATTATAAGAACTTACGATACCAACCATTGGTTTCTTCATTTCTTCTTCGGTAAATCCCAAAGCGTTAAAAAGACTTCTGTGCGGAGCCTGCTGCATTCCGGCTTTTACATTATCACTCTTCATCTTCGTTCTTCCTCTCTTTTTTATTGTTCTGTCTGAAAATTTCTTATCTCTTACAGATTCTCTACGATTAAGTCACCCATTCCGGCTGTTCCCACCTGGGTTACGGTTGCTTTCTTTGTTTCTTCCTGTGGCATAATGTCAATGGTACGATAGCCTGCTTTTAATACCTTCTTTACGGCATTTTCAATGGCATCTGCTTCTTTATCGAGATCAAAGGAATATCTTAACATCATCGCTGCACTTAAAATGGTTGCAATCGGGTTTGCAATTCCTTTTCCTGCGATGTCCGGTGCAGAACCGCCGCTTGGCTCATAAAGACCGAATTTCGTATCATTTAAGCTTGCAGAGGATAACATTCCGATGGAACCGGTTACCATACTTGCTTCATCCGATAAAATATCTCCAAACATATTCTCAGTTAAAATTACATCGAACTGCTTCGGGTCTTTTACCAACTGCATGGCACAGTTATCTACCAGCATATGCTCATATGTTACTTCCGGATAGTCCTTTGCTACTTCTTCTACAATCTTTCTCCAGAGTCTGGAGGAATCCAGTACGTTTGCCTTATCCACGCTGGTTACTTTCCTGCGGCGTTTCATGGCAATGTCAAATCCACGTTTTGCAATTCTGCGGATTTCATTTTCGTTATATGTCAAAGTATCGGTTGCCGTCATCACACCGTCAACTTCTTCTGTCTTTCTCTCTCCGAAATAAAGTCCGCCGGTCAGCTCACGCATAATCATCATGTCAAATCCGTCTCCGATAATATCGTCACGCAGTGGACATGCTTCCTTTAATTCTTCATAAAGGTATGCTGGTCTTAAGTTAGCAAAAAGGTTCAATGCTTTTCTCAATTTCAAAAGGCCTGCCTCCGGGCGAAGGGATGGCTCTAATTTGTACCAAGGGGATGTTGCTGTATTTCCTCCGATGGAACCCATCAGAACTGCATCTGCCGCTTTTGCATGTGCAATGGCATCATCGGTCAGCGGTACACCGGTTGCATCGATAGAACAACCGCCCATCAGTATCTCGTCATATGTAAAGGTGTGTCCGAATTTTGCTCCAATGGCATCTAACACCTTTCTTGCTTCGCTTACAATCTCCGGTCCGATTCCGTCACCGGCAATTACTCCAACATTATAATTCATGGGTAAATCCTTCTTTCTTTTCCTATTGCATGCATCCCAATTTCATAACTACTGATTATGGTAATGCTCATTATCCTATATCATAGCTTATTTATCCGAAGAATTCAATAAATTTTACCATTATAGTTTCTCATAGTATTTATAAACTGTGGTTATATTCTATTCTTTTGGTATGATTTCTTGTTATTATACAAAATCTTTTTCTTGTCAGAATGGGATTGGTACAGTAGACTTGAGGTAGGTATTTTATAGGAGTTGAGAAAGGTTCTATGATTCATCAGATATGGATGCGAGGCAAACCGTTAAGAGGCATCAGGCATTTCTACCGCAATACTAATACCGTACGGCAACCGGTGCAGATTCACATCCATGTTCAAGCTGCACCTCACCGTCACATCCATGTGCCGGTGCTGCCTGATATTGTACGAAATGCCAGGTGCCTCTAACCGTTTGCTTCAAGCATCCATATTCTGATGAATCATAGCTTTTTCACTCTCACCTATATAACGAGCCAATTAACTTATCAATTTGCAAGGAGGATTTTCAAATGCCATTTATTAACATGAAAACGACTGCTACTTTAGATATTGCCAAAAAAGATGCCCTGTCCAAGGAGCTCTGCATCATCACCAGAGACTGTCTCGGCAAAGGTGAAAACTGGGTGATGACCGGGTTCGAGGGGAATGCTTCTCTTTGCTTTTTAGGAAGCACCAAAGATATTGCTTATGTAGAAGTGAAATGCTACGGCTATCCGACCAAGCCACAGATGAATCTTATGACAAGGAAGGTCTGCACGCTCTTAGAAAATGAGCTTGGTATTCCGAAGAAGCGAATCTATGTTGCTTACTTTCCGACTGAGGACTGGGGATGGAATGACAGTAATTTCTAGGGGACTAGAAAAGGCATATCACACTAATAGCTATACGTTGTGTGATATGCCTGGCTTTTTGCCTTTTTTCTATGGCAACCCTATCTTATGATTTCCAATCCCAGTCCTCTAAAAAGCTCATCAGTTTATACCAGTTATCTACCGGTTCCCAGATTATAGCCTGCTTATTCTTTGACTTGATGCTTCCTACAATATAAACTTTTTCGTTTTCTTTTTTCTCTTTATAAAACTTCCATACGAGTCCATTTGTATAAATCACTTTTCCATAAGAACTAAGGTGTCCTTCTATCTGCTCTGTTATCTCCATATTATCATACGGTCGTTTTGCTTCTATGCACCCATATTTAGCTGCATCTCGACTTTTCTTCCTTTCCAGCACAACAAAATCAGGGAAACCTGCTTCCCCTTCTAAATTCTTTGATAATTTGCTGTCTGCTAATTTGTGGAATACTATGAAGTCCAAAAAGATATCCCAATACCAGCTTCTAAAGATGGGCATTGATAATAAAACTCTGGATGGATTAAAACACAACAAAAATATTACTGTACTCACCTTAGAAAAGCTCTGCACCATTATAGGCTGTACTCCAAATGATATTATTGAATTTAAATAGAGCGATACACCTTTGTCGATGTACCGCTCTATTTATGATATGAAACTATCTCATTTTCCTATATTCCATTTTACCACAAATCATATTTTTCCATGGTTTCCGCATTTCTGAATTCGTGCTTCTCATAGTAGCCAATCAGCTTTTCCTCAGCATCCCTTAAAGCAACCATATACACATCTTTATTCTGCTTCACGTTATGGGAGGTATAGATGAGATTGTGGCTTTCATCTGCAGAGAACCAGTCGATTACCTGCTGGATGCGTTTTTGCGATTCTTCATTATGGCAGTTTAAAAGACTTCTTCCAACAAGGCTTTCACCGCCCCATTTCTCATAGCTTTTTACTGCAGTCGGATTCATATAAATGATTTCGTGCTTTAAATTACATATCACAACAGAACAACGGTCCTGGTCAATGATGCTTTTAAAATATGCTGCATTAATGTCTGTCTGCATGGTTATGCTCCTTTTCTCTCGATTCTTGAATTTCTGTTTTTGAGCTTAATATTCTTTTTCTATTTTCCCTTCAATTCCATACATTTTCCGGAACGTATCAAGGTCAGCCTCATTTTTTATCAGCATTATTTCCTCTATTTTTCCTGTATGGATATCTTTAAAACCCGCCACCTGTTCTCCATTGCAAATGCTGGCTTTTATAATAGGCTTCTTGTTCATTTTATCATAGGGCAATGGCGTGGATTTTTTCTTGAATATTCTCATATAACCTTACTCCCTCTTTTCAAAAAAATCCGTGGCTTGTACATCTCGCACACTCCACGGATTTTCTAAGGTCTTATCTTATTTCTTCTCTTTGGTTTCTTTTGCTTCTACTGCTTCTTCCGGTTTTTCGATTGCGGCAATTGCTGCTTTCTGCATTGGGATACGGCAGTTTCTGTTGCTGCCAAACTCAACGATAACAGTATCATCTTCAGATACATCAATTACGATTCCGTAGAAACCGCTGGTTGTCAGTACGGTATCACCTACTGCTAACTCCGACATCATCTGCTCTTTTTTCTTTGCTTCTTTCTTCTGTGGACGAATCATAAAGAAGTATACAAATACAACCATAATTACTACCCACATAATAATGCTTCCCCAGGCCTGTGCCTGCTGTGATGCTAAAATAGACATTTCTTTTCCTCCTGAATTACAACTTAAGTTCATGAAAAACATTGTACACAAAAAGACTGCGTTTCACAAGTATTTTCCCGATATTTCATTCTTTTTTTAGATTTGTGCCTCTTTTTCCCTGTTTATCTGGTTCATACCATAGAGTTTTTCCTCTTTGTATGACTTGTAGCTGCCGGCATCAATGGCGTCTCTGATTTCTTCCATCATGGTATTGTAGAAATACAGATTGTGCAATACGCAAAGACGCATACCAAGCATTTCCTTTGCCTTTAATAAATGGCGGACATAGGCTCTACTGTAGCGGCGGCAGGTCGGACACTGACAGCCTTCCTCGATTGGGCGCATATCCTTTTCATATTTCTTATTGAAAAGGTTAATCTTTCCCTGATTGGTATAAAGATGTCCGTGGCGGCCATTACGGGTCGGATATACACAGTCAAAGAAATCCACACCACGGTCTACTGCCTCTAAAATATTTGCCGGAGTTCCGACACCCATAAGATAGGTTGGTTTCTCAAGTGGCAGATATGGAACGGTCTGGTCTAAGATATCATACATCTCTTCGTGGGTCTCGCCTACTGCAAGTCCACCTACTGCATAGCCATCTAAATCCAATTCACTGATTCGCTTTGCATGGTCAACCCGGATATCCGGATAAATGGCTCCCTGGTTAATTCCAAACAGCATCTGATTTTTATTAATGGTATCTTCCAACCCATTCAGTCTTGTCATTTCCGCCTTACAGCGTGCCAGCCAGCGGGTTGTTCTGGCTACGGATGCCTCTACATATCCACGGTCAGCCAGTGCCGGTGCACATTCATCAAATGCCATGGCAATGGTGGATGCCAGATTAGACTGTATCTGCATACTTTCTTCCGGTCCCATGAAAATTTTTGCTCCATCAATGTGAGAATGGAAATAGACTCCCTCTTCTTTGATTTTACGGAGTCCTGCCAGTGAAAATACCTGGAATCCACCGGAATCGGTAAGGATTGGTTTGTCCCACACCATGAACTTGTGCAGTCCGCCCAGCTCTTTGATTAATTTATCTCCCGGACGTACATGTAGATGATAGGTATTGGATAATTCCACCTGTGTCTTAATCTGCTCTAAGTCTTCGGTAGAAACAGCTCCCTTTATGGCAGCGACCGTTCCTACATTCATAAACACCGGGGTCTGTATATCACCATGTACGGTATGAAAAATGCCCCTCTTTGCTCTTCCATCCTGTTTTAATAATTCGTACATATAATCTCCTGTTTCTGTTCTTTTTACAAATACTATCCTAGCATACCTTGTTTTCGCACTTTTTGCAACTGTGGGATTGCCAGTATCTGAAAAATCTTCTATAATAGAGTCTGACTTTTTTACAAAAACAAATCAGGAGGATGCTATGGCAGGCTCAACTATTGGAACTAACTTTAAAATTACAACCTGGGGAGAATCACACGGATCAGGAATCGGTGTCGTAATTGACGGCTGTCCTGCCGGACTTTCCCTTTGTGAAGAAGATATACAGACCTATTTAAACCGGCGTAAACCGGGACAATCTGCTTTCTCTACCCCGCGGAAAGAGGATGATGCAGTACATATTCTTTCCGGTGTCTTTGAAGGCAGAACCACCGGAACTCCAATCTCACTGATTGTGGTAAATGAAAACCAGCATTCCAAAGACTACCGTGAGATTGCTTCCTACTATCGTCCGGGACATGCTGACTTTACCTTTGATGCCAAATACGGTTTCCGGGATTACCGTGGTGGCGGACGTTCTTCCGGTCGTGAGACTATCGGACGTGTGGCTGCCGGTGCGGTTGCCGCAAAGATTTTAAAGGAACTTGGCATTGAGATTCTCACCTACAGTAAGAGCATCGGTCCCATCACCATTGACGAAACCAGATTTGACACTGCAGAAATTACGAAGAATCCACTCTATATGCCGGATGCAGATGCTGCTGCAAAAGCTGCTTCCTATCTGGAAGAATGCAAAGCCATGCAGAACTCTGCCGGCGGTATTATCGAATGTGTTATTACCGGTGTTCCTGCCGGAATCGGTGACCCGGTATTCGAAAAAATCGATGCAAATTTAGCCAAAGCAATTTTCTCCATTGGTGCTGTAAAAGGCTTTGAAATCGGTGATGGATTTGCCGTTGCTGCTGCTACCGGACTTACCAACAACGATGCCTTTGTAACGGATGAAAACGGTTCTGTCACAAAAGAAACCAACCACGCCGGCGGTATCTTAGGCGGCATGAGTGATGGCTCGCCGATTGTATTCCGTGCTGCCATCAAGCCGACTCCTTCCGTTGCCTCCACCCAGAAGACCATAAATAAAAACGGCGAGGAAATCGAAATCAATATCAAGGGACGTCACGATCCGATTATCGTTCCAAGAGCTGTTGTGGTTGTCGAATCCATGGCTGCCATTACTATTTTCGATGCCATGCTTTCTAACATGAGTGCCCGGATGGATGGAATCAAAGATTTCTACAAGAAATAAAGGCTTCTATCAGAAATAGCAAAATCCCTGTCTGCTACATGCTACAAGTCACAAACTCAGGTGACCTTCCGCTGACAGGGATTATTATTATTTTCTACGCCTGCATTTTGCTTAGAATCTCATCAAAGATAGCTGAAGCCACTTCATCCTTCGACATAATCGGAAGCTCTTTTTCTTCTGATTCTGTAATCAAAGTTACCACATTGGTATCGGTACCAAATCCGGCTCCCGCTGTCTTAAGATTATTGGCAACAATCATATCAAGCTTCTTCTTTTCTAACTTGGCTTTGGAATTTTCTTTCAGATGCTGTGTCTCCATGGAAAATCCACACAGGAACTGGTTTTCCTTCCGGGCAGAAACTGTTCCTAAAATATCTTTCGTGCGTTCCATTTCCAACGTCAGTCCGCCATCGGTCTTTTTGATTTTTTCATCCGCAACGGTCTTTGGACGGTAGTCTGCTACTGCTGCAGCCATGACTACAATATCCTGTTCTGCAAATGCATCTGTAACAGCCTGATACATCTCTTCTGCCGTAACCACCGGAATTGTATTTATAAAAAAAGGCTTTTCAAGGCTGGTCGGTCCGGTGACCAGTGTTACCTCTGCCCCTCTTCTTGCCGCATTCTTTGCCAGTGCATAACCCATTTTTCCAGTGGAATGGTTGGTCACATAACGTACCGGGTCAATTGCCTCCTGGGTGGCTCCTGCTGTGATGAGAACCTTCTTTCCTGTCAGGTCTTTCTCACAGGCAGCTTCCTGCAGAATATATTCTAACAGTTCTTCCGGTTCCGGAAGTTTTCCCCTTCCGGTATCACCACAGGCAAGATAGCCTGAGGACGGCTCAATGATGTGATAACCATATTCTCTTAGCTTCTTAAGATTATCCTGTGTTACCGGATTGTCAAACATATGTGTATTCATTGCCGGGGCAAGATATATCGGAGCCTCACAGGCTAACATGGTAGAAGTGAGCATATCATCTGCAATTCCGTGTGCCAGCTTTGCAATGACATTTGCAGAAGCCGGAGCAATCATCACCACATCTGCTTCCTGTGCCATGGCAATATGTGCCACATGATATCCGCTGTTGCGGTCAAAGGTATCGTCAATTACCTTATTTCCGGTCAGTGTTTCAAAGGTAACCGGTGATATAAACTGCTCTGCATTTTTCGTCATAATCACATGCACATCCGCGTGCTGTTTTACCAGCATACTGGCAAGCGAAGCCGCTTTATATGCTGCAATACTGCCTGTCACTGCCAGTAATATATTCCTGCCCTTTAACATATGAATTACCTCCTGTGTACTTTATTCAATACCATTCCAATTGCGGCTACCAGAACGGCTGCTACAATCGCTTCTATAATTCCATTAAAGCTGATAACGCCAAGGATTACACCCATAACTGCGCCCGGCTCAATGCTCAATGCGTTGGCATATGCCTCTTTATAGAAAATATAAATCATCGGCATTACAAGCAGTGTATTGGTCAATGCTCCGGTTACGCCGGCATAGACATAACCTAAGAATCTGCCATCTTTTTTTCTTCCGGTCAGTTCCACTACAATAAAATAAATAACTGCTGCAGCTGCACCTGATATCCAGCCAATCATTTCCTTCGAATCTGTTGTCAGCATTTTAGCAAAGAACGCATGGATACCAACCAGTAAAAGTACGCTGATTACAAGATTACTGATTACCTTTGCAGCCTTTGCATGGCTGGATGTGGTTAATTTTACAATTCCACGATATACGAAATATGGGATGATACCTACTAAAATTCGTGGTGCAAAACAGATAATGGTACTCTTTACCACTCCTGCTGCGCCATCGATGCTGCTTGCCAGTATCGGTGAAAATACAAATGCTGACATAGAAGTTGGCATCAATGTATTTTTAATAAAACTGGTTAATCCAAATACAAATCCCAAAAAGGCACCTTTTTTCGGTCCGCAGAAAATTGCACCTAAAATAACCGGTATATGGATAATCGTTGCATTAATAACTACTAAAGGAATAAATCCTAACGGGGTAAATGCCATTACGACAATAATGGCGGTAAATAAAGCTGTCAGAACCAGCTCATAAGATTTTGGGATACTTCTGTCCCTGGTAAAAGCTACGTTTTTTTCACTCATAGTCTCTTCCTCTTTTCTTAAATTTTCTTTTTCTATTTTCTTTTTTCTCCGCATTTTAAGGCTTTGCGGCCAAGCACTTCCATTGATAGCCTCCGGACCGGTAGGCTTCAACCGTGTTATTCTATCATAGTTTTTCCAAAAAAGAAAGATGTCGTCTGTTATTTTTTTAACAAACGACATCTTTTTTACTCTTTTTACATGAATACCGAAAAATGCCTGATTAAAGCATGTTTCCTGCAGTTCGCTTTTAACTTAGTTTATGAATATAAATGCAATTCGGCTTGTCTACCGGAATCGGCTTCTCTTCCATCAGAATGTATTTCTTCTCATAATCTACCTTAAACATGGTAATCTCATTGGTCTCATTATTAAGGCTCATGAAATGCATTCTGTCCGGACAGATACCAATCATTTTCGGATAATCACCACTGATTTTCGAATTACACATCATGGTAAGACATCCACTCTCTTTATCAATTTCATAAATCGATACGGAGTTTGCACCTGCATTACTGCAGAATAAATATTCACCATCCATTGTCACTTCCAGACCGGATGCAGCACAGACATCAGCTTCCTTCGGTGTGGTCGTTGTAATGGTCTGAACCTTCTCGAAATGCGGCTGGTCATTTTCTAACGTATAGGAAAATACCTCTATCTGATTCAACAGCTCATAGAGAATATAAGCAAATCTTCCATCACGGCTGAAGCGAATCATATGCGGTGCAGATTCCAACGGACAACGGATGATATCTGCAAGCTTCATCCTGCCATTCTCATAGTCAATCCGGTAAATCTTTACATGATCTAATCCATTATCCACTGCACACAAGAACTTCTCGTCCGGTGTCAGCTTCACGCAGTCTACATGTGGCTTGGAGCTTCGCTCTGCAATGGTCCGTCCTATTCCCTTATGAAAAATACCGTCTGCGATTTCTCCGATGCTGCCGTCTTCCTCTAACTTCATCATGGTCACTCTGCCATCATGATGACCGCCTACGAAAAGATAACGGTTCTTACTGTCCACTTCCACATAACAGCCACGCATACCGCCAATCCACTGCTTGTTCATTGGCTCAAGGTCTCCATCCGGCAGAATGTGAAATGCTTCCACGCCTTCATCTGCAATGGAATATAAGAATCTGCCATCCTTCGATACCAGCAAATCGGAAGGATTATTGATGGGAACCACTTTCCGTTCCTTCATTTCTCCGCTTTTTGCATCCAAATCATATAAATGGATTCCGATACTGTTCTCATGGGTATACGTTCCGACATAAACAACATACTTTTCTTCCATAGGTCATTCCTCCTGTCTGCGTAAAATATCATACATCTCCAGTTCCTGTCCTAAATCAATGTAAAGCACCTGTTTTGGATGTGGTGCTGATTCCATTTCATTTCCATCTTCGTCCACAATCCGTTTTACGGTAACCGGAATATTTCTTCCATCCGGTTTCATGACTTCAATCTGTTCCCCTACGGAGAATTTATTTCTCTGTTCAATCTGATATAATCCCTCTTCGTTGCGTTCTCCTACAATTCCAAGGTAGGTATACTCTTTGATATAAGTGTTATTATCGTAAATCTGGCTCTCTTCCGAAGGCTTTCCAAAGAAAAAGCCGGTGGTAAACTGGCGATAAGTACAGTTAGAAATCTGTTCTAAATACCAGTCCATATTTTCTTTATATTTCTCCGGTGAGGTAAGATAATCATCAATGGCTTTCCGGTAAGTACGTGCTACAGTAGCAACATAAAGTGCTGTCTTCATACGTCCTTCTATCTTAAAGGAATCAATACCTGCCTCAATCAGTTCCGGGATGTGCTCAATCATGCACAAATCCTTGGAGTTAAAAATATAGGTACCACGTTCATTTTCATAAACCGGCAGATACTCTCCCGGACGTTTTTCCTCTACCACTGCATATTTCCAGCGGCACGGATGAGTGCAGGCTCCCTGGTTGGCATCTCTTCCGGTAAAATAATTACTTAAAAGACATCTTCCGGAATAGGAAATACACATTGCTCCATGCACAAATGTCTCGATTTCCATTTCATCCGGAATATTTTTGCGAATCTCAGCAATCTCATTTAAAGAAAGCTCTCTTGCTGTTACCACACGCTTTGCGCCCTGGTTCCACCAGAACTGATACGTTCCATAGTTGGTATTATTGGCCTGGGTACTGATATGACGCTCGATTTCCGGGCAGATTTCTTTTGCAATGGTATAAATACCCGGGTCAGAAATAATCAGGGCATCCGGCTTGATTTCCTTTAACTGGGTAAAGTACTCTCTTACACCTTCCAAATCCCCATTGTGAGCCAGTATATTTGCTGTTACATAAACTTTTACACCATGCTCATGGGCAAACTGGATGCCCTCTGCCATATCCTCCATGGAAAAGTTTTTTGCCTTCGCACGAAGTCCAAATACTTCTCCGCCGATATATACGGCATCCGCTCCATAAATGACTGCAATTTTTAATACTTCCAGACTGCTGGCTGGAATCAGTAATTCTACCGGTCTCATTGATTTATTTCTCCTAATATTTCAATCTGTATCATCTATTTCTTAATGCTAATGGTAACACCGTCTCCAATCGGAAGCACCGATGTGGTAAGACTGTCATTGTGTGTCAGTTCATAAAGATATTCCCGCATTCTCTTATGAATGGTCCGGTTTCTTCTGGTTACTGCATAATGGGATTCGATAATATCTCCCTCCTGCAGCACATTGTCAGATACCAGTAATGCACCAGGCTTCATCAGCCGAAGAATATCCGGCAGGAAATTGATATACTGTCCCTTTGCCGCATCCATAAAAAGAAAATCATAAGAATCTTCTAACGTCTTTAACACCTCTGTGGCATCTCCCGGAATCAGTGTGATTTCTTTCTCTTTTCCGGCACGTTTGAAATTTGCCTGTGCAATAGGAATTCTTTTCTCGTAATTTTCTATGGTTGTAATCCGGCATGGCACCGGATTATATTCTTCCATCAGAAGTGCAGAAAATCCTACTGCAGTTCCCACTTCCAAAATCCGCTCCGGCCGCTTTAATGCCAGCATGGATTTTAAAAAGCTCTGCATTTCCTTACGGATAACCGGCACATAATTCTTCTTTGCCTCTGCCTCAATTTCCTCTAAAAGCGGTGTATTTCCACTGTCTAAGGAATTGATATACGTTACTAATCGTTCCTCTACTATCACGTTGTACCCTCTGTATCTTTTTCCGAAACCGGTGACATGGCTTCCATCATTTCTTTCGCTGTCATGGAAGTATTCAGCGTATATATTCCCGGTTTGATTTTTTTAGAATACGCAGAAAGCTTTAACTGCACTGCAAAAAGCCTGGCATCACGGATAAGTCCTTTCTCCTCTAACATACTTCCAATATCACTACCGGACATTCCAGCCTCTATCTGAACCACAATATCCTTGCCATCACCGGATGACACCGGCTGCTCTGTATACACGCGATATCCGAAATCATATGCATAGCTTCCTGCCTTAAAAAGTACAAAAATCACCAGTACAACAACAAGAACAGAAAAACTGATTCGGACAATTTTCATCACAATCTTACTGGCACTCATCGCACAACCTCTCCATTATCTTTCGTTTACAAAACCTACTTCAAAATTCAGGCCGCCAACCAGTCTGAAATTAATTTTCTGCAGCAGACGGCAGAATGCAAGCTCTGCTGTCATAAATTCTTCTGCAACCGGATTCTTGCGGATATCTATATTTTCCCGCTCCAGCTGGTCTACTTCCCAGAACAGATCCACATTTTTACTGTTCTGGATCTGGTAATTCTTCTGGCGGAATGCAAATACAATCTGCTCTAATTCCGGATTCGCATGCAGCTTATTCTTTGCTTCCTGATAACGCTTATATTCATTGGTATCCTGAATTGCATTTACAAGTTCTGTTACCTTATCTTCTACTACGCTCATGTTCATCCACCCACATTAAACTTCCATAATAATTGGAATAATCATCGGTCTGCGCTTTGTCTCTTTCCAGACAAAATCACCTAAAGCATCTTTGATTTCTGTCTTAATCTTGCTCCAGTCTGTAATATTCTTATCCATGCAGTGTTCCATGGTTCCCTCTAATACATGACGAGCTTCCTCCATCAGGCTTTCTGCCCCACGTACATAGACAAATCCTCTGGATACGATGTCCGGTCCTGCCAGCACCATTCCGGAGCCACTTTCCAATGTCATTACAACAATAATGATTCCTTCTTCTGCCAGATGCTGTCTGTCACGCAATACAATATTTCCTACGTCACCAACACCAAGTCCGTCTACCATGACATCGCCTACCTGTACATGTCCGGTAACTGCTGCGCTTTCCTCATCCAGTTCTAATACATCACCGGAAGACAAGAGGAAAATATTTTCTTTATCAATGCCAAGTTCTTCTGCAATCTTAGCCTGGGCAACCAAATGACGGTATTCTCCATGAACCGGAATTGCATATTTCGGTTTTACCAGTGAGTAAATCAGTTTGATATCCTCCTGACAGGCATGACCAGAAACATGAACATCCTGGAAAATAACCTCTGCACCTTTCATGGTCAGTTCATTAATGACACCGGACACTGCTTTTTCATTACCCGGAATCGGGTTAGAACTAAAAATAATGGTATCCTTTGGTTTAATTGTTATCTTACGATGCATGCCGGATGCCATACGGGATAATGCCGCCATGGATTCTCCCTGGCTTCCTGTTGTAATGATAACCGTCTGCTCATCCGGATAATTCTTCAGCTGTTCAATATCAATCAGGGTCTGCTCCGGGATGGTAAGGTATCCCAGCTCAGACGCAATCGTAATGATATTTACCATGCTTCGTCCTTCAATCACTACTTTTCTGCCATACTTATTGGCAGAGTTCATAATCTGCTGTACACGGTCTACATTGGATGCAAAAGTTGCAATAATGATTCGTGTGTTCTTATGGTCAGCAAAAATATTATCAAAGGTCTTTCCTACGGTACGCTCCGACATGGTAAAGCCAGGACGCTCTGCATTGGTGGAGTCACACATCAATGCCAGTACACCCTTCTTACCAATCTCACCAAAACGCTGTAAATCGATAGCATCACCATATACCGGTGTATAATCCACTTTAAAGTCTCCGGTGTGGACAACTGTTCCTGCCGGTGAATAAATGGCAAGAGCTGCCGCATCCTGAATACTATGGTTGGTACGGATAAATTCCACGCGGAAGCAGCCTAAGTTAATATGCTGTCCGTATTTTACTACCTTACGTTTTACTTTCTTGAGCATATTATGCTCTTCTAACTTGTGTTCGATAATTGCAATCGTAAGCTTGGTTGCATAAATCGGCACATTGACTTCTTTTAAAATATAAGGGATTGCTCCGATATGGTCTTCGTGACCATGGGTAATAAAAAATCCCTTTACCTTGTCAATATTATCTTTTAAATAAGTCACATCCGGGATAACAAGGTCTACACCAAACATGTCATCCTCCGGGAATGACAGACCGCAGTCCACAACAATAATACTGTCTTCGTATTCAAAGGCAGTTATGTTCATTCCAATCTGCTCTAATCCGCCTAATGGAATGATTTTCAATTTTGAGTTTGCTTCTTTTTTCAAAATATTACCTCCATAAATTCTTTCTTTTCGCGCTCATTGCATTTGTCCGCAATTACATAAGTTCTCCTAGAATTCAATGTCTACATCTTCCATTAATTCTGCGAAAATTTTTGCAAGTGCTTCTAACTCTTTATCATCTTCCACCATTTCATAGATGGTATTGTGATCATCTTCATTCTGTGTTTCTTTTAAAATAAATGCATCCGAATCACCCTCTTCGTCTACTGTGACAAGAAGGTAATTGATTCCCCGTATGGTTGTCTGCTCTAATACATAAAATTCTGCTGACTCATTGGTATCCGGGTCTGTAAAATTTACTTTTTCCATATTTACTCCTGATTCTTTTCATTCTGCAGATAGTCAAGGTATCCCTGTAAAATAAAGGATGCCGCTATCTGATCCACATATTCTTTGCGATTCTCTCTTCGGATTCCGGCTTCCATCATAAGATTATCCGCCGCAACAGTAGTAAGGCGTTCGTCCCACAGCTCTACTGTAAGTCCGGTACGCCTTTCTAACATTTCTTTAAATTCTAAGGTTTTTTCACAACGCTCGCCTTCACTATTATTCATATTTTTCGGAAAGCCGAGAACAATTTTCTCCACGTTATATTCTTTGATTAATTCTTCAATACGTGCCAATGTCTGACGCAGCTTATTTTCTGATTTTCTGCGCACAATCTCAATTCCCTGTGCAGTAATAAGCAGTTCATCGCTAACGGCAACTCCAACGGTTTTAGAACCGAAGTCAAGACCGATTATCCGCATCAACTGCCTCCTACTTCCATGAATTTGTATGGATATATTCCTTTAATATCTCTTCTACAAGTTCGTCACGTTCTACTTTCATAATCAGACTTCTTGCATTATTGTGACTGGTAATATAAGTCGGATCACCAGACATAATATATCCAACAATCTGATTGACCGGATTGTACCCTTTCTCGGATAATGCCTCGTATACAATCTTAAGTACATCATGTACCCTGATTTCCGGTTCTTTTTCAACTCTAAAATATTGTGTGTTATTCATGTTCTGCATTTTTTCACGCCCTTATTTTGCTCTTTTGTTCTTCCTAATGAAAAAGCATCGCTAAATCTATTCTAATATAAAGTACTGCAAAATTCAACCATTATTCAAAATACACTTCTCATACACTTATCTTTTCCCGATAATTCTACTCTGCTTTTTCAATATTTTCCATCCGGTATACATCCGCTGAAATCCGTCCGGTCACTACACCTTTCACCAAAATATTTTCTTCCCCTTCTGCCTCCGGCACTGCTATCTTTACATATTCTTTGGTATATCCGGTAAAATATACATTTCCTGCGATTTCATCGGTTTCTTCTAATAATATTTCTTCCGGTCTGCCAACATAATACTCCCGGAATTCTTCTGACATTTCCTGTGCCAGTGCCAAAAGCACCTTACTGCGTTCTGTCTTCACCTGTTCTGGCACCTGATCCGGCATCACTGCTGCCTTCGTACCTTTGCGCTTGGAATACTTGAAAATATGCATCTCATAAAAATGAATCCGCTCTAAGAATTCCTTCGTTGCCTCAAATTCTTCCTCTGTTTCTCCCGGGAATCCTACGATAACATCTGTGGTAATTGCCGGATGGGTAAAATATTTCCGAATCAGCTTACAGCCTGCTTCATAAGTGGCTGTATCATATTTCCGGTTCATCCGCTTTAAGGTTGCATCACATCCGCTCTGCAGGGACAGGTGAAAATGCGGACAGATTTTTTCTAATTTTGCCAGCTCTTTCACAAAATTCTCATCGATGATTCCAGGCTCCAAGGAACCCAGACGAATCCGGCGGATACCTTCTACTTTATGCACTTCCTGAATCAGATGTAAAAGATTATCTCCATGGTCTAATCCATAGGAACTTAAATGGATTCCGGTCAGTACCACTTCCTTACAGCCATTTGTTGCAAGTGTCTCCACTTCACGCACGACCTCTTCTGCCTTACGGCTTCTGATTCTACCTCTCGCATATGGAATAATACAATATGTGCAGAACTGGTTGCAGCCATCCTGCACCTTTAAGAAAGCTCTGGTATGTTCTTCTGTCCGGCTGATAGACAGCGCTTCATATGCTCTGCCTTTCTCATTAATATCGCAGATATTTTCCTTCCAGTCATCCACTCCTTCAGTTTCTTCGTTTGCATTTTTCTTCTGGTTCATACAGTTTTCAATAAGCTCCACCAGTTCATGTTTCTTGTCATTTCCGATAATGATATCCACGGATAAATCCCTTGCTGCTTCTTCCGATGAAGTCTGGACATAACAGCCGGCAGCGACAACGATACTGTCCGGATTTTCTTTTTTTGCTTTATGAAGCATCTGGCGGGATTTCCGGTCTGCCATGTTGGTTACCGAACAGGTGTTAATTACATAGACATCCGCCTGTTCCGTAAAAGGAACAATCTCATAACCTGCCTGTTCTAATAACTGCTGCATAGCCTCCGTCTCATATGCGTTCACCTTGCATCCCAAATTGTGCAATGCTGCTTTTTTCATTCGATTTTTTCCTCACTTCTAGTTGACTTTTACCTCCAAAGAAGTTACTATTAAGAAAAAGTATTTATAGCAACCAAGGAGGTCTTACTATGAAAACAGTTCAAATTTCATTAAACTCAATCGATAAGGTGAAATCCTTCGTAAACGCAATCACACAGTTCGAATTTGATTTCGACTTAATCTCTGGAAGATACGTTATCGATGCTAAATCTATCATGGGTATCTTCAGCTTAGATTTATCCAAACCAATCGACTTAGCAATCCATGCAGAGTCTAATCTGGATGAGATTATGGAAGCATTAAAACCTTATCTTGTATAATTGAATTGATGTAAATGAATTGGGGGGATTGCGAAAGCAATCCCTTTTTTTATTTGTGCAGGAACCCGCTACGCTGTGCGAGTCCCTTATTTAATTCCGTTTCTATATATTGCTCTGCTTTTATATATTATCTGTTTCTACGTAATATTCTGCTTCTAAACAGCATTCTATTTCTATTCACACTACTCTGCTTCTACATGAATCACTTCTACCGTATCAATTGCAGTCTGCATCAGTTCATCAATCTTCTCTTCTAACTTTGTTTCAGATTTCTTGATGTATTCAATGTTCGGTTTGGTAACCGGATGCTTTGCCACAAAAATGGTACAGCAGTCTTCAAACGGCTGGATAGATGTCTCATAGGTATCAATTTTTTCTGACACTTCTACGATTTCCTGCTTGTCAAATCCAATCAATGGGCGGTATACCGGCATGGTACATACTTCGTTGGTTGCCGCTAATGACTGCATGGTCTGGCTTGCAACCTGTCCGATACTCTCTCCGGTAATCAGTCCTAAACAGCGGTTTTCTTTCGCAAAATGCTCTGCCAGTTTCATCATATAGCGGCGCATGATAATAGTAAGCTCCTCATGTGGACATTTCTCATAAATATAAAGCTGGATATCGGTAAAATTCACTACATGAAGATTGATAGGTCCGCTGTATCTTGCTACCAGTTTTGCCAGATCCACTACCTTCTGTTTTGCACGTTCTGAAGTATATGGCGGTGCATGAAAATAAGTTGCGTCCAACGCTACTCCACGTTTTGCAATCATATAACCTGCTACCGGACTGTCGATTCCGCCGGATAATAATAACATTGCTTTTCCGTTAGAACCTACCGGCATTCCACCCGGTCCCGGAATTTCCTTGGAATAAATATTGATAAGGCTTCTGATTTCAATGCAGACCATAACCTCCGGGTTATGCACATCTACCTTGCTCTCCGGGAACGCATCTAAGATTTTTCCACCCAGTTCAGCATTGATTTCCATGGAATCAAGAGGATAATTCTTTCTTGCTCTCCTTGCATTTACTTTAAAGGTAAAGTTCTTTTCCGGATATTCTTTACCTAGATAATCTACCACTGTCTCCGCTAATTTATCGAAGCCTTCATCCTCTACCTGAAGTAATGGACAGAATCCTACAATACCAAATACACGGCTTAATGCTTCTACGGTCTCGTCATAATCATAGTCATCGGATACTACATTGACATAGATTCTTCCCTGCTCTTTGGTTACTTCAAACTCGCCCTCTGCTGTCTTTAACGCATGGCGGATCTGCTCCATTAACATATTTTCAAAAATGTAGCGGTTCTTTCCCTTTACTCCGATTTCTCCATATTTTACCAGAAATGATTTATACATATGATTTCCTTTCTCTTTTAATGTCTTGTATATTTCTTCAATACCGGAAGCAGCTCTCCCAGTACTTCTAATGCGTAATCAATCTCTTCTTCCGTTGTATGCACACTGAAGGAAAAACGCAGTGTGGAATCCAGAAGGTTTTCCTTTAAATGAATGTTTCTAAGGGTCTTGCTTCCCTTCTGTTTGCCTGCATGATTATTTGAAGAACAGGCAGAACCGGAAGATACATAAATCCCCCTGTCTTCCAGTGAATGTAATAATACTTCACTTCGGATTCCTTCAAAGCTGACGCTGACGATATGTGGTGCAGAATCCTCTCCGGTCTTTCCATTTACATGGGTTCCTTCCAGCTTTTCGATTCCGTCGATAAAACGCTGCTTTAATCCGTAAAGATGCGCTCTCTTTTCATCGAGATTCTCATAGATTTCTTCTGCTGCTTCTCCAAGACCTGCAATTGCCGGTACATTTTCCGTTCCGGAACGCATTCCCTTCTGCTGTCCACCGCCTAATATCAGCGGCTTTAATTTCGTCTTTTCCTTCACCCAGAGGAATCCGCTTCCCTTTGGACCATGAATCTTATGTCCGCTGACGGAAAGCATGTCTATGCCAAGCTTCTTTGGATAGATATACATTTTTCCATAAGACTGGATTGCATCTACATGAATCAGTGTAGCCGGATTCTTTTTCTTAATAAGCTCTGCAGCTTCTGCAACCGGCTCGATGGCTCCGATTTCATTATTTACCTGCATCATGGAAACAAGAATAGTCTGTTCCGTTACTGCTTCTTCTAATTCTTCCAGTGAAATAATTCCATTCTCATCCACAGAAAGATAAGTAATGTCAAAGCCCTGCTCCTTTAAGAATTCCATTGGATTCTCTACGGATGCATGTTCAATGGATGTGGTTATAATATGATTTCCCGCTCTGCGGTTTGCCATTGCAGCACCGATAATCGCAAGGTTATTTGACTCCGTTCCACCGGATGTAAAGATGATTTCTTTTTCTGATACTCTTAATGTTTTTGCTATTTTCTTCTTTGCAGTCTCAACAAATCGTTCTGCCTCAATTCCTTTCATATGAAGGGAAGATGGATTGCCATAATCCTTCGTCAGAAGGTCTACCATTAACTGACACGCCCGGTCACTGCAGCGGGTGGTCGCAGAATTATCCAGATATGCTTCCATACTTTTCTACACTTTCTTACTGTTTTTTCGTTATATACGGCTCTCTAATTGCAGCATCAGCATGGACATCATGCAGATACCTGCTGTATCTGTCCGAAGTATTCTTCTTCCTAAGGAAATGGACTGCATGGTCTCTCTTGCCTTTGCAATCTCTTCCTCTGCAAATCCGCCTTCCGGTCCTATCATAATGCTGATACTCTTCCCCGGTTCGATTTGCTCTAATACTGTCCTGGTTCCTTCCATGCCATTTTCATTTTCATACGGCACTAAGCGGATATCACAGTTTTCTGCCAGCTTTAAGGCTTCCTTGAAAGATACTACTTCATGAATCTTTGGAATGATACTGCGCTTTGACTGTTTTGCTGCAGTCTCTGCCTGCGCCTGCCATTTTTGTACCCGTTGTGCTGCCTTTTTTCCTTCCAGCTTTACCACACAGTATTTCATGGCTACCGGAATGATTTCATAGACACCAAGTTCTACTGCCTTTTCAATCACCGTTTCCATCCGATCTCCCTTCGGCAGTGCCTGAAATAAATAGATTTTAGACGGAAGCTCGGTTCCTTCTTCGTCCACAGATACTATGTCTGCCTGCACGAAATTTTCTCCGGTTTCTGCAATCTTACAAAAATAATTGCCACCTTCCCGGTCACTGATGCGAATCGTCTCTCCGATTTTCATACGCAGTACATTCCGGATATGATTTACATCGCTTCCGGTTATGGTAACATATTCTTTGCCCACCTGGCTTTTTTCAACAAAAAACTGATGCATCTATTTTACCTCTGATTTTTCCGTGCAGTTACATTGACCCATTCGCCCTGATGGTTGACTTCTAAGATTTCAAAGCCTGCCTGCTCTAAAGCTTCTTTTACTTCGTTTTCTTTAAAATCAATAATTCCGGAAGTAATAAGCACTCCCTGCTCTTTCGCACACTGATAAAGTGCCGGTGCCATCGGAATAATAATATCCGCTAAAATATTCGCTACGACCAGATCATAACCTGTGCCAATCTTTTCCTGAAATGCTTTATCGTCAATCAGGTTTCCAACATAAAATTCACCTGAATTTTCTGCCAGATGATTGACTGTCATATTTTCATGAGTTGATGTGATACAATCTCCATCCACATCCGTGCCCACTACGCTGCCTGCACCAAGCTTTAATGCTGCAATGGATAAGATTCCACTGCCGCATCCTACATCCAGAACACGCTCGCCCTCTTTTAAATATTTACGAATCTGGCGGATACAAAGCTGTGTTGTCTCATGCTTTCCAGTTCCAAAGGAAATACCCGGGTCAATCTCGATTAAGAATTTATTTTTATCCTCTTCCTTTAATGGTTCCCAGGTTGGTTTGATTAAAATATCATCGATATAAAAAGACTGAAAAAACTGTTTCCAGTTATTAATCCAGTCAATATCCTCGGTCTGGCTGGAGGTAATATCTCCGCTTCCGATTTCTACCATGCTTCTTAACTGCTCTAAACCAATGCGGACTGCCTTTAAAGTCTCGGTATGGTCTTCGCCTGCCTCTAAATAAAAGCTGACTTTGCTTTTTCCTTCGTCTGGTGGAAGCTCCGGCGGAAAATCAATAAACATTTCTCCTGTTTCTTCTTTCGTCAATGGTACATTATCTTCGATTTCAATTCCTTCAATGCCATTTTCTGATAACATCATGCTGATAAAATCCTCAGCTTCTGTTGTTGTATCTATTGTATATTTATCCCATTTCATAGTTTCTGCTCCTGTTCTTATCTTAACCTTCTATTATAAAAAGCAAACATTTTAATTTTAACATAGCTTTTTATTTTTCGCAACTGTAAGGGAATCAACGGCAACCAGCAGACAGCTTCTTTAGATACATAGCGACGCCTATGCATGTCTGGTAACACAAAAACAGCGGAACATATTTCTTCTGCCCGCTGATTTTCCTGTTTATTGCTATGTCATTGCTGTGCTATTATTGCAATCTTATTACTGATATTTTACTTCCAGTTTCTGCATCAGCACCTGATATTCCCGGTTAATTTCCTGAATGGTACCGGTGTCTCCATTGAGATTATCCGGATGATATATTTTAATCAAATCCTTATAACGCTTCCGCAATGATTTTTCATTGCCCACGCCCATAAAGAACATTTCTCCCTTCACCACATTGGATGATTGGTTTTTATTCTCCTGTTCAAATTCATGTACTCTGCTGTAAAAGTCTCTCTGACGCTCCATTTTCTGCTTTTCGGCAGCAAGTTTCTGAAGTTCACTTTCTAATATTTTCCACTTCATGTCAAAAAGATGCTGTTCCCGCTTCATCCGCTCCTGTTCAAGATTCTTCTCCATCTCGAATTTCCGCTTCTGACGTTCTAACTCCCTCTGATGGTGTTCCATCTCGCGTTTGGAATTTTCCAGTTCTCTCCTTGTATGTTCCAGTTCCACAGTCTGCTGAAAACACCATTTATCAAACTGTGCTGCATCCTTCTTAATCACAGCGCTGTTATGCTGCTTCATAAATCTCTCTCCTTGTCTCATAAACGGTTGCCTAAATCAACATATGGTTACAAAAAACTTATGAATCAGAAACAGTATACAATATGTTGTCACAAAATGCAACAACGAGAAACTCACTTTTGCAGTTTTCCCGAGTTATCACAATACTCAACTACGAGAAACACGCTTTGCGAGTTTCTCGAGTTATCGCGGTGCTCGCCAAATCTGCATGCAAGCATGCGATTTTTCTCGCTACTCGCGTAAAAAAAGCTGCCTCCATTTTTCAGGAAACAGCTTTATCATTTTTATAAATCATCGAAGGACTCTTTAATTTTTCCCATAAATCCCTTTTTCTTTTTCGTGCCTGCCGCACCATTCTGTGTCTTTAATGAATTACCGGTCTCTGCATCAAACTGGCGCAGTGCCTCTTTTGCAGCTTCATTTAATCCGGTCGGGACCTGAACCACAAGTGTAACATACTGGTCACCACGGACTGCCTTGTTACGCAGGGATGGGATTCCTTTTCCTTTCAGACGGATTCTGGTGTCGGTCTGTGTACCAGGTTTTACTTCGTAGACCACATCGCCGTCGATGGTTGTAATTCTTACTTCTCCGCCCAATGCTGCCTGTGCAAAACTGATTGGTGCTGTTGAATATACATCCATGCCCTGTCTCTGAAGGATTGGATGGCGGGATACTACTACTTCTACCAGAAGATCTCCTCTTGGTCCGCCATTTACCCCCGGCTCACCTTTTTCACGGATTCTTACACTCTGGCCGTTATCAATTCCGGCAGGAATGCTGACCTTAATCTTCTTCTTGCTGGCAATGTAGCCGGTTCCACGACAGTCCGGACATTTGTCACGAACAATTTTACCGCTTCCGTTACATTCCGGACAGGTCTGTACATTCTGTACCATACCAAATAAGGACTGCTGGGTATATACCACTTTTCCTTTTCCCTGACATTTGCTACAGGTCTCCGGACTGGTTCCCGGCTTCGCTCCTGTACCATGACAGGTCTTACATTCATCCTTTAATACTAAATCAATTTCTTTCTCACAGCCAAATGCTGCCTCTTCAAATGTAATTCTGACACTGGCACGTACATTGGCTCCCTTCATCGGTCCGCTGCTGCTGCTGCGTCTTCCGCCGCCAAAGAAATCTCCGAAAATGTCTCCAAAGCTTCCAAAAATGTCTCCCATATCCATACCTGAGAAATCAAATCCGCCTGCTCCGCCGGCACCTCCATCAAAGGCCGCATGACCAAACTGGTCATACTGTTTTCTCTTCTCCGGGTCGCTCAGTACTGCATATGCTTCAGATGCTTCCTTGAATTTCTTTTCTGCTTCTTTATCCCCCGGGTTCATATCCGGATGATATTTTTTGGCAAGGACACGATATGCTTTTTTTATTGCTGCGTCATCTGCGTTTTTATCAACGCCTAAGACCTCGTAATAGTCTCTTTTCTGTTCTGCCATAATCTATTCCCTCTTTACCGTTTGTAAGGGTTGACAGTAAAACTGCCAACCCTTTCTACTGCTTTTTATCTGTAGAATTATACTTCTTTGTAATCAGCATCTACCACATCATCATCTGCGGAACCTGCAGCTGCTCCACCGGCTGCACCTGCTCCCATATCAGGACCTGCACCAGCGGCTCCCTGAGCTGCCTGAGCGTTCTCATACATCTTAGCAAATACTTTCTGTGCACTTTCCATCAGTTTCTCTTTTGCTGCTTTCATCTCAGCAACCTGATCATCTGTCATGTTTTCAGCCTGTGGATTTGCATCTACTAAAGCTTTCAGTGCATTTAAGTCAGCCTCTACTGCAGATTTATCTGCCGCATCAAGGTTATTTCCAACCTGGTCTAATGCCTGCTGTGTCTGGAATACGAAAGCATCTGCATCATTTCTGGTGTCAATTGCTTCTTTTCTCTTCTTGTCCTGTGCTTCAAATTCAGCTGCTTCTTTTACTGCTTTATCAATATCTGCATCAGACATGTTAGATCCGGCAGTAATTGTAATATGCTGTTCTTTTCCGGTTCCTAAGTCTTTTGCAGATACATTTACAATACCGTTTGCATCGATATCGAAAGTAACTTCAATCTGAGGAACTCCACGACGTGCTGGTGGGATACCATCCAGACGGAACTGTCCAAGGGATTTGTTATCTCTTGCGAACTGACGCTCACCCTGTACTACGTTGATATCTACTGCTGTCTGATTATCTGCTGCTGTTGAGAAAATCTGGCTCTTTCTTGTAGGAATTGTTGTATTTCTCTCAATCAGCCTTGTTGCAACTCCACCCATGGTCTCGATAGACAGTGACAATGGAGTAACATCCAGAAGAAGGATATCACCTGCGCCGGCATCTCCTGCTAATTTACCACCCTGGATACAAGCACCAAGTGCTACACACTCATCCGGGTTTAAGGATTTACTTGGCTCTTTGCCTGTTAACTGTCTTACTTTATCCTGAACAGCCGGGATACGTGTAGAACCACCAACCAATAATACCTGGCCTAAGTCTGCATTGGTTACGCCTGCATCTTTCATAGCGTTCTGTACCGGGATTGCTGTTTTTTCTACTAAGTCATGTGTCAACTCATCGAATTTTGCTCTTGTCAAGTTCATATCAAAGTGCTTTGGTCCTTCTGCTGTTGCAGTAATGAAAGGCAGGTTGATATTGGTTGTTGTTGCTGAAGACAACTCTTTCTTAGCTTTCTCTGCAGCTTCTTTTAATCTCTGAAGAGCCATCTTATCAGTAGATAAATCAACGCCTTCTGCTTTCTTGAATTCGTCAATCATCCACTGTGTAATCTTGTTATCGAAATCATCTCCACCTAATCTGGTATCACCATTTGTAGATAATACTTCGATGACTCCGTCACCGATTTCGATGATAGATACATCAAATGTACCACCACCTAAGTCGTATACCATAATTTTCTGTTCTTTTTCGTTGTCCAGTCCATAAGCAAGTGCTGCTGCTGTCGGCTCGTTGATGATACGTTTTACATCAAGTCCTGCAATCTTACCTGCATCCTTGGTTGCCTGACGCTGTGCATCATTGAAGTATGCCGGTACAGTAATAACTGCTTCTGATACTTTTTCTCCTAAATATCCTTCTGCATCAGCTTTTAATTTCTGTAAAATCATTGCAGAAATCTGCTGTGGAGAATACTGTTTGTCATCAATGCTTACTTTGTAATCGGTTCCCATATGTCTCTTAATGGAAGAGATTGTTTTCTCTGCGTTGGTTACTGCCTGACGTTTTGCTGGTTCACCAATCAGACGCTCACCTGTTTTTGTAAATGCTACGATAGATGGTGTTGTTCTTGCACCTTCCTGGTTTGCTATAACGGTAGGTTTTCCACCTTCCATAACTGCCACACAACTGTTTGTTGTTCCTAAATCAATACCAATAATTTTACTCATGTTCTTATCCTCCTATGCTTAATTCGCTACTTTTACCATGCTATGTCTGATTACATTTTCTTTGTACTTGTAACCTTTCTGTAACTCCTCGGCTACTACATTCTCACCGAGTTCTTCATCTTCCACATGCATTACTGCATTATGGAGATTCGGGTCAAACTCCTGACCGGCTGCTTCAATCGGTGTTACACCAACCTCTGTCAGCACTGTCATCATCTGCTTATAAATCTTATCCATACCTTCTACGAAGCCATTGTTTTTGTCTTCTTCCGGTACAGCTGCAAGCCCTCTTTCAAAATTGTCGATAACTGGAAGGATTTTCTCTAAGATTGCGCTGGCTCCCATGTCATACATCTGGCTCTTTTCCTTTTCCGTTCTCTTACGGAAGTTTTCAAATTCTGCCATCTGACGTTTCAGCCGGTCGGTTAAATCTTCAATCTGTTCGTCCTTCTTATCTTTCTTGTCTTTCTTTTTAAAGATACCTTTCTTTTTCTCCTCATCTTCTTTCTCTATTTCTTCCGGTTCAGATTCGGTATCTTCCGTTTTTTCTTCTGCCTCAACTTCTTTTTCTTCTGAGGCGGTATTCTGTGCTTCTTCCTGCTTTTTTGCATCCTCTGCTTCTAAGTCTTCTAATACTTCCTCAAGCACTTCTTCTTTCTTTTCTTCTGCCACTTCCTTACCACCTTTCTATGCTATTCTTTCTTCGGCTTATCAAATATGCCTTCTAGTTGTGATTTCAAATTTTTCAGATTATCCATGACGTTCTCATAATCCATACGCTTTGGTCCGATAATTCCTATCGTTCCCTTCACGCCTTTACCAAGTTCATAGGTAGCTGTTACCACACTGCAGTCCTTCATGGTCTGAATTGGAGATTCATCTCCTATATAAACCTGTATGCCGTTCTCCTCATTGCTGAGGTTATCCGTCACCAGACTTACTAACTGTTTCTTCTCTTCTAACGCATCTAAAAGCTCTCCTGCTTTCTGCGAATCCGATAACTCCGGATATTTTAAGATATTCGTTGCACCGCTGGTATATATCTCCAAATCCTCGTCTTCGCTGATTGCTTCTGCTACTGCATCCAATACATCACTGATGACTTTGGAATGGATACCGGCTTTCTCTTTCAACACTGCTATGGTGCCCAGATTAATCTGATCTAATGACAATCCATTTAAATGTGTATTCAAAAGCATGTTAAGTTTTAACATATGCTCATTATCTATCGGCTCTTCTATCGGAATCATCTTATTTTTCACAAGATTGCCTTCCAATACGACAACTGCCAGAATATGTTCATCATCCACATTGGATAACTGGATGAACTTCAGGCTGTTGTGGTGATACTGCGGTGCTGTTATCATGGTGGTGTAATTCGTATTGTTCGCCAACAGCTTTGCCACCTGCTGCAATACCTGTTCCATCTTCTCCGTATGTTCAATTACGAACTCTTTCATATCGGATACTTCTTTGTCCTTCTCTGCAATCAGATTATCTACATAGAAGCGATATCCCTTATCGGATGGAATTCTTCCTGCCGATGTATGTGGCTGCAAAATATATCCCATCTCTTCCAAGTCCGACATCTCATTCCGGATTGTTGCGGAACTTAAGTTCAAATCCGTATACTTGGAAATGGTTCTTGAACCAACCGGCTCACCTGTTTCCAGATAGTTGCGAATGATTGCATTTAAGATTTTTGTTTTTCTTTCATCTAATTCGTTCTCGTTCATTCACGTTCTCCTGAAAATGAAACTTTTATAGGTATTTGAAAAAGCTTTTTGTACTGCTTTTTCTTAGTTGTTAGCACTCAACTTGAAAGAGTGCTAATTTCTATGTACTTAAGATAGCACCATTCGTTTTTTTTGTCAACAGCATTTTATAATTTTATATTTTCTTTAGATTTGTTCTGATTCAATGCGGTTCAACACCGCACTACTTAATCCAGTAAAAACTGGGCGAGTACATAGTTGCTGATGTCCATGCCATGGTCGCTGAGCTTTATTACACCGGCTTTTTTCTCGATTAAGTCCTCTTCCTGAAGCTGGTTTAAGACTTCGCCATATACTGCTTCTATTTCCACGCCAAAAGTCTCTTTGAATTCTGTTCTTGTAACTCCCTTTAACATACGCAGGCCTAAAAACATGAATTCTTCCATCTGGGCATGGCGGCTGATTGCATCTGCACTCTCATGGAGATTCAATGCCGGTACTCCATCTATTTCCTTCGCCGAAATATTACCACATGCTTTGATATACGCTTCAATCTCTCTTATATTACTGTAGCGTACTTCTCCAATCAGGGACGCTGCCCCAAGTCCTACCCCAAGATACGGCACCCGCTTCCAGTATCCGATATTATGCCTTGCCTCTTTCCCCGGCTTTGCATAATTGGATACTTCATAATGCTCATAACCTGCCTCTGCAAGAATCTCCTGAGTCTTTTTATAAATCTCATACTCTGTCTCTTCAGATGGCAGATGCTCTGTCGGCTTTCCGGCTTCCCGGAGCACTGCCTCGAATTTGTATTTTTCATAAAATGGTGTTCCCTTTTCGATAATCAGGGAATAGGCTGAAATATGCTCCGGTTTTAATGCTATGACACGCTTTAAGCTGGTAACAAATTTCTCCGTACTCTGATAAGGCAGGGCACTCATCAAATCAACATTGATATTTTCAAATCCACATCTTCTGGCACATTCATAATTCTCCAAGAACTGCCGGTAAGTATGGATTCTTCCTAATATCTTTAATTCATCATCAAAGGCAGACTGTAACCCTATGCTGAGACGGTTAATGCCTGCTTCTTTATAAGTAAGAAGTTTTTCCTCATTTAAAGTTCCGGGATTACATTCTATGGTAATCTCTGCATCTGTTTCCACCTCAAAGCTTACCTGAATCTGTTTTAAAAGAAGTGCGATATATTCCGGTGCTAAAAGAGACGGTGTTCCGCCCCCTATATATATAGTAGAAAGAGCCGGACGTCCCATTATCTGTCCGTAATATCTGATTTCATGCAAAAGAGCACCCACGTAGCGGTTTTGTAGCCGCTCGTCCGCAGGTGCTGATAAGAAATCACAATATTCACATTTTCTTACACAAAAAGGAATATGCACATAAAGTTCCATCTATGTTCTCCTGTCATCTATTTCTCATCTAACTTCAGTACACTCATAAATGCTTCCTGTGGAATCTCTACATTTCCCACCTGACGCATACGTTTCTTACCTTCCTTCTGTTTCTCTAACAGTTTACGCTTACGGCTGATGTCACCGCCGTAACATTTTGCCAGCACATCTTTTCGCATTGCTTTTACTGTCTCACGGGCAATTACCTTGCTTCCAACGGCTGCCTGAATCGGGATTTCAAATAAATGTCTCGGAATCTCTTCCTTTAACTTCTCACACATCTTTCTTCCACGCTCATAGGCGGTATCCTTAAATACAATAAAGGAAAGAGCATCCACTTCTTCTTTATTAATAAGAATATCCAGCTTCACAAGCTCTGACTGCTCATAACCCTTCATCTCATAATCAAAGGACGCATATCCTTTGGAACGGGATTTCAATGCGTCAAAGAAATCATAAATAATTTCATTTAACGGAAGGTCATATTTAATAACTGCACGGGTCTGCTCAATATATTCCATACTCTTATAGATACCACGGCGTTCCTGGCACAAATCCATAATGGCACCTACATATTCGGATGTCACCATAATTTCTGCTGCAACCATCGGCTCTTCCATATATTCGATTTCGGATGGATCCGGAAGATTGGATGGGTTTGTCAATTCTATCATGGTACCATCCGTCTTATGTACCCGGTATACAACGCCTGGTGCTGTCGTTACTAAATCAAGATTAAATTCTCTCTCTAACCGCTCCTGAATTACCTCCAAATGAAGCAGTCCCAAGAAACCACAGCGGAAACCAAAGCCCAATGCAATGGAAGTCTCCGGTTCAAACTGTAAGGCTGCATCATTTAACTGTAATTTTTCCAAAGCGTCACGAAGATCCGGATATTTGGCTCCATCTGTTGGATATAATCCACAGTATACCATCGGATTAACTTTCTTATATCCCGGCAATGGTGCATCACAAGGACGCTTTGCCTCTGTTATGGTATCACCCACACGGGTTTCTTTCACATTCTTAAGGCTGGCAGTAATATAACCTACCATTCCGGCTTCTAACTCATCACATGGAATGAACTGTCCGGCTCCGAAATATCCTACTTCTACTACATCTGCTTCTGCTCCGGTTGCCATCATGCGGATGGTTGTCCCCGGTTTTACGGAACCTTCCCGGATTCTGCAGAATACAATAACACCTTTATAAGCATCATACACAGAATCAAAAATCAACGCCTGAAGAGGCGCTTTGGCGTCCCCTTTTGGTGCCGGTAATTTATGCACAATCTGCTCTAATACTTCTTCCACATTCAACCCTGTTTTGGCAGAAATCCGTGGTGCATCCTGTGCCTCAATTCCAATCACATCTTCAATTTCTTCTACTACTTCTTCCGGCCTTGCACTCGGCAGATCAATTTTATTAATGACTGGAATCACTTCCAGATCATGGTCTAATGCCAGATATACATTGGCAAGGGTCTGTGCCTCAATCCCCTGTGCCGCATCTACTACCAGCACTGCACCGTCACAGGCAGCAAGACTTCTTGATACTTCATAGGTAAAGTCCACATGTCCAGGTGTATCAATCAGATTGAAAATATATTCTTCTCCATCTTTGGCATGATATATAATACGGACTGCCTGGGACTTAATGGTAATTCCACGTTCCCGCTCCAAATCCATATTATCTAAAACCTGCGCCTGCATTTCGCGGCTGGTCAGAAGCCCTGTCATTTCGATAATACGGTCTGCAAGGGTTGATTTACCGTGGTCAATATGGGCAATGATACAAAAATTACGAATCTTACTCTGGTCGATTGACATATATTTACTCCTTCTTTATTCCATGTTTCAAAAGGAAATCCGTCCACAGGGAATAATATTTTCCCAGCAGGTGAATCTCATCATAAGTATATTCCGGATTCAGATTTCCTGTTTCGTCAGTCACTACTTCATTTACATCAATATAAAATATATCGTGATTATTTGCAAGCATTGCAATTCTGTCATTCCGTTCTTTGATTGCCGGATTGTTAAAAATCGGGTCAGTCTCTGACTTTTCCTGTTTTACATACATAATGCCCTGTAAGAAAATCAGTGCATCCGGCTGTAATTCCCGGATATGATTGACAGCTTCTTCATATTTTTTCATAAAGCTGTCTACTGTACCGGTTCCCATTTCGTTGATTCCAATCATCAGATAGACTTTACCAAACTGATGCTCGCTTAATGCTTCTTCAACGGTAATCTTCGCGCCGTTTTCCTCGACAATCGGCGTATCAAACATATCATAGACCGTAAGTCCGATACTGGCATAATAAGTTGCATTATCCCAGCCGCCATAATCCCTTAATCCAACGGTTCTGGAATCTCCGATAAATACCGCATCATCAAAATAATCCTGGGTTACATCGGTAAAAGTATAAGTCTTATCCTCTTCTGCCTCCGTATCTGCAACTGCTTCTGTTGCTTCTTCCGTTGCCGGCTCCTCTTTGTCAGCATATACGCTTTCCAAATCCTCCTCCGGTTCTGCCTTATCCCATGGCAGAACGCCCTCTTTGGATGCCTGCATCATGCCAGCCACCGCCGGAACCTTCGGCCAGTCCTTATTATATTCTTTATATGCGCCCTTTGTTCCGGCTAAGGCAACACCGCTTACCAGCAGCATACTGATTGCCGTAACAATAAGAAGCGGACATTTCTTCCATTTCTTCATGACAGCCTCCCATTAAAAACTAAAATACATAAACGGATTGTTCAGTCCATTTGCAATCTGATAAATACAAATCCATAATACAACAAACAAAATTGCTTTCATCCACCACTTCTTCCAGCATTTTTTTAATATCTTATCCATAAAAGGAAGTGATACCACAAATGCCAATAGGAAAAACACTCCATAGGTTCTGCCGTATTTCAGATAATCGCCTGCATTGACTGCGATTCCGGTTCCAAAGAACGGGAACAGTCTTGCAAAATATACTTTCAAATCAGATAACTTCGTAATTGCAAACACGACCCAGGTCAGAGGGATTACAAACCAGATGTAAAGGTGCGCCAGCCATCCATGTTTCTCTAAAAAATTTCTGATTACAAATCGTTCCAACGCAATAAATACAAATAAAATCAAGCCCCATAATGGAAAATTAATGGTAGAACCATGCCACATTCCGGTTACAACCCAGACAATCAGCAGATTGAAAAATGTCCACGCATTTCCCTTCCGGTTGCCTCCCAACGGAATATATAAATAATCACGGAACCATCTTCCCAGTGTAATGTGCCACCGGCGGTAAAACTCAGACACTGTCCTGGAACGATACGGATGATCAAAGTTCTTCGGCAAATCAAATCCAAGCATCTCTCCGATTCCGATTGCCATCAGGGAATATCCCTGGAAATCAAAGAATAACTGTGCAGAATAACCGAATGCTCCCATCCACGCTAACGGTGTGGAAATACTCTCAAAGCCAATGCCCTGAATATCACGCCAGAGAATTGCCAGATGATTTGCAATAATTACTTTATATCCCAATCCTATGATAAAAAGAGTCAGACCATGTTCGATTTTCTCCAGACGGATTGGATGTTTCTTTAACTGCCCTGCCATATTGGCAAACTGGGCAATCGGTCCGGATATCAACTTTGGGAACAAAAGGATATAAGTTCCATACTCCAGATAATCCCTCAACGCTGCAGTTTTCTTCTTATAGACATCCAACACATAGGAAAGCATGGTAAAAGTATAAAAGCTGATTCCAAGTGGAAGCGACAATCTTGTATACTTAAATATACATAATAATCCGATATTATAGCAAAGCAAAATCACAAGCATGGTATTTCTGCTGCTCTTCCTACTTATATAATCCATCAGTAATACCAGAATGTAGTTCAAACTCATGGAAAACAGTAAAAGAAGTGCATCCTTCCAGTTTCCCATGGCATAGAATACCAGACTGCCAAAGAAAAGTACCGGATTTTTATACTTTACCGGTACCAGATAATATATAATAAGAAAAATCGGCAAAAACCGAAATAAAAATTCTAAGCTTGAAAATTCCATGATAACTCCATATCTTTCGTTTTATTTTACGCATCTCTTTTATTATATAAGAAATGCAAGTGATTTCAATGTGTTTTTCCGAAAAAGTTATTACATTTTCATTACGAAATATTTTTCTAATTTTCTCCATGCAACACTCTGTTCAAAAGGTCTGCCAGTGGAACCATGGCATTGCGTGCCTCCTCCTGCGTGTTGGTATAGGAACCCATTTCGATCAAAAGATATTTCTCTTTAAAATGCATATTATACCGGTATCCTTTTAAATAAATCGGGCGGGTAAGATTCGGATAATACTCTGCCGCTGCAATCTGCATCTGCAGGGAAAAAGCAAGATTCCCGGTAAGGTTTGGATTATTGAGATAAGAAATATCTCCCAGCGCTTTTGTCCGGCTCAGTCCGTTAAAGAACATAATCGGTGCCATCTGCACCCCGTTTACCTCCCGCACCATATGCTTATCCACTGCATCACGATGTAAATCTATTACCACTTCTATGCTCGGATTCTCTGCTAACAGCTGCTCAATGGGCCCCTCCGCATTGGCATAGGCGTGATCTCTGTCTCCCACATCATACTGTCCCATATGATGCATGACCTGAAATCCATACTTTTCCTGTAACAGGCTGGTAAGATATTCCCCTGTTCCCATAACGCCCGTCATTACATCATTTGGGTCGGAATCTGCAAACATTTCCTGGGAATGGGTATGGTAAATCAGAATCTGTGGCTGGTCTGCCGGCGTTTTTATGGTTAAATCCATATTTAACAATTCTTCTGCATTTAACTGACTGCTATTGATGGTTGTTGTATTGTCCACCTGATAAAAATTCTGAATCAGATAATCAAAATCATTTAATTTTTCTCTTGGAATCTCCACCAACGGCTGAGAGCTGACTGCTGTATTATCCGGGGCTGCCGGCTGCTCTGCCGCTTCTGCTGCCGCATCTGCTCCTGCCTGCGCATTTTCCTGCTCCATTTCTGCCACTATGCAGTCCTGATTCTCTCTGCTGGCTGCCTCCGCCATCTGCTTAGCCTCTACTTCCGCTTCATCCTTTCCTTCCAGTGCAACAATCTCTTCTTCTGAAAGGCTGCTCTCAATTGTCGTATCATAAGTCCTTATGGTATCTGCATATCCGATAAGTGGTATCTGGTCTGTCACTTTTTCCAGCAAAAAATCACTCAGTGTCTGTTCCTGCCTGCCCTCTGCCATATAGGCAACAGTCGGAATATACTGTCTGGTCATGGACATGGATATCTCATTTTGTATATAAGAAAAAAAACGTTTTGCCAGTGTTTCCCTTCCGGTTCCCGCTTTCACCATAAGAAAAAATGCATACAACAGAAAAAGTGCAATAGCAGACTGCCTGTACCATTTTTTTCGTTTCCTGACCAGTTCCGTTTTTCCCTGATATCTTTGCCCATAGACTCTCATGCTGCCAGCACCTCCTGTTCTGCCATAGCAAACACTATATTCTATGCAGCTTCTGTCCCTTTAGAACCGGGAGAATGCCAGATTCAGTCCCTCTGATATGGTATAGCTCAGCCTTTTTACCGCTTCATCAATATCTTTTGGGGTTACAAACATTGCATTCAAATGTGGAGATAAAAGTTCTCTTGCCAGCTCATGCTTTTCAATTTCATCCAGACCTGCCAGCCCATTTCCCACACTTTTTAGCTGCGCTGACTCCCGCATGGCTCCGATTAAGTCACTCATGGTATCTGAAACTATCGTTGCGGCATCTACTACGGTAGGAATTCCTATGGCAATTACCGGAATTCCCATGCTTTCTTTATTAATGGCGTGCCTGTGATTGCCCACACCGGAACCGGGATTGATTCCGGTATCCGTAATCTGGATGGTACGGTTCAGACGCTTCACGCTGCGGGCCGCCAGTGCATCCACCACAATTACAATATCCGGTTTCGTCTCTTCAATGACTCCCCGGACAATCTCTCCTGATTCCATGCCGGTCTGTGCCATTACGCCCGGCACAATTCCGCTTATCTGGCTCCTCACCTTATTTCCAAAGGCATATTGTCCATATTCCTTGATAATGTGCCTGGTAATCATCATATTATCTACTACATAAGGTCCTAATGCATCCGGTGTCACTTCCCGGTTACCAAGACCCACTACCAATATCTTGAGTTCTTCTTTTTTCCCCGGCAGCATGGTTTCAATCACTTTTGCCAGCTGCCCGGACACTTCTCTGTGATAATCCTCATCTTCTTCCATCATGTCCGAAGCCTCAATGGTAATATAGGTTCCCTTCGGTTTTTTCATTGCCTTTGCTCCGTTTTCTGTGTCAATGAACACTCTTGTAATCATGATTTCCGGTGAAATTCTCTCCTCATCTACCCGTACTCCCTTTACTTCAATATGATCTTCATCAAATTTTTCTCTCGTCTCTAATGCGAGGTCTGTTCTTATCTGAAACATAGCTTCACTTCCTGTAAACAATTTTTCCAAATAAATTTTCTTTATTATTTTTTACATTTTTTCTCCAAATATGTATTGACAGATGCAAATATGTGGGATAAACTAATATGGTATGTTTACATTAGAACGTCCGTGTCCGGCTTTAATGAAACAACCAAAAACAATAAAACAATCATATTGGAGGTGTACAGGTTGGCTAACATTAAATCTGCTAAGAAAAGAATTCTTGTAAATCAGACCAAAGCTGATAGAAACAAAGCTATTAGATCAAAAGTTAAAACATCTATTAAGAAAGTAGACGCTGCAATCGCTGCAAACGATAAAGAGGCTGCTGCTGCTGCATTAGTTGCTGCAACATCTGAAATCAACAAAGCTGCTACTAAGGGTGTTTATCACAAGAACACTTCTTCTAGAAAGATTTCACGCTTAAACAAAGCTGTGAACAAAATGGCATAATTGCCGGAAGAGCATAGATTATAAACGATTATAAAAAAGAACGTTTCGTACCGTCATTCGAAACGTTCTTTTTTTATGCACTGTATTTTACAATCAGAAGTTCTACGGCTAACTGATCTGCCATTCTTCCCGTCTTGACATCCTCTTCTGCCTGTCCGCAGTCTTCAATTGCTTCCTTTAACTGATTTATTTTAAAAGCTCCTGCCTGCCGAAGATTCTTCTGCACTGCAAAGCTTGGCATCCCTGCAGTCTTTGCAATACTGACAGCAGGATATCCTTTTGCTGACATGCTTTTTATCAAAAGCAGATTCTGGAACTGTCTTGCAATCAGGAATAAAATCCGCATGGGTGCTTCCTTTAATGCCAGTAAATCGTAATATAAGTCCAAAGCCTTCTTCTGATTCCTGGCAGAGATGGCATCAATCATTTCAAAGATTTTATTTTCCGTCTGTCCGGTACAGATTGCCTCTACATCTGCCGCAGAAATCTCTGTCTTATCCAATGTATAACAGATAAGCTTTTCTAATTCCTTATCAATATTTTCCATATCGGAACCGGTCTTTGACAGGAAAAGCTGCATCACGGACTGGGTAATTTTCTTCCCTTCCCGCTGGATTCTGCCCAGTATCCAGCGAATCAGCATATCTTCCTTCGGGGTCTCAAATTCTACGGCACTTCCAGCCCTGGATGCCGCTTTAAATAATTTGGAACGCTTATCCACTTCTTCTTCCACAAAAACAAAGCAGGTGGATTCCGGCACCTGGCTCATATATTCTGCCAGGTCATCACAGCTGTTTTTAAAGAAGCCACTGTTTTCCACCAGAATCATACGCTTTTCTTTAAAGAATGGCAGTGTCTCCGATAAATCAATCAGTTCCTTTGGATTAATATCCTTTCCCTCATATGCCGAAAAATTCATCGTATCATCCGGCTCTACCAGTGCATGTTTTAGCTTATCACGATACTGCCGTTTCAGATAGTCTTCCGTTCCATATAAAAGATATACGTTTTTTAATTGTCCCATTTTAATGTCATTATCTATTGTTTTCATAAAGGATATTATACTATATTTTTACTTCTTTATCAAAGCATACTTACCGAAAGCTTTGAATTGTGATCCTTCCCTTTTCCTCTTCCAGCGAAATCTGACCGCCTTCCATCGTATCAAAAATTTCTGCCGAAGCTTCTTTTAATCGATTTATGGTCTCCTGATGAGGGTGTCCATATCGGTTGTTTTCCCCACAGGAAATCAATGCCAGTTCCGGCGAAAGTGCTTTTAAAAATTTTTCTGTCGAGGAATACTTTGAGCCATGATGTCCTACTTTAAGAAAATCCACTTTCCACAACCGCTGCTTTTCTAAGAGCCAATTTTCTTCTGCTTCTCCGGCATCTCCGGTAAATATCCCGGAAATATATTTCGTCTGATAGAGCAATATCATGGATTTTCCATTCTCATCCTCTGCCTGATACTCTCCGTCCGGAAGGAGGCAGCTTATGGTGTCCTCGCCACTTCTTATGCAATCTCCTTCTTTCATATATACGATGGGAATGTTTCTCCGCTCTGCCAGTGCACATATGCTCTGATAATTCTTTATATCCGGCTGTTTTCCAGGCAATATAATATTTTCAACAGAATACTCCGTCTCAAGAACTTCTAACAATCCGTTCACATGGTCTTCGTCATAATGGCTTATAAACCAATAATCTATCTTCGTGATTCCATTACTTTTTAGAAATGGCAAAATCCGATACGTTCCCACCTTAGACACATCAGTGCTTCCGCCATCCAGAAAAAGATTGGTATCTTCCCCCAGTCGTACATAGATGCCATCTCCCTGCCCCACATCAAGAACTGCCATAAGATGATTACTCTTTACCGGACGAAGAACCAGAAGTAACACCACGCTTCCAATCAAAACAATCGGAAACTTTCTAAGGAGTATATTTGTATTTCTATTCCCATCTCTGTTTCCGCTTTTCTTTGTCCGTTTTTTTATCAGCAAGCAGGTGGCTGCAAGCATCAGATAATAGAATATGATGCGCTGTATCGGCCACTGTCCTACTATCTTCGTAGCTCCCGGGAGCCGGCTACACCAGCTGACTCCAACATAAATTCCGTCCAGCAATAATTCCAACATCATGATTACCGGTCCCGCAAACAGCCTTCCTACAACAATTTTTCCCATACACATGAGCAATGTTGCAGTTATTCCATTTATTAAAACTACACTTAACAAAGAAACTATCAGTAGATTCAGAAGCAAAGCATAGACCGGCACTTCATAATAATAGTATGCCACCAGTGGAAGTGTTGTAAGTTGAACGGAAAGCGAAACTAAAAAGTTCTGCCGGATTTGTCGTTTCCATATTTTCCGTATTTTATTTGCCGCCTTATCGCCTGTTTTCCGTTCCTGTGTTTGCTGTTTTTGCTCCCTTGGAAACAACTGTCCAATACATTTTGCCACTACTACCACACCAAGAATTGCAGCTACCGAAAACTGGAGTCCTGCATTTTCAACCAGATACGGGTTTTTCCATAAAAGCACCAGCGCTGCCACAGAAAGAGCGGTTCTGCTATCATAGCTTCGCCCAGACAGCTTGGCTGCCATAAGAAGTGCAAACATAATCCATGCCCGGATAGCAGATATTCCCATCCCGGTCATTTTCACATAACAGAACAAAAATACAACCGCTGCCGTACAGGCACAAAGAAAATTTCCTTTTTTTCTAAGAAGTCCATAACAGAACAGTCCAATGCAGGAAATATGCATTCCACTGATTACCAGCACATGGCTGGCTCCTGCCTGTTGAAAGACTGTTGAAACCTCCTTTTCCAAAAGTTCTTTATCTCCTAAAAGCATTGTTCCAAGAATCCCAGCATTTCTTTCCGATAAATTATTTATATAATCTTCTTTTAATTTTTCTTTTATCATGAATAATTTCTCTGCCAGTACATCTTCTCTTCCATATTCGCCACAAATCCTTTCGGCATCAAAATGATAATCCATATTCAGACTGTGATAATATTGAAATTCATCATAATTACCATCATTGGCAGCGCGATTCAGTTGTCGGATATTTCCTTCTAATACAATGGTTGTTCCAATACGACACGATTGGTCAGATGGTTCTTGCTTCAGTCGAACCAGGACAGAATTGGTTTTATAGGTTTTATCTCCAATCCGTAAGAAAACATGATTAAGATATAATCTTGTCTGATTGTTTTTTCGTTCTTTTTTCTCTATCTTCCCCTGTAAAATTGTCTTTTCATTTTCCGTCTGCCAGCCTCTGGAAGCATCTGTTTCTACAGAAAGGCTGGTCTCCTGCTCTTTTAAAATCGTCTCAATGGTATAGCTTTGCTGCTGCATATACCAGATTCTTGCAATTCCCAGCAGAAAAAATCCTATTCCAAGTACTGCTGTAAACCGGTATACCCTCCGTTTTCTTTGCCGCAGGGCATACAGCAGATACATCTGACACCCTGCCACAAAGCTGATAAAGATAACTTTTATGACCGTCGGAACAGACAGGCAGACAATAATACCACACAGGAACAATATCGTTCCATAGCATAAGGGGCGTTTTATAATTTCGATATAACCCCTCCTAAATATTTTTCTAAGATATTTCTTCTTAATATGTTACTTATAAGATACTTCTTCTTAAGACCTTCTCCTAAGGTGTCTCTTCTGTTTGTGCTTCTGTAGATACCGTCTCGTTCTCATCTGCACTTACCACATAGTCAAGGTTCCGTTCATAAAGCTGGTCTAATGCAAAACTATCCCGGTAAACACCGCTGGTCTTTCCATTTACAGAAATCTGCACCTTACTGATGGTTGAAATCTCCGATAAAGAGTCTACAATAGAATAAATGACAATTGGCTCCTGTATTTCATAATTCTGATTCAGGAACGCCTCATCTAATGTAACATAGCAGGTTCCATTGGTTGTCGTAACATTGACAAGATTTGTTCCTTCCGGAAGTGGTGCTTTCAAATTCTTATCATCCGGTCCCTTTAAAAGATTCTCCATAATCAGTTTTTCCAAGGAAATGTTACTGCTATACTGTACTTCTTTTTCGCATTCTACCAGTCCGTTTCCATCAGCATTTGCATAATATAAATGTAATGTTGTTGTCTGAATGGAATTAATCTGTTTTCCCGGATTCTCAACAAAGCTTTCTTCTGTCATCAGTCCGATTACATTATCCCGGCTGTCTGCCAACGGTGCATCTCCCACATAAAAAGATACATATTTTACATCCGGAAGCTGTACCAGTGTCTTTACCACTGCTGCCCGGCACAACACCTCATCCGTAGACTGCATTTTGGAATAATTATCATTAAAGTAAAGGAACAGCTGATTGCTTTCCAGTGACCAGTCTGTAATTGTAACATCACCAGGAACCGGTTTCTGATACTCCACACTATCCGTATTGGTGCACAACGCATCTAAAAGAGTGGCTATCATGTCCTCTGTCTTGCCCTCTTTTAAATCATATGGCTGCTCTACCACTTTTGTTTTTTCTTTATTCAGATAATAAATATGATACGCCGAGTCATCTGTCTCCTGTCTGCCACACCCTGTGAACAGCGATACCAGAAGGATAAAACTCAGCCATCCTGCAATTTTCTTCATGCCAGACCTCCTAGGCAATGTAATTCAGCGGAATCCGCACAGTAAAGAGCGTTCCCTCACCCTCTGTACTAAATACCTTAATTGCACCACGGTGCATTAATATTGCATTTCTTGTAATGGCAAGTCCAAGTCCGGTTCCACCTATTTCTCTGGAATGGGACTTGTCTACGCGGTAGAATCTTTCATAAATATGCTCTAAGGAATCCTCCGGAATACCGATGCCGGAATCCTCTACCTTAAGATAGAAATACTGATAATCTGCATTCAGGGACACATGTACCCAACCGTCTTCCTTATTGTATTTGATTGCATTTTCCACCAGATTGGTAATGGCAAGCGTCAGCTTTACCTCATCAATTTCCGCTGTAACAGGCCGGAAGCTTTCCAACACCAGATCTACATGCTGTTTTTCTGCAATCGGTTTTAATCTCTTTAAAATTAAATCCAGCATCTCATTGATGTTAACTGACGTGATATTCAAATCTGATGCAGACTTGTCCATCTTAACCAGCGAGAGCAAATCATTAATAATTTTATTTTCACGTTCAATTTCATTTCCAATGTCTAACATAAATTCACGATACAGTTCTACCGGAACATCTTCCTGTCCATTCAGTGAGTCTGCCAGTACCTTCATAGAAGTAAGCGGTGTTTTCAGCTCATGGGACACATTGGACACAAATTCCTGTCTGGAGTCATCCAGCATCTTCATTCTGCTATAAAGTTTATTAAATTTTTCCGAAATCTGAACTGTTTCAGAATAATCCTTAATCATCAGCTCCCCATCACTGGTTCCATATCCATTCTGAATCTCAGCAATAGAGGATGCCATATTCTTCAACGGGTTTGTCAGACGAACGGATAAAAATACGCTGACTGCAAACAGTAAAACTGCCCCGAAAATCTGAAGCACTAATGCAGCATTTCTCATATATTCCAGATTGGCAAGAATACTATCTGTCGAAACACTGATAAGAAGCACTCCGATAATACTCTTCTCCCCTGACTCTACGTTATCTGTAGTCAGCGGAATCGTCATTTCCACATAATGATTATCCACATCATAATTCATAGAATCCTCACCGCGGAATGACTTTATGACTTCTTCTGAAATAATTGTTTTATCGGTATCCAGATCATAAGTATCTTTTATAATATGAAAAGAAGAATCTATCAGAAGAATTCTTCCATCATAAATACGTGACATCTGCTGCAACTGTGAAGTGATGCTTTCCGACTCCGCTCCATTGATATAATCTGTGGATACCATCTGGTTTGCAAGAATCTTTGCCTGACCAATTACATCTACACTCCGGTTAGAAACTGCATGTTTCTCATAAGCAGTTAAAATCCCGGTCCGGATTAAAATTCCGGTCAAAATACCGATCAGCATAAAAAGACAAATCAGCCGGAATTTCATGCTTTTCAAAAAATTACGAATACCTTTTTTTCTATTCATAAGTCTGTACCTTCATCCTCTGCTTATCGCTGTTATTTCTGATAGAAATAACCTACACCCCATTTCGTATGCACATATTTTGGCTCACTCGGATTCGGTTCAATCTTCTCACGCAGTCTACGCACATGAACATCCACCGTTCTGACATCGCCCGGATATTCATAACCCCATACCAGATTCAACAGATTCTCACGGCTGTATACCTTATTCGGATTCATAACAAGAAGCTCTAACAAGTCAAATTCCTTGGCTGTCAGATTAATCTCTCTTCCCTGGACAAACAGTCTGCGGCTCTCACAGTCTAATTTTAAATCGCCGCTCTCTATCACTTTGGAATTTTCTTCCTTCGGTTCACTGGCAGCAGTTCTTCGCATAATTGCTTTGATTCTGGCTTTCACCTCAAGAATATTAAACGGCTTGGTGATATAATCATCTGCACCATATTCCAGTCCTAAGATTTTATCCATATCATCGCCTTTTGCTGTCAGCATGACGATTGGCATATTAGAAAACTCCCGGATTGCCTGACACACTTCAAATCCATCCATCTTCGGAAGCATGATATCCAGTAAAATCATATCAAACTTATTCTCCTGTGCCAGATGCAGTGCCTCTTCACCATCATACGCACAGGTTACTTCCATTCCATCCTGTTCCAATGAAAAACGGATTCCTTTCACTATTAATTTTTCGTCGTCCACAACCAGAACTTTTTTTGCCATTTTACACCTCAGTTAACCCTTATATTATCTTTTATTTTTTCAAAAACGCCATTTTTAATTCCGGGAATATTCATTAAATCTTCAATAGTCTGAAATGCGCCATTTTTTTCCCGGTAAGAAATAATTGTCTCAGCTTTTGATTCTCCAATTCCGGAAAGTGTCATAAGCTGTTCCTTTGATGCAGTATTCAGATTGATTCTGCCATCCTCCGGCTCTGCTGCCGAATCAGCACTCCCTGTCTGCTGCAAAAGGTAAGTTTCCTGATCCGGCACCTTTATCATCTGTCCGTCAACAACCGGTTCTGCCTGATTGAGTGCCTCTTTTGCTGCAGCCTCGTTAAAACCTCCTGCCAGCTCCAATACATCGCAGATTCTGGCTCCATCTTCCACTTCATATACTCCCGGGTGCACTACCTCACCACAGACATATACATAACAAGAAGCCGGCGGGCATAAGACAGCTTCTGTAACCTCTTCACTCTCCATTTGCGTATCCGGCTCAAAATATACGGTATCTTCTTTTCCACATGCCGTATATATAATCCCACAATATAAAGCCAGAGCTAATAACCCGACTTTTTTCATCTGTATCACTCCCTTACATAAATTCTGTTATGCAAGAAAGTCCCCTAATGCTTACTGTTTTCTATTTTAACGAAAATTTGCCCTTTATACAAGTAGTATTTTCAAATTATTCCTGTGGCAGGCTTCCACCATTCCACAATACCTTCATCTGCCTTGTAAATTCTGACCAGAACTCACCTGCATTTGCAGCATCCGGTACCAGCTGGCTGTTCTGATACTGCATAAAAGCTGCCTGTTCTGCTTCATCCCGGCTGGCACCTTCATCTGTAGAAATATGACCAGTCATTGCATGCAGGGTATCCACTTCTTCTTTTTCTATAAAAGCAGCAAAATCAGACGCCATATCTTTTTCCCCCGAAAATTCATTTACCAAAAGGATCCCCGTTCTGGCAACCCCCTGCATCGGTGTGGTATCGTCTAACATCGGCAGCCCGCAAACGCCATAATTTTCTGCTGTCATCTTATTTAAATCATCAGAATCAATGATTGCACACAAAGATGCTCCCTGATTAAAATTCTCCACCACCTGATTTCTGTCAATTTCATCCGTATCAATCCCCACAGTTTCTGAAAGGTTTTTAAAGAAAGTTAATTCATCATTATATTTTTCTCCATATGTCGTCAAAAGGGTATAGTCCGTCTCATTCCATTCCACTTCAGTCCCCACAAATGGATAATCATAAAATCCATCTGCCACATTCCATTCCAGCAGATTTCCTACACCTTCTCCTAAAAGGTTATTCTGTCCATAGTCTAAAATTTCCGAAATACTCTCCGGTGCTTCCAGGAAATTCTCTTTCTGATATACCATCACCAGTGTATCAAAAAACAATGGGTATTCTTCTTCCGTTGCAACACCATATAAATACGCCTTGTCTTTTGCATCATTCCAGGCAAGATACAAATCCGGATAGTCTTCTTCCGTCATCGTTGCATCATAAATCTGTTCAAGGTAAGATTCCTCATCTACATAACGGATCCCCACTGCGATACCGGTTTTGGCATAATAATCCACTGCACACTGTTCAAAATAATTCCTGCAGTCTGCATCGCTGTACCAAAAGGATAGCTCCTTTTGTGCTGCTTCATATGCTTCTTTCGTTTCCTGCTCAGATGTTATCTGCTCTTTTCTGTCTGTTTTTAACTCTGTTTTCCCTGTTTCTTTGCTGCTGTAAAAAGCAGCCGCTGACAGCAGGATAACTCCCACTGCCAGCGTTGTTGTTTCTATGATTTCCTTTGTTTTCTTTTTCATATACCCTGCCTACATACGATCCAGTACGTTTTTCAGTTTCGTTATCATTTCATCCACATGCTCTTTTTCAATCACAAGTGGCGGCACCATACGGATTACATCTGCGCCGGCTGTTATAATAATTAAACCTTCTTTTAATGCTTCTGCCGCGATGGTTCCAACTGGTTTTGTGCTTACAAGCCCCTGCATCAGTCCCATACCACGGCGGGCTGTAATAAAATCATATTCTTCTACCAGCTTATCCAGTTTGCTTTCCAGATAAACTGCGATTTCTTTTACATGGTCTGTAAGCTTTAATTCTTCAAATAAGTCCATTACCTTACTGACCGCTGCTCCGACAAACGGATTACCTCCATATGTGGTTCCATGGTCACCCGGTGCCAAGGATTTCTCTGCCACACGTTCTGTCATGGCAAAAGCTCCTACCGGCACTCCACAGCCCAATGCCTTGGCACTGGTCATAATATCCGGTTTGATTCCATAATGCTGCCACGCAAACATTTCTCCGGTTCTTCCCATTCCACACTGGATTTCATCTAAAATAAGAAGAATATCTTTCTCTTTGCAGAGTGCTGAAATCTCTTTCATAAAGGATTCCTCTGCCGGATAAATTCCACCCTCTCCCTGCACGGTTTCAAAGATAATGGCACATGTTTTTTCTGTTACCTGTGCTTTTACACTTTCAATATCATTAAAATCAGCAAATTTCACACCACCGCAGAGTGGCTCAAACGGTTCTCTGTAATGGGCATTTCCGGTTACTGATAATGCTCCCAAGGTTCTTCCATGGAAGGAATGGTTCATGGATATAATCTCATGGTCTGCATGACCATCTCTGGTATAGGCATATTTTTTTGCTGCCTTAATTGCTCCCTCAATGGCTTCTGCTCCACTGTTGGTGAAGAAAACCCTGTCCATTTTGGAAACTTTTAAGAATTTCTCTGCAGCTTCCATAATCGGGACATTATAATAAAGATTTGAAGTATGTGTAATTTTATCAATCTGATCCTTCAATGCCTGCTTATATGCTTCATTGCTGTATCCTAACGCTTCTACCGCAATACCTGCCGCAAAATCAAGATACTTCTTTCCATCGGTATCATAAAGATATACGCCCTCACCATGATCTAATACCAGAGGGAAACGATTATAAGTATGTAATAATGCTTTATCTTCACAATCCATATATTCCTGTTTATTCATGATAAAACTTTTCCTCCGCATCTCCTAAAATTGCTGTTCCGATTCCTCGGTTTGTAAAGATTTCCAGTAACAGACAATGTGCAATTCTACCATCTAAGATATGTACTCTGGACACACCATTTTCAATGGCATCGATACAGTTATTTAATTTTGGAAGCATTCCGCCGCCAATATAGCCATCTTCAATCAGCTTGTGTGCATCTGAAATCTTAAGTTCGGAAATCAGTGTAGATTTATCATCCGGGTCTTTGTATACACCTTCAATATCTGTAAGGAATGCAAGTTTTTCCGCCTGTACGGCACGGGCAATTGCACACGCTGCATCGTCCGCATTGATATTGTAAGTATCATAATTATCATCAAGACCTACCGGGCAGATAATCGGCAGGAAATCTTTTTCGAGAAGATCATATAAAATCTTTGGATTTACTTCCTTAACTTCACCCACATACCCGATATCCTGTCCATTGGATAATTTCTTATTTACCTTCAGCAGTCCACCATCTTTACCGCTGATACCTACTGCGTTCACGCCAAGCTTTTCTACCATCTGAACCAGTGATTTATTGACTTTTCCAAGAACCATTTCTGCAATTTCCATGGTAGGTGCATCGGTTTTACGAAGTCCATTGATAAATTCCGGCTCCATTCCGGCTTTTGCAACCCATTTGCTGATTTCCTTACCGCCACCATGAACGATAATCGGTTTGAAACCAACCAGTTTTAAAAGAGTTACATCCTGGATAACGCTCTGCTTTAACTCTTCATCTACCATTGCACTTCCGCCGTATTTTACTACGATAATTTTACGGTTGAAACGCTGGATATATGGCAATGCCTCAATTAATACCTCAGCTTTTTTCAATATTTCCTGCATACTGTTTTCTTCCATCTGTCCAATCCTCTTTCCTTTTCTTAAAAAATCTTTTTTCGTATATTTTTTCAATCAAATCTTTTTTAAGAACGATAATCTGCATTTATTTTAATATAATCATAGGTCAAATCACAGCCCCATGCTGTTGCACAGGCTTCACCCATCTTCATATCTGCAATGGCAGTTACTTCTTTTTCAGATAAAATCTTAGTTGCCTCTTCCTCGGAATAATCTACGGCAACACCATCTTTGATAATCATCAGCTTGCCGGCTGCACTTTCAAAGTAAAGGTCAACCTGCTCCGGATCAAATTCCACGCCGGAATAGCCCAATGCACATAGGATTCTTCCCCAGTTAGCATCATGTCCAAAGATTGCAGCCTTGGTAAGGCTTGATGTTACTACGGATTTGCTTAAGATAACCGCATCTTCTTTGGATGCCGCATGCACTACTTTTACTTCAAATAAAGCAGTTGCGCCCTCGCCATCTCCTGCCATCATCTTAGCCAGTGCTTCATTGACATAATAAAGTGCCTCACAGAATGTTTCGTAATCTTCATTCTTCTCTTTGATTTTTTCATTGCCTGCAAGGCCATTTGCCAGTACCAGGCAGGTGTCGTTGGTGGAAGTATCTCCATCTACGGAAATCATGTTATAAGTATCTGTTACGGTACTGCTCAGTGCTTCCTGCAACATTTCTTTTGAAATTGCCGCATCTGTTGTGATAAAGCTTAACATGGTACACATATTCGGATGAATCATGCCAGAGCCTTTACACATTCCACCGATGGTAACCTTCTTACCGGAAAGCTCTACCTCCACTGCAGCCTCTTTCTCATGGGTATCTGTTGTCATAATAGCAAGTGCTGCATTATGTCCACTAGTTAAATCACCACTTAATTTTTTACTCATCTGTTCCACACCGGCACAGATACGGTCAATCGGAAGCTGTTTTCCAATTACTCCTGTGGATGCCACAAGAACTGCATCCTCCGGAATATCCATTAACTCTGAAGTTTTCTTTGCGGTATCTTTGCAATATCCTAATCCTTCTGTTCCGGTACATGCATTGGCAATTCCGGCATTTACTACAACTGCCTGTGCAAATGCACTGTTCTTTACAATGTCCTTATCCCATTTTACCGGTGCTGCCTTTACGACATTCGTGGTAAATGTTCCGGCAACTGCACATGGCTCTGTGGAATAAATCATTGCCATATCTGTTCTGTCTTTATACTTAATACCTGCTGCTGTGGATGCAGCCTGAAAACCTTCTGCTGCGGTAACGCCGCCTTCTACTTTTTTCATAATATGCCTCCTGTCCTGCTTTCCTCTGTCTTTTATCTTAAGCTGTCTGCTTTCCAAATTTATTTATGGATTAAATACAGTTACATTTTCCGGATTCAAATCAAATTCATAATAATTCATATCCTTCCGGAATGTCCAGCCCATATTCTTCCAGAATCCATTGCCCAGCTCATTACTGGTAAATGCCACCAGATTTACTTTGTTGATGCCTTCTTTTTTCAATGCTTCCATTGCCATCATTGCCATTGCTTTTCCAATACCATGTTTCCGGTAATCCTCATGGACGCATACATGATAAAAGCATCCTCTTCTTCCATCCTGTCCGCAAAGAATAGCTCCTACGATTTTTCCATCCATACATGCCACGATACTGGTGTCCGGATTTCTTCGGATAAAACGTTTCACATTTTCTTCCGAATCATCAATGCTCCGGATGCCAAATCCGTGAATACTCATCCAGAGTGCATGGACTTCATTAAAATCGTCTTCTTTCATTGTTCTTAATATATATGTAGCTTCTGCCATATTCTCTCCTGCTTACGGGAACATCGGTACCAGTTCGAGACCTTCCGATTCCTTTAATCCAAATAATAAATTCATATTCTGAACCGCCTGACCGGCTGCTCCTTTTACTAGATTATCCAGCGCACCCATCATAATCACTCTTCCGGTACGCTCATCTACTACAAAGTTCACATCTACATAGTTGCTTCCTTCTACCCATTTGGTTTCCGGGCACACACCATTCTCTAATACCCTGACGAATTTCTCGTTCTTATAATATTTTTCATAAGCTGCACGAATCTCTTCTTTGGTTGGATAGCTTCCGTCTGCTTTCTTTACCAGTGATGCGTACTCTGTTGCTAAGATACCACGGTTCATCGGAACAAGATGTGGTGTAAAGCTGATGGTAATCTCTTTTCCGGCTGCATAACCTAACTGTTCTTCAATTTCCGGTGTGTGTCTGTGGGTTGCCACGCCATATGCCTTCATATTTTCATTTACTTCACAGAACAGATTATTGACCTTTGCTCCACGTCCTGCACCGGAAGTACCGCTCTTTGCATCCACAATCAATGTATTGGCATCAATCAGTCCCTCTTTTACCAACGGATATGCGGTTAAAATAGAACAGGTGGTATAGCATCCCGGGTTGGCTACCAGTCTTGCATTTTTCACCTTTTCACGATTGATTTCGCAAAGTCCGTAAACGGCTTCTTCAATAAACTGTGGACTCTTATGCTCAATTTTATACCATTTTTCATAAGTAGCCACATCTTTAATACGGTAATCTGCGCTCAAATCAATTACCTTTGTCTCGGATAAAATCTTCTCATTCAATACAGAGCCAAGGAAACCCTGCGGTGTTGCTGTAAAGATAACATCCACCTGCTTTGCCAGCTCTTCTATATTATCATCAAGGCAGGTATCCTCTACGATTTCAAACATATTACGGTAAACATCTGCATACTTCTTATCTATATAACTTCTGGAGCCATACCACTTAATCTCTACGGAAGGATGTCCCATAAGAATTCTTACCAGTTCTCCTCCTGCGTATCCGGTTGCTCCGATAATTCCTGCTTTAATCATTTTTACATCTTCTTTCTTCTTAAGATTATGGCACACACGAAATCTGCATGCCATTTACAGTGCATAATTATACATTCGTTTTATACATTATGCAAGTATTATTTTCTGTTTTCACGCTTTTTCAGTTAATTTGTGATTCTATAAGTCTTCTTTTATTAATATATTATCCGTTTTTTATACATAAATATGTACCCTTTGTATATAATTATGCATTTTTATAAGTATATTATGTATATTTTTTCGCTTGCGTATTTAATTTTTTTGTTGTATATTAGTCCTAGTTAAAAAACATCTGAAGAAAGGATACCTATTATTATGAAAGAAAAAGTTGTTTTAGCGTACTCTGGTGGACTTGATACAACCGCTATCATCCCATGGTTAAAAGAAAATTATGATTATGAAGTAATCTGCTGCTGCGTTGACTGCGGACAGGGTGAAGAGCTGGATGGTCTTGATGAAAGAGCAAAATTATCCGGTGCAACCAAATTATATATTGAAGATATTACAGATGAATTCTGTGATGACTATATTGTTCCATGTGTTCAGGCAGATGCCGTATATGAGAACAAATATCTCTTAGGAACTTCTATGGCTCGTCCTGGTATTGCCAAGAAATTAGTTGAAATTGCACGAAAAGAAAATGCTGTTGCTATCTGCCACGGTGCAACCGGTAAGGGAAATGACCAGATTCGTTTCGAGCTTTCTATCAAAGCACTTGCTCCTGATATTAAAATTATTGCTCCTTGGCGTGATGACAAATGGAAAATGGATTCCCGTGAATCCGAAATTGAATACTGCAAAGCACATGGCATTCATCTTCCATTCTCTACTGACCAGAGCTACAGCCGTGACCGTAACTTATGGCACATCAGCCACGAAGGTCTTGAGTTAGAGGATCCTGCAAATGAGCCAAACTATGACCACCTTTTAGTTCTTGGTGTTTCTCCGGAAAAAGCTCCGGATGAGGGCGAATACGTAACCATGACCTTTGAAAAAGGTGTTCCTACTGCTGTTAATGGAAAGAAAATGAAAGTTTCCGATATCATCCGTGAATTAAACCGTTTAGGCGGCAAACATGGAATTGGTATCATCGATATCGTAGAAAACCGTGTTGTTGGTATGAAATCCCGTGGTGTATATGAAACTCCTGGCGGAACTATCCTGATGGAAGCACATCGTCAGTTAGAGGAACTCGTATTAGACCGTGCTACTATGGATGTAAAAAAAGATATGGGCAATCGTATGGCTCAGATTGTTTACGAAGGAAAATGGTTCACACCTTTACGTGAAGCAGTTCAGGCATTCGTTGAGTCTACCCAGGAATATGTAACCGGTGAAGTAAAATTCAAGCTCTACAAAGGAAACATCATCAAAGCCGGAACAACTTCTCCATACTCTCTCTACAGTGAGTCACTGGCAAGCTTTACAACCGGAGACCTTTATGATCACCATGATGCAGATGGATTCATCACACTGTTTGGTCTTCCATTAAAAGTTCGTGCTATGAAAATGCAGGAATTAGAAAAAAATAACCAGAAATAGAATTTTCTAACGCAATATAGAATGTAAAAAAGGCATTACATTCGACAGCCGCCGATATGTAATGTCTTTTTTATTTATCCAGAATCTCTCTTAATACAGCAAGACCCTGTTCCATTTCATCTTCTGTCAGATTACCATATCCAAGCACCAGTGTCGGAACTTTCTTTTCCTTTGGCTTTTGAATCACATATTCACCCAGTCCATGAATTTCAATATGCTGCTCTCTCGCCTGCTCTACCACTTCTTCTTCCTTCCACTTCACATCCAGTTCTACCAATACATGCAGGCCGGCAATATCACCGTAAATGCGGCAGACCCAGTCTTCCTGCTTTAAAAGACGCATAAAAGTATCATGCTTATTCTTATAGTTATTACGCATACGGTTCAGATGCCGTTCAAAATGCCCTTCTTCCATAAAATGGCACAATACTTCCTGACTGTTCCGCGGCACCGTACAGGCATAGAAACCACAGGAACTGTGGTACCGCTCCATCAGGGAATGGGGCAATACCATAAAACTGATTCGAAGAGAAGGTGCAATACTTTTTGAAAAAGTTCCTATATAAATCACATGCTCTCCGGTATCATTTCCCCACAAAGCCGGAATCGGCTTTCCTTTATAACGGAACTCACTATCGTGGTCATCTTCTATGATATAACGTTCTTCTCCTTCAGACGCCCACTGTAAAAGTTCCAGCCTTCTTCGCAGCGGCATGACATTTCCCAACGGGAACTGATGGGATGGCATGACATAAACCATATCCGGATTTTCTTTCCGGATAGCCTCCATACAAATTCCATCTTCATCAATTTCTTCTGCCAGCACCCGATATCCCATATTACAGAAAGTATAATATGCCTGCAAATAAGTATAATTCTCCATTGCCACTTTCTTATCCCGCCCCATAATCTGAGCTAACAATAACAGAAGATACTCATTACCGGCACCAATAAGAATCTGTTTTTCATCGCAGACTACCCCTCTCGCCTGATAGAGATAGCGGCTGATTGCCATTCTAAGATTCAGTTCTCCCTTTGGATTTCCCGAAAGCAATAAATCCGGGTTATCCTCCGGCACTACACTCTTATGCATCCGATACCATATTCCATAGGGAAAATGCTTCCGGTCAATCTCATAAGGAGAAAAACTGATTTCATACTGCTTTTTCTGCCGCTCCATGAGTCTTCCCTCTTCTGGCTTTTCCTGTCCACGGCTCAGCTGATACAGCATGCTGATATCGCATACAAAATAGCCTGCACAGGGTTTTGGTTCAATATAACCCTCTGCTGTAAGCTGTTCATATGCCAGTTCCACGGTACTCCTGCTGATTTGCAGATTTTTGGCCATAAAACGAGTAGACGGTAATTTTTCCCCCGGGGAAATCTTACCGTCTGCTATATCCTTACGAATGTATTCGTAAATCTGCTCATAAAGTGCGCGTGGAGAATCCGGCTGTAAATCAATCCATAATTCCTTCATCCCGTTATCCACCTATCGATTTTTCTTAAGCTCTTTTAAAATAATTTCTTTTAATTCCAAGGATTTATCCTTAATCTTACGATTTGCACTTGCGGAACTCAAAACACGGCTTAAGCATTTTGATGTTACATCATACTGCTTATAATGGAATGCCATATTTGCAAGAAGATAATCCATCGTACTCTGATCCATTCCACAAATCGGGAACATCTCTGTACTTACTGCCTTCATCATGCCATCATAGGCCTCTTTATAGAAAGATTCCTCTTCCTGTCTGCAGGCTGCTGCCTCTTCTTTTTTACCGGCAGTCTCTAATTCCTCTGCTTTGGTGCGAAGCAACCATGCAAGAATCAGACAGTTATATGCTTTTTCACTGGTTCTCGCTTTCTTTACCATCGAATTAAACAGGGATAACTTATGCATTTCAATTGCCTTATCATAATCCCATGTTGCATCGTCAGATGGTGCCTGCGGATGAAAATTCCGGCTAATCTGTTCCTTAATCAATTTAATCTGACCCATGGTAATATGTTCAAAATAACGATTCAGAGAAGTATATCCGCAATTCGGGCAGGATGCCACATCATATTTCAAAGAATCCACATACTGCTGTCTCGGTCTCAAATCTGCATCCGGCTCCAATCGCTTCACCTTACCGGCTTTTACCATTTTCGTCTTAAATTCTTTATCACATACCGGGCAGCGCACGGTCTTATCTAAAAGGAAATCCTCTTCCTTTGGCTGTGCTACGGCTGTTTCTACTTTTTCTTTTGTTTTCTTTTCTGTTGCTTTCTCATCGGCATAAAGGTCTGTACTGTCAGTTGCCTTTATTCCGAATTTTTCCAATCCAGCAAATAAATTCATATCTATTCCTCCGCTCTACTGCTGAGCTGGCAGTTTATAAGAACTCTTTAGTGAAACGATGCGGTTAAATACCAGTGCATCTTCTTTTGAATCTTTCGCGTCTACGCAGAAATATCCCTGTCGTACAAACTGGAAGCTGTCATATCCTTTTGCATCTGCAAGACCTGGCTCTACATAGCACCCTTTTAATACGATAAGAGAATTCGGATTTAAGTTCAGGCTTCCGTCTTCGTTATATACGCCCAACTCTTCGTCCACAATATTTTCGTATAATCTTACCTCTGCTTTCACTGCGGTTGGTGCTGCTACCCAGTGAATGGTTCCTTTTACCTTTCTTCCATCCGGGCTGTTTCCGCCTCTGGATTCCGGGTCATAGGTACAGTGAATCTCTGTCACTTTTCCGTTCTCGTCTTTTACAAAGCTGTTGCATTTCACAAAATATGCATGCATCAGACGCACTTCGTTACCCGGGAACATACGGAAATATTTTCTCGGCGGTTCTTCCATAAAATCTTCTCTGTCAATGTAAAGTTCTCTTGCAAACGGAACCTTACGGCTGCCTAGAGTTTCATTTTCCATATTATTGACCACATCAAAGTATTCTATCTGATCTTCCGGATAATTGTCAATAATAACCTTAATTGGATCTAATACTGCCATCACGCGGGAACGTTTTAATTTCAAATCCTCACGGATACAATATTCTAACATTGCATAATCTACCGAACTGTTTGCCTTGGAAACGCCGCACAGCTCTACGAACATTTTAATAGACTCCGGTGTAAAGCCTCTTCTTCTCAAAGCGGCAATGGATACCAGACGCGGGTCATCCCATCCATCTACAATATGTTCCTCTACCAGCTTCTTAATGTAACGCTTACCGGTTACCACATTGGTAAGATATAATTTTGCAAACTCAATCTGCTTTGGTGGATTCTCATACTCTAACTCACGGACAACCCAGTCATATAAAGGTCTATGGTCTTCGAATTCCAGCGTACAGATAGAATGTGTGATTCCTTCAATGGCATCCTCGATTGGATGTGCAAAATCATACATCGGATAAATGCACCACTTATCTCCTGTATTCTGATGGGTCATATGTGCCACACGGTAAATAACCGGGTCACGCATATTCATATTTGGAGAAGCCATATCAATTCTGGCACGCAATACCTTCTCACCGTCTGCATACCTGCCATCTTTCATTGCTTCAAACAGTTCTAAGTTCTCTTCTACACTTCTACCGGCTGACGGATCTTCTTTTCCCGGCTCCTTTAAGGTTCCGCGGTACTCGCGCATCTCTTCTGCGCTTAAGTCAGAAACATATGCTTTCCCTTTCTTAATCAGTTTTACAGCTGCTTCATACATCTGATCAAAATAATTGGATGCAAAAAACAATCTGTCGCCCCAATCCGCACCCAGCCATTTAATATCCTCTTTGATTGACTCTACGAATTCGCTTCGCTCTTTGGTCGGATTGGTATCGTCAAAACGCATATTAAATAAGCCGTTATATTCCTGTGCAAGTCCATAATTTAAAAGAATAGATTTGGCATGTCCGATATGCAAATAGCCATTTGGCTCCGGTGGAAATCTGGTATGCACCGTTTTGCAATGTCCTTCTGCTAAATCTTTGTCGATAATCTGCTCAATAAAATTCTTGGAGACAGCTTCGTTTTCCATTTTGTCTTCCTCCTGGGTTCGTTTCTTCACTAATATATCTATTATAAAGTCAAACGTCTGCTAAATCAATAACGATTTTTGGAGTTCCGTCAAAATGTTGTCTAGCTGTGCTTAATATGCTGATGGGTAAACAGATGATCCTGACAATATTCGTAATTACCATCGCACTTGGAGCAGAAACGGAATTCCAGGTTTGGATCATCCAGTTCAGTCCTTCCGCAGACTGCACATTTATGCTTTGTCACCATGCCGCCTCTCCTCGGCTCCCGCATCTGAGCCTTAAATACCTGCTTCCGGTGAATTTCCTTCGGGGATACCCTTCTGTAATTTCTGGTAGACAGGAAGAAAATCAGGAAATTTAAAATAGACATAATGATAGCAATTCTTCCGCCCCAGCTGGTTAAAATCAGATTAATCGCAATCAGTACTGCATATACCACTGCCATCCACTTCATTTTTACCGGAATAATAAAGAACAGTAAAATCTGCATTTCCGGATACATGACCGCAAAGGCAAGGAATATGGTCAGATTGATATAATTCGTAGTGAAAGTAAGGCTTGAAATCAATGAAATTGTTTCTAAGCTTCCTGTTCCGGCTGCTGCATATATTCCATATAAAATAAACGCTCCGATTACGGTAAATAACATTCCGCCGAAAATATAAACATTAAAACGGAATGTGCCCCAGCTCCGTTCCAGTGCAGAACCAAGCTGATAATAAAGAAGCGCCATAATCAGCAGTGAGAATACTCTGGTGTCTGTCGGCATCAGAATCCAGGTAATCAGTCTCCACACCTGTCCATGCAGAATGTGATAAGGGCTTAAGGTCAGCATCAACATAAAGTTCGGATTTACCGTATAAATCACAAATCCGATGCAATATGCTGCAATCAGATAAATCATCAGATTCGGGATGGCGTATTTTCCAATTTTGCGCTCCATTTTATTCAAAAAATTCATATTACACCTCATATTTCATAAATTAGTTTATTGCAATCTGTCTACTATTATAGAAGTATCCCCAAAGATTTGTCAACGACACTAGGACTTCTTCATAAAAATTTCAGATTCACCACTATTTCTAAACAATCCATAAATTCTTTTATTAGGAATTGTTTTTTGAAAAATACTGTCGTATAATGGACTTTGTTTTGGAATTTATGAAACACATTATTAATATGAAGTAACAGACTAATACAGGGTGATTATTATGGAAAACAAAAATCTTAACAAACTGGGAATAGACATCGGTTCCACAACCGTTAAAATTGCTGTTCTTGGAAAAAATAACGAGCTGCTGTTTGCAGACTATGAAAGACATTTTGCCAATATCCGTGAAACCTTAACGGATTTATTAAAAAAGGCATTTGATAGGCTTGGGAATTTAAAGCTGGCACCGATGATTACCGGTTCCGGCGGACTTACCCTTGCCAAACATCTTGGCATTCCGTTTGTGCAGGAGGTTATTTCCGTATCTACTGCCTTACAGGACTATGCGCCACAGACTGACGTTGCCATTGAGCTTGGTGGTGAGGATGCCAAAATTATTTATTTTGAAGGTGGTAATGTGGAGCAGCGTATGAATGGTATCTGTGCCGGTGGTACCGGTTCCTTTATTGACCAGATGGCATCTTTGATCCAGACAGATGCATCCGGTCTGAATGAGTATGCCAAAAATTATGATGCCATCTATCCGATTGCTGCACGATGCGGTGTATTTGCAAAAACCGATATCCAGCCATTGATTAATGAAGGTGCTACCAGAGAGGACTTATCTGCTTCTATTTTCCAGGCAGTCGTAAACCAGACCATCAGTGGTCTTGCCTGTGGAAAACCAATCCGTGGTCACGTTGCTTTCTTAGGTGGACCACTACACTTCCTTTCTGAATTAAAGGAAGCTTTCATCCGTACCTTAAAACTGGATGATGAACACATTATTGCACCGGAAAATTCCCATCTGTTTGCAGCCATTGGTTCTGCATTAAATTATAAAGAAGATGTCACTTACGATTTATCCGATATTTTAGACAAATTGTCTTCTGATATTAAAATGGAATTTGAAGTAGCCCGTATGGAGCCTCTTTTTGCAACCCAGGCTGACTATGACGCCTTTACTGCCCGTCATAACGGACACAATGTAAAGACAGCGGACCTTTCTACTTACAAAGGAAACTGCTATCTTGGAATTGATGCCGGTTCCACCACAACCAAAATTGCACTGGCAGGAGAAGACGGTTCTCTTCTCTATTCTTTCTATAGCAGCAACAACGGAAGTCCTCTGGCTACTGCAATCAAATCCATCAAGGAAATCTATTCCTTATTACCGGCGGATGCACATATTGTACACTCCTGCTCCACCGGTTATGGAGAGGCTTTATTAAAAGCTGCCCTTATGTTGGATGATGGTGAGGTAGAAACCGTTGCCCACTACTATGCAGCGGCATTCTTTGACCCGGATGTAGACTGTATCTTAGACATCGGTGGTCAGGATATGAAATGCATCAAGATTAAGAACCAGACCGTTGACAGTGTTCAGTTAAATGAAGCCTGCTCTTCCGGATGCGGTTCCTTTATCGAGACTTTTGCAAAATCATTAAATTACAGTGTGCAGGATTTTGCCAAAGAAGCTTTATTTGCTGAAAACCCAATTGACCTTGGAACCCGTTGTACCGTATTTATGAATTCCAAGGTAAAACAGGCTCAGAAGGAAGGTGCAAGTGTTGCTGATATTTCCGCCGGTCTTGCTTATTCCGTTATCAAGAATGCTCTTTTCAAGGTTATCAAGCTTTCCGATGCAAAGGATTTAGGTGAGCATATCGTAGTTCAGGGTGGAACCTTCTACAATGATGCGGTACTCCGGAGCTTTGAAAAAATTTCCGGCTGTGAAGCAGTAAGACCTGATATTGCAGGAATCATGGGTGCTTTTGGTGCTGCTTTAATTGCAAGGGAGCGTCATGAGGAAGGTTACCAGACTTCCATGCTTTCCATTGATGAAATCAATGCACTGACCTTTGATACCAAGCTGACCCGCTGTCAGGGATGTACCAACCACTGTCTTTTAACCATCAACCGTTTCTCCGGCAACCGTTCCTACATTACCGGTAACCGTTGTGAACGTGGACTTGGCAAAGAAAAGAATAAAGAAAATATTCCAAACCTTTTTGAATATAAGAATGAACGGCTTTTTGCTTATCCTCCACTGAAGAAAGAAGAAGCCGCCCGCGGAACCGTAGGACTTCCGAGAGTATTAAATATGTATGAGAATTACCCATTCTGGGCAACCTTCTTTGCAGCTTTAAAATTTGAAGTAGTGCTCTCTCCACAGTCAACCAGAAAGATTTACGAGCTGGGTATTGATTCCATTCCAAGCGAGTCCGAATGTTATCCGGCCAAGCTTGCCCACGGTCATGTATCCTGGCTGATTCAGCATCAGGTAGATTTCATTTTCTACCCATGTATTCCTTATGAAAGAAATGAATTCCCGGATTCTAACAATCACTACAACTGCCCGATTGTTACATCCTATGCCGAAAATATCAAGAATAATGTAGATGAAATTACTTCAGGTCAGGTTCGTTTCTTAAATCCGTTTATGGCATTTACCAACCTTGACGTTCTGACCGAGCAGTTAGTACATACCTTTACCGAAGAGTTCTCCATTCCGGCAGAAGAAATCAAAGCTGCCGCGAAAACTGCATGGCAGGAGCTTTCCAATGCCAGAGAGGATATCAAGCACAAAGGAGAAGAAACTTTAGCATATTTAAAAGAGACTGGAAAACGTGGTATTGTACTTGCCGGCCGTCCATATCATGTAGATCCGGAAATCAACCATGGTATTCCGGAACTGATTAATTCCTATGGTCTAGCTGTACTTACAGAGGATTCCGTAGCACATCTCCATGAAGTAGAGCGTCCGCTTATTGTTATGGACCAGTGGATGTACCACTCCAGACTGTATGCTGCAGCAAACTTTGTAAAGACACAGGATAATCTTGATTTAATCCAGTTGAATTCCTTCGGTTGTGGATTAGATGCCGTTACAACAGACTGCGTCAATGACATTCTAAGCAAATCAGGCAAGATTTATACCTGCCTGAAAATCGATGAGGTAAATAACTTAGGTGCCGCAAGAATCCGTATCCGTTCTCTTCTTGCTGCTATCCGTGTCAAAGAAAAACGTCAGGAAAAACGTACCATCGTTCCCGCTAACTTTAACCGTGTAGTATTTACCGAAGAGATGCGTGACAGTTACACAATTCTCTGTCCGCAGATGTCACCGATTCATTTCGAACTCTTAGAGCCTGCTTTCCAGGCTGCCGGATATCATCTGGTTGTACTTGACAATGATAACCGTGACTCTGTAGATGTAGGATTAAAATATGTAAATAATGATGCCTGCTACCCTTCCCTTATGGTTGTCGGTCAGATTATGAGTGCTGTTATGTCCGGAAAATATGACATGACAAAGACTGCAATTTTAATCTCACAGACCGGTGGTGGATGTCGTGCCAGCAACTATATCGGATTTATCCGCCGTGCCTTGGAAAAAGCCGGTTATAAAGACGTTCCGGTTATTTCCATCAACTTAAGCGGCTTAGAGAAAAACCCTGGCTTTAAGTTCACACCACAGCTTATCCAGCATGGTCTTTATGCCTTAGAGTTTGGCGATATTTTCATGCGCTGTCTCTACCGCACCAGACCTTATGAGGAAGTACCTGGTTCTGCCAATGCACTTCATGAGAAATGGAAAGAACGCGTCATTGCATTTATTTCCAGGAAGGGCTTTGTCTCCCACCGGAAATACAAAAAGATGTGCCGTGAAATCATCCGTGACTTTGACCGCCTTCCGATGAAGGACATTAAGAAACCTAAAGTTGGTGTCGTTGGTGAGATTCTGGTTAAATTCCTTCCAGCCGCAAATAATTATCTGGTAGACTTACTAGAGGCAGAAGGTGCTGAGGCTGTTGTTCCTGACCTTACCGACTTCCTGCTCTACTGCTTCTATAACCAGAACTTTAAAGCAGAACACCTTGGCATGAGCAGGAAATCCGCAAGAGTCTCAAACCTCGGTATCAAATTCTTCGAATGGCTCCGTTCCGCTGCCCGTGACGAATTTGAAAAGAGTGAACACTTTGATCCGCCTGCCCACATTGAAACACTGGCAAAATATGCTTCTGAGATTGTATCCCAGGGTAACCAGACCGGTGAAGGCTGGTTCTTAACCGGCGAAATGTTAGAGCTGATTCATACCGGGACCAATAATATCGTATGTACACAGCCATTTGCCTGTCTGCCAAACCATGTGGTTGGTAAAGGTGTTATCAAGAAACTGCGTCACCAGTACCCTCTTTCTAACATTGTGGCTATCGACTATGACCCGGGTGCCAGTGAAGTAAACCAGTTGAACCGTATCAAACTGATGCTCTCTACTGCCAACAAGAACCTTGCAAAGGATTGATTCTTTTATGCAAACAATGACGATTATTGTACCCTGCTATAACGAAGAAGAAGCACTTCCGTATTTTTACGAAGAGATCTCAAAAATCAGACAACAGCTTACAGAGATTTCTCTTAAGCTGCTGTTTATCAATGATGGCTCAACGGACAATACCCTTGCCATCCTAAAAAAGCTTGCTTCTTCCGATAACAGTGTATATTATATTTCCTTTTCCCGTAATTTTGGAAAAGAAGCGGCTATTTATGCCGGTCTGAAAAATTCAACCAGTGATTATACTGCCATTATGGATGCAGATTTACAGGATCCGCCTTCCCTGCTTCCTTCGATGCTTCACGCCATCCGGGAAGAAGGCTATGATTCGGTTGCCACACGACGGGTAAACCGCAAAGGAGAACCGCCTGTCCGCTCTTTCTTTGCCCGGATGTTCTATAAGCTTATCCGCAAAATGTCCGATACAGATATCGTAGATGGTGCCAGAGATTTCCGGTTGATGAACCGTCCTTTTGTGGATGCGTTGTTAGAATTAAATGAATACAACCGCTTTTCCAAGGGGTTATTTGGCTGGGTCGGTTTCCGTACCAAATGGATTGAATTTGAAAATACAGAGCGGATTGCCGGAGAAACCAAATGGTCTTTCTTCCAGCTGGTCCGCTACTCCTTAGACGGAATGATATCCTTCTCTACAGCTCCGTTGAAGCTTGCATCCTTTACCGGAATGTTTATGTGTATCATTTCCTTCCTTGCCATTATCTTTATTATTGTAAGGCAGCTTTTATTCGGTGGCTCCGCTTTCGGCTGGCCGTCCATGGCATGTATCGTTATCTTTATCGGAGGTATCCAGCTTCTGTGCATCGGAATCTTAGGTTCCTACCTTTCCCGCACTTATATGGAGGTCAAAAAACGGCCTATTTATATCTGCAAGGAAAGCAATTTAAGCCTGGATAAAGCTGTTAAATCTGAATGAAAAAAATGATTAAACAGAAAGTTTATAAACTTTTAAGAAATCTGCAGCGTCCCATAAATACTGGTGTTGCGGATTTTTGTTAGCACTCTTTTTTAAAGAGTGCTAATTTTCTATTGACTTTTAAATTTGCAAAGTATAATATTTCTATTAGGATTTGTAGTCTGACACTACAAAATAGAACAAGAAATTATATAGAGAAAGAAAAGGAGTGTTTTAAATGAGTAATAAACATGGAAATTTATCAATTAGCAGCGATAACATTTTTCCGATTATAAAGAAATGGATGTATTCCGATCATGATATTTTCTATCGTGAACTGATTTCCAATGGCTGTGATGCCATTACCAAATTAAAGAAGCTGGAAATGATGGGCGAATATACCCTTCCAGCCGATTATAAGCCTGAAATCCACGTTATTGTCAACCCGGACGACAAAACCCTTACCTTCATCGATAACGGTCTCGGAATGACCGCTGATGAGGTAGAAGAATATATCAACCAGATTGCCTTCTCCGGTGCTACTGATTTTCTGGAGAAATACAAAGATAAAGCCAACGAAGACCAGATTATCGGTCATTTCGGACTGGGCTTCTATTCCGCTTTCATGGTTGCAGATGAGGTTCACATTGATACCCTTTCTTATAAAGATGGTGCTACTGCTGTTCACTGGGAATGCGATGGCGGCACAGAATTTGATATGAAAGACAGTGACCGTACCGAAGTCGGCACCAAAATTACTCTTTTCTTAAACGAAGATGCTTTGGAATTTGCCAACGAATATCGTGCAAGAGAAGTCATTGAGAAGTACTGCTCTTTCATGCCGGTACCAATCTATCTGACCAAAGCAAATGCTGAGCCACAGTATGAGACCATCAAACCTGAAGATAAATTAGATACCGATACTGTCATTGAAACAATCGTTGAAGAAGCAAAAACTGAAGAAAAAGAAAATGAAAATGGCGAAAAAGAAGTCGTAGAAGTATCTCCAAGAACCGAAAAGCTTAAGATTTTAAAACGTCCGGTTCCATTGAATGATACGAACCCACTGTGGACTAAGACTCCGAGCGAATGTACCGATGAAGAATACAAAGCTTTCTACCGTAAAGTATTTATGGATTATAAAGAGCCTTTATTCTGGATTCACCTGAATATGGACTATCCATTTAACTTAAAAGGTATTCTGTACTTCCCGAAGATTAATACGGAATACGATTCCATCGAAGGAACTATTAAATTATATAATAATCAGGTATTTATCGCAGATAATATTAAGGAAGTGATTCCGGAATTCTTAATGCTCTTAAAGGGCGTGATTGACTGTCCTGACCTTCCGCTTAATGTTTCCCGTAGTGCTCTGCAGAACGATGGCTTTGTAAAGAAGATTTCCGATTACATCAGCAAAAAAGTTGCAGATAAATTAATCGGTATGTGCAAGACCGAAAAAGAAAGCTACGAAAAATACTGGGATGACATCAGCCCATTTATCAAATTCGGCTGCTTAAAAGATACCAAGTTCTGTGACAAGATGAATGATTACATTCTCTTTAAGAACTTAGACGATAAGTACCTTACTCTTCCGGAGCTTCTGAAAGAAGACGAAAAAGCAGAAGAAAATACGGAAGGAAATACCGAAGATACAAAGGCTGAAGATACCGCTTCAGACAATGCGTCTGATGCTGATAATACCGCTGATACTGCTTCTGACTCAGAAGAAAAGGATGAAAGAAAACCGATTTACTATGTTACCGATCCGGTTCAGCAGGGACAGTATATCAAGATGTTCAAGGAACAGGGCATGGATGCAGTTATCTTAAATCACAATATCGATACCTCCTTCATCAGCCAGTTAGAGCAGCGTAATGAGAAATTCAAATTCATGCGAATCGATGCAGACCTTACCGATTCCCTGAAAGAAGAAAATGCTGAAGAGACTAAAGAGACTGAAGAAACACTGTCCAAAGTATTCAAGGATACTTTAAAGAATGATAAGCTTACGATTAAAGCTGCCAAACTGAAAAATCCCGACATTGCTTCTGTTATTACTCTCTCCGAGGAAGGCAGACGTATGCAGGATATGATGAAAATGTATGCCATGAATGGCATGGGCGGTATGGATACTTCCATGTTTGCGGCAGACCAGACACTGACCTTAAATACCAGTCATCCTCTGGTCCAGTACATCTTAAATCACAAAGATTCCGAGCATGTACCAATGTTCTGTCAGCAGCTTTACGATTTAGCTGTTTTAAGCAACCAGCCATTATCCGTAGATGCTATGACAAAATTCATCCAGCGTAGCAACGATATCATGATGCTGCTGGCAAAATAAAAGTTCAAGAAGAACTACCCAAAAGGGAATCTGATTTTCATCAGATTCCCTTTTAAAGTTGCCGCCGGCAGATTCTGTAGATTTTTTCTACTATTGTTCTACTCTTCTAACTGATAATACTTATCCAGCACTTCAAAAAAACTGTTGGTGGTTATGGTTCCGTCTGTTTTAAGTTCCAGTTCTTCCCAGACTTTTTCATTGAGGCTTGAAGATAAATCTGCCACAAAAGCGTCATATTCGTCATTAAATGCTTCTTTCTCACGCTTTTTAACAATCTTATCCTTATTTGCATCCGTCAGCTCCTGATTGAATTTATTGATGCACTTGATAAAATAATAACCATCCTCTGTCGCAATGCTTTCTGATATTTCATCATCATTTAAGTTAAATGCAATATCCTCTACTTCCTTTGGCATCTCATCTCTTCCAAAGGTAATATCAATCTGGGCAGCCTCATTATAATCTGCTGCTACTGTCCGGAAATCCTCTCCATTTGCCAGTCTGGATGCCACCTCTCCTGCACGGTTCTGATCCTTTACATAAATCTGCTGTGCTTCCATGACCCTTGCTTCATCATCACTGACTTCCTCATTGACACCGGTTGTTAAAGATGTATACACCTTGCTTGCCAGTGCATAATTCTCATAGAGTTTCTCTATGGTTGCCTCACTGACATCCATATAACTTTTTTCCTCTTCATTCAATGACTCATAATATTCTTTTGCAGCCAGCTTCAGATTGATCTTTTCCTCTTTACTTAAAGTAATTTCCTTCTGCTCTGCCAGCTGGTCCATGCAGATTACCCGGGTCATTTCCGATAATGTAACGTCCTTCACATACTGCTCTAAATCATCGGTCTGATACTGCTGTTCCCACAAATCGATTCCATAGACATTTCCATATAGATTCTGGTAGTTACAAAGATATACCTTGGCTTCTGCCAAAGATACCTTTTCATGCTCTATCTTAAAAACTTCATTAGCAGATAAGCCTGTTGTAAATACAATGTCAGTTTTTCCAAGACTGCATCCACCAAGAAATACGGAAATGCTTAAGACCACTGCGGCAATTTTACTCTTTCGTCCCATGAATTTTCTTCCTTTTCTTATTCGAAAACCAATTCTTTGGTATGTTTTTATGCTTCAAGACTCTTTAATATACTTCTTGCCACGCTGATTCCGTTTGCAGATGCCTGCTGTAATCCTCTGGTTACGCTTGCACCATCACCGATGGCACGCAGACCTTTAATGCTGGTTTCAAAATCTTTGCTGACAACAACTTTATTGGAATAGAATTTTACTTCTACACCATAAAGTAATGTTTCATCACTGGCAATACCAGGTGTAACCTTATCCAGTGCCTCTAACATTTCTTCGATATCTACCATAATACGATGTGGAAATACCAGTGATAAATCTCCCGGCACTGCATCCTTTAAGGTTGGAATCAGATTGTTTCTCGCCAGGCGTTCCTCTGTAGTTCTTCTGCCCCGCTTAAAGTCACCAAATGTCTGTACTAAAATTTTGCCATCACAAAGCATATTGGAAAGCTGTGCAATCTGTTTACCATACTCAATCGGAGTCTTAAATGGCTTGGTAAAGTTCTTGGATACCAGCAATGCAAAGTTGGTATTATTTGTTTTCATATCTTTCGACTTGTAAGCATGTCCATTTACAACCGCAAGTCCGTCATCATAATATTCGGTTGCTACTTCCCCGGATGGATTGGTACAGAAAGTACGCACTTTATCGTCAAAGGTTGGTGTATGATAAACCAGTTTTGCTTCATAAAGGTTTGTATTTAAGAAATCCATAACCTCATCACGCACTTCCACACGGACACCGATATCAACCGTACCTACCTTGGTTTCAATCTCTTTTTCCTTACAGATATGTGAGAACCAGTCTGCGCCTTCACGTCCTACTGCAGAAATGATTTCTTTCGCATAATATGTATCTCCCTTTTCTGTTACAACACCGGTTACGGCATTATCTTCTACCAGAATATCTGCTACCATGGTATTAAAGAGAATCTCCACACCAAGGTCTAACAAATGCTTCTGCAGGCGTGCATAAATCTTATATCCTTCTTCTGTTCCAAGATGACGAATCGGACACTCGATTAATTTTAAGTTGGCATTGATTGCTTTTCTGCGAATCTCGCGGATTTCTTTTTCCTTATCCACACCATAAACATTGGTGTCTGCACCGAATTTCAGATAAATATCATCCGATTCTTTAATTAAGGATAATGCTTCTTCATATCCTAAGATTTCCGGCAGATTGCCACCTACATCCGGTGATAATGATAATTTACCATCTGAGAATGCTCCCGCTCCGGCAAATCCGGTTGTAATTGAGCATGGCTGGCATCCTACGCAGACCTTTGTCTTACGTTTCGGACACTGACGTTTCTCAATGCTTCTTCCCTTTTCTATCATGAGAACCTTTAAATCCGGTCTCTTTTCCTTTAATTCATAGGCACAGAAAATTCCGGACGGACCTGCACCGATAATAATTACATCATAGTTATTATTCATATAAAATCCCCTTTCATTTATGCTTCCACAACCAGATATCTGCCATCCGGCAGTGAAAAAACTTCTTCTGCTTCTTCAATTTCATGATTGCTCATTCCGGATACATCCGCACCGCTTTCGTCTAAGAACTGTTTTACTTCTTTGATGCTGTCACAGATAACTGCCATACAGTCCTCTAAAAACGCTTCTGCCTCCTCTAAACTTTCTGCCACATTTTCATCAAATAACTGTGACTGATGTTTTAAAAAGTAATTCAGACATACCTCATCGTATTCCATTTATTCTTTCCTCCTGTTTTATGAAAATTTATATACATCAATACCTAATTGTTTCAATTCCTGATAAATCCGGGCAATCGGCAGACCTACTACATTATTGTAATCACCTTCGATTTTTTCGATAAACGCAGCTGCTTTTCCCTGAATTCCATATGCACCTGCTTTATCCATTGGTTCCCCGGTATCTATATAGCGGTTCAGTTCTTCATCTGTAACCGGATACATGGTAACTTTCGTACATTCATAAAAGCTGTATTGTACCTTCTTTCCATTCTCCCGCATCCAAAGTGACACTCCGGTATAGACTTCATGGGTACTGCCGGAAAGTCCCTTTAACATTGTAAATGCATCCTCCCGGTTCTTCGGTTTACCCAGCACTTTGCCATCCTTTACCACAACGGTATCTGCTCCGATTACCAGACTGTCCTGTTCTCCTACTTTGGCTTCTATCATCTTCTCATAAATCTCTCCCGCTTTCTGCTTCGCCAGATTCATGACAATCTCAGAAGGCGTATCTCCCACCTGCTTTTCTTCTCCCTGTGCCGGAAATACCAGAAAGGTAAGTCCAAGCTGCTCTAAAAGTTCTTTTCTTCGTGGGGAAGCTGATGCTAAAATTATTTTCACGTTTTTTCTCCTTGTGTTCCAGTATATTATAAGTGAGTGGATGAAAAAGTTTACCGGAAAAGGTTTCGTTTGGAGAACATTTGCTTTTTTCATTGAAATACCAGTAGTTCTTAGGCGTATGTTTTCCTTGATGATAAACTGTCTTTCCGTTGCTTGGACTGACACGTCGCACTGTCCGTTGTCTGCGGATACCGCATACGCCTGTAAGGGGCACTAAGAATTTCGGCTAATATATGAACTTCGTCTGGCAACCGGCACAAATTCACATCCGTGTTCATCTGTGCCTCGCTGGTACATCCCTGTACCAGCGTTGCCTGGTTGCAGACGAAATTCTAAGTGCCCCTAACAAGCCTATTCATGTATCCGCAGGCAGCGAACCGTGCAATGTGTCTGTCAAACATTGGAAAGACTGTATTTATAGAAAAAAGGAAAACATATGCCTTAGAACTTCGGTATTTCAATGGGCAAGCAAATGCCTTCAAACAAAAGCCTTTCCTATACAAACTTTTTCTCCTTCATCACTTATGACACCTTATACTTCAATTGCCTGATTCAGCCGGAAGGAATAAAGATACTTCTCCTTCACCGGAAGCGGAAATATCCGTTCTAACGCTTCTGCATATAAATCCAGCTGTTCTTTATACATATCCCGCAGCCTTGTGGCACTATCTACCCGGTCTGTCTTATAATCAAGCAGTACGATTCCATCTTCTTCCACCCAGAAAACATCTATGATTCCCTGGATTAAAACCATCTCTTCTTCCATCTCATGATTTCCCATGACAAACGGCTTCTCGCGGAACAAATCATCCCGCATTGCAGCTGCTTTCATACGGGGTGCAAGCTGCGATTTTAAGAATAATTCCACGGATGGTATACGGATTAATTTTTGCATATCCTCAGATACTTTACCCATTTGTACCAGTCCTGTCAACTGCTTTTTTATATTCTCTGCAAATTCATCGGAACGATCCGGCATTTTCGTAAAATCATAGCATTCCATCAGACGATGCATTGCTGTTCCACGCAGTGCTCCCTGATTTACTTCTGCTTTTCCTTCCATAAATGCCGGGACATATGGGGTAGATACTTCTTCTAAGAATTTCGGTGTAACATCCTCTTCTTCCTTTGCTGCAAGCTCCCTCATTGCCCGGTGTTTTAATTCCGATACAGAATATTTTGTCACCAGATGAATGGCATCCGGGTGCGGATACTGATAGGATAACTGTTCCTTTATCTTTTCATACAGAGTATCCGAAACTTCCTCCGCCTGCTGCACACGCTGGCTCAATGACACATGCTCTGTTATCTGATGCGCCGCCTCGTCCTCTAACATGCTCCATGGTGTCACATAGGAAACCTTGTCCCAGCTGCCACTGGCGGCTGCCGCCGGAAGGATCCACTCCAGGAAGGTCTTTGCTTCTGCCCGCTCCTTAAAATTAAGTTCTTTTCGGTTACTTCCGCAATAAATTTCTCTTATCTGCTGCAGCATTTCTTCATCCTTGATGCAGCCCGTTATAATCAATTTTTCTTTGGCTCTTGTAAATGCCACATATAAGACACGAAGCTCCTCACCGAGACTTTCTAATTCTGTCTGCCTTGCAATTACCTTCTTAAAAAATGCAGGTACTTTTATCCGCCTGTCTTCCTCAATAATATCAAGTCCAACGCCAAGGTTCGGATGCAGAATCATCTTGCTGCGGCTGTCCTGCTTATTAAAGGATTTGCCCATTCCACTGACAAAGCAGACCGGAAATTCCAGTCCCTTACTCTTGTGTATACTCATTATATTTACTGCATCTTCATTTTCACCCACAAGTTCTGCTTCCCCAAAGTCCACATCATACTTCTGCAGCTCATCAATGTATCTTATAAAATGATAAAGTCCGCGATAACTGGTTTTCTCATAGGCAATAGCTTTCTCTGACAGCATATGAAGATTTGCAAGTCTCTGTCTGCCCGCCGGCAATGCCGATGCATATCTGGCATATCCCGTTTCCTTCAATACCTTTTGCAGCAGTTCGTGCATTGGTATATCCATGGTCTGTCTACGAAGTTTTTTATATGTTTCGGAAAAACGTTTTAATTTTGCCCGCATGTCTTCATCCGCTGTTGATTCTTTTTCTGTCAGTTCTTCTTCCGCTTCCAAAAACATCTTTACACACTGATGATACGGCTTGTCCTCTGCCAGTAACCGGAGTCTTGCAAGCTGCTCATCGGAAAGACCTGCCATTGGGGATTTTAATACTGCTGCCAGTGGAATATCCTGTCTTGGATTATCTAATATCCTAAGATAATTTAATACCGTCCTGATTTCTAATGTGGAAAAATATCCGGTTCTTGAAACCGTATGTGCCGGAATTCCATTGGCATTTAAAACCTCTGCAAAAAGGTCCGCCCATTCACTTAAACTACGCAGTAAAATTACAATATCGCCATAGCGGACTTTCCGGAATTCTCCGGTTTCTTCGTCTACCACCTCTTCTTTGCCTACCATCTTCCGAATCCGGTCTGCAATTAATTTTGCTTCCAGTTCCTGTTTTGAAATCTGCTGTTTTGTTCCCTCTTCCAGTTCCTGTGTAGTTGTAAGAAGAATCTCACTGTCAAAAGCGTCTGCTTTCCCGCCCGCCGGATAATCTGCACCACAATACAATGCCGCCTCATCGGTATAATCCACACCGCCAAGATTCCGTTTCATAATCTGATAGAAAATATCATTGGTAAAAGTAAGCACGCTGTCTCTGCTTCGGAAGTTCTTATGCAGATCAATCCGCTGGCAGGGTGCATCTGTTGTCTCATAAGTATCAAACTTTTCCATGAAAAGCTCCGGTCTCGCCAGACGAAAACGGTAAATACTCTGTTTTACATCTCCTACCATAAAAAGATTATTCTGTCCGACCACTTCTCTTGAAATTGCCCGGAGAATCGTCTCCTGCACATAGTTGCTGTCCTGATACTCATCAATCATAATTTCTTCATAGGCATTTTGAAATTCCTTTGCAGTCTCCGTTGGTTTCCCGGTCTCTTCCTCTACCAATATCTCTAATGCAAAATGCTCAAGGTCTGAGAAATCCACCAGATTTTTATCCTGCTTTCTTTCTGTGAAAGCATCGATAAAACGCTCTGTCACTTCAGCTAACGCTTCTGCTGATGGCTGTACCAGAGCGAGCTGCTCTAAGATTTCCTGAAAAGTAAGGGCAAAGCAGTCACTTTTTAACTTTCCGATTCCATCCTTAAGTTTTTTACGTTCTGCCTTTACCTGCTCCTGCTTTTCCGGACTTCCGATATAATCCTTTGTCCTGCCTAATGTTGCAAATTTACATTTTCCTAATTCTTCATAAAAATCCTGATAAGTACTGCAGGAAAGCAATTCCTCCATCAGCTCTACATCCTGCTCACAGGCTTCCTCATACATATAGGGGCCATCGACATCCTGACAAAGTTCATGATAATGCTCTGCCTGCTCTAAATAGCCCTTTACCATCTGCTTCCCATATTCTACCGTCATTTCAATAAAAGGCGCCTGCTCTAATTCCTGCTCTGTTTTTATCTCATAACAGCTTAACGCTTCCCGAAGCCACTGCTTCGGCCATGGATAACTCTGTGCATAGGAATAAAGTTTAAAAATCATATCCCGCACCGGTGCATCACTTCTGCTGGTTCCATAACAGGAAATGAGATGCAAAAAACCCGGATGTTTTTCTTCATAACACTGTTCAAACAATCCGGTCATTACATCTTCCCGAAGAAGCTTTAACTCGCCTTCATCTCCAATCCTGAAATTCGGCTCCAGACCGATTTCATGAAAATGATTCCGAAGCACATAAAGGCAGAAACTGTCTATGGTAGTAATCTGCGCATTCTGCACCAGTGCAGCCTGCTGCTGTAATCTCACATCGGAAGGATTCTCCTGCAATGCCTTTTCCAAGGCTTTTGCTACACGCTCTTTCATCTGGGCTGCCGCCGCATTGGTAAAAGTTACCACCAGAAGATGGTCAATGTCTACCGGATGCTTCTTATCCAATACCAGCTCTTTGATTCTCTCTACCAGTACGGCTGTCTTTCCGGAACCTGCTGCCGCAGACACTAAGATATTACGGTTTCTTAAATCAATGACCTGCTGCTGTTCTTTTGTCCATGTCATTCCCATTTTTTAAAAAACCTCCTTCATGCGTTCATAGATTTCCTCGGAAGATAATTCTTCCAACCGCCTTACTTCATATCCCGGAATCTTTTTATCAAATCCACAGACCGCAGCATATGGACAATAATCACAGCTGCTCCGGTTCTTTAAAAGATACGGATTCACCTCTGTATTTCCCTTTAAAATAGCATTTCCAGCTTCTGCAATCCGATAGCTGGCATAATCCGCAATCAGCCTAAATTCTTCCTTGTCCACAGCCTTATCGCTCTTTCGCACCGTTCCGTCCTTATTTACAGAAATCGGAAGGACATTGGATTTACCGGAAAGTTCCACATCCATGGCACGGTAAATATCATCCTCTGTATTTACCACTCCATCCAGACGTAAATTTTCCAATATCTTTCTTCGAATCTCTTCTTCAGATTCACTACCGGTTCCTTCCACCATCGGATCATCAATATGATAGTAGAACATACCTGCCGGCACTACCTCTTTTGCCGGATTTTGCTTTGCAAATAATTCCATTGCTGCATTCATATAAACCACAAGCTGAAGCTTCAGTCCATGATACAAAGATAGCAGTTCAAAACCGGTATTACCGGATTTATAATCAATAATCTTTACATATAACTTATCTTTGTCTTCATAAGTATCAATACGGTCAATTCTTCCCTGGAGCCGCATATGCTCTTCTTCACTGAGTTTAAAATTCACTGCATTTAAATCATCCGTATAGGAAAATCCCACCTCAAACTGCGATGGTTCAAATTTTCCCTGACGGATCTGGCTGGTCAGTGCCCAGATGGTCCGTGCAAAAATCTTTTTCATCTTTGCTACCTGATAACGGTTTGCCGCTGTATCTGCCATGGCTGCATTTCCACTGGAAGCAATTGCTTCTTCCATCGCCCGCTCCATAAGCTGTTTTTGTGCTTCTTCTGTAATATCAAACCAGCTATAGGATGATTCTTTCAGATACCGGCTATAATTTTCCAATGCCTGATGATAGATATTTCCCATATCCGTCATACGGAATTCAAAGAGTTCCCGTTCCTGTAAACGAAGTCCATAAGTCAGGAAATGGGCACAGGCACAGGCTGCATACTGTTCCAGCCGCGTAACACTGTTCTTTAACTCATTTCCATAAAGAGCCTTTGCCACAGCTCGGCTGATTGGCTCTGCATGATATTTAAGCTCTGCTGCATCAAGAATAGCTTTTACCTGCTCCTGATATGCCGGTTCCTCTTCATACCAGTGCAGCAAAGCCTGCCAGAGTACTTCCTTCTCATCATTCCACCCGGCATCTTCCTGATACAGTCCCTCTAACAGAAATGCCATGCTGCTCTCCGGTGTTACCAGTGTTTCATCAACCTGTTCTCCCGTTATCAGCTCTGCTTTTAACCCCGGGAACAGTCCCTCTATCATATGAATAAAATAGGACGGGCGCTTTGCACTTCCATCACTGCCTACCCTTGCATAGGTAAGATAAAGTTTTTTCGATGGCTTTGTCACTGCAAGATAAAGGTAAAAACGCTGGATAAAAACACGTTCCCTTGCTGTAGGAGCCAGTTCCATATGATTTTTCGCAAGTTCTTCTCTTTCCAGCTGGGAAATAATGCCGCCACGATTATCGGATTTTGGCACAATACCATCATTGACTCCCACAATAAACAATACTTTTATATCATCAAGACGGGTTCTTTCAATATCACCAATCATCACGCAGTCATAGCCACCCGGAATCACGCCTACTTTGGCAGCTTCAAAGCCAGCCTCTAAGACCTTGGCATATTCGGATATGTCCATGACTTCATCACCCAGAAGCGTTGCCATCTTATCCAAAATATCCATTACAATGCGATAAATCTGTGCATATTCCTTTGCCTTGGCTAAGTCCTTCGCCTCTTTATACTGATTCTCCCGGTATTTTAACTGCTGCTCTATCTGTAAGGACACAATAAACTGATAGAGTGCTGTCGTGCATTCCCGTACGGTAGCACCTTTTTTATGAAATACAGCCGTCAATTCCGAAAATGGCTCCATTACACGGATCCGGAGTTCATTTAAAGCTTCTAAATCTTCTTCCGCAACCTCATGGGTGGTATAAATAAATCTTGCCTCCCATTTTTTCTTTCCACGGATGCCTGCTGCCAGTACATAATTTTCCAGCAGGTCAATCTCATCCTCACTGATTTGTGATAATCCGCAGCGCAAATAACGGAACATTGCTTCCTCTGAAAAATTGTCCTCGATTACCTGCAAAAGAGACCGGACAAATTCCAAAAATGGATGCAGTAAAATATTTTTCGTTGTATCTAAGAAAAACGGAATGCCAAACTCCTCCATAATCTGCGGCACATAGCTTCCATACTCTTCTATGGCACCGGAAATAATGGCAAAATCCCGGTAGCGATATGCTCCGGTATGCACCAGCCTTGCAATCTCTTCTGCTGCATACTGCAGTTCTCTTCTTGGATTTGGCAGGGATAAAATCTCTATGCCTTCTTTGATTTCTTTCTCATCCTTCTTTTCGTAGCTATGATGTCTGGTACGGAACAGATTCTGCTCTAAGAACCGTAGTACCGGTGCCTCCCGGAACCGGTCAGCTTTGGGATTCTTTAATACCACCGGCTCTGTTACTTCAAAATGCTTCTCTTCTGCCATTTTCATTAGGCTGGCTACAGTCTTCTTACTCATGGCAAACAGCTCCTGCATATCATGATAGGAATAAATATCCTCTGCCGGGTCAATGGTTACTGTCACATATATATCTGATACAATTCCCATCAGGCGGTATAGCACGTTATTCTGAATCGGTGTAAATCCGGTAAATCCATCGAAAACCAGCACGGCATCCTGTAAAAGCTTTGATTCTTCTGCCATATCACAGAAGGCTTCTAAAACTTCTTCAGCAGTAATATACATCCCGGAAATTGCACTTCGAAAGCCCCGGTACATGGTCAGGATATCCTGCAGTTTATAGGAAAATGCCGGTGGCATATTCTGCTCTTCAATAAATGTTTCCAAAGTATCCGGATCGATATTATACTGTGTCAGCTCTGATATCAGGGACTTCACTTCACTGATATATCCCATCTTTTTCATATTTCCCTGCATGACGCATAAATCATCCATCCGCTCTTCGGCAACCTTACGCAATACAAGGTTTTTCCCGGTCTCCTCTAAAACTGCCATATTCGTCTTTCCTAATTCATCGAAAATACGATATGCCAGTCGCTGGAAGCTGACCACATCTATATTCATAATACTGTTTTTTTCCTGTAACCGAACAAGTTCACGCTGCGTCTGCATCGTGAACTGTTCCGGTACTACTACATAATAATTTTTCTTTAAATTCTTCTGAGCTTCTTTGACTGTTTTGCGGAATACATAGCCTGACTTTCCGCTTCCAGCACTGCCCAGTACAAATTGCAGTGCCATATCAGATTCCTCCTACTGATTCTCCTACCAAAAGTTCTCCATTGATAATCACACGCTCCACCAGCGTTGTCTTAGGCTGCTCGATTCTCTGTACCAGACGTTTTACGGCCTCTTCCCCAATCTTTCTGGTATTCTGCCGTATAGTCGTAATCTTTGGACTCATCATCTGGGATACTTTTGTTCCATCAAAACCTGCAATAGAAATATCATCCGGTACTTTTAGTCCCATTTCATCAATTACATTAATCCCACCAATTAATGCTGTATCATCCGGGTAGAGAATACAGGTCGGCGGGTCAGGCAGATTTAAAAGTTCCCTGGTTGCCTTTGCCACAAGCCTGGTATCTAAATATTCTCCTTCCTTTAAGTAGTCATCCGGAACATTCAGATTAAAGCTCTCCATTGTCTGGAAAAAGCTGGTCAGACGATCTCTGGTAACAGCCGAATGTTTTTCCCCATAAATGTATGCAATTTTCCGGTGTCCCTTGGAATAAATATAGCGTACCAGTTCATTCATCCCTTTTACATTATTAGAAGAAACAACCGTGCAGTTGTGATATACATAATCTACAGTAACAATCGGAATATTACTCTGCAAAAGTTCCTGTACCTCCGGTTCCTCAAACCTGGCACACACAATTCCAACTCCGTCAAAGTTCCGGTATTTGCAGTGTTCAAGATATGACATCTTATGATTCACATGCTCATTATTAATAAAAGTGATATCATAGCCTAATTCTTCCGCCTTTTCTTTAAATCCATTTAAGATGCCAGAGAAATATTCATGGGTAAGCCCTCTTCCGGCCTCCTCTTTAAAAAGTACTCCTAAGTTATAAGAACGGTTCGTCTTTAATGCCCTTGCTGCCGCATTCGGAAAATATCCCATCTCCTGTGCTGCTTCTTTAATCCGTATCTTAGTCTTCTCCCCTATATCACTATGTCCATTCAACGCTTTACTTACTGTTGCCGTTGAGACACCGCAACGCTTCGCCACGTCCTTTAATGAAACCATTTCTTTCCTCCTTTTTATCCCCGTATCCACCCATCTGCAGATACTATATTTCAATTCCGACTGCCTCTTTTGCCAGCCGGTCTGCTTCTTCATTTCCTTCTACCCCTGAATGCCCTTTTACTTTTACAAAATGAAGCGTAATTTTATCCTTTATGCTCTGAATATAGTCATAATAGGCAATGGTTCCTTTCTTATTCCGTTTCCATGCTCCTGTTGCCCACATTTCAATGCCCATATAGTCATAATATATCGTAAGCTCTGCCAGTCCAAGCTCCACCGCCTTCTCAATGGCAGCCATACTTCCTAATACTTCTCCTGCCACATTATGCATGGATGCCATTTCTTCTTCCGAGCCTGAGCCTTGCAGCACTTCTCTTTTCCCATCTGCCATCAGAAAGCCGCCGTATCCGTATACCTTAGTTGCAATATTATAAGAGCCATCCACAAAGGCATAATTTTCCGGCTCTTTTTCTACTGTCTGCTGCTTCTGACCGATATATTCTTCTGCTGCTTCCTTCGTCGGAAAGCTTTTAAACTCTGCTCCCGGAAAACCATCGGTCTGCTGCTTACATATATCCCAGCTCATATAAATACCAGGTTTCTTTCCTTTTCGGACTGCATAAAACTTTGCTGCCATTCTTCTTCCTCTTACTATCTTTTATTTCTGTGAATTTTCTTCTTTTCTTAACTTACATCATTAGTTCTATTTTACCATTTTTCCCTTCGAATGGCTAGGACAAGCTTAGGATTCGTAACGATATTTTCCAAAGAAATGATTGTATACTGCAATTACTCTTCCCACTCCAAGTACTGACAATAGTGTACCGGCTCCAATCCCGATAATTTCTCCCTTTATAATAAGTCCAGCGATACAGGTTATCGTAACGTTACACACATCAAAGCAGTTTTTGGTAAACCCTACCGACTTTCCGGTAAAGTCTGCAATTGCCTGTACAATTCCATCTCCCGGATTTGGTATGATACGCATATTTAAAGACATTGCGGCTCCTACACCTGTCAATATGATTGCCAGTATCAAAAGCATCAAACGTGCCGGAACGCTGCCCCAGAAAGTACCTGCACAGTCTTTGGCATATTCAGGAACGAATCTTGCAAAAAGGTTCATAAACCGGGTAAATACAATACTAAGTGGTATCTGCAGAATATCCAAAAACAGGCGTTTTACATATTCTCCTTTTTTGCGCCGGATGGTATGTAATATCATTTCTATCAATACAAAAATGCTATATAAAATCAGCGTCATATTGCCCAAATTCATTCCACTGATTACCGATACACTGTATGCCACCGAAATAATCGGAGATACGCCAAGTCCCGTCTTGGTATTTAATATAATTCCCATGGCAAGTAACAGTAATCCTGCCACATATACGATTCCTCTGTTTATTTTCTTTTGCAACTTCTCTTCCTCTTTTCTTTTATCATAAAATAGTTCTTACTCTGCACTTTCAGAAAACAAATCCCGGTAATCCTCCGGCATAAAGCGATGATAGATGATATGGCAGCCTTCGTCCTTAAAGCAATAATAATAGGAATCCTCTCCGCTTTCAAAATAAATGAGATAGTCAAAATCCTCTGTCTCAATCTCTTCAAAATGAATCTTTTCACCTGTCTCCAAAAACAGCCGGTAAATTGCTTCTATTGTACAGGAATGGCTCTGCAGCAGTGTAACCAGCTTTTTGATAAATGCATTTTCTTCCATATGCTCACGCACATATTCTGCGCCTTCTTCCGGTACTACAAAGCAAAAGCGGTCCTTGTTTCTGCTAATTTCTACTCTGCCAAGCCGTATTCCTGCTGCTTCATAAAATGCTTTTTCCAATTCTTCCGTTGATTTTCCGCTCACTTCTTCTCCCAGAAAATGCTTTAATGAACTCAAAGGATAATATAACCGGATTTTTTCTTTCCGGTATCCAAGTTTTACCTGCTCCTCCTGTATGAAATCCATAATTCCTTTTTCTAATCTGCTATAATCCATTGTATGCTCCTTTAGACGTGGAAAAACAGAACCACCTTTCGACGATTCTGTTTCGTTTTCTTTTATTATCTGTTGGATTTACCTATTCTATTTATCTTCTAATCCACATTCACATAATCATAATCTCGGTCCAGTTCAATCGCCACACTTCCATCATTAATTGTTCCATCAAATGTATGTGCCTCATCTGTTCCAAGACCGTTTACGATTCCATTTTCATATTCTTCTGCACTGCGTTGTGTCTGTAATACAAAAAGCAGTCCTTTATATTCTGCCGGTGCCGTTACGGTATAAGTTTCTTTGATTTCATAATATGTAACCATCGGATACTCGCTGCCGTCTTCCACCGACCAGTCACCAAACGTTGTCTCTGTATCTTCTGTGGCTGCCACCTGATATGTTGTGCCGGCACAAGCCACTTCTGCCATCATAGCCATGGAACTGTCTGTTGCAGCTACATGCTGCGGCAGCACCATTCCGGTAGTTGCATCCACGAGGCTGATGTCTTCATATTCGATATAAGCTTCTGCATCCGTCTGTATGCCATTCCACGGAATCTTTGCAGATAAAGTAACCGTATAAACTGTATTTCCTTCTTCGTCTGCCTCAGTACGATTCCAGCTTATCTCATACTCCGCCTGATTTAAATGATTGGTAAAATCAGATGCCTGCACAAAGGTCTCACCATCCATGGTTCCTGCCATATTGTATACATTGACATTTTTTATCACAGCGGTATTCTCTTCGGTTTCCATTTTGTGCTGATACATACCGGATGAAACATACCAGGTATCTTCCTTAAGATTTCCCTGTGCCTCTGTCTCCGTCTCTGTGGCATGGAGCCCTTCCACTGCTTCTGTTTCTGTATTTCCTGCTGCTTCCTTGTCTGTATCTTTCTCCTTTGGTCCGCATCCATCCAGCATTCCTAATACGACAATGCAAATCAAAGCTGCCGCCCATATTTTCTTCTTCATTTCCTGCTCCTTCACTCTATCCATAACACAATATATTCATTCTTATCCCCGCATGCGATTGGTTGCACACGGACTTTACGATTATACCGTAGATGAAGGGGAAGTGCAAGGAGTTAATAGAAAGATAATTGTGGTATATACTCTGTAGTTATATTTAGCAAAAAACAGCCACCAATCGTTAGATTTGAAACCTAACTTTTGGTGGTGGCACACAATAACCTCTCCTGTATTACTTTTATATTATTCTTTATAAATTATTCCAATATATTCCCATAATAATTTTGGGCTAACTTAAAAATCGTATTGAGATGATTCTTTCCCTTCATAACTACCATTTGGGATTGTTTTCTTAAATGCAACTCCAATCGGCAAAATCCCCCTTATTATTCCCTGCCGAATAAACTGCTGGTCTTTTCCCATTAGTTTAGCAACTTCTATAATAGGAACATTCTTACCTGAAAACTCTGGAAGAATATAATAGATTTTATTATTAAACTTATTAGTTTGCTCCTGTGTTTCCTGTTCCATATGTGCTCACCTCATCTATATATTCTACTTCTTCAAATAGTATTTCCAATTGAATTTCTCCCTTTTTACAAAAGTGTGTCTGATGCATACTAACTCATTTTTATTCGCTTTCCCACACTTTTATTCATTTTCTATTCATTTCTTACTAATGGGTATTCTTTTTTACTCTAAGTTGTCGTGCAATTTATTAAATTTGAATTTTGAAAAAGCCAGCACCTTGAATGGACTGGCTCTTTCAATGTCTCCTGTAATTGACAAACTTGAATTTATCGCTTCTTATAGGTAATTACGATTCCAATAACAGAAGCAATGAAAGCAAATGGCGCTAATCTCACAAAGACAAATTCAAATCCATGTAATATTGTTCCTGCAACTGCAAATTCCGGGTTATTATAATCCCACCCTAGATAAGAACTTTTCATAATCGCAAGAGCAATAAAAACAAGCACTATAAACGCACATAGCGAGATAAATATCCAACGGATCGTTTTTACTTTGACCATGTTTCTCTTTGCCAACTGTAAATTAATTACCTCTAATTTTTCAGAGATTGCTTTTAGGTCATCTGTCATTGACTCCATTACAGTTTCTCCAAGCAATACACTTACAGAAGTATCCAATTCATCTGCTAATGTAATCAGCATATCCGAATCTGGAACTGATAAACCTGCTCGTGTCAACCCTAGACCAAAAAAAATTTAATTTTTTTGTACCCTCAAATATCACTTTCCATTATACCTGCTATTGCAGTATATTGAAAGCAATATTTATGCCTGCATAAGAAAGGAGTGCCACATTTTCTCGGCACTCCACACTCTTTAAACATCCATCTTACCTGAAAAATGGATCATCTGTATTCCATACAATCTCTATATTGTCCTCTCCATTGATAATCACTTTTTTGATTACCTTCTGGATTTTCTCTCTGTCAAAAGATTCCATATTGATGATACTTTCTAACTGTGTCTCAAACTTACTGGAAGAATTATCTTCTGGCGGTATTTCTGTTTTAAGCTGTTCAATTTCCTGATGCAATTCATCAATCTTCTCCATGGTAAAAAGAGTCTTCTCTTGGTAGTACACCAAATAAATCACTTATATCCTCTTCTGTCAATCCCATCTCTTCCAACTGTACTACTATGCTTTCCATCCCATCAAATAGAACTCCCAACTGTTGCTCAGTTATTGTGGACGAACCTGAAGCCATTGCGGTATAACTTTGAGAAAGTACCAGACTGACCGCAAGCACAATTGAACACATAAATTTTACAATCTTTGTTTTTGCCATACTTTTATCCTCCCATGTTTTGATTCAGTTTTTCTTGATTCCAATAAAAACTTAATTTTACTAGCAAGCCTTTTCTTTCCACATCTATAGTTGCATAAAGTTCATCACCTCCATAAACATAAAGCTCATCATCAACCGATTTCCATACAACATTTATATCACTTAAATTGTAATCTCTAAATATAAATACATTTTCTTCCACAATTTGTTTTGATATTATTTCTATGTCTTCTGTATTTTTTACATAATACTCTAGTATAAAATCACCATTATGCTTATAGTCATCTTCCGCATAAATAACATTACCCTCAAAATAATTTTTTTTGCCCAAATACAATTCTAAGGAGTTCATTCCATAATCAAATGTATGATCCACCCCTGATGCCGAACCCATCATTGTACACAATATTCCAAAAAATACCACCCAAAATCCATAGATAAAATAAAATTTTTTCTTTTTGCATTTTTTATCTCTATATCTGCCAAAGCACATTACATGCGTTATCTGATGTGCGAAGAAGAACGTTAAAAATAATGATAGCGCTAAATAGTAAACTTTCAAATTGTTCTCACCTCTCATCATGCATAATATATTCATTTAGTTATTCATATATTTCTCTGTATAAAAACCATAATAATTATTATACAAAAAAATTTAATTCTAATGTTGAAAAATATTGTTTACTTTTTTTGCTTCTATTTGTAAATGACAAAATAATTTTGTACACAATAATATAAACTAAAATCAATATATAGTATCGTGAATCACGAACTGTTCCAATAGCAATAAAAAATATAGTAGTCAATATAATTAGTATTGAAAAAACAGTAAAAATAATTTTTTTCATAAATATCTCCTATCGAAATTGTAACCCTTAATTGCATAAAAACGTTATACAACAATTAATGTGTTCATTCTACTTATTCTTTAAATTTAGTTGTACGCTTTACTTACCTAAAATATCAACGAATTTAACATCATTTTCATTTACATAGACACAGTATAACATAATTCCTGTGCCTATGCGATATCATTTAATGCTTATTCCGATATGAACTCATCTTCTCCACAGTTACCTCCGCATAAAAGTAAGTAAGAATCGTTGCCTTCGGAACTCCTGCAGCAAGTGCTTTCTTCACCTCTTCCTTCTGCTCCGGTGTATATGACCAGTGTAGCATTCTGTTTGTGATGGTATCCTCCCACTTAGGCTTTTCCCTCTCAGGATTCCTTACAGGCTTAGCTCCAGTACTTCCATTAGACGCATTGGCACTTTCTGCAGCATCAGACTTCTGCGATTCATCGACATACTCAAGCTCATTTGCTTGCTCCCTGTCAATCTTTGCCTTCTGCTCTGCTTCATCCTGCATTGAGAATCTTCTGCTTAATTCCGCATCACCAAGCATCATAAACTGCTCATAGGTAAGAGAATCTATATACACATTCTCGCCCTTATCCTTCAGTTTTTCATAATACTTAACTGCCTTATCTGACAGAATCTCAAATGGTGGACCGATAAGATTATCTGCTCCCATTATCTGATGAACATAAGGCTCTCCCTTGCCATCTGCTGTCTGGTTAAACATCGGATGATTGAATGGTATGAACTTATTGTCCATGATAGGAACAAAACCACGGATAAAGATAATACACTTTTTGTTATCCAGCTTTCTGACCTCATCGGGTGTAAACAGTTCTCTTCCTAATACATCATAGTTTCTTGAAGAGCTTCCCTGTCTGCCCTTTGTCTCCCCGCTTGACTTCTTATCAATCGTCCCTTTGCACAAAAGCTCCGAGACATACTTGTGTGTACTCTGCTCATTGCCTCCAAGATAAATGAAAGTATCGCAGTTGCCGGGAATTGTCTCCCAGGTATCTTTGAAAAGTGCCTTTAACTGGGCAAAGTTCTGAATGATGATGCGTGACTTATACAAATGCTGTCGCATTTAAGGTTATGCCGGATACGGCATTATGTTCGTAACAATGGGACTTTTTTACAGCCCCTCTGCACTATGTTAAATATTACAATTTCAATCCAAAGAAGTTATGATTATATCATTTTCAACATCTGTATGCAGTATCTTATTCCGAATAGTTCTGGCTGCTTCAAGCACCTTCGATATCAGTAGTACAAGTTCCGTAATCGCCATATTAAGTATCAATGCTAATCGTTGTGGTTTGTTTCCATACAGTTCAATCGACCTTTTTATCGGTTCTGTGATATGTTCCCTTTTTTTCTGTAAAATCTCATCCATAGGAACATCACTTATGATTGCTCTGTCAACCTCCCGATTCCAGTCCATCCGCAGTTTATTATCCTGCTCAATCTGTTCAGTTTTGGGATTATTTTTTCCAATCTTCTTGGTAGCAAGATATGGACCATTACGATCAAATACTGTAGTTCTTCATTGGTGAGTGCCATGGCATGAACCTCCTTGCATAAACAAAATTCATACCCTTAAATGCACCCTATGAATATAAAAAGGCTTCCCAGATTATCTGGAAAGCCTTATGGTATTGTATTTGAATTTGGAATACTTGATTTTCTAATTGCATACGCAATTCGTGAAATGTATAATTATACTGTTGATACATCAGACACACAAATGTAAATAGGGACTTGAATTTTATTTATACGGAACTAACAGACCTGTCATTTTTATTAGTTGCAATATCTTCCATTACTAAATTTTACTTTGCAGTATTTCTATTATACTAAATTTAATTTGTAGGATGAATACAACACATTTTTTATAATTTACTTTGATAATTCTCTAACTGATGAAAAATACCAACTACATTTACAACATCCGCTCTCACATCAAAAACGATAATATAATTCATCTGTGACACAACTGCCTCACGATATCCTCTTTTAGCAAGATATGCATCTCTGCACTCTGCGAACTGAAATGGATTAACCTCTAGCCTGTCACAGATAGTATCTATACTATCCAACAGATGCTTTGCTGCCTGTTCATTCCTTAAGCAATAAATTAAATGATACACAAGATTATCAAGCAGTTCATTCGCATGTTCAGTAACATTTATTTTATATGCCATACTTCGCCCTCATTTCTCTAAGCGCAGTTCTGGCATCCTTTACCTGTCCTTCCTCTATTTGCTTTTCAGATATTTCAATATCTCTGTACATAGCAATCTGTCTCATGGTTGACTCATAAGTCTCCATGCTCATAATTACCATATCTCCATATCCATTTTTCGTAATATAAATTGGTTCCTCTGCTTTATGACACATATCAGATATCTCTGATGTATTCTTCAAATCTTTAATTGGAATTATTTGTGGCATAATGTACACCTCCTATTCATGGTCTAATTATACCATAATTATGTCTTTTTTCAATTTAATTATCACGTAAAGTGAAATTTTTAATTTTTAATTTCTATGTCCCTATTTACATTTGTGTGTCTGATGTATCAACAGTATAATTATACATTTCACGAATTACGTATGCAATTAGAAAATCAAGTAGTCCAAATTCCATAAAATGAAATTTTAGGGCAAATTACAGACATTGGCTTGGCTGTAGTATTTTTTAACAACGTGTGTTAGACTACTGTTATACAAATCGGAGTTTGGAGGTACACGATGATAATAAAAATTGTTACAATTTCACTGATGGCAGTGTTCTACATCTGCTATTTTGCAAAGCTGATTAGTCAGAAAAAGCAAGGCATAAAGACAGATCAATTAGGAAAAGGAAAAGAGGGATTTGTCAAATTTATAGAAGTGGCTCTTAAAATAATCACATATTTGCTTCCTGTAATACAGATTATCAGTATTGTGTTTTATTCGGGAACAGCACATATTGTGTTGCAATTTACAGGAGTTGTAATAACAATGTTCGGTGTACTTGCTTTTATTGTTTCTGTTACACAGATGAAGGAGAATTGGAGAGCAGGTGTGCAAAAAGAAGAAAGGACCATTTTGGTAACAGCGGGCATCTATTCTATTAGCAGAAATCCTGCATTTTTGGGTTTTGATTTAATGTATATAGGAATATTGTTTTCGTTCTTTAATTGGTTCCTTTGCTTTGCCACAGGTTTTGCAGTGGTATTTTTTCATTTGCAGATAGTCAATGTAGAGGAAGATTTTTTGATAGAAGCATTCGGAAATGAGTACCTGCAATACAAATCAAAAGTATGCCGATATTTAGGAAGAAAAAGATAACTTGAAGTTCCTGGGGCTAAAGCCAATATAAATAATACTAGACAGATTTGTCCAATAGCGTAAATACGGCATTTTCTCGCTTTGTGTCGTGTTATGTTTAGTAGAATAATATTACTCTGTCAATGAAAGGAGGAAACAGTATGGATCAGAAAAAGATTGGACGTTTCTTAAAAGAACTTAGGAAAGAAAAGAATATTACACAGGAACAGCTTGCTGAAAAGATAAAAGTTTCAGGCCGAACGGTTTCTAGATGGGAAACAGGTTCTAATATGCCTGATATTAGTTTGTTGGCTGAATTGGCTGATTTTTATGATGTTAGTATACCTGAAATCATTGGTGGAGAAAGGAAAAGCGAGAATATGAATGAAGAAATAAAAGAAACAGTATTGAAATTATCTGATTATACAGAGACAATTAATCAAAAAATTAAAGGAAAGTTATTTGTACTTACGGTTATTGCAATAATAGGAATGATTGCGTTTGTGATTATTGAATTTACAGGACTAGATACACCTGGAAGTGTCTATGAAAGAGTAGCAAGTGCAGGTCTTGGGTTAGATTGTGGTATGTTAATAGTCCTTGCAATGTATCTTTCTGGACTTTTAGGAAAGATTAAGGCAAGACGAAAAATGAAACGATAGTACAACTGTAAATAAAAAGTCTGATAGACCGTAAAATTCTAGTTTGACGGAGTAATAGATATGAAAATCCGAGAAGTGAATGAGAATAAAAAGCAATTTATAGCATTATTGTTATTAGCTGATGAGCAGGAAAATATGATTGATCACTATCTTGAAAAAGGTACTATGTATGTACTTGAAGATGGTAATGTAAAAGCTGAATGTGTCGTTACTGATGAAGATAATGGAATACTTGAAATTAAAAATATTGCAGTTGATCCTCAGAATCAAGGACAGGGCTATGGGAAAGCATTGATTGACTTCCTTGTAAGTAAATATTCAGATGAATATTCTATTTTGCAGGTTGGAACAGGTGACAGCCCGTTGACCGTACCGTTTTATGAAAAATGCGGATTTGTCCGATCTCACAATATTCCGAATTTCTTTACGGACAATTATGACCACCCAATTTATGAGTGTGGTGTACAGTTAATAGATATGGTATATTTGCAAAGATGTTTATAACTTCCAGTTTGTCAATTACAGGTGACATTGAAAGAGTCAGCCCATTCAAGATGCTGGCTCTTTCAAAAATTCCATTCTAATAAATTGCACGACAACTTAAAGTAAAAATGAATACCCATTAGTAAGAAGTGAATAGAAAAATGAATAAAAGAGTGGTGTTTCGTATAATTATGAGTTAGTATGCATCAGACACACTTTTGTAAAAAGGGAGATTTCTATTTACTCTTCCATTCTTGTTTTTCTTATAGACTCTAATACTTGACTCTCCAAAGTATCCTAATACCCACAACAAAGAATGTACCTTGGCACATTCTCGCACCTGCGGCGGTCGCTTGCGACATCTACCTTATACGCCGCAGTGCGCATCCTCGCGAAGCGTTTTTTACGTTACAGGAAAGCAATTTCCTGTAAAGCAAGAAAAAAGCAATCCTTTGACCTAACCAAAAGACCGCTTTTCTTGATTCTTACTAATTCATATTAATTCTCATTCATCTTCGCCAATTTTGCTGCCTGGTCTGCTGCAATCAGAGCATCTAAGATTTCCTGGATGTCACCATTCATGATTTTATCCAGTTTATAAAGGGTAAGATTGATTCTGTGGTCGGTTACACGTCCCTGTGGGAAGTTATAAGTACGAATCTTCTCCGAACGGTCACCAGTACCAATCTGGCTTCTTCTGGCTTCTGCTTCTGCATCATGCGCCTTCTGGCATTCTATGTCGTATAATTTAGCACGCAAAAGGGCAAATGCTTTCTCTTTATTCTGAAGCTGTGATTTCTCTGTCTGGCTGTAGATTACAATTCCGGTTGGATAATGAGTCAGACGAACCGCAGAGTCTGTAGTATTGACACACTGTCCACCGTTTCCGGATGCACGCATAACGTCGATTCGGATATCCTTTTCATCAATCTGGACATCAACTTCTTCTGCCTCCGGCATTACTGCTACTGTAATGGTAGACGTATGGATACGTCCGCCGGACTCTGTCTCAGGTACACGCTGTACACGATGTACACCAGATTCATATTTCATAACAGAGTAAGCGCCCTGTCCAGTAATCATGAAAGTAACACTCTTCATTCCACCGATTCCGATTTCTTCGCATTCCATCGTCTCAACTTTCCAGCGTCTGCTCTCTGCATAATGGACATACATACGGTAAATCTCAGCTGCAAACAAAGCTGCCTCATCTCCGCCGGCACCGGCACGGATTTCCACAATGACATTCTTATCATCATTCGGATCCTTTGGAAGAAGAAGAATTTTCAGTTTCTGCTCTAATTCTTCTACTCTTGCCTTGGAATCATTTAATTCCTCTTTGGCAAGTTCTTTCATCTCTTCATCTGTCTCTTCGTCCAGCATTGCAAGAGAATCTTCAATATTCTGCTTGCACTGTTTATATTCTTTATAAGCTTCCACGATAGGTGTCAGATCACTCTGCTCCTTCATCAGCTTACGAAAACGTTCCGGATTATTTGCCACATCCGGTTCACTTAACTCACTCATCAACTCTTCATAACGAATCAATAAATCCTCTAAACGATCAAACATTTTAATTTCCTTTCCCTTTTACCACACGGTCATTTTGTGCAAGGTCTTTGATTACTTCAACTTCTGTAAATCCAGAGTTACGCATCAGCTCAGAGACTGCTTCTCCCTGGTCATAACCAATTTCCATGTAAACATATCCGCCAGGATTCAAATAATCCTTTACCTGTCCGGCAATCTTCCGATAAAAATCAAGACCATCCGCTCCGCCATCCAATGCGTTTTCCGGCTCAAAATCCCGCACCTCCGGCATCAGTGACAGAATCTCTCCTGTCGGTATATAAGGCGGATTCGCCATGATTACATCAAAAGTCTCGGTAATATTATCAAATAAATCACTGCGTATCCAGTCCGCATCCACTTCATGCATCTTTGCATTTTCTTTCGCTACCAGCAATGCAGTTTTCGAAATATCACTTCCAACACCGGTAAGTTCCGGTGCATTTTTCAACACACTGATTAATACACAACCAGACCCTGTACAAAGGTCTAATACTTTCATCCCCGGCTTTACAATCTTCAATACCTGCTCCACTAAAGTCTCGGTATCCTGCCGCGGTATCAGAACATTGGAATTTACTTTGAATCGAAGCCCCATAAATTCCTGTTCTCCAATAATATATTGTAACGGAATATGTTCAGCTCGTTTCTGTACTGCAATCTCATATTCTTTCTGAGCATCCTGTGTAATATCTTCTTCCCCGTGAACGTAGTAGTAACTGCGTTCAATCCTGCATACCATCTGTAAAAGATACCATGCATCCAGTGCGGCATCCGGCACTCCTGCATCTGTAAGACACTTTGTACCAAATTCCACTGCCTCTCTATAAGTCATATATTACGCCCTTTTCTTTTACATTTCGCTCAAATATTTTTTCCAGTCAAATACTGCTTCCACGGAAGCAATACCAACCTCAATCATAGAATCATCCGGTTCTCTTGTTGTAAGCCTCTGCAGCCATAATCCCGGTTTACTTAAGAAATTCACTACCGGATTATCACTTTTTCCGGCAAGCCGGATAAACTCATATGACACACCAGCAATCACCGGTATCAGCAGCAAACGAAGCACTACCTTTAAAACCCGGCTCTTTACATCAATAAATGCAAAGAAAATAATACTGATAATCATTACAAACAGGAGAAAACTTGTACCACACCGCTTATGCAGTCTGGAACTCTTTCTCACGTTTTCTACATTCAGTTCCATTCCATGTTCAATGCAGTTAATGCATTTGTGCTCTGCTCCATGATACATGAATACACGCTGGATATCCTTCATTAAGGAAATTGAAGCAATATATGCCAAAAAAATCATCATTCGGATGATACCTTCAATCAGCGCCAGTGCCACATGGGATGTAATAAATTTCTGAAAAATCAAAGAAAGATAATATGGCAGAATCATAAAGATTCCAATGGCAAGTACAAAGGAAAATGCAACAGTAATACCCATTTCTGCTTTTTCTTTTTTTGCTGCTGCCTCTTTTGATAATTCTTTCTTTTTTGCTTTGGTATCTTCCTCATCCTCTTCAAAGAAAGATGCGGAATATGTAAGCGTTGATATTCCAAGTGTCAAAGACTCCACAAAACTTAACACTCCGCGTAAAATTGGAATGTTCCGCAATGTCTTGTTTTTAATCAGTCCATAATACTCTTTGGTATCAACGGTAATCTCTCCATCCGGCTTCCGGACTGCCACGGCGTACTTTTCCTTATTTTTCATCATTACGCCTTCTAAAACTGCCTGTCCACCGATTCCCGAATATTTCATGTGTGACCTCTCTTCCTGTTTCTAAAAAAAGGTTGAGATTAGAAACCTCAACCTTATCTTTCAGTCACATTGTGCAATTTCTATTTCATGCCGTATTTCTTATTGAACTGCTCAATACGTCCACGAGCCTGGTTAGCTTTCTGCTGTCCAGTATAGAATGGATGGCATTTGGAACAAATTTCAACGTGAATATCCTCTTTGGTTGAACCAGTTACGAATGTGTTACCACAGTTACATGTAACTGTTGCCTGATAATAATCTGGATGGATTCCTTCTCTCATGTCTCTCACCTCTCATATATGAATTGCTTCGCAATTACGACATTTGTCTAATTTAAGTGCGATACTGTTTAGTTTCCGAATAAACAGCTTATTCATTGTAGCATAGGAAAAGCTGTTATGCAAGTGTTTTTAAACAAATTTTGTCTTTTTTACAGTCTGGATATATTCCCGGTTGTTTTTCGTCCGGACAAACATATTCAAGATGCTCTCAACCGCTTCATCGGTACGCATGCCATTAATTGCCTTACGCATAATAAATACGGCCTCCTGCTCTTCCTGTGTCAGTAAGAGGTCTTCTCTTCTTGTACCGGATTTTACAATGTCAATTGCAGGGAATACACGTTTCTCAGATAACTTACGGTCAAGCACCAGTTCCATGTTACCGGTTCCCTTAAATTCCTCGTAAACAACATCATCCATCTTACTTCCGGTATCTACCAGTGCTGTTGCAAGAATCGTAAGGCTTCCGCCCTCACGCATATTACGGGCTGCACCAAAGAAACGCTTCGGCATATGGAGGGCTGCCGGATCAAGACCACCGGATAAGGTTCTTCCACTTGGCGGAACTGTAAGGTTATATGCTCTTGCAAGTCTTGTAATACTGTCTAAGAGAATCATAACATCCTTCTTATGTTCTACCAGACGTTTTGCTCTCTCAATTACCATCTCGGATACTCTCTTATGATGCTCCGGCAATTCGTCAAAGGTAGAATAAATAACTTCTACATTCGGTCCTTCAATTGCTTCCTTAATATCGGTAACTTCCTCCGGCCGCTCATCAATTAATAAGATAATCAGATGCATCTCCGGGTTATTCTGCTTTACTGCCTGTGCCACACCTTTTAATAATGTAGTCTTACCTGCTTTTGGTGGGGAAACAATCATTCCACGCTGTCCCTTACCAATCGGAGATACTAAATCTACAATTCGCATTGCCATTGCACTATGGCTTGTCTCAAGCCGGATTCTCTCATCCGGGAAAATCGGAGTTAAATCTTCAAAATTCTTCCGCTTTACAGCCTCCGACGGATGCAGGTCATTAATGGAAGTAATGTATAATAATGCAGAGAATTTCTCAGCCTGTGTCTTAATTCTGGTATTTCCGGTCACAATATCTCCGGTTTTCAGATTGAACTTACGAATCTGGGACGGAGAAACATAGACATCATGCTCTCCCGGCAGATAATTTTCACAACGGATAAATCCGAATCCATCCGGCATAACTTCAAGAATTCCATGTGCCTTCACACCACTGTCTAAGTCCTTGTTTTCTTCTGCCACACGCTCCGTTTCATCTTTTTCCGAAATATGCTCATCCGGTGTATGTCTTACTGTGCTTCGACGCATCTCGCCCTCATGTCCCCTCGCTGCATTTTCCCGGTGCGGACGTTCTGCGCGATAGGTTCTGGTTTCTGCTACCTGCTCCGTAGTTTCTGTTGTACCTTCTGCTTCTTTCTTTGCTTCCTTTTCATCTTCCGCCAGCATAGCTTCTACTAATTCAGCTTTCTTTAAGGTAGAAATTCCTTTCATTCCCCTTGCTTTCGCCAGTTCACGCAACACTGCTGCAGAAAGACTTTCATACTTCTCTCTCATTCTATTCTCCTTACCTCTTGCTTATTTGATTATCTGCTAAATAATTGGGATTTCTTTTTGAAATAAAAATAATTGGAACGTAAGATTCGTCTTTTCGTATTATACAACAGTTTCTTTCAAATAGGAAGTCCTTTTTCTTGCTTTAAAAATTTTTTAATGATATGATACTAGACGGAAGTAATCAATGGCTAAGAAAAGGAGACGAACTATGGATACCAACGAAAAAGCAATTGAAATGCATAAAAAATGGAATGGAAAATTAGAAACCATCTCCAAGACACCGGTAAAGACCCGGGAAGATTTATCTATCGCATACACACCTGGTGTTGCGGCACCTTGCCGTATCATCGCAGAAAATAAAGAAGAAGCTTATACTTATACCATGAAAGCCAACACCGTTGCCGTTGTATCAGACGGAAGTGCTGTTCTTGGTCTTGGAAACATCGGACCGTACGCAGCCATGCCGGTTATGGAAGGAAAATGTGTACTGTTTAAAGAATTCGGAAATGTCAACGCTGTTCCAATCTGCCTTGACACACAGGATACCGAAGAAATTATAAAAACTGTTAAAAATATTGCTCCGGGATTCGGCGGCATCAACTTAGAGGATATTTCCGCTCCACGTTGTTTTGAAATTGAAGAGCGTTTAAAGGAAATGCTTGATATTCCAGTCTTCCATGACGACCAGCATGGTACTGCTATTGTTGTTCTTGCCGGAATCATCAACGCATTAAAAGTAACCGGAAAAGAAAAAGAAAACTGCCGCGTTGTTGTAAATGGTGCCGGTTCTGCCGGTGTTGCCATCACCAAACTGTTACTGACTTACGGCTTTAAAAATGTTATTATGTGTGACCGCATGGGAATCATCGGCAAAGATTATCCTGACTTAAACTGGATGCAGAAGAAAATGACCGAAGTTACCAACCTTTCCAATGAATCGGGTACCCTTGCCGATGCATTAAAGGGTGCTGATATCTTCGTTGGTGTTTCCGCACCGAATATCGTGACTCAGGAAATGGTTGCATCCATGAATAAAGATGCCATTCTTTTTGCCATGGCAAATCCTACTCCGGAAATCATGCCAGACCTTGCCAAAGCTGCAGGTGCTAAAGTGGTCGGAACCGGAAGAAGTGATTTCCCGAATCAGGTAAACAACGTCGTTGCTTTTCCGGGAATCTTCAAAGGTGCTTTAGAAGGACACGCTTCCCAGATTACAGAAGAAATGAAGCTTGCTGCTGCAAAAGCAATTGCAGGGTTAGTATCTGATGAAGAATTAAATGAAGACTTTATTATGCCGGAAGCATTTGACCCGCGTGTTGCCGAAGTGGTAAGCCAGGCAGTCAAATCACACATCCGCTAATGAAAAACGACACGATTTCACTGTGGGGGGAGAAGCGCTACCACTCTCTGGACTACTATTTAAAAAATACCTATCACGAAAAGGTATACCGGATTGCATTAAATGCCGGACTCAGTTGTCCCAACCGTGACGGACGCTTAGATACCAGAGGCTGTATTTTCTGCTCTGCCGGTGGTTCCGGAGATTTTGCCGCCTCTCCCACACTTTCTATCACAGAGCAGTTAGAAACTGAAAAAAGGATTCTGAGAGCAAAAAGAAACTGCAACAAATTCATTGCATATTTTCAGGCATTCACGAATACTTATGGTTCTGTGGAACACCTGCGGGATCTTTATATGCAGGCAGTAAATGACCCGGATGTGGTTATTATTTCCATTGCCACAAGACCTGACTGTCTGCAGCCTGAGATTCTTTCACTGCTTGCCGAAATCAATGAAAAGAAAACCGTCTGGGTGGAACTTGGTTTACAGACAATCCATGATGACACCAGAGTGTTTACACGAAGCGGCTTTACTTATGAGACTTTTCAAAAGAGTCTCTTCGCCCTTCACGCCCTCTCTATCAAGGTGATTGTTCATCTGATTTTAGGACTGCCCCACGAAACAAGAGAAATGATGTCTGCATCCGTTCAGGCAATTGCAAATCTCCCGGTCTGGGGAATCAAACTGCAGCTACTTCATGTATTATCCGGCACCGATTTAGCCGCTTATTACGAAAAGACGCATTTTCCGGTATTTTCCATGGATGAATACTGTGAAATGATTATTGACTGTCTGGAGCTTCTGCCGCCGGAAATGGTGATTCACCGGATTACCGGCGATGGTCCGAAGGATTTACTGATTGCGCCGATGTGGAGCACCGGAAAACGGACTGTTTTAAATCAGATTCACCGCCGCTTAAAAGACCGGAATACTTATCAGGGACGCTTAGCAACTAAGAGGTGATTTTATGGCTGAACCAGCTACTTTATATAAATTAATTATTCTGCATATGCTTGAACATATTGATTTTCCATTGTCCAATGCGCAGATTTCAGATTTCTTTTTAGACAGGGAATATACCGACTACTTTACGATTCAGCAGGTCATTCATGACCTGATGGATTCCGGGCTTGTCCGTACGGAAAATACCCACAACAGTACACGGTATATTATTACTCCTGCCGGAAAAGAAACACTGCATTTTTTCCATGACAAAATATCCCCTTCTATTGAAGAAGATATTGCTGCTTATTTTCAGGCAAATAAGCTTGCCATTAAAACAGAAAATGCATATCTATCCGATTATTACAAAACACCGGAACAGGAATACGGTGTGCGATGCCAGCTCCGGGAAAAAGGCCGTACCCGCCTTGATTTTACTTTAACTGTCCAGACAAAGGAACAGGCGGAAGCCATCTGCACCAACTGGCAGAATCAGGCAGATGATGTATTTGCCTGTCTGATGGATTTACTTTTAAAATAAACGTTATTCAAAAAGCGGAACAACGAGAAGATTTTTCTCTCTGTTCCGCTTTCTATAATTTCTTATATTTTCAGTTATTTTGTCCTTTTTATTTTATTCTTTTTTATTTTGCTCTTTTACTTCGCTTTCTTCTTTCTGCCATTCTTTGAAGGCTTCTGCTTCTTTACGCTGTAACCAAAGCTTCCAAGCTTCTTACCCAGCAGAAAATATTCTCCATGGGAATAAGTCACCAGCCCGCTCTGATTCAGTTCGAATTTACCTTTTTCATTCATATAGGAATCATCAACGGTAACGCCTACTACATCTGCCAGAAACATATCATGGCTTCCAAGATGTAATATCTGGCTTACCTTGCAGGCAATGTTTACCGGACTTTCTGCAATTCCCGGTGCCGATACCTGCGGAAGGTTCAGTGGTGTCAGATGCATGGCATCAAACTTGTCAACGTCACGGCCGGATTTTACGCCACAATAATCCGTGGCACAGACCAGATCCTTCGTCACAAGATTTACAACAAATTCGCCGGTTTCCGCGATTATTCCATGGGAATATCGTTCCGGACGGACAGATATGGAAAGCATTGGCGGATTCGTACATACCGTCCCTGCCCACGCTACCGTAATAATATTCGGTTTTTCTGTCGGTCTCTGGCAGCTTACCATCACTGCTGGAACCGGATATAACATATTACCCGGCTTCCATGTTTCTTTCGCCATTTCAATTCTCCTGTATAAGTTGTTATCTTATTTCTGTCTCTGATATGGGCATTTAAACCTGCTGTCATCCTGCCGTAAGCATTTACGCTTGCTGCAATCCTGCCATTAATGTCGGAATCATCTGTTTCTTACGGGATACTACTCCCTTTAAGTAAAAGCTGCCTGATTCATCCGGCTCTCCAAAGCACTCCTTTAAAAGGCTGCCTGCCTGTGCTCCGGCATAGATTACTTCCGAATTCTCATCCAGAATGTCCGTCAGCATCACAAATACGGCATCCAGTTTCTGCTCTCCCAATGCAATTTCCAGATATGGCTGCAGCTTCTTCTTCGCCATGCCAAGCTGCACGTCACTCATGGCACTAAGCTGTGCTACACCAAAATCAAATTCATCGGTATGGAAGGTTTTAAAATCCTGATAAAACAGTTCTTCTGTTGTCTTTTTCTTAAAATCACTGCCGGCTTCAAACATCTTCTTGGCCAGCTCTTCAATATCTACTTCTGCAATCTTCGCCAGTGCTTCTGCTGCTGCCCGGTCCATCTGTGTACAGGTCGGTGAACGGAACATCAAGGTATCTGAAATAATTGCTGCCAAAAGAATTCCGGCTGTCTTTTTATCAATGATTGCTCCCTTTTCCTGATACATCTGATAAATAATCGTTGAAGTACAGCCCAATGGCTGGTTCCGGAAAAATACCGGAGCAATCGTCTCAAGGCTGCCCAGTCGGTGATGGTCAATAATTTCTAAGATTTCTGCATCTTCGATTCCATCTACTGCCTGGGATTTTTCATTATGATCAACAAGGATCACCTGTTTTTTCTGTAAATTCAAAAGATTTCGTCTGGAAAACATACCGACATATTTTCCATTCTCATCCAGTACCGGAAAATCACGATGACGCACTTTAGACATAGTCTCTTTCACATCATCCACATAATCCTCTAATTCAAATGTAATCAGATGCTCCTTTTTCATAATATATTTAATCGGCATACTCTGATTAATCAAACGTGCCACGGTAAATGTGTCATATGGTGTGCTGATAAGCATACAGTCTTTCTCTTCTGCAAGCTGCACAATGGTCTTTGTAATCTTCGCTCCGGAACAGACAATTACACAGCTTGCATTCATTTCCAATGCACAGAACTGTGATTCATAACGGTCTCCTAAGATAACCATATCGTCATCTTCTATATACTGCTCCATCATATCCGGTGTGGTAGCCGCAACAACAACCTTACCTTTTATGAAGTAACCATGCTCATTTCCTGTTACAAGAGTTCCATTTAAAGTTTCAACAATATTCTTATACTGCGTCCGGGCAGTTGCAAGAATCCGGTTGTCCAATACATCCATATAGGATTTTGCAATATCACTGGTAACAACCATTCCCTGCAGATTGTTCTCATTGTCAGTAATCGGCAATGACACGACATCTAAATTCTTCATCAGCTCCCATGCCCGTTTAATGGAAATGTGACTGCTGACACCCTCCGTTCTTCGATATTCAATATCCTTAATCTGTGCACCGACATCTGTTACCAGTTCCGGTTCCGGTACATCAAAAAATTTTAGGACATACTTCGTCTCTTCGTTCATATGTCCTGCTCTTTTCGGTATAAAAATACCGTCCTCTGTTTGATTTTTTAAATCTGCATAGGCAATCGCCGCACAAATAGAATCTGTGTCCGGATTCTTATGTCCAATTACCCATGTCTTTCTCTTTCCCTGTGTCATATAATTCCTCGTTTTAACTACTGCTTAAAAATTAAATACTCCAAGAGAATAAAGAATAAATGCCACCAATACTACAAAATTGATAACAGAAAACCAGGTTAAGCATTTTGCATAACCTTTTACGGTATTCAAGCTCTTCTCTAAAGTATCATTTTCCTCTAACTTAACGGTAAGCTCTTTGATTAAGTCCTGCATATTGCGGTAGCACTTTACATCTTCGGTATGTATTTTCTCAGCCAGTTCCAGTTTCATGCTGTCTAACTGCTGGGAAATTTCCTGTAAAGATGCCTGCATCTGTGCAGTCTGTTCTGCGGTTCTTCCGGTGGAATCACTTACGTCTGCTGCAATCTTTTCAGACAGTGCATTCAATTTTTCTTCTACACGGTTAATCATTTCTTCCATCTGACCGTGTACTCCGGTAAGAAGAACATCTGCTTCTGATTTACGTGCATTTAAAACATGCTGCAGTTCTTTTGCTTTTTCTTCTCTTTCATCTACGATATTCTGTAATTCCTGCACTTTGTCTTCTTTTGTAACAAGCAAAGCCTGAAGCTGTTTTGCTTTCTCACGGAATTCATCAATCTGCTTTAATAAGAAATCTTCCTTATCCATTCCTTTATCCACCTTACTGTTTGTCCTCTCTGACCTGTTATGCTGTTCGTTTTCTTTTAACGAAGGGGCTGCCTTTCTGGTCTCCGTATTTCTTATCTGTACCTTCTGTTGTGTCACCGGCTCTTTTCTGCTCCGGTCCGGCGTCCCATAACTCTTCGCATTTTTACGGTAAAACATCGTTTTCAGCACATCAAAAAAGCTTTTCACTACCGTCTTCCTCCTGCGGAATCTCTTCCATTCCTATTACTGCTAGACACATTCTAGCATTTACCCTGTGATTTGTCCAGCAAATGCTCAACCATTGCTTTCTCCTTTGCTGTCAAATCTGCATCTGCCAGCAAATCCGGTCTTCGTTCCATGGTTCTTTTAATGGATTGTTCTCTCCTCCATGCTTCTACTTTTGCATGGTCTCCGGAAAGCAAAATAGCTGGAACTTTCTTTCCCATCCAGTCTTCCGGTCTGCTATACTGCGGATATTCCAATAAATTTCCTTCAAAGGATTCTGTGGTTCCGGATTCATCATTTGCCAGTACGCCAGGCACCATACGGGATATCGCATCCACCATGACCATTGCCGGAAGTTCTCCTCCTGTCAGCACATAATCTCCAATCGACACATAATCCGTCACAATTTCTTCTAACACACGTTCATCGATGCCCTCATAATGCCCACAAAGCAGTACCAGGTCTTCTTCCTTCGCATAATCCTTTGCCATTTCCTGCTGAAACGTATTGCCCTGAGGTGTAAGATATACTGTTCTTGGCTTTCTTCCAATCTTCTGTGCCACTGCCTGCCACGCATCATAAATCGGCTGTGCCTGCATTACCATCCCGGCTCCGCCACCATACGGATAATCATCTACTTTTTTATGACGGTCTAATGTATAATCCCGGATGTTAATTGTTTCTATATTTAAAAGTCCTTTGCCAACTGCTCTTCCGATGATACTGGTATTCAGTCCCCGTTCTACCATATCCGGAAATAATGTTAATATATGAAAATTCATTTTGCTACCTACTTCTTATTAATATCACGAAGCCCATTTAAAAGGTGTACCGTAATGGTGCCTTCCTCTATATTGACATTTTTTACACAATCCTTAATTGCCGGAAGTAAAATATCATCTTCCCCATCTTTATGTAATACATAAATGTCATTTGCACCGGTCTGAAGTACATCCTTTACTTCACCTAAATCTTCTCCGTCATCTCCGGCTGCCTTTAAGCCAATCAAATCAGCAACGAAATACTCATTCGGAGCCAGCTTTACAGCATTTTCCCTTGTTACATATAGCCCTCTGCTCTTATACTTCTCTACATCATTTATATTATCAAATTCTTTGAATTTTAATATTACCAGATTTTTAAAGAAGCGCGCCTGTGTAACCTGAAGCTCCATCGGTTCTTTTCCAGTATCCAAAAATACCTGCTTCAGCTTTTTAAAACGCATGACATCATCTGTTGTCGGATATACCTTCACTTCGCCACGCACACCATGTGTATTGGTAAGTACACCTACCTGCAGCATTTCTTCCTTCCAGTCTTCCTGCACTTTCTTCATATTTTATCCTCTCTTATACTTCCCGTTCTTCAGGCAAGCCTGAATTTAATTATACAAAAGAAGCATAACTGCCGCAAGTAAAAAAGGTAAGATTCTTAAGAATTCTTAGGAATCTTACCTTCTAACGGTCTCTTACTTTTTTATAATCAAAATTGCTCTTATAAATTAAAGTTTTCTACATTTCGCACTTTTGCAGTATCCGTTGCAGTAATCTGCCGGATTCCGCTCTGTTCAATGTTCTCTCCCACAAAGAACTGATACTGCTGCAATACCTGATCTTTGTGCATATCGGATAATGCCTTCTCAACATCCAGGCTATGTATATCACTTTCAGAACCTTTCATCTCGTAGGTACGATCCGGCTGGTACTGTGCTGCATAATCTGCTGCCCCAAAATCCTGTTCTCTTCGTACCGGAGTCTCTAAGGTATCCTTCTGCTGCTGTTCAGATGCACCGGCATCTGCTGCCGTCTTAACAACCGGTGTATCTTCTACTGCATTCCGGATATTCTGTATGCTGTTGTAATCGTAAAATCCCGCATTGGGACGAATTCCTGAAATATTCATAACGATCACGTTCCTCACATCATAATTATCTGCTACTAATTTTATCGGATAAATTCAACCAAAATTAACCCTTTTCTCCAAAAAGATTTTCTTTTATTTATCCAGCATTTTCTTTAACTCATTCATAAAGGTATTTACATCCTTAAATTCACGATATACAGATGCAAAACGAACATACGCCACTGCATCTAAATCTTTAATCTTATCCATCAGAATCTCACCAATTACAGTACTTGGGATTTCCTTTTCTTCCCGATTAAAAATCTCTGTCTCCACTTCATCAACCAGTCTGGTTATCTGCTCCACCGATACCGGTCTCTTATGGCAGGCACGAAGTACACCTGCTTCAATCTTGGAACGGTCATACTGCTCTCTGCAGTTATCCTTTTTTATTACAATCAATGGAATTGTCTCAACTTTTTCATAAGTTGTGAAACGTTTTCCACAATCGTCACATAATCTTCTCCGACGAATGGAGTTATTGTCATCTGCCGGTCTCGAATCAATTACTCTGGTATTTTCACTGCTGCAAAATGGGCACTTCATCTTTTTTCTCCTATTCTAAAAACTACGCAAAACACGCTTTGTGAATTTTGCGTAAATAATACCGTTTTTCCATCACCAAACGTTCATAAAGAACTGCTGATATCAGCTTTTACAAATATTGGTCGTACTATTTTTAGTATAACTTTCTCGTATTCTTATGTCAACTAACTTTTCACATCTTCTACACAGACATCTACCAGAATAATATCCGGTCCAATCCGCACAACACGTTTCCATGGAATAATATATTCGCATGCCGGACAAAAAATACAGAAAAATTTTCCCGGCGCAGCTACAACCAGTGCACAGATTCTTCCATTGCACTCATCCAGTTCCAAATCCACCACATTTCCCAGGCAGCAACAGTCTGCAATATTAATCACCTGCTTTTCACACAATTCACAATAGCGTATCATGTGCCTGCCCCACTGTGCCTTTTCTTCTATTTATACTATGCCGGATTTTTCAAAAGGTTCCTTATACGTTGAAACGGAATAAAATAATATCGCCATCCTGAACAACGTAATCTTTTCCTTCCAGTCTTACCAGTCCCTTTTCTTTTGCTGCTGTCATGCTTCCACACTCAATCAGATGGTCATAGGATACCACCTCTGCACGTATAAATCCACGCTCGAAGTCGGTATGAATCTTTCCTGCCGCCTGCGGTGCCTTGGTTCCTTTGGTAATAGTCCATGCTCTTGTCTCATCTTCTCCTGATGTAAGGTAGCTGATAAGTCCTAACAATTTATAGCTTGCTGCAATCAGTTTCTCAAGACCGGATTCTTTTAATCCAAGGTCCTCTAAGAACATTGCTTTTTCATCATCATCTAATTCTGCAATTTCCTGTTCAATCTGTGCGCAGATAACAAATACTTCACTGTTTTCTGCGGCTGCCTGTTCTCTTACTCTTGCAACATGTGGATTGTCTGCACCATCATCTGCAAGGTCATCCTCACTTACATTTGCTGCATAGATAACCGGTTTTGCAGTTAATAAATTATAAGATGCAAACCATGCCTGCTCGTCCTCATCATCACTCAACGGATAAGTCTTTGCCATCTTTCCTTCTTCCAGATGTGCCTTTAAGGATTTCAAAAGTGCCTCTTCTTTTGCAAGTGTCTTGTCCATTCTTGCCTGCTTGGTAACTTTTGCAATTCTTCTTTCCAAGATTTCAATATCAGAAAAGATAAGTTCTAAATTAATGGTCTCAATATCACGAACCGGGTCAATGCTTCCGTCTACATGGACTACGTTGGTATCTTCAAAACAACGTACAACATGAACGATGGCATCTACTTCACGAATATTGGCAAGGAACTGGTTTCCAAGTCCCTCTCCTTTGCTGGCTCCTTTTACAAGTCCTGCAATATCTACAAATTCAATGACTGCCGGTGTTACTTTCTTGGAATGATACATCTCGCCTAACACCTTCAGACGGTTATCCGGTACAGTTACGATTCCCACATTCGGGTCAATGGTACAAAACGGATAATTGGCTGATTCTGCGCCTGCTTTGGTCAGTGAATTAAATAATGTACTTTTTCCTACGTTTGGTAAACCTACGATTCCTAATTTCATGATTTATATTTCTCCTTTGAAAAGTATTGTTTTTGCTGTATTAAAAACTTTCATACAATAACATATAGTGTACCACACGAAAGAAAAAATGTACATTTCTAATTTCTTATACCAGTTTGCCACCAGGCAGCATGATTAAAAACAGCACCTGTCATATTTCAATGGATGTTTCCATAACTAGAGCAATCATAACAGCATCTTTACACCGACAATAATTAAAATTATAACTGACACTATAATCAGGATTTTTCTCTCTGTCCAAAAATTGTCTGTTTTTCTAGTACTTTCAAATATCACATTTTCTCTTCTATTTACGGGCATATTAGAATTTATCTGTTGTTGCAATAATTGATGTTTCACGGATAGCGGATCTTTTGCATCCATAATCTGTTGGTAAAACCATCTAAGCCACACTATATCTGCATCATCATATTCCACATTTCCTTCATGAACCAACTGATTTCTTTTCCATCTAAGTTCCTTGAGTTTTTTATATGTACTTGTCCATAGATGAATTTTCGCCTGAATCACCCTGTTTGTTTGTTCCATATCCTCGATATACCTTGATATACCATGATTTGTTGCATAAATCTCATTGCATAATTTTTCCAAATGAATATACTCATCTAAAAATTGATTATCCACTTCGTCTCTCTCCTATTCCCTGATTGCCTGCACCACTTTCTGCCATTCTTCCATGGTCTTTGAATAAAATACTTCTATCTTCTGCATATCTCTTTCTTTTCCTGCACATTCCAACTGATAGAAATAATCCCCCAGCTGTTTTGCACCGATTCCCCAGGCCTCTCCCTTTAATCCATGGGATATGGTAACAAAGGATTTCCATAATTCCGCAGTTTCTGTGGTATCTTCTGTTCCAGGATCAGATGCAGTTTCCGTTTTCTGAAGGGATTCTGCTGTTTCATTGAGAAGCTGCAGTTTCTTTTCTTTTTCGTCTGCAAAGATGCCTAACAATGTCCTATAGAACTGTTCGTCTCCATCTGCATAAGACAGTCCTTCCTCTACTGAAATGCCGCATTTTTCCAGCTGGTGAAATAAAATATCCGTCTGAAGAGAAGCTGTCTTTTCTTCTCCGCTTAAGTAAAGATTCTGTTCCGGGATACTGTCTTTTAAATATTTTTGTAAGATGCTTTCTAAAGTTTTGGATTTTACCGGCTTGGTAATATACTCTGCAAATCCTTCGTTTTTATACAGTTCTTTTGCACCAGCTGTTGCATTAGCGGTAAATGCCACTGCCTGAGTATAATGATTTCGTCCTTTCTCATCTGCACGGATGAGGTGCAGCGTCTCTATACCATCCGGCTTTGGCATCATATGGTCTAAAAGAAGTAAATCATATGTTTTCTCTTCACATTTTTGAACGGCAGTATTTCCATCCATCACGGTTTCCATTTTAACCTTTGTCTTATGTAAAAGATGTTCTAATACCATCAGATTCTGCTCATTATCATCTACCGCAAGAATGGTAAAGCTGCTGTAATCCGCATTCATACTTTTCGCACTCTGTTTTGTAAAATGATGTTTTTCCGATACTTCTACCCACGGAATCCGAACCGTAAAGGTACTTCCCTTTGTCACTTCACTAATCAGGCTGATGCTTCCACCCATAGCCTCTGCCAGTTGTCTTGCAATATCCAGTCCTAGCCCAATTCCGTCTTTTCTGCTGTTTCTGGCATTATTGCCCCGTTCAAAGCTTTCAAAAATTTTATCCTGCTCTTCTTTTCCTATTCCGATTCCACTGTCAGTCACAGTTATCTTTAAAAAGGTATCTCCATTTTCTGCCGCCTTTTCTACACCCAGCTCCACAAAGCCTTCATCTGTGTATTTCACCGCATTTTCCAGAAGATTAATGATAATCTGACGGATATGTGCCTTGTCTCCATAGAAATGTTTTCCTGGTTTTAATAATGGTTCCTCCATCCGCAGCCGGAAGCTTAAAGATTTCTTCTCTGCCTGTGGTCTCATCTGGGCTGCTGCGTCATTGATAACCTCTTCTAAAGCAAATGCATCCTTCTTTATCTGAAGCGTACCACTTTCTAACCGTGAAGCATCTAACACTTCTTCTATCAGTGCAATCATACTGTCACCGGCAGATGCAATTTCTCTGGTATATCCGCGGATTTTCTCTTCTGATGTTTCTTCGGAAATCACTTCATTCATACCAAGTATCGTATGCATCGGAGTCCGCAGCTCATGGCTCACTTTCATTAAAAATCTGGTCTTCGCTTCATCCGCACTACGGAGTCTCTGCATCATTTCCAAGTTTTCTGTCTGGTCGATAAACCAGAGCATGCAGCCATCTTTCTCACCATTTTCCACAATATCTTCCATACGAAGTTCATAGATGCGGTCATTTTTATGCAACAGCCTTTCCCGGTTTGTCAGTGCCTGCAGGATTTCTTTTTGCCTGCTTGCAGCACTTCCTACCTTTATTTCCGGGAAAAGTTCCTTCATACGCTGATTGACGGAGATAATTTTATTTTCTGCATCCAGGATAATCAAGCCTTCTTTTCCATGATTAAATGCATTATCCACCGCAGCCTGCAGAGAACCAAAATATCCATAACGAATCATTGCCATCATCATGCAGAACATCATAATTGTCATGGCAATGACTACCGGATTATAACTGCCAAATACACCCAGGCCCTTTAAGATTAATTCCAGTGCAAAAGTTCCCACACCTGCTATCATATAAATAATCCGCTTTTTATGAATTGGTGAACTCTCCCCGTAACGCATGATACACAAAATAAGTACCGCAAGTATTACCGTTCCCAGATGTATATAATGTAGTTTCCAGATGATTCCGGGTATAACTTCAATCCGGTGATATATGCCATCTTTCAATATCCGCATTGTTTTATAAAAATATGGATGATATTCTGCCGTAAATACTCCTGTCAAAACAATTGTATTAATTACTGCCTGAATAAAATAAACGAACTTTGGAATTTTTAATCTGCCAAATTCGGATGCAAACCATAAAAATGCCATCAGAAAGCCTGCCTGTCCCACATACTGGATACACAGCCCGGCAAGTGCCTCACCAACGGTATCCGAATGCACCAGTTCCAGATGAACTCCCACCACAAACAGCATGGTAAAAATATCATAAATAATAAATGCAAGCTGTGCTTTGGAAAGCTTTTTATGAAGGCAGACTGCCAACATAAAAAGCATCAGGATAAGCGCTATAATATTTACCGACACAAGAAAATAGAACATACTTCTTTTCCTTTCGTAAAAGTCTTTTTGATCCTTTTACCATATTATAGCGGAATGCCTGATGCTTTTCCACTGATTTTATTTTGCAAACAAAGGAGTAGATAAATAGCGGTCTCCGGAATCCGGAAGAAGCACCACAATGTTCTTTCCTTTATTTTCTTTTCTTTTTGCCAGTTCAACAGCTGCCTTTAATGCAGCTCCTGCACTGATTCCCACAAGAATTCCCTCGCTGCGGGCAAATGCTCGTCCTTCTTCAAAGGCATCATCATTTTTGATTGGAATAATCTCGTCATAAACAGAAGTATCCAGTGTGTCCGGAATAAATCCGGCACCGATTCCCTGAATTTTATGTGGTCCGACTTTTCCCTGGGAAAGTACCGGGCTGGTTGCAGGTTCTACTGCAACAATGTGTACGGACTTCTTCTGTTTTTTCAGATATTTTCCAACTCCGGTTATGGTTCCACCAGTTCCGACTCCTGCCACAAAAATATCAACGCTGCCTTCTGTCTGTTCCCAGATCTCCGGTCCTGTGGTTTCTTCATGGGCTTTTGGATTTGCCGGATTTTCAAACTGTCCTAAAATAATTGAACCCGGAATCTCTTTATGAAGTTCTTCTGCTTTTTCGATTGCACCCTTCATGCCCTTATATCCGGAGGTCAGCACAATCTGCGCTCCATACGCCTGCAGAAGATTCCGACGCTCTACCGTCATGGTTTCCGGCAATGTTAAAATTGCATGATACCCTTTTGCAGCCGCCACAGAAGCAAGTCCGATTCCCGTATTACCGGAAGTTGGCTCGATAATCGTAGCTCCCGGCTTTAATCTGCCCTTTCTCTCTGCATCTTCAATCATGGCAAGTGCCACTCGGTCTTTTACCGAACCTGCCGGATTAAAATATTCCAGCTTGGCAATGATTGCCGCATCCTCTACACCTGCCTCTTTCATATAATTATGAAGATAGAGCATCGGCGTCTTTCCAATCAGTTCCGAAGCACTGTCCACTATTCCTTTCACACACGTTTCCTTCTTTCTATTCCATTCCTTTGATATATCCGGTTGCAGACTGAATTGCCACTGCACCATCTGCAACTGCTGTGACTACCTGACGCAGGCTTTTCGTCCGCACATCTCCTGCCACGAACAGTCCCGCAAGACTGCTGCTGCAGTCTTCTCCTGCAATCACATAGCCTTTCTCATCGAGAACGTCAAGGTTCTTTAATAATTCCGTATTTGGAATCATTCCAACCGCTTCAAAAACACCATCTACAGCTATTGTCCCACCGTTATCTAAAATAATACCATTTACTTTATCTTCCCCGGTGATTTCCTGTACTCTTGTATTGGTAAGTATCGTTACATTGGAAAGCTCTTCTAATTTCTTTTTTGTCTTCTCTGCTCCACGGAATTCTGCTCTCCGGTGAATGAGATATACCTGTTCGCAGATATCGGATAAATACAATGCATCATCCAATGCGGTATCTCCACCACCGATGACTGCGGCTTTCTTTCCCTTATAAAAGGCACCGTCACAGACTGCACAAAAAGAAACTCCTTTTGCCAGCAGCTTTTCTTCTCCCGGCACCCCTAATCTGCGGTTCTGACAGCCTGCTGCATAGACTACGGTTTTCGTTTCTATGTTCTTTCCATCTTCACAGGAAATGACAAAGCTTTGCTCTTTTTTTGTAATGGCTGTAACCTCTGCTTCTTCGATGGTTACTCCAAGTTCTTCGGCATGCTCTAAGAATGCCTCTCCCAGAGAATAACCGTCTTTGCCCGGCAGTCCCGGATAATTATCTACCTGGCTGCTGTATGCAATCTGTCCGGTTCCAAGATATTCCTTTTCCAGTACAACCGCATCGAGGTTTGCCCGCTTAGCATAGATTGCCGCACTTAAACCTGCCGGTCCACTTCCAATGATAACTACATCTAACATATTACCAGATCTTCCTTCGTTGATTCGTCGCCTTCAATATGAAATGAATTGAGTACCGGCTGTTCCGGTTCCATCAGAGAAAGAATCATATAGCTTGCTTTACTGTCATATGCAAGACGCTTATCTTCTTCGGATGGTCTTGAAGGAGATTCCGGATGGGAGTGCCAGTTGCCTAAAGGCATGAGACCATTGGCACGCATATCCTTTACGGCTGCTAACTGCTCTTTCGGATCCAGTGTAAAATGCTCATTGGAATGGTCGATATTGGTCAACAGATATACCTTTTCTACCACCTTATCCTCTCCATCTTTGGTTCCTGCAATCAGTCCGCAAGCCTCTTCTGGTACACAGCTTTTGGCATGTGCCAGTATTTTTTCATAATCTGCTTTTTTTAATGAAATCATGCTATCCTCTTTCTATGTTTCATGGGTTATGTATCTGATAACATTTATTTACTGATACATTTATTTATCTGTACATTCTGCCTGTTCATAATCAATCAGCTCTGTTATGGTCGGATGTTCTCCACAAACGGCACATCCCTTGCCATTCCAAGGAAGCTTAATCTTGTGGAATTCCTGCTTAATTGCATCATAGGTCAATAACTGACCGGTCAGCAGATCTCCTACTCCAAGGATGTATTTGATTGCTTCCATTGCCTGAAGGCTTCCGATGACACCACCCATTGCGCCGATAACACCAGCCTGCTTACAGGTCGGTACGGCATCCTTTGGTGGTGGATTCTTAAATACACAACGGTAACATGGTCCCTCTCCCGGAACATAGGTCATTAACTGACCTTTGAAACGGATGATTCCTGCATGGGAAAATGGTTTCTTTGCCATAACACAGGCATCGTTAATTAAGAATTTTGCCGGGAAGTTATCGGTTCCGTCAATGATAAAATCATAATCTGCAATGATGTCCATGATATTTTCACTGGTAATGAATTCACGATATGTACGGACTTCTACATCCGGGTTCATTGCATTAATAGTCTCTTTTGCAGACTGCACTTTTGCTTTGCCTACATCTGCTGTCTGGTGAATAATCTGTCTCTGAAGGTTACTTAAATCTACTTCATCTGCATCTGCAATTCCGATGGTACCTACACCTGCTGCTCCAAGATACATTGCTGCCGGTGCTCCAAGTCCGCCTGCTCCGATGATTAAAACTTTTGCATTTAAAAGTTTTTTCTGACCCTTAGCGCCAACTTCTTTTAAAATGATATGTCTGGAATAACGTTCAATCTGCTCATCCGTTAATGCCATAGCTTCCACCTCCCATGAAGTAAAGGAATTCTACATTATCACCATCCTTAAGAACGGTTGTTGCCTTTGCTTCTGTTTCTATAAATTCATCGTTAATGGATACGGTTACATATTCCGGTGTCTCTACATTTTCCTGCTCAATTAATTCCGGAAGTGTTAATCCGTCTTTTACTTCTTTCTTTTCGCCTGCTACTGTAATCTGCATAATTTCCTTCCTCTCACTTTTCTTTATTTTTATTTGTCAAGGGACTGGGTAATCCACTCCTCAAGTACCGCTTTTTTCTCTGCACCACTCTTACGGGCAATTTCTTCGCCATCCTTGAAGAGTACAATGGTTGGTACAGACATTACACTGTATTTTTCTGCCAGTTCTGAATCAAAGTTGGTATTTACTTTATAGACATTTAATTTTTCTGTCTGTTCGTCTGCGATAGCACCAATGACCGGTGACATTTTCTTGCACGGAACACAACTGTCTGAGTAAAAATCAATCAGCACCGGAAGGCTGCTCTTCAATACTTTTTCTTCAAAAGTGTCTTTTGTTACGCGTTCTGCCATTTCTTTCTCCCTTCCAGATGTTTAGTCCTCAACCTTCTTTACAATAAGGTTATAGGTTCCATCTTCGTTATTAACCAGTTTTAAAATCTGATGTCCTTCTTCTTTGATACTGCGTGGTACATTCTGTACCGGCTCGCCGTCATTCATACGGATTGCAATGACTTCGCCATCCTCTAACTCATCAATTGCAACCTTTGCCTTTACAAAAGTAAGCGGGCACACTTTATCGGTAATATCTACTGTGTCATCAATTCTGATTCCTTCGATTTCCATCTTATATCTCCTCGTATAATAATTTTTATTTTGAATTTCCATTCCGATTTTTTCTTTTTCTGCTTCCAGCAACTTTATTTTTCTTCAAATGCATTGCGGATTACTTTGCGGAATTCATCTTCTCCTACACGCTGTAAAAGTAAACGGAAACGCTCACCCGGATTTGCATGCTCTTCAAAGAATCCAATGGCTGCATCAGTCACACGGAATAATGTCTCTTCATCGGTAATCAGCGGAAGTAACTGTTCTCCTTTATAAATATGATTTCCAAATAATCCACCAAAGGATACGATATATCCGCTCTTTCCTTCCCATGCATCTGTCGGGCAGGATTTTACACAACGGCCACAGTTGGTACATTTATCATAATCAATGGTAACTTCTGTTCCGGTACATTTGATAGCATCTTCACGGCATGCCTTTTCGCAGACACCACAATTGATACATTTATCTGCTATCCAGCTTACTTCCATACCACCTTTTACACCGATATCATTTTCTTCTGCCTTAAGACAGTTGTTCTGACATCCGGTAACACCAAATTTAAATTTGTGTGGAAGCTCTCTTCCGAAGTAATGCTCATCTAATTTCTTTGCCAGGCTATAGGTATCGATACATCCGCTCGGGCAGATTTCAGAGCCCTGACATGCGGTAACGGTACGGACTCTCGGTCCACATACACCAGGTTTTACACCGCCGTCTGCTAACTTTGCACGAACCTCTTCTATATCTTCAAAGTTAATAAATGGAATCTCAATGCCCTGTCTGGAAGTCATATGAACATAACCTTTTCCATATTTTTCTGCCACATCTGCTACTGCTTTAATATTTTCTGCTGTCAGGTTTCCTCCAACTACCTGAATTCTTAAAGAAAAGAATCCTTTCTGTTTCTGGCGCATAAATCCGCCTTTTTTCAATGCCGCATAATCAATTTTTGCCATTGTCTGCTTCCTCCATTTACTCTTTGCTTTTCTCTGGTCTGCTCTGATCCATTGCCTGTCTGAAGTCTTCGATTAAATCTTCGACATCTTCAATTCCGACACTGATGCGGATCAAGTCATCAAATACTCCGGCGTCTCTTTTTTCTTCCGGGGTACTGTGTACATTTAATGTAGATTCCGGATGAATCACTAATGTTTTCGTATCTCCGATATTGGAAATAATCAGCGGAAGCTTTAATGCATTGATAATATCAAATGCCCGTTTCTTGCTTCCGGTCCGTATGGTTAGAATCCCACCAAAACGATCCTTAAACTGTTTCTTTGCAATTTCATGCCATGGACTGCTTTCCAATCCCGGATAATTGACTGTGACATCCGGATATTCTCTTACAAAAAACCTTGCCAGTTCTGCTGCATTGTCACAGATACGCTCCATCCGGATTCCCAGTGTCTCTAACCCGATGCAGTTATAAAATGCATTCTGCGGAGATAAACAGGCTCCTGTGTTGCGGAACAGTCCATTCCGAAGCTTGGCAGTATAGGCAAATGGTCCAAACTTCTTAAAGTCTGCCATGCCCGGATATTTTTCCACATCCCACTTAAATCTGCCGCTGTCCGTAATAATTCCGCTGATGGAATTGCTGTGACCATTGATGTATTTAGAGGAAGAATTCATTACAATATCCGCTCCTAGGGAAAGCGGCTTCACTAAAAATGCAGTAGCAACCGTATTATCTATAATGAGCGGTACCTGATGCTCATGTGCCAGATTTGCAAGTGCCGTAATATCTGTCACATCAAGTCTTGGATTACCAATGGTCTCTGCAAAGTAAAGACGGGTATGTTCATTGGTCTTTGCTTCAAATGCAGCCAGGTCATTGTTTTCCACATAATGTGTTGTGATACCAAATGCCTCTAAGTCACGGAATAAATCAATGCTGCCGCCATAGAGACTGGCACTGGATACGATTTCATCGCCGGAACGAAGGATATTACAAAATGCATTGTAGAGTGCTGCCATTCCTGATGCACAAGCAACGCTTGCTACGCCACCCTCTAACGCCGTTACTCTTTTTTCAAATGCATCTACCGTAGGATTACTGATTCTCGTATAGGAATATCCCGGTGCCTGATTATGAAAAATCTTTTCTAACTTCTCTGCCGACTCATGCGCGAATGCACTGGATTGATAAATCGGAGTTGTTGTTGCACCTGTATTCGGTTCTCCCTGAAAATCTCCATGTAATAATGCGGTATTAAACTTCATCTTACGCTCCAATTCCTGCACGTCTTATTGTGCACTAAATACTTTGAACTGCCTTAGGAATTCTATTTACGATTATTCCTATTGGTTTTGTATGAATTATATTTTACTATATTTTTCTAATTTGTCAATACTAATTTATCAGAGCATTGTTATTTCTCTCCGAATATGTTATTTTATTCACGCAAGCGACCGCCGCAGGCGCGAGAATGTGCCAAGGCTCATTCTTTGTTCCAACAATACTTTTCAGGAAACACAATACATATTTCTGGAATAACGGAAAGGATTTCCTATGTACACGAGAAAAAAAATTATTTTATCTTTTGCCGGAATGTTTTTCCTGCTGCTTCTTATGATGTTGGCAAGTCTTTTTTTCGGCAGCGTTTTATTAAATCCGAAAGAGATTTTATCCTGCCTGATTCAAAATGACCGGACTTCTGTCACAGGTCTCTTACTTTTTCATATCAGAATTCCACGGATGTTTGGCGCCATTGCTGCCGGCATGGGTTTATCCTGCGCCGGAGTTATCTTACAGACTGTTATGAATAATTCCCTTGCCAGCCCGAATACCATTGGTGTCAATTCCGGAGCCGGATTTGCCGTTATGATTGGACTTGCCCTCTTCCATGGCCGTGCAACTCACAATGCCATTTTTGCTTTTGCAGGTGCCTTCCTTACGACACTTCTTATTTTTGCTCTGGCATATATGGCAGACAGCAAACGTACTACCATCATTCTTGCCGGCATTACCGTTTCTTCTTTTTTAAGTGCCGGAATTAATACGGTAAAATTATTAAGTGATGATATCACTTTAAACCTCACTACCTTTATGATTGGTTCTCTTTCTGATGTCACCACAAAAACGCTTTTTGCTCCCGGCATTGCCATTGTCATTGCGGTTATCATCTCCTGCTTTTTCGGAAGCCACATGAATGTTCTGAGCTTAGGCGAAGATGTTGCCCGCTCCCTTGGCATTCCGGTATCGCTGCTCCGTTTTCTGCTGTTGATGCTTTCCAGTATACTGGCAGGCTGTGTGGTAAGCTATGCAGGACTTTTAAGCTTCGTCGGGCTGATTGTTCCTCATATTGCAAGACGGCTCTTTGGCAATGATCTGCGGCTTTTAGTTCCCCTTTGTGCTCTCTTAGGTGCAAGTTTCGTCCTCTTCTGTGATACTCTTGGTCGTGTTATTGCCGCACCATATGAACTTCCTGCCGGCATTATTCTTTCTTTTGTTGGCGGACCGTTTTTCTTATATCTTTTATTAGGAAAGAAAGGAGGCCGCAGAGTCCATGCTTAAATTTAATTCCGTTTCCATTGGCTACCACAAGGTGCCTCTGATTAAAAATCTGTCCGTTGAAATTCCTACCGGCAGCATCACAACCATCGTAGGACCAAATGGCTGTGGCAAAACAACGCTGATTTCCGTATTAAATAAATCCAGCCAGCTTTTTAACGGCTCTATCACATTAGATGGCGAAGATATTTATCATATGAATGGACACCTTCGTGCCAGGAAAATTGCATTTCTTCCACAGATTCGTGAAGTGATTCCTGCTCTTCCGGTTCATACCTTAGTGGAGCATGGACGCTTTCCATATCTTGGTTTTTCCAGACGGCTTACAGAAGAAGACCGCAAACTGGTAGAGGATGCTATGGAATTTACCCATGTTACGGATTACCGCAACGCTGCAACTGACACTCTTTCCGGTGGAATAAGACAGCGTGTCTTCTTTGCCATGACTTTAGCCCAGAACTGCGATACGATTATTTTGGATGAACCGACTACCTTCTTAGACTTGGAAAGCCAGAATAATTTCTACCGGATGCTTCCAATCTTAAAGGCACAGGGAAAAACAATTCTTCTGGTGCTGCACGACCTTGCCAAAGCACTTACTATTTCAGACAAACTTATCGTCATGGAATCCGGTGCCATCTGCTTTCAGGGCACTCCGGATGAATGCGTACAAAAAAACGTCTTAAATAAAGTATTTCACACTTCACTTAAGACGTTCTCTGATGCAGAAGGAACTTACTACTTCTTTGAGTAAGTTCCTTACTTTTCCAATGTTTCATTCATACTTCCCATCCGGTAACCGCAAAGGTCTAAGGTTACATAGGTAAATCCATATTCCCGGAAAGTTTTTGCAATTCTCTCCCGGTTCTCCTTTTCCATCAGCTTCGAAAATTCTTCCGGCTCAATCTCAATTCTTGCCATCATACCATGAATTCTTACCCTCACCTGATGAAATCCCATATCCAGCAACAATTGTTCCGCTTTATCTACCATTGCAAGTTTCTCTTCGGATATGGTCTCTCCATAGACAAACCGGGATGACAGACAGGCAAAGGACTGCTTTTCCCAGGTTGGAAGATTCAATGCCTTCGAAAGAACACGGATATCCTGCTTGGTAAAACCACAGTCTCTGAGCGGACTTTTTATGCCTAATTCCGCTACTGCTTTTAATCCCGGACGGTAGTCTCCATTATCATCAAGATTAGAGCCTTCCGCCACATATGCAATATTCTGTTCTTCTGCAATCTTTAATATCTTTTCAAATAATTCATGCTTGCAAAGATAACAGCGGTTCTTAGGATTCTGTGCAAATCCTTCGATTTCAAGTTCTTCCGATTCTGTAATAAAATGTCTTATATTTTCTTTCCGGCAAAATGCTTCTGCTTCTCCTAACTCTCTCTTTGGAAATGAACAGGAGGACGCAGTTACTGCAATTGCCCGCTCTCCTAATACATCATGCGCCACTTTCAAAAGATAGGTGGAATCCACACCACTTGAAAATGCAACTGCCACGCTGCCTAATTTTTCAAAATATTGTTTTAATGCCTCCTGCTTTTTTAACTGTTCCGGAGTTGGTGCTGTTATTTTATCCATTTCTTATGCCTCTACTTTGTTTCTTCTCTAAGTTCTTTCACCGTAGCAAGCTCCAGACCGACCTTTTCTGCGATCACATCATCTGTCAGGAGATCTAAAAGGTTTCTTGCAACACTGATTTTTTCTCTGGCAATTCCACGGGCTTCGCCAATCCTGATGCCCTGTGCCTCGCCAATTTCTATTCCCTTGTTGGTCATCTCTTCCGCAAACGTACACATTGTAATCACCTCTCCTGCTTTCGCACGTTCTGCTACTGTTTTCTCTATTTTGACATAGGTTTCATCATTTGTAAACACCTGAAGCAGATTCAAAACCGCTTCCACATGGCAGATTGCCTCCGGATGTTCCTTGGGATTGTATCTTCCAAGACGTTTCTCCGCAAAAAAATCTGCTACAATTTTAAAATCACTTTTAAACGCTTTTCGGATTTTCTCCGGCAAAAATGCAATATTAAAAACAAATATTTTATAATCATTTACATAAGGTCTTAATTCCGGAGAAACATCTAAAATGTCAAATAGCGCATTCGGACTTTTCCATTCTGTATCACTGAAATTTAAAACAATCGTAATTGCCGGATATTTTCGTTCTTCCCCACGGTCAATCTGCACCCGATACACGGCATAATCATACCCCATAATCCGGATGGGCATATTTTTGTCTATCCGACTTTCATTTTCAATCCCAAAAGATGCCACTTTGTATAACCCATTCTTATATAATTTTACAGTATCCCGAAACTGATTCCGAAGATTGTTTTCTTCCACCTTATAGATGCTTTCCGTTGGTCCCTCTTCCAATCCTTCTTCCAAAAGAATCTCCTTTTGAAAAAGTAATACATTATATATGTCAGCAAAAACATCCGAAAATGATTCCAGATATTTTTCTGCCAAATCCTTATCTGCCAAGTATTTTCCCCCTGTTAAATAAATGTTTTGGATAAAAAAGATTCTGAAAATATGAATATAAGATTATCACGAATGCAGACAGTTCAACACGCCTGTATAATAGATGAATAACGAATATTATTATGAACTGATTTTACTTAAGATATAATATCAAAAATATTCCGAAGGGTGCAAGTACTCTACGGAATATTTTAATCTAATTTAATAGAATTTATATAATCTTTACAAAGATAAAACATTTTTTCTGTTTTTGTAACTATTTTCTTCTCATTTTTGTCATTTTCCATGTAAACGTTTGCGCACATGTACTTTAACATACCAATGGCGATCAGGTCATTGGCACAGTATATGACTGTTGGCGGATTCTCACTCTGAATCAGCTTCTCCATGACTGCATAGCCAATCTTACGGTGTCCTAAAGAAATCAGATATTCCAATGCCTTTGCTGCAATTCTTCTTTCATCACAGATGACCTCATCTACTTGATAATTGGTAGAATTACGATTTACTGAAACAATTACTTTAGTCCCTATTTACATTTGTGTGTCTGATGTATCAACAGTATAATGATACATTTCACGAATTGCGTATGCAATTAGAAAATCAAGTAGTCCAAATTCCATAAAATGAAATTTTAGGGCAAATTACAGACATTGGCTTGGCTGTAGTATTTTTAAACAACGTGTGTTAGACTACTGTTATACAAATCGAAATTTATAAAGGAGAATATTGATGAAGCTATTTTTATGTTCGCACTTTTCAAGTGTGGGAAGTCTGATAAAGGAAGAAATTGAAAATAAGAAAGTCGCATTTATTCCAACAGCTTCACTGCGTGAAGGCTACACCGGTTATGTCGGCTCGGCTCGAAAATTATTCAAAAAGTTGGGAGCAATCGTAACTGAAATTGATATTTCAACGGAGGCTTATTCAACGATACAGTCTGTTTTTGAAGAAGCAGATGTAATATATTTTACCGGCGGAAATTCTTTCTTTCTTATGGACCAGCTCCGTAAAACGGGAACTGATGGACTGCTGAAAAAGGAATTGGCAAATGGAAAATTGATGATCGGCGAGTCGGCAGGCGCAATTATATGCGCTCCAAACATCCAATATATCGAGCAAATGGATGAAAAGCCGGAGGACTACTCACAAGAAGATGATGCAGGGATTGATTTGATTGATTTCTATGTTCTTCCGCATTATCTTACAGCACCTTTTAAGAAAGTTACCGAGAAAATAATGACTGAGTTTTCGGATTTGAATCTATGCCCAATTAACAACCGTCAGGGAATTGTAATTGATGGTGAAGATTCAAAGGTTATTTGCAAAGACTAATTTGAAAATTCCAGTTTGTCAATTACAGATGACATTGAAAGAGTCAGCCCATTCAAGATGCTGGCTCTTTCAAAAATTCCATTCTAATAAATTGCACGACAACTTATCAAAAAATAAGCTCCACATTATGGAAAATGAATATAAAATGTATAAAAGTAGCAAATGCGAATAATTATAAGGAATTATGCATCAGACACACTTTTGTAAAAAGGGAGTTACTTTATAGTAGAAAGACAGCTTCTTTAACACCTGGGGCTCACATTTTCCAAGTATAATTAAGCCGTCACTATTCCTGATTATTTCCCGTCCGGGTCATTAAAATATCAAGGTAATACATCGTGTCTTTTGTAGTACTCTTACCCATTTTCAGATTCCTGGCTGCCTCGTTTGGCATATAGTTCATCTCTCTTGCTATCTGCCAGATTTTCTCCCGCAATTCTTCGGAAGAACATTTATAATCCGGATTATTTAAAACGCGGGATACCGTGGCTGTCGAAACGCCTGCTATCGCCGCAATTTTCTTAATCGACATATCAATCCCTCCTGTATCCCGCATTTTTTATGGGGAACCGCAAAAAGCGTAATCCCCGCCCTTCTTTTATTTTTATAACTGATTTTTTTGCAACTGATTTCTTAATAATCAGATTCCTTATAACCTGATTTCTTTTATAACCAGATTTCATCCTTGAAAATAATCTTACGATAAGTCTCAAAATGTAACCACTTATTGAAGAAGTCGCTGGATGGTTTTTCACCTGCTGCAGCCAAATCGTCTAAGAATGCCTGTGCATCCTGTGCAGATGTAATGGCAACAGCAAATCCTCTTCCGTTGATAACCGGAACATTGTTGTACTGGTATTCTGCCAGCGGTGCAATCTTTTCTACCTTGCGTCCACGAACCTGTACAAAGATTCTTTCTCTTAAGATGACAATATCGAAGTCATCCGGATACTGATAGCTTTCTCCGCTTACCGGGATTTCATCTCCAATGGTATAGGTCTTCTGAACCGGACGTACCTTGGCAATCGTCATGCTCTCAAGGTTATAATAGAACTCTTCGAAAATGTCTCCATTTCCCTTAAGACTTCCATATACGAAAGCTGCTTTTAAATCCTTGCTCTCATCTACGGTAGCATCTTCTACTACACCGCAGGCAGAAGTCATATTGGAAATACGGTCAATCAGAATCAGCTCTCCTAAAGTCTTATGCTTTTTGAATTCATCGATGACAACCGGCTCCTGCAAATCAAGGTCACAGACTGCAATCTCATTTTTCTTAAGCTGTCCTGCCGGAATAAATTCACCGGTATTTACATCAATCTTATACTGAATGTTCTTTAAGATACCAGGAATCTGCTTGGTTCCAAGTTTTACCAGATAATCGGTTCCCGGTGTCAGCTCCTCATCATCCATCCAGAGAATGGTTGCTGTAAAGGATTTGCTGATTGGCAGGTTATTGCCGGATGCAATGACACAGCCTCTGGATACGTCTACTTCTTTATCAAGCTGCAGTGTAACCGGCTGTCCCATAAAGGCACTCTGGCTGTCTTTATCTCCTACTAAAATGCTCTTGATATGCGCACGCTCATTGCTTGGCAGAGTAACGATTTCGTCTCCGACTTTTACTTCACCGGATTCAATCTGTCCCTGGAATCCACGGAAAGTATGGTCCGGACGGCACACTCTCTGTACCGGCATATAGAAGCCCTCTTCCTGCTTCTTCTCGGTTACATCTACTTTTTCAAGGTATGGAAGCAATGCCTCTCCCTTGTACCAGCTAATTTTATCGGATTTGGTTGTTACATTATCACCTTCTGTTGCAGAAACCGGAATAATGTAAATGCTCTCTAACTTCAGTTCGTCTGCTAATTCTTTAATCTGTGCTTCGATTTCTTTGAAACGCTCTTCGCTGTAGTCTACCAGATCCATTTTGTTTACTGCAAATACAAAGAACTTGATTCCCATTAATGCACAGATTCTGGCATGTCTTCTGGTCTGTACCAGTACCCCCTGTTTTGCATCAATTAAGATAACTGCAAGGTCTGCAAAGGATGCACCAACCGCCATGTTTCTGGTGTACTCTTCATGACCCGGTGTATCTGCTACGATAAAGCTTCTGTTGTCTGTTGTAAAATAACGGTATGCTACGTCAATGGTAATACCCTGCTCACGCTCTGCCATCAGTCCATCCAACAGAAGTGAATAGTCAATTGCTCCACCGCGGCTTCCTACTTTGGAATCTAATTCCAGTGCTTTTTCCTGGTCTGTATACAAAAGCTTTGCATCATAAAGAATGTGTCCAATCAAAGTGGACTTTCCGTCATCCACACTACCGCATGTAATAAATTTTAATAATCCACTCATCTTAGAAATACCCCTCTCTCTTTCTTCTTTCCATACTGCCTGCTGCTTCGTTATCAATGACACGGGTGGTTCTCTCGGAAGATACAGCACTTAAAGTCTCATCGATAATTTCATCCAATGTAGTTGCTGTTGACTCTGTTCCTCCGGTCAAAGGATAGCATCCTAAGGTACGGAAACGTACACTCTTGTACTGGATTTCTTCTCCCGGAAGCAGACGCATACGGTCATCATCCACCATGATAATATTTCCATCACGATATACTACCGGACGTACTGCTGCAAAATATAATGGTACAATGTCAATTTTCTCACGTTTGATATACTGCCAGATATCAGTCTCTGTCCAGTTGGAAATCGGGAATACCCGAATGCTTTCGCCTTTATTGATTTTAGCGTTGTAAAGCTTCCACATTTCCGGTCTCTGGTTCTTCGGGTCCCAGGCATGATTTTCATTACGGAATGAGAAAATTCTTTCCTTTGCACGGGATTTTTCCTCGTCTCGTCTGCCGCCACCAAATGCTGCAGTAAATCCATATTTATTTAGTGCCTGTTTCAGTGCCTGTGTTTTCATGATGTCGGTATATGCAGAGCCATGGTCGAATGGGTTAATGCCCTTCTTTACACCATCTTCATTGATATACTCTAACATTTCAATGCCAAGCTTCTTTGCTGTCTCATCACGGAATTGAATCATTTCCTTGAATTTCCATGTGGTATTTACATGCAGGAATGGAAATGGCGGCTTCTCCGGATAAAATGCTTTCATGGCAAGATGCAGCATTACGGAGCTGTCTTTTCCAATGGAGTAAAGCATAACCGGCTTCTCGCACTCTGCGGCTACCTCTCTTATGATGTAAATTGCTTCTGCTTCCAGTTCATCCAAATGTGATAATTCACCCATACTTACCTCTTTCTGCCACCCCGTGGCGATTTATTAATATTGATTCGATTGCTTTCTGTCAATAACGATGGTTTCTACGCTGCCATCTCGTTTCTCTATCTTCCAGTCCAGATATTGTTCCCGGCTTGCTACACTCATCTTACTTCCCATGCCGCCCATATCTGCACCCAAGTAAAGTGCTATGGCATCTACCTTACATTCCTTAATACAGGAGCAACAGCCCCAGCAGTCCTTCGGATACAGCATACATGCCTTTCCATCAGAGTCCATTCCAATCAGTGTTCCCGGACAGACCTGACTGCATCTGCCACATCCCACACATTTGCTTTGATTAATAGCTATGCTCATAGGTCTCACCTCGCTTTACTAATTCCCGGAAAAGCACATGGATTTTACCATTTTCTTTTCTGGTATTCACATATTTTAACCACTCATCACTCTTATCCGGATAATCTAAGTTTTCTGCAAAACTGTGCCAGCGGGTTTCCTTTCTGGCTCTCAGATGATAAATCAGTGTCTCACAGACCGTCAGCCGGTTCTTAAGCTCATAGACAAACATCAGCTCATGCATATTGGAAGCTCCAAGCTCCTTCGAAAGTTCCTTTAACTTTTCGATTTTCTCTTCTGCCAGATTCAGCTGGTTTTCATTAAACTGATAATGATTGCTGATTCCGCCTGCATAGGTATCCATTACCTTCTGCATAGCTTCTTCTAACTGTTCCGTATCATATAAACCGGACTGATTTGTTAAAATCTTATCATACTCTTTTATCTTTTCTTCAAATCTGCTATCACAGAATGCTTTCTCTTCTCCGGTCATTTCATAGCTTGCAGCATTTTCTTTTGCAAGGTCTTCTACCATTGCCTTTGCTGCAATCTCGCCCTCGACCATGGCTCCTGTTACATATTTCTGTGGACAGCCTCCTGCCACATCTCCGGCTGCATACAGTCCGTGAATCGTAGATTCTCTTCTGGTGTCAACCCAATAACCACTGGCGGTATGTCCACCTACCACATACGGCTCGGTTCCTTCGATTTCCACATTCTGCTCACTTGGGTTCTTTCCCTGCTCAATCCATTTTAAGGTCTGGCTCGGTGCCATGTTAAGATAAGCCTTCTTTAAGGAATCATCCTGCTCTGCACTGATTCCTTCTGTCCGAAGATAGCATGGACCATGTCCTAATAAATTCTCTTTTACGGTTCCATACACACGCTGTGAAGTGGTAAGTCCGTATTTTGTCTCATATACTTCGCCAAGGGCATTTATCTGCTTTGCTCCCACACCCTGTGCAATGGTTCCGGTCGGTGCGATGGTATCTTTGCAACGCAGTGCAATAAAACGCATTTCAAAGGTGGTCATCTCTGCTCCCGACTCAATTCCCATGGCATAACCGGCTCCGGTATTAAATGGTGGATACCACATCTTATGTCTGGAGAATCCCGGATTGTTCGGCCGGTAAAGACCGGATGCTCCACCGGTTGCACAAAGCACTTTCTTCGCCCGGATTTCTACTGCTGTCTCATTTTCAATGGAAAATCCCACTGCACCATAAATCCTGTTCTCCTTTACCAGATAATCGGTAATTGCCACCCGGTTTAAAATCGTAACATTTGGCAGTACCTCTACTGCAGAAGCAAGTAACGGCTTGATATTCTCACCGTTGATTTTGATATTCCGGTTTCCTCTTGCCACATATCTGCCATTTTCATCTTTTAAAATGACAAGACCAAGCTTCTCCATTTTCTCTGTTACACGGTTTAAGCCCTCCGACATGGTAAGAAGTAAATCTTCTCTTACGATGCCGTCTGCATCCTTTTTGGCATAATCCACATAATCTTCCGGCTTTCTGCCCTCTACGATATATGCATTAATGGCATTTACTCCGGCTGCAAGACAGCCGCTTCTTTTGATGTTGGCTTTCTCTGCAATGATAACTTTCGCATCGGACTGTTCTGCAATGGTCAGTGCTGCATAACAGCCTGCGGTTCCACCGCCAATAATTAAAATGTCTGTATCCAATATTTTCCTGTTCTTAATTTTCATAGCACCTTAGATGTAGAATACATCATCCTCCTGCATTTCTTTATTTTCACAGAGATACGTCCGCTCTTTATCCAGCACATATAACCGGTAAATCAAAAGGCTTACCTTCTCTCCGATTTCAAGACTTTCTTTTTCCAATGGCCATTCACAGATTATCTCTATGCCGCCTACGTCTACCGTAACATCCAGACGGTTTCCACGGAATACGATATCCTTTACAATGCCATCCTGGGATGCACTCATATAGCGGTCAATTTTGCCAAATTTATGTATCTTTACAAATTCCGGTCGGATGACTGCTTTCGCTGCGCCCTCGATTTTATCAAATCCATGCAGCTCTTCGTAATGTTCCACCAGGGAAGAACGTCCGATGAACTGTGCTACAAACGGAGTATCCGGTGTATTATAAATCTCTGCCGGTGTTCCAATCTGTTCGATGGTTCCGTGATTGGTAATGATAATCTCATCTGCCACCTCAACGGCTTCATCCTGGTCATGGGTTACGAAAATGCTGGTGATTCCAAGCTTTGTAACCACACTGCGAAGCCAGAGTCTTAATTCCGAACGAACCTTGGCATCAATTGCTGCAAACGGTTCATCCAAAAGCAGTACCTGTGGTCTTGGTGCCAGTGCCCTTGCAAAAGCAACTCTCTGCCGCTGTCCGCCGGACAACTGGTTCGGATACCTCTTCTCCATACCGGAAAGTCCGGTAATCTCCAAAAGCTCCATTACCCGCTTCTTAATCTCTTTCTTTGGCACCTTCTGAAGCTCCAGTCCAAATGCCACATTGTCATATACGGTCATATAGCGGAACAATGCGTAATTCTGAAAAACAAATCCAATACCTCGTTTGGAAGCCGGTACATCATTGACCCGCTTTCCATCGATGTAAATATCTCCGGAATTTGGCTTTTCCAGTCCTGCAATCATACGAAGCAGTGTTGTCTTTCCACTGCCGGATGGTCCAAGCAGTGCCACCAGTTTTCCTTTTTCAATGCCAAAGCTGACATGATCAGAAGCTTTAAAACTGCCATATTGTTTGCATATATCTTTCATTTCAACATACATATCAGCGGCTCTCCCTTCTTGTTTTTGCCCGATATTCCAGAATATTTCGAAGGAATAATATAATAACTGCCAGAATAACCAAAAGCGAGGATACTGCAAATGCTGCAGTAACGGACTGCTCTGTACCCGACATATATAATGCATCGATTTCCAGTGGAAGTGTAAAGGTCTCTCCTCTTGTCTTTGACAGAGCATTGACCGCACCGAACTCTCCCAACGCTCTCGAGGTACAAAGGATGACTCCATAGAGCAATGCCCATTTCATCTGTGGAAATGTAATCTTAAAAAAGATTTTCAGTCCGCCGGCTCCCATCAGGGCTGCTGCTTCCTCTTCGTCCTTGCCCTGGGCATTTAAAACCGGAATCACTTCCCTTGATACATAAGGGAATGTTACAAATACCGTTGCTAAAATAACGCCCGGAATTGCAAAAGCGATTCTGATATTCGTTCCAAAGAACTGGTTGATTGCCCGGATAAATGGATATGTCCAGCCCAGTCTTCCAAATGTCATCAAAAATGCCAGTCCCACGATAACCGGTGAAATGGAAAACGGAATATCAATCAAGGTTGCCAGAACCTGTTTTCCTCGGAAGGAAAACTTGGTTAGAAGCCAGGAAACACATAATCCAAAGAATGTGTTAATCACCACCGCTGCCACTGTCGCAATCAGAGTTACCTTTAAAGCACTCTTTACATAATCTGTCCGGATGGACTGTATGTAAAAGGCAAATCCTTCTTTTAAGGAACTTGCAATGATGCAGAGCAGTGGAAGAACCAGCATCAGGAACAGGAACAGTACACTGACTGTAATCAGAATATGACGCGTACGTTTTTTTCTTTTTTCCAGTTTTTCAAGCTCATTCATACTTTTCTCCTTCTATAACTGATTCGTGCGTTGCGCCTGCTTCATCTGAATGATATTTACTGCAAATAAAATAAGGAATGATATGATTAACATAACCAGTGCAATTGCTGTTGCAGAGGCATAATCGATATAATTTAATTTCTGCATAATAACATAGGAAATTACCTGTGTATGCTCCTTGGCACTGTTGCCGGATATATAGATAACGCTTCCATACTCTCCTACTCCTCTGGCAAATGCCAGACCAAATCCGGTTAAAATTGCCGGTTTCATCTCTGATAAGATTACCTTGAAAAATGTTTTCGACGGTGTCGCTCCAAGGATATAAGCTGCTTCTTCATACTGTCCATCCAATTTTTCCAATATTGGCTGAACGGAACGCACGACAAATGGAATTCCCACAAATACCAGTGCAATGACCAGTCCCACATGGGTATAGGCTGCTTTTATTCCAAGGACTGCTAACGGCTTTCCGATGACTCCGGTGTCAGAATACATCTTTGATAAAGTAATACCTGCAACTGCAGTAGGCAGTGCAAATGGAAGTTCAATAAATCCATCTAAAATCCGTTTTCCCGGAAAATCATACCGGGTCAGCGTCCAGGCTAATATCACACCAAACACCACATTGATGCATGCTGCTAAGAAAGAACATCCGATGCTGGTGGCAAATGCATATAATACATTTGACTTGGTCAGAAGTCCGAAAAATTCTGACGGAGATAACTTTAAGGCATATACCATTACGGATGCCAGTGGAATCAGCACAATCAGTGAAAGCATTGTAACTGCAATTCCAAGCGTTAAATGAAATCCCGGTATGACTCTGATTTTTTTATTTTTACGGAATCGTCTTTTCATACTTGCCTCTTCTTCTAGTAGTTATATATCTCATCGAACCAGGCATCATCATCAAAATAATCTTTGTATGCCTGATCCCAGCCACCAAAATCATCAATGCTCCAAAGTGTCATCGTCAGATCAAAGGTATCTTCATATTCCTTTAAAATTTCCTGATTGGATGGACGGTAACCATTCTCTGCGGCGAGCCGCTGCGCATCATCTTCATATAAATAAGATAAATATGCTTCTGCCACATCTCTTGTTCCATTGAAATCTACATTATCATCTACCACTGCCACACTGGGCTGTGCTAAGATACTGACCGTTGGAGAAATCAGTTCATATTCTCCCGGATAATTCTTAAGTACTGTCATGGCTTCATTTTCCCATGCAATCAGAACATCGCCTTTTCTATTTTCCACAAAGGTGGTTGTGGAACCTCTTGCTCCGGAATCCATCACGGAAACGTTGGCATAAAGTTCTTTTAAGAATTCCTTTTGTTCTGCCTCACTATAATCCTTTTCCCTTGCATAGCTTAATGCTGCCAGAAAGTTCCAGCATGCACCGCCGCTGCTCTTCGGATCCGGCGTGATTACTTCAACACCCGGTTGAATCAAATCATCCCAGTCTTTGATATTTCTCTCATTTCCCTTTCGTACCAGAAAGACAATGGTTGAAGTATATGGTGCGGATTCATCCGGGAATTGATCCACCCAGCCCTCATTAATCAATCCGGTATCCTCTATCAACGAAATGTCATGTGCCAGTGCCAGTGTCACCACATCCGCATTACAACCTTCCACTACGGAACGTGCCTGCATGCCGGAGCCTCCATGAGACTGGATGACTTCCACTTTTTTTCCGGTTTCTGCTTCATAATGCTGTATGAACATTTTATTATATGCTTCATAAAACTCTCTGGTCGGATCATAGGAAACATTGGTTATGGTAATGACATCACTCTTTTGTCTGCCACATCCACTGAGCAGCAACATCATGACTGCAAGTAAAAGTGCAGTGATGTGGTAACGATATGTAATTTTCTTTCCCTGCTGTTTTCTGCTCTTTTGCATGTCACCCAACATTTCCTTTCTATCTCTTTTCATTGATTTTATAATTCGAATAAAGAGGTGGATAAATACCGCTCTCCGCTGTCCGGCATTAAGATAACAATATTTTTATCTTTATTCTCCGGTCTGCCTGCCAGTTCTTCTGCTGCATGTAAGACTGCACCGGACGAGATTCCAATCAGGAGTCCATCCGTCTTTGCCACTTCTCTTGTGGTATCAAATGCCACATCATTATCTACCGGAATAATCTCATCAACCAGTGACAAATCCATAACCTTTGGAATAAATCCTGCGCCAATTCCCTGTATCTTATGTGGTCCCGGTTCTTTTCCGGAAAGAACGGCGGAAGTTGCAGGTTCTACTGCCACAATCTTAATGTCTGCTTTCTTTGCCTTTAAGCCTCTTGCTGTTCCGGTCAGTGTTCCACCGGTTCCTACAGAAGCTACAAAGATGTCTATCCTGCCATCCGTATCCCGCCAGATTTCCTCTGCGGTAGTAAGCTCATGGATTTTTGGATTGACCGGATTTTCAAACTGTTGCGGAATAAATGCATTTCCATATTCTTCTTTTAACTGGGCTGCCTTCTCAATTGCGCCCCGCATGCCAAGCCGTCCCTGGGTCAGTACCACTTCTGCTCCCAGTGCTGTTACAATCTTTCTTCGCTCAACACTCATGGTATCCGGCATGGTTAAAATCAGATGCAGCTTCTTTGCCGCACATACAAATGCCAGCCCGATTCCGGTATTGCCACTGGTCGGCTCTATAATAACGGTCTTGTCATTAATCAGCCCATCTTTTATTCCCTGTTCTATCATTGCTTCTGCCACACGGTCTTTTACGCTGCCCAATGGATTAAAATACTCAAGCTTTGCTAAAAGGTGTGCCGGAAGATGCTTTGCTTCTTCGTAATTTTTCAGTTCCAGTATTGGTGTATTACCAACTAATTCTGTCAGAGATTGTGCTATTTTCGCCATTTCCTTTTTTCTCCTTTCCTGTAACTATTTACCATAATACCCTATAATTCATATATGGTCAATAGGAAATGTAAGAAATTTTTTTTCAGGACCTCGTTTTTCCGAAAAGTCCTGAATTTTTTTCTTTTTCTTACTCCGGTAAACGGACGGTATCTCCTACCACAATCACTGCCGGCATTGGAATCTGTTTCTCCTGCACTTCTTTTTCGATGGTAAGAAGTGTTCCATATGCTGCCCGGCTGCTTCCATCAGAAGTTCCATGAATTACTGCTACCGGTGTCTCTACCGCTGCACCGCCGTTTTGTAATTCTCTTACAATCTCCGCAAGTCTTGTGTATCCCATCAGAAAGACACAGGTTCCATCCATGGCAGCCATTTTGTGAATCTCATCTTTTAATGATTCCTCATCTCCGGCAAAATGCCCGGTCATTACATGAAAGCTCCGGCTGACCTTCCGCTCCGTCACCGGAATTCCGGCAAGCTCCGGCACTGCAATGCAGGAGGAAATGCCGGGAATTACTTCTGTTTCAATGCCAGCCTCCGTCAGTGCGTCTACTTCTTCATTTCCTCTGCCAAAGACAAATGGGTCACCGCCTTTTAACCTTACAACATGCGCACCTTCTTTTGCCTTCTCTATCAGCAGCATATTAATCTCTTCCTGCTTCATGCTGTGTCTGCCACTGCGTTTTCCTACACAGATTTTTTCACAGTTTTCAATGGTAAAATCAAGAAGCCTTGTATCAATTAACGCATCATAAATCAGCACCTGTGCTTTTCTGATTTCCTGCATGCCGCGCAGTGTTATGTATTCATAGGACAGACAACCGGCTCCCACCAGAACCACCTTTCCTGGGGATACTTTCCTGACCGGACAAGCTTCTTTTCCGGATTGTGCCTCCTTACCCGAAAGTGCTTCTTTATCTGCAAATGCTTCTTTTAGGGTTTTGCTTTGATAATTTTCCAGTAAAATTTCACATTCAGTTTCTGTCAGGGGACGTCCTTTTTCCATACACACATCCGCTAAATCCATCAGGAAAGCAGCTCTCTTTTTGTCATCTTCGATTGCCATTTTTGCAAAAGGACGAATCTTTTCAAGATAATCCAGGATTTCTTCCATCCGCTCCGGGATGTCTGCGCTTAACCGGGCACGGAACGTGGTTGCTACTCTTGGACTTGCTCCTTCGGTAGAAATGCCGATACTGAGTTTTCCTTCCCGAATCAGCGACGGGAACAGGAATCCACATTTTTCCTTATCATCTACAACATTTACCAGAATATTCCTCTCTTCACAAAGCTTTGCTATCCTTGCATTCAATGCTTCATCCGAGGTTGCCGCAATAACAAAATCCATTTTTTCCAGATCTGTAGTTTCAAAATCCCGCTCGGATAAAATAAGTTCCGACGTATCTTCGTTCTTTTTTCTTTTCTCTTTTATTTCTTCGGAAAGTTTCCAGATTTCATCATCAATCTTTGGTGCAACAACCAGAAGTTCCGGTTCATAAGGCAGCAGCTTTCTTACCTTGCGTTCTGCTACAATACCGCCACCGACAATCAGTCCTCTTTTTCCTTTTAGTTCCACAAAAAATGGAAAATATCCCATCCCGCTTCTCCTTTATTGCCTATACTCTGTCACTTAAGTTTCTGCGTCTTAGTTTTCCTGATATAAAATGTCTGCCAGTTCTTTATACGCTTCTCCCCAGCGGGCATTTGGTTTCAGGTTGTAAAGCCGTTTATCCAGTACATAATAGTGATTCTCTTTCACTGCAGTAAGACTGCTCCATACCGGACTGTTAATTAATGTTTCCTGCACATTTTCCAGTGCCGCATCTGTATCGGTTCCCTGTGTAGTCACGAAAATATAATCCGGATCTGCGGTTACGATTGCTTCAAGGCTCAGATTATCCAATAATCCGCTGTCGCTGTCTGCAATATTCACACATCCCAAATCCTTTAACAGCTCACCACCTACGCTGCCTTCACTTCCTTTGGCTTTTACACCACTTGCTGCTGCACGTAAAAATAATACGCTTGGATGGGAATCATCTACCCTTGCCTTGATTTCTTCAATCTGTTTCTGAACCTCAAGTCCGTTTTTCTCATATAAATCTTTTCTTCCGGTAATATCTGTACAAATGTCTAACATCTGAAGATATGCGTCAAAATCAGATACATCAAAATATGCTACTGTAACACCTGCTTCTGTCAGCATATTTTCCATCTCCACATTAGAAGTAGTATTGGTGCTTGCAATTACAAGATCCGGCTGTGCGGCAAGCAATGCTTCTGTATTTGGCTCCTGAATACTTCCAAGATTTACCACATCATCTCCTAAGTCAAGGTCTAATGACTCCCAGGAGTCATTGGCTGTTGCCACCAGTTCACCACCGGATAATAACCAGACATCTGCAAAGCTTCCAATCATGGCTGCCACACGGTCATGGGAAGTTACGGTTACATCTCTTCCCAGTGCATCCGTAAAAGTAATCGGATTCTCTTCACTGGCTCCCTCTGTCACATTTTCTGTGCTCTCTATTACCTCAGTCGCAGACTGCTGTTCTGTGCTTAAAGTATCTTTTGCATCCTTATTTCCACATCCTGTCAGTGCTGTAAACATTAATGTTACACCAAGACCGAGTGTTGTTAATTTTGTTCTTACGCTTCTGTTCATTTTTTCTTTTCATCCTTTTCCTATTTATTTACTATGAATTGTATTGTACTATATTTTTTTGATTTGTCAAGATAGAAACGGTCTTTCCGTTAAAAGAATAATGGCACAGTCTATCCGCTCCAATACAAGCATAAAGCCTGAAGAAGCTTAATAACAAAAAAGAGACCTCCTTCCGTCTTACAGAATTCAGTCTCTTAAGAATCAGTCTCTCGATTCAATCATAATCAATATTCCGTTTTTTAAATCTATCACCGCTTCATCCTCTACAATTTCATTGCTGACGCCCAATGTATTATCACTGGTAAATGCGGCATCCTGCAGAGGATATTTCATTCCGGTCAATGTTACTCCGGTTACTTCTGTTGTAAGAGGAAGTAAGGATACATACTTTCCGAACTGCTGACTCTTTCGAAGAACCGCGCGCTCTTTCAACAGGCGAATCCGGTTATGGGAATCTATGAGAAAACATGGAATGTCTTTTGCCAGCGGCTGCATCAGAAGCTGTATATTACCTAACACATGGTCAAGCCTTGTACCGGTGCCACCTAATATATGGATTTCGCTGCTATTCCGTTCCATGGCTTTTCCGATGGCAATTTCAGAATCGGTATAATCCTTCTCCGGCTGATACTGGTGCCACTCAATGCCGCTTTGCCGTCGAAATGCTTCCAATATGGTTTTATCTGCCGAATCATAATCTCCTAATATGACATCCGGTTTTATCTGATTGCGGTAACAGAATTCCATGCCACGGTCTGCTGCTAAGATACAATCCGGTTTTACCCGCTCTATATAACTTAATGCAAATGCATCCTCTATGGTTCCGCCATTGATAATCAATGTTTTCATCTTATTTACCACCATTAATGAGATTTAAGAAACATCTGGTGTTCTCTTCCGCATCTCCGCCAAAAACTGCGCTTCCGGCAACAATAATATTTGCTCCTGCATCCATCAATGTTTCAACATTGGAAAGGTTTACGCCGCCATCCACTTCAATATCAAGCTTCAGCTTCCGCTCCTGCACCATTTTCTTTAACTGACGCACTTTATCGATAGTATAAGGAATCAGCTTCTGTCCGCCAAAGCCCGGATTTACTGTCATAATTAATACCATATCCACTTTTTCTAAAATATGTTCAATGGCAGTTAATGGTGTAGCAGGATTTAATGCTACTCCTGCAATGATGCCACGTTCCTTAATAGCTTCAATGGTCCGGTCTAAATGCTTACAGCTTTCTGCATGCACCGTAATCAAATCGGCTCCACAGTCTACCAGCTCATCAATATAACGGATTGGCTCATCAATCATCAGATGAACATCAAATATTTTATCGGTGCATTTTCGAATGGAGCGGATTACCGGCATTCCAAAAGAAATGCTTGGCACAAAGCTTCCATCCATTACATCGATATGAATGTACTGCGCCCCGGCTTCATCTACCGTCTTAATCTCTTCTCCTAATTTACTAAAATCTGCTGATAAAATAGATGGGGATAAACAATTCATCGTCTGATTCCTTTCTGTATCTGATATTTCTTTCGTATCTTATTTGGCTGTACCTTATTTTCGATATCCTATTTTCTATCTCTTTCGATACTCTAATTATTTAATACTTCTTTCTGTCCTTTAATTCTCCATAAAGCTGGCAGTAATTTTCATAACGCACCGGATGAATCTTTCCTTCTGATAAAGCTTCTTTGACTCCGCAGTCCGGCTCACTGATATGGGAACAGCCCTGAAATCTGCAATACGGTTCAAAGGCTGCAAACTCCGGATAACAATCCTGCAATTCTTCCTTCTCCATTTCCGGAAGATAAAGAGAACTAAATCCCGGTGTATCCATGATATAACCATCGCCCTTAAGCTGAATCAGTTCTGCATGTCTTGTGGTATGCCGGCCGCGCTCTATCTTCTTACTGATTTCACCGGTTTCCATACAGGCTTCCGGTGCTAAAAGATTAATAAGTGAAGATTTTCCCACTCCGGAAGGTCCTGCTACCGTTGTAGTCTTTCCTTCTAATATTTCCTGAAGTTTTTTTAGTCCCAGTTCCTTTTTTGCACTGACAAAGAGTATCTTGCAGCCGCTTGCTTCATAAATAGAAGCAATCTCCTGCTGCTGTTCTTCAGTAATCAAATCACACTTATTAAAACAAAGGATTACCGGAACATCCTGCCGTCCCATCATTACCAGAAAGCGGTCTAAAAGATTAAAATTCGGATTGGGACTTGCCGCCGCAAAAATCAAAAGAGCCTGCTCCACATTGGCAACTGCCGGACGAATCAGTGCATTTTTTCTAGGAAGAATTGCTGCGACATTTCCGGTCTTCTTTTCTTCTGAAATAATATCAATCTCTACATCATCTCCCACCAACGGTTTCATCTTCTGCTGGCGGAATATTCCTTTTGCCTTACATTCATAAATTCCGGATTCCACTACATGAACGTAGTAGAATCCGGAAATTCCTTTGACTATTTTTCCCTGCATGTGCATCCTTATTTTTCAGTAAAGTTTACAGAGGTCGATACCACATTGGTTCCTGTTGTACCATCTTCGTTGGTATATGTCCAGTCAACCTCAAGGGTACCGCTGCTCATATTTTTAATATTATCTACATTCACAGAACCAGGTGTTGTTCCCTCGAAGGTTGTTGTCCAGAGGGTACTTCCATCAGAACCTTTCAGTGTAACGGTTCCGCCGGTATAATTCTTGCCATCCTGCGGTACTGCTAATGTATCACTCTTATAAGAATAGTATGTGGTCTTCTTGCCTAAACTGATGGTCAGGGTAACGGTTGTTCCACGGTCAACAAATTTGCCATTTACCGGATCCTGACTGATAACAAGGCCTTCTGCCACATCATCACTGTAATCGGTCTTGGTTGTAACATTTAAGCCTACACCGGTTAATTCATTTTTCGCATCAGTTTCTGAGTGTCCTCTGACATCCGGTACCTGTACGCTTTCAATACCACGGCTCAAAATCAGGGTAATGGTATCACCCTTCTTCGCATTGGTTCCGATATCCGGTGTAGTCTTGATAACATAATCCTGCTGTACGGTATCGCTGTAATCATAATCCGTGCTTACCTTAAAGCCCATATCCTCTAATTTTTTCTGTGCTTCCGAAGACTTATAACCGGCTACGTCAGGAATCGGAACATCTCCTGCTCCGCTGCTGATACGGACAGTAACGGTATCGCCAGCCTTTACAGATTCACCCTTCTTCACACTCTGCTCGGCAATCTGTCCTTCCTCATAATCATCAGAGGAAATCTCCTCGCCTTCTTCTAACTTGATATCAAGCTTCTTATCTTTGATTTCATTCTGTGCTTCTTCAAAAGTAAGACCACGCAAATCAATCATTTCGATTTTATCTTCGGTGTCTGTTTCGGTTTCTGTTGCAATCTCTGTCTCGGTATCATTTTTCTTGCTGCCGCCAAATCGGAAAATTCCAAGGATATTACCAACCAGGCAAATGACGATTCCTACGATGATAACTGCAGCGACAATTCCCATAATAGTAACTGCTTTTTCCATCTTCGGATTGAGAATTCCATTCTCCTTCTCCTCATCCTCTGTTAATTCATCCTCATCCGGTTCTTCTTCCTCTCCTGCTTCTTCCTCTTCATCATAGGAAACTTTTCCGGAGCCTTCTCGGATCTGCTCTAATTCATCCTGTCCGATGACTCTTGTCTTATCATTGCTGCCAAGTGGAACCATGGTAACAAAATCTTCATTCGGACTAATCAGACATTTCTTTAAATCAATCAACAGTTCGCCCATATTCTCATAACGGCGGTCCGGGTTCTTCTGTGTACATTTTAAAATAATCTTCTCCAAGCTGATTGGAAGGTCCGGTGTATACGCGGTTGGTGGAACCATTTCTTCCTGTAAATGCTGGATTGCTACTGCAACGGTAGTATCTCCATCAAAAGGAACTCTTCCGGTTACCATTTCATACATGACAATTCCAAGAGAATAAATATCACTCTTGCCATCTACGAAACCGTTTCTTGCCTGCTCCGGAGAAGAATAATGTACGGAACCCATAACATCAGAATTAATGGTGTTGGAAGTTGCTGCACGGGCAATTCCAAAATCGGTTACCTTTACTTTTCCTTCTGTGGAAATAATAATATTCTGTGGCTTGATATCACGGTGCACAATATTTTTATTGTGTGCAGCCTCAATACCTCTGCCTACCTGAATGGCAATGCTGACTGCTTCTTTGTAAGTCAGTTTGCCTTTCTTCTCAATATATGTCTTTAATGTGATTCCATCCACATACTCCATAACAATATAATGCATGCCGTTTTCGCTTCCGACATCATAGATATTTACGATGTTTGGATGCTCTAAGCCTGCTGCTGACTGTGCCTCTGTACGGAACTTTGTCACAAAATTAACATCTTCACTGAATTCCTGCTTTAAAACTTTAATTGCCACAAAACGTCCTAAGACATGATCCTTTGCCTTATAAACATCAGACATTCCGCCTGCGCCTATTTTCCCAATAATTTCATAACGTTCTGCGATAAACATTCCCTCTGTTAACATATCTTCACCTCATCCGAAAATGGTTTTATTACAATTACTGTAATGTTGTCTTTACCGCCATTTTCATTGGCAGTCTTTACCAGTCTTTCTGCTTGTTCTGCAATATCACGCTGACTGAGCATAATATTTCTGATATCTGCATCCTCTACCATGTTGGTTAATCCATCGGTACACATAAGTATTTCATCTTCCGGATCCAGATTAATCTCAAAGAAATCCACATCCACTTCCGGGACTGCTCCGATTGCCCTTGTAATAATGTTTTTATCACGGTGATTCCGGGCTGTTTCTTTGTCCATCTCACCCATCCGCACCATTTCTTCTACCAGCGAATGGTCTTTCGTAATCTGCCTGATTTCCTGATTTACTACATATAGTCTGCTGTCTCCCACATTGGCAACCGTAAGCACGTTGTCATGAATGGTACAAATTACCAGAGTAGTTCCCATTCCCTTCATTTCCTCATGGTGATTCGCTTCCTCTAACAGCATGGTATTTGCCTGCTTTACTGCAGACTCAATAATTGCAGCCGGCTCTGACAATGTCGACTCACGAATCAGCTTCTCTAATGTCTCTACCGTATATCTGGAAGCATAATCTCCCGCTTTATGTCCTCCCATTCCATCTGCAACAATGAAAAGATTTGGCAGATTACCAATCGGCTGCTCAGAGGAAAAGACATAGTCCTGATTGGAGCTGCGCTTTTGTCCGATATCTGTAATTGAAAAAGTCTTCATGATAGTCCACCTACCTTTCTAAAAATTTCTTTCTTAACTGTCCACAGGCACCATCAATATCTCTGCCCATTTCCCTTCTAATAGTAACATTAATTCCGTTTTTTTCAAGTTTATTTTTAAATTTGAGGATTTCCTCATGGTCTGACTGCACATAATCCCGCTCTTTAATGGGATTTACCGGAATCAGATTAATGTGGCAGTTCATGCCGGAAACCAGCTTAACCAGCCGCTCTGCATCCTCATCCGTATCATTGACGCCGCCCACCAGACTGTACTCAAAGGTGATTCTTCGTCCTGTCTTGTCAAAATAATATCTGCAGGCATCTAAGACCTCGGAAAGCTCATAACTGTTGGCAACCGGCATCAGCTCTTTCCTCTTTTCCTGTGAGGATGCATGCAGGGAAAGTGCCAGTGTAATCTGAAGCTTCAAATCAGCGAGCTGCTTCATCCGTGGCACCAGTCCACAGGTAGATACCGTAAGATTTCTCTGGCTGATATGAAGTCCATGCTCGTCTGTCAGCAGTTCAATGAATTTTACAATATTATCATAATTATCCATAGGTTCTCCGCTTCCCATGACTACCACATTGGAAATACGTTCTCCGATGCTCTCCTGAATCCGGTATATCTGCTCTAAGATTTCCGATGGTGTCAGATTACGCACCAGTCCGTCCAGTGTTGATGCACAGAACCGGCAGCCCATACGGCAGCCCACCTGGGAAGAAACACATACGGAATTGCCATGCTTATATTTCATCAGCACACTTTCTATCATATTCCCATCTGCCAATGCAAATAAGTACTTTCTCGTTCCGTCAATCTTCGAAATCTGTACCAGTTCTTCTTCTAATACTATAAGGTCTGCTTTCTCTTTTAATGTCTCCCTTAAATTCTTCGAAAGATTTGTCATTTCATCAAAGGAGGTGACATGATGGATGTGCATCCATTCATATATCTGCTTTGCCCGGAATTTCTTCTCTCCCAGAGACAAAAGAAATTCTTCTAATTCTTTTAAATTCAAGGATTTTACATCAACTTTTTCTATCATACATTCTGTTTCCTTAATCTGGCAATGAAAAATCCGTCACTGCCTAATTCATCCGGCAGAATCTGTTCCATGCTTTCTACTTCAAATTCTTTATGATTTGCCATAAACCACGCAACATTTTCTTCATTCTCTCCCGCATCAATGGTGCAGGTACTGTAAATCATTCTGCCACCCGGCTTCACATACTGATGAACCGTGGATAAAATCTCCCGTTGTAATGCGATCAGTGACTTGATATCTTCCGGCTGCATCCGGTATTTGATGTCCGGTTTTTTCCGGAGCACACCCAGTCCGGAACATGGTAAATCGGCAATAACTACATCTGCTTTGCCGATACTGCCTTTATCTGATACACGGGCATCCCACTGCTCGGCTGTCATATTGGTCACCTGATGACGTCTGATATTCTCTTCTATCAAAGAGACTTTATACTCACTGACATCCCTGGTGATGACCCTTCCACTGCCGGAAAGCAGCTGTGCAATATGTATACTCTTTCCACCGGGTGCTCCGCACACATCAATGACAGTATCATTTTCTTTTACTTCTGCTGCCTCAGCCACCTTCATGGAGCTTAAATCCTGCACATAAAAAAGTCCTTCCGCAAATTCCGGAATGCTGCCAAGATAATCCACACCTCTTACATGCAATGCATAAGGAAGTTTTTCATCTATGTTCACTTCCATACCACGATTTTTTAAACGCTCCATCAAGCTTTCTGGTGTAATCTTCGTAAGATTACATCTTATGGTCAGTGGTTCTTCTTTCAAAAATGCTTCTGCTATCTTTTCAATCCGTTCCAGAGAATAATTTTTCTCCCAGAGCGTAATCATCCATTCCGGGATGGAACAGGTTACGGATAAATACTGTTTATAAGATTTTTCCTTATCCGGGTATATAATCTTATCAAGATTTCTTCCGATATTCCGAATCACTCCATTGACAAATCCGGAAAGCTTTCCAAAGCCTTTTTTCTTTGCAAGCTTTACTGCTTCGTTGCAGGAAGCCGATACCGGAACACTGTCCATATATTTCATTTCGTAGACGGCACTCCGGATAATACAACGGATTACCGGCTTCATTTTATTCACCTTCACACTGGAAAACTGATTAATGATATAATCCAGTTCCAGCATACGCTCCAGAGTACCCTCGCTGACTCTGGTAATAAAGCTGCGCTCCTGTTTCTCAAGATACTGATATTTGGTCAGTACATCAGAAATCGCCACATGGCTGTATATGCCATCCTTTGTTATCGCCAGCAAAATTGCAAGCACCAGTTCCCGGCTGTTCACCGAATCAGTCATCCCGTCGTCCTCCAAATAATAAAATCAGACGCAGTAACTGAAGAATCGCTGAAGCTGCTCCCGCTACATAGGTTAACGCTGCAGCTCCTAAAACTTTTCTCGTATAGCCCAGTTCCTGTTCTCCTAAGATTCCTGTCTCTCCAAGGATTCTTACTGCTCTTCTCGATGCATTAAATTCTACCGGAAGTGTTACAATCTGAAATAATACTGCCAGTGAAAAGCAGATGATTCCTGCTGTAATCAATGCCTGACCACTGCGGCTGCTGATAAATAATCCAATCAGGATCAGCGGCCATGCCAGTGTAGAACCGATATTGGCTACCGGAACAATGGCACCACGAATGGTAAGCGGTGCATAATTCTTCTGATGCTGGATAGCATGTCCACACTCATGGGCTGCTACACCAACTGCCGCAACAGATGTCGAACCATAGACACTGTCTGAAAGACTTAAAGTCTTATTTCTCGGGTCATAATGGTCGGTAAGGTTTCCGGAAATATGGCGGATTTCCACATCATAAATGCCTGCTGCATTTAAGATTCTCTGTGCCGCCTGTGCACCTGTCATTCCGGACATACTGCGGTATTTTGAATATTTTTTAAACGTGTTGTTTACATGGGCAGATGCCAGAAGGCAGATTACTGCACCAATAATTACCAAGAAATAAGTCGGGTCCCACCAATAATAATATGGCATATGAATTCCTCCTTTTTATTGCTGTTTTGTTCCAAGCACCGTTCCGTTTTTGATTGTAAATCCACGTAAGAAATCAGCAACCGGCATACGCTTTTTTCCTTCTAACTGCACTTCTTCCAGCGAAAGACGGTCAACGCCTGTCTGTATGACAAGGCTCTGTTTATCTGCCTTTACCACTGTTCCCGGTGCAGCATCCGTATTGCCCGGATGTACCGTTGCCTTCCAGATTTTCAATGTCTTACCGGAAAGGTAAGTATAGGCACTCGGCCATGGATTCAGTCCACGAATCAGCCTCTCAATCTGCACTGCAGATAAAGACCAGTTAATCTTTCCCAATGACTTCTGAATCATTTTGGTATGCGTTGCAATCTCATTATCCTGTGGTGTATACACTGCTGTACCATCTTCAATGGATTTCATGGTTTCTACACATAATTGTGCCCCGGCATCCTGCAATTTATCAAAAAGGCTGCCACCGGTCTCCTGTGCATCCAGTTCCACGGTCACAGATGCTATCATATCTCCGGTATCCAGGCCTTCATCCATACGCATAATCGTTACGCCGGAAGCCTTCTCTCCATTGATTACTGCCCACTGGATTGGTGCAGCCCCACGGTATTTTGGAAGCAGGGATGCATGGACATTGATGCAGCCATATTTTGGCATCTCTAAAATTTCTTTTGGAAGTATCTGTCCAAAGGCTGCTACCACAATGATGTCCGGCTGATACTTTGCCAGATATTCTGTGCATTCTGGGCGACGCACACGCTCCGGCTGATACACTTCAATTTCATGGGCGATTGCAGCTTCCTTTACCGGAGGATACTGCATGCTCTTTCCTCTTCCCTTTGGTTTATCCGGCTGTGTTACTACAAGCACTACTTCATGTCCTGCTGCCACAATTGCCTCTAATGTACCCACTGCAAAATCCGGTGTTCCCATAAATATTACTTTCATTTCTAACCCTCCTCATAGACTACGTCATGAAGCTCACCCTCTACTTTTTCCGTATACATATGTCCATCCAGATGGTCTAATTCATGACAGATTGCTCTTGCTAAAAGCTCTGTTCCCTCAATCTCATATTCATCACCATCTTCATTAAATGCACGGGCTTTTACATAATTTGGTCTTGTAACTGTTCCTGCCTTGCCCGGAAGACTTAAGCAGCCTTCATCCCCTGTCTGGGTTCCGGAAGTCTCGATAATCTCAGGATTAATCATAAGAATCGGACCATCTCCGATATCAATAACTACCATTCTCTTTAAGATTCCAACCTGCGGTGCAGCAAGTCCCACACCATTGGCTTCATACATGGTTTCTAACATATCATCTGCCAGTTCCAAAATCTTTGGTGTTATCTCTTTAATTTCTTTACAGGTCTTTGTCAATACCGGATCTCCTACTGTCCGGATCTGTCTTAATGCCATTTTTACTTCCTCCTTAAATTCCTTTCTCTAAAAGCCATTTACCGGGTCAAAATCAAATTGCACCGATACGTTTCTTACTCCCTGTTTTTCTTCCATAAGCTGTTCTACTTTATCTTTTATCTGAATCAACACACCATAATCCGGGTGTTTGAAATAAAGTACTTTTTTATAAATGTCATTTACCCTGGCTACTGCTGCATCTGCTGGTCCAATCATCTGAAGCTTTTTATCAGCCTGCACTTTTTCCATGGTATCTGCAAGCTCTTTTGCACATGCATAGGCTTCTGCTTCTTCTTTTGATGCACAAAGCACAACCAGCATATGCCATACCGGCGGATAACGCATTGCCTGCCGGTAGAAAATTTCCTCTTCATAGAACTGGTTATAATCCTGATTCTTTGCACAGATGACACTGTAGTGCTCCGGATTATAAGTCTGGATAATGACCTCTCCCGGTTTCTCACCTCGTCCTGCCCTTCCGGCTGCCTGGGTCAGAAGCTGAAAGGTTCTCTCAGCGGCATGATAATCGGATACATAAAGAGATAAGTCTGCCGCCAGCACTCCTACTAATGTTACATTTGGAAAATCATGTCCTTTTACAATCATCTGGGTTCCAATCAGGATATCTGCTTCCTGATTGGCAAATGCGGAGAGGATTTTCTCATAGCTGTCTTTGCTTCTTGTGGTATCAAAATCCATCCGAAGAATCCTTGCCTCAGGAAATTCTTTTTTTACCAGTTCCTCAATTTTCTGGGTTCCGGCTTTAAAACCACTGATATATTTTGAACCACAGCTCGGACATATCTTAACATGATTTTGCTCATAACCACAATAGTGACATATCAGTTTTCCATTATTATGTGCATGCAATGACACATCACAGTGGGGACATTTCATTACATGACCACAGGCACGGCAGGATACAAAGCCTGCCATTCCCCTGCGGTTAATAAATAGCATAACCTGTTCTTTCCGCAATAACCGCTGCTCTATTTTTTCATGAAGGCTTCTGCTTAAAATCGAAAAGTTTCTTGCCTTTAATTCTTCTCTTAAGTCCACAATTTCACATTCCGGCAGTGGCTTTTCCTTCACCCGCTTATCCATGGAAAGGAGTAAATAGTCACCCTTTTTTGCATGATAAAAGCTTTCTATGGAAGGGGTCGCCGAGCCTAAAATCACGGTGGCACCGGACATTCCCGCCCGCTCTATTGCGGTTTCCCTTGCATGATACCTTGGTATCGTCTCACTTTTATAAGTACCCTCATGCTCTTCGTCTATTATAATATACCCAAGATTTGAAAAAGGTGTGAACAAAGCAGAACGAGGGCCAATCATAACATCAATTTCACCTTTTTTTGCCCGCTCAAACTGGTCGGAACGCTCTCCCGGTGACAGTTTCGAATTCATAATGGAAACCCGGTCGCCAAACCTATGGTAAAACCGCATCACCGTCTGATAAGTCAGTGCAATCTCCGGAATTAATACGATGGACTGCTTTCCCCTGCCGGCAGCTTCTGCAATCAGTTCCATGTAGACTTCTGTCTTACCGCTTCCGGTCACTCCGTGAATGAGGCACGGCTTCTTTTCTGTTCTGGCATTTTCTATCACTGCATCCACCACTTTTTGCTGCATTGCATTTAAGGTCAGGGTATAGGCTCCCATCTCCTGTGTACGGACAGGGTTACGGTAAGTCCGCACTTCTTCTACCGTTATAACGCCCTGCTGCATCATTGCTTTGATGACATCTGCCGTAATATGAAGCTTTTTGGTTATTACATCATAACTTAAGACAGTTTCTTCTAATAGTGCTTCTAACAGTCTTGCCCGGGCAGTTCTGTGCTTTCTTTTCAATTCTTCCAAAAGGCTTGCCGCCTCGTTAAAAGAAAGTACAAGACGCACCAGACGGCTCTTTTTTTCCTTTGCTTTCTCTTTAATCGGAATCACTGTCTTTAATGCCTGGTTCATGGTTCCGCCATAATTTTTACGCATCCACGCTGCCAGGGCAATGAACTGTGATTCGATTTGCATGGCATTGCTATCAACAGCTTTAATGTCCTTTAATTTTGCCGTGTCAAATTCTGCTTTATCTGTCAGTTCTATCACGTAGCCCTTTATCGTCCGGTTTCCAAAGGGAACAATGACCTGCATTCCTTCCGTTATCTCATCCTTCATTTCCGGTGGAATCCGATACTGAAAAGTTTTATCTAATTTTTCATGAGAAATATCAATTATGATATTGGCATATTTTGCCATAGATTCACCTCATATACTGTTCTCTATCATTTCCCGTTCGTTCATCGGATAAAAATGACCTTCTATCTCCTGATACTCTTCATGACCTTTTCCTGCCACTACAATCAAATCGCCCTCCTGCGCCCTGGAAACAGCATAGGAAATGGCTTCTCTTCTATCCGGGATAATTTTATATTTTCCTTTCGTTCTCTTCATCCCCTGTTCGATGTCAGAAAGGATTGCTTCCGGCTTTTCATATCTTGGATTATCCGATGTCAATATCGTAATATCCGAAAGTCTTCCGGCTGTCTCCCCCATCTGAAACCTCCGCAGCGGAGAACGGTTTCCACCGCAGCCAAACAATAATACCAGACGCTTGGGCTGATACTGCCGCAATGTCTTTATCAGGGATTCCAGACTTGCCGCATTATGGGCATAATCAATGACTACATCAAATTTATCTGAAATTCTTACTTCTTCAATTCTTCCTTTTACTGAAACATTTCTTAAGGTTTTCCTTATCGTCTCCGGGGAAATTCCAAGGAGATGTGCTGCTTCCATGGCAGCAAGGGAATTATATACATTGGCAGTTCCGGGCATTTTTAATACGATTTCATCCTTTATCCACCCGGTTGTCTGATATGTGACATTTAATCCACGACTGCTTCTTTCATATACGATATGCTCCGCTTTTACATCGCAGGGTTGTTCGATTCCATAAGTATAAACCGGCGCCGAAAGATCCGCTGTCATAAAACCATGATATTTATCATCTGCATTGATACAAATCATCCGGCTACGCTCAAAAAGCCGTTTTTTACAGCAGGCATACTCCCGAAAACTCCGATGCTCCCCCGGTCCGATATGGTCCATGGACAGATTAGTATAAATTCCAATGGCAAAGGTGATTCCTTCCACCCGGTAATGCTTCAGTCCCTGGGAGGATACTTCCATCACACAACAACTGCATCCGGCATCCGCCATTTCCCGCAGTTCCTTCTGTAATACCAGAGCATCCGGTGTCGTATTGCTGCCTGGCTTTTTTAATCCATCGCTTCTTCGTACGCCAAGAGTTCCGATCAGTCCGCATTTTACCCCGGCTTCCTTTAACATCTGATACAACATACAGGCAGTCGTGGTCTTTCCTTTTGTTCCGGTAATTCCTATCATCTGCATGGCTTCTGCCGGTGCACCATAATAATTTCTGGCTATCCATGCCATGGCTTCACTGGTATTGCGTACCCGGATGACTGTCACATCACCTTCCACCCAGACATGCTTTGATACTACACACACTGCTGCTCCCTTACGAATTGCCTGAGCAAGATAATCATGCCCGTCTTCCCTGCTTCCCGCAAGGCAGATAAACATGCTTCCTCTGACCACCTGTCTGGAATCATGGCAGATATGTGTCACCTTACAATCCATCGTTCCCCGTGTACAAATATATGTAACCTGCTTTAGTAAATCCTTAAGATATGCCATAGACGTATCCTTAAAAATACACTTTTATCATTATATGCTACCAGGTGGGTTTTTACAAGTTTTCCACTTTTTATTTATGAAAGATTTCATAATTTCTTACAGATATTTTATGAAATTACGAAACAGGGTGATGCTGCAAATGTATTTATTGTGTAACCGAAATAACCGGATGTTCACGAAATCTGAATGTAACATAATGACCTGCAAGAAGCACTAAGAATTCTGATATTGTTATGATTTGTTCCGGCAACCAGTTATTTCTCACACACAAAAATTACCAGCCGCATTCCATCCCTGTTTCATAATTTCATAGTATTTTTCTAAATTCAAAGGAGATACTTTTCTTATGATGAAGAATAATTTTATGATATGCGGACTCACGGGCTGGTGCATGGAAATTATCTTCACCTCCCTTGATTCTATCCGCAATAACAATTTTAAACTGACGGGACATACTTCTATCTGGATGTTCCCGATTTATGGCATGGCGGCGGTTATTCCGCCGGTTTATAAGCACATTCATAAGATGCCTGCCATCTTCCGGGGTTCCATTTACTCTGCCGGTATCTTTGTCTGTGAGTATCTGACCGGAACCTTCTTAAAGAAAAAGGGCATCTGTCCATGGGATTACAGCAATGCCAAAACCAATATCAACGGTGTCATCCGCTTAGACTATGCGCCTCTCTGGATGATGGCAGGTCTCCTATTTGAACGTGTTACCACTGTTCCCCGGAGAAAATCTTAAATCCCCTTTTCTGCATAAAACAGCATCGCACGGAACTTCTTTATTAAGTCCGTGCGATGCCTGAATCCTGCAATGTCCTGTTACGCTTATGAGTCTAAATCATCAATATCTGCGCCAGCTCCAATATCTAACGTATTTAAAGTACGGCGTTTCATTCTTGCAATTTCGGATGCTTTTAAGATGTAATTTTTTACTTCCCTGGAATGTTTGATATGTGTCAGCCGAAGCTCCGGTGTGGTAACATCTCCGGTATAACAGATTACAGTTCCAAGTCCGAACATCCGCTCCAGCAAAGTTGCCGTTAATTTTACATCCTGTACCTTATACATATAGCAGTCATTTTCTTCAATTTTGAATAAGCCTGCATCTACAGTAATTACACTTGGTTTGATGTTATATTTGGTAAAGGTCCATGGCAGACCGAAAAAGAGTATTCTCTTGCGTTCTGTGTACTGGGCATCCTCATCAAAGTCCATCTGCATGTCATTTCTTTCCTCAATCATTTTTGCTCTCCTTCTCTTTGCATCACCTTATGATACCCTACTTTATCATATACTGAAAAATTTTTCAAATTTCAGAATATTGCGTCTTTATATTTTACCTTGAATTTTATATTTTATTATTATATGATAGTAAAAATGCCTAGATGACATTACTAAAAACATCATACAGGAGGAATCTTATGCGACACTTAATGAGTCCCCTCGATTTATCCGTAGAGGAGCTGGATCAACTGCTGGATTTAGCAGGTGATATTGAAAAAAATCCACAAAAATATGCACATGCCTGTGATGGCATGAAACTTGCAACCTGTTTCTATGAACCAAGTACCCGTACCCGTCTTAGTTTTGAAGCTGCCATGTTAAACCTTGGTGGTTCTGTTCTTGGTTTTGCCAGTGCAGACAGTTCATCCGCAGCAAAAGGTGAAAGTGTTTCCGATACTATCCGAATCATTTCCTGTTACGCAGATATATGTGCCATGCGTCATCCAAAGGAAGGTGCGCCTCTCGTAGCTTCCCAGAAATCTTCTATTCCAGTAATCAACGCCGGTGATGGCGGTCATCAACATCCAACCCAGACATTAACTGATTTATTAACCATTCGTTCTTTAAAAGGGAAATTAGACAATATGACAATCGGTTTATGCGGTGATTTAAAATTCGGCCGGACCGTGCACTCTCTGATTAATGCACTGATTCGTTATCCCGGAATCCGCTTCGTTCTTATTTCTCCGGAAGAACTTAAAATTCCGGACTATATCCGCGAAGACGTTCTGGTAAAAAATAATATTCCGTTTGAAGAAGTAACAAGACTGGATGATGCAATGCCAAAACTTGATATTCTTTATATGACCAGAGTGCAGAAGGAACGTTTCTTCAATGAAGAAGATTATGTCCGTCTGAAAAACTATTACATATTAGACAAGGAAAAAATGAAACTTGCCAAGGACGATATGTATGTTCTTCATCCACTTCCTCGTGTCAATGAAATATCCGTAGAAGTAGATGATGACCCAAGAGCTGCTTATTTCCGTCAGGCACAGTACGGTGTCTATGTGCGAATGGCTCTGATTCTTACACTATTAAAATGGAGGTAATCAATATGTTAAATATCAGTGGAATTCATGAAGGTTTCGTTCTCGACCATATCAAAGCCGGTATGAGCCTTTCTATCTATCACAATTTAAAGCTGGACAAGTTAGACTGTACCGTTGCCATTATCAAGAATGCCAAAAGCAATAAAATGGGAAAAAAAGACATCATCAAAGTCGAATGCCCGATTGATGCCTTAGACTTAGATATCTTAGGTTTTATCGACCACAATATTACCGTAAATATTATCAAAGGCGATAAAATCGTTGAGAAAAAGGAACTGCATCTTCCAAAGCAGGTAAAAAATGTAATCCGTTGCAAGAACCCACGCTGCATCACTTCCATCGAACAGGAATTAGACCAGATTTTCCTGCTCACAGATGAAAAAGAAGAAACCTATCGCTGCAAATACTGCGAAGAAATGTATACCGACTACGGTTTTCGCGCATAAGTAAAATTGTTAAAAAGTGCACAGGAACGAATTCCTGTGCACTTTTTATAAAACTATATAACTGCTTTTCTTTTCCCCAGAAAAAACTTACTGTTTTATCTTTTTATCTTGACAATTGTCCACAGATTTTCTCTACATCATAGTCTGGTTCCATATTTCTCGCCAGTTCACATATATTTTGAATTTTTTCCGGAGTTTCTTCTAGCATATCCGCAATTTCTTCTACAGATTTTCCTTTTTTCATTTTCTTTATTACAAGTGAAACTAAACTCTGCTCTATTCCATGCTCGACTCCTGCTTCAAATTCTGCTTTCCTTAATTTCTTTTCCTCTTCCTCTTTGTCATATTCAAATATACTCATAGCAATTACCTCCGCCTGATTTTTCCTAAGGAAATCTGCCAGAATATTTTCATGGATGCATTCTGCAACTGCTTTTTGTACAGCAGCATCTACTGGCATCTGTTCCGTAAAAACACGCACTTTTGCGACATAAATGGAATATTCCCTCAATATCTGGCACTGGGACATTAACTCCGTGTTGTGCCCCACATTCACATTAAATGTGGTAACAACAAGCTCCAAAGATGGATTGTCTGTTGCATGATAAAACGCATCTGACAGCCGTCTGGTACAACAATCCTCTATCGGCATGCTTCCGTTATAAAATACAATAAAATGGGGATTGGGAATTTTCTGTAATGCAGAAGAATATAGGGATTTCTTATCTACAAGCCTCTGGTATTCTGCTGCAATATAAAATAAATCCCGAAGCGGAATGTTCGGATTTATTGTGGATTGATGTTCATATAGATAAAGATTCATATCCAGAATAAAAGCCAGGTCATTCTTCATTCCCATATAAATAGCATTTTCTAAAGTTACAATTTCCAGTGCATCTGCATCCGTATAATTACTGCTATTAACCGCATTATAAAGTGACAGCAAAGCTTCCTTTTCCGAAAATAGCATGCGAAAAATAGTGTCCTTGAATTTACGGTTTGCTACCGGTGTGTTTTCATTTGTTTCTCTTGTCATAGGCAAGTCCTCCTTGTATGTGGCAGGAGAACCATTGCTACAAAATCCACTGCTGTACCTCTCCTGCTTTTTTGATTAATTAGTGAATAAAAGCATAGATAGATACAGAAATGTCATGTTCAAAATGAAACAAGATTTGAATAATAGAATTTGCTATTTCGATTGTATTAATGTATGCTTTTTTGTATTTTAACATATGTCGCACAATGGGACAAGATGGAAAAGTGCACAGGAACGAATTCCTGTGCATATAGATAAAAAGGAAGCAACAGACTACTCTGCTGCTTCCTTTTATGTCATCGATATTATTACATAATATCAACGATTACTTTTTTGTTTTCTTTTGAGGCTGCTGCTTTCACAACAGAACGGATTGCCTTTGCAATGCGTCCCTGTTTTCCGATTACCTTACCCATGTCGGACTGAGCTACGCGCAGTTCCAATACGATGGCTTTCTCGTTCTCTGTCTCTGTGACATTGACCTCATCCGGGTAATCTACAAGTGATTTTGCAATTACTTCTACTAATTCCTTCATAGGTACACCTCACTATTTTACGATACCGGTTGCTTTGAAGATACGGTTTACGGTTTCTGTTGGCTGTGCGCCGTTTGCTAACCATTTCTTAGCCAGTTCTTCATTTACATGGTACTCACTAGGATCCTTAGTTGGGTCATAAGTTCCAATCTCTTCGATGCATTTTCCATCTCTTGGGGAACGGGAATCTGCAACTACGATTCTATAGAAAGGAGCCTTTTTCTGTCCTAATCTTCTTAATCTGATCTTTACTGCCATTACTGTTTCACCTCCTTGAATTATGCTATCCTAAGCAAATGCTTATATGTTAAAAAGGAAACTTGAATTTTCCCATTTTACCACCGCGTCCACGTCCACCCATAAGTCCGGGCATCTGTTTCATCATTTTCTTCGCCTGTTCAAACTGCTTTACCAGACGGTTTACTTCACTGATATCTACGCCTGCACCTTTTGCAATCCGGTGCTTACGGCTCGGATTCAAAAGTGAAGGATTACTTCTTTCCTTCTTTGTCATGGAATAGATGATGGCTGTTGTACGTGCCATATTTTTCTCAGCTTCACCTTCATCAATATCCGGCATCTTTCCGCCGCCCAGTCCCGGCAGCATTCCAAGAATATTACCAAGACCGCCCATTTTCTTCATCTGTTCCATGGAAAGCAGATAATCATCAAAGGTAAAGTCCGCTTTCTTCAGACGCTGCTGCATGTCTTTGGCTTTTTCTTCATCTATATCAATCTCACTCTGTGCTTTTTCAATGAGTGTAAGCACATCGCCCATGCCAAGAATTCTGCTTGCCATACGATCCGGATAGAACTGTTCCAAATCGGAAAGTTTCTCACCCATACCAACATAAAGGATCGGCTTTCCGGTTACCGCACGGATAGATAACGCTGCTCCACCCCGGGTATCACCGTCTAACTTTGTCAGCACGACTCCGTCAATTCCAATCTTCTCATCGAACGTTCCTGCCACATTTACGGCATCCTGTCCGGTCATGGCATCTACAACCAAAATGGTCTGTGCCACATCGACATTTTCTTTTATCTCAATCAACTCATCCATCATATCTTCATCTACATGAAGACGTCCGGCGGTATCTAAGATGACAACCTGATTGCCATTCTTTGCTGCATGCTCAACTGCCGCTTTCGCAATATTTACCGGCTTATTCTTATCGCCCATGGAGAATACTTCAACTTCCTGCTTCTCTCCATTGATTTTCAACTGCTCAATAGCAGCCGGGCGATACACATCACAGGCTACCAGCAGTGGTTTCTTGCCCTTCTGCTTTAACTTACCTGCAATCTTAGCGGTTGTGGTGGTTTTACCAGCTCCCTGAAGACCTACCATCATAATAACGGTAATCTGCTGTCCCGGACGAAGTGCTATCTCCGTTGTCTCGGAACCCATGAGCCTGACCATCTCTTCATTTACAATTTTAATTACCATCTGTCCAGGATTCAATCCGTTCATTACATCGGAACCAATTGCACGCTCCTGCACCGCTTTGGTAAACTGTTTTACTACCTTAAAGTTAACATCTGCTTCAAGCAGAGCCATCTTTACTTCTTTCAGTGCTGCCTTCACATCATCTTCCGTAAGCCTTCCCTTACTGCGAAGATTCTTAAATACATTTTGAAGTTTCTGTGAAAGACTGTCAAATGCCATATTACAGCTCCTCCAATATTTCTCCCGAAATTCTCTCTATTTCATCAATTACTGTATCCTTGCGTCCTGCCCGGAAGCTTTCCGCTAATTTGTTAATCTCTTCTACCTTCTGCTTCGTCTCTAAGAACTTCTTTACCAGATGAAGCTTCTCTTCATAGCCTTCCAGCATCTTATTGCACCGCTTAATCAGGTCATGTACACCCTGGCGGCTGATGCCCTCGCAGGAAGCTATCTCGCCTAAAGATAAATCATTGAACACGAAATCTTCGTAGATTCTTCTCTGATGTTCATTGAGCAGCTCTCCATAAAAATCATATAAATAAGCCTGTTCTACTTTTTCTTCCATGTTCTCACTCCTTGCGACCTTAGCTATCATACTATAAAGCAAGCAGGGTGTCAAGTATTTTTTCTTGACACCCTGCTTTTTCTTCTATTACACTCGCTTTTCATTTTTCCGAATATTTGTTATACGCTCCTTTTTACGATTCATCAAGTAATTTCAGAGTTGCAAAGCCTGCTGCCGGCAGCTTCTTACGAATACTTTGTAACAGCAAAAAAGCCCTGATATCATCAAGGCTTTTTTCATGCAGGAGATGGGACTTGAACCCACACGATATTGCTACCACAGGCACCTGAAGCCTGCGCGTCTGCCAATTCCGCCACTCCTGCGAACAAATGATATTTTACCGTTTCAACGGTAATAAGTCAACCCCTATTTTTAATTTTTTCCCTTTTTTTGAAAAAATATATAAAATTGACAAAAATCGAAAAAAGTTAAAAATAGGCATTGACAATTGTCCCGGAATTTGTTACTATTTACAAGTCGTCATGAGACGTAAGTTCATACGGTATGCGGAAGTGTCGGAACTGGCAGACGAGCAAGACTAAGGATCTTGTAAGCATTGCGCTTGTGTGGGTTCAAGTCCCATCTTCCGCATTATTTAATGGAGCGGGAAGCCTGATAAATCAAGGCTTCCTGTTTTTTTGCTTATAACCAGATTTTAGTTACAGCATGTATCTACGCTTTAAAAATATTATGTAAAAAGCTTCTTTCGCCAGCCAAATACAACTCTGGAAAAAGAAGCTTTTACTTTCTTTTCTACTCTTTTATTTTTGCATACACAACCTTCAACAGCTTATTGTGTGGATTCTCAATCGGGTTTAATTCAATGCTCCTAAACTTCTTTAAGAAAGTAGAAAGTTTACTGCACTGGTAATTTCGTGGGTCAAAGCCCGGAATACGTTTGCTCAGATTGATTCCAAGCTCAGAAATATTAATCCAGCCATTTTCCTCTGCATTGCTCCGGATAATGGAGATTACCTCCTTTTCAATATCCGAAAGCTTCGGAAGGTTGTCATTGTCCCCGGCATCCTTTTCCGAAGATGCATTCGTATTTCTTCTTGTGGTGGCTGTGCGCTGTTTTTCCTCTGCTTCTTCCTTATTATAAAGTAAATCAAGATACTTGAAATTCTCACAGGCATTTACAAAGGACTTCGGTGTCTTCTCCTCTCCCATTCCGATTACCATCATACCAGCTTCCTTTAAGCGCATGGCAAGTTTGGTAAAATCACTGTCTGACGACACCAGACAGAAACCGCTGACTTTGCCGGAATAAAGAATATCCATGGCATCTATAATCAATGCTGAATCAGAAGCACTTTTTCCTGCAGTATAATTACACTGCAATTCCGGTGTCAGAGCATACTCCTGCATATTTTTCATCCATGCAGATACGCTCGGATTCGAATAATCTCCATAAACCCGCTTATAAGTAGCCACCCCGTAATTGCTGACCTCATCCATAATTAGTTTCACATATTTATTGGATACATTTTCTGCATCAATCAGCACTGCTAATTTCGGTTGTTCATTCATACTATCTGCGCTCCTATTTCTTTAAGTGTCCCGTCACTACTACACGAATCAGATTGGTGGTACCGGAAATACCCAATGGAATTCCAGCTGTAATAACCGCCAAATCTCCATGCTGTACATATCCATGCTGTTCTGCGGATTCCATTGCATTATTAAACAATGCTTCTGTATCCGTCTCTTCCTGTATCATAAGTGGTGTTACGCCCCAGGAAAGATTCATCTGATAATAACTCTTTTCCGATGGGGTACAGCCGATAATTGCACATTTCGGACGATATCTTGAAATCATGCGGGCAGTCTTGCCGGATTTGGTTACCGTAACAATTGCTGCCGCATTGATGTCAATGGCAGTCATACAGGTTGCATGGGAAATGGCATCGGTTACATCCGGATTATCAATCTTCTCCAGCTGGCGGAAACGTTTCTCATAGTCAATATCATTTTCTGTATATTCTGCAATCTCTGTCATGGTTTTTAATGCCTCCACCGGATATTTTCCGGCAGCAGTCTCACCAGACAGCATAATTGCACTGGTTCCATCATAAATAGCATTGGCTACATCGGTTGCTTCTGCTCTGGTCGGACGCGGATTCTTCATCATGGAATCCAGCATCTGTGTTGCCGTAATAACAACCTTTTCTGCATGGTAAACCTTTTTTATAATTTTCTTCTGAATTGCCGGAACTTCACGAATCGGAATCTCCACTCCCATGTCTCCTCTGGCAACCATAATGCCATCTGACACTGCCAGAATCTCATCAATATTATCTACACCCTGACGGTTTTCAATTTTAGAGATAATCTTAATGTCATTGCAGCCCTGCTCTGCCATAATTTTCCGTAACTGCAGCACATCATCTGCACAGCGTACAAAAGATGCTGCAATAAAATCTACACCCTGCTCAATTCCAAATAGAATATCGGAGCGGTCTTTCGGGCTGATATAAGGCATGGACAGATTTACATTCGGTACATTAATTCCTTTGCGGTCTGAAATCACACCGCCATTTTCTACTTTACAGGTAATCTCAGTTTCTGTCACATTGGTTACCAGCATTTCAATCAGTCCATCATCGATCAGAATTCTGGTTCCGGCTTTGACATCATGTACCAGATTCTTGTAAGTAATAGAGACCCGCTCTTTATTTCCCATAATATCATTGGTGGTGAGTTTAAAGGTATCTCCCGGAAGCAGTTCTGCTCTGCCACCCTCCAGCTGTCCAATCCTGATTTCCGGTCCACTGGTATCAAGAAGAATTCCAACCGGTCTGCCCAGTTCCTTACGCATCTTTTTTACACGATCCATGGTTACTTTATGTTCTGCCTGTGAGCCGTGGGAAAAGTTAATTCTTGCCACGTCCATTCCATTTTCCATTAACTGTTTTAATACTTCATCATCCTTTGTTGCCGGTCCTAATGTACATATAATTTTTGTCTTTCTCATATTCTGTCCTTTCCTGCTACAAGCCCTCTATCTTCTTTTATTCATTTATACTTCTTTCGTCTTTTCCTGTTCCTCTTTAGAAGAAGTCGCATCCTCTCTGCCATGATGCTCATACCACCAGCATGCAGCAACTGCTGCCGCTGCCATAATGCCCATAAGCGCTACTACAATATCCTGTGCCATATTTTATTATCCTCCTATCACAGTTATGACCTGATATTGTACGCAAAGAAACCTATGCTCCTCTGCGCACAGGTAAATTGCTTCTAACTTGTGATAGTCAGCCCTTCGCTCCATCCTGATGATGGATATAGCCTATAATGACACTCCTGCTGTCCAAAACATCCTTTGATTTCCGTAATTCAAAGTTCCAGCCGTCTTTTGCCTGATTTTCAGGCAATACTGCTGCCAGGGATAATGCTGCTCCTTCCAAATCGTTGTTTTTCTCCGACAATCTGCGGTATCCTGCTGTAATCCTGCCGGTCTCACGATTTCCCAAAAGTTCTTCGGTACAGCTCTCTGATGGTCTGGATAAATGTGCTGCCTGTATGAAATTCTGGTTCGCAGTATCTTCACATACAAAGGAAGAATCTATGTTGATATTTTCAACATACATTCCTGAAACCGTCATAATAACAGCCACTATGAGACTTATCAGCTTTTTCTTTAAACCTGTTATCCTCATTGTATTCTCCCTGCTTACTGTGCAACTGCGAAAACACGCTTTACAGGAAAGCAATTTCCTGTAAAGTAAAAAAACTGGCAGGAGTAACTCCTGCCAGTTGCGTTGCTACCCGTCTGCTTACGCTCATTATAAGCATTTCGCTATTGAAATGCAAGAAACGAATAGACAATTATTCTTTTTTTACATAATCTTTACTTATTAACTACCGGATACGACACCAAGTTCCAAAAGCCTTCTCTTTGCCTGCTGCTGATTCTGAAACTGTATGCCTGTAATGCCAAGCTTTTCTGCCGTCTCTATGTTTTCCGGACGGTCGTCTATGAATACACATTCCTGTGGCACTAAATGGTATCTGTCCAGCAATAGCTTATAAATTTCCACTTCCGGCTTGATGCACTTCACCTGATAGGAAAAGATTGCTCCGGTAGTCTCCTTTTCAAAAGAAAGTTCTTCTGTTGCTTTTTCATAAGTGCTCTTTGGAAAATTAGATAATATATAGGTATGATATCCATTTTTCTCAAGGCTTCGTATCCACCGCACCGTATATGGATAAGTACGAATCGTCTCTCCTACATGGTCATAAAAGAGTCTTATTTCTCTTTCATAATCCGGTGTTTCCTTGATGCATGCAGCAATAATCTCTTCATCCGGCTTTGCTCCCCGGTCGAATTCATTCCAGGTTACGGAACGGACGGTAGCATCCGCCACACATTCAAAAGTTTCCCCCTCAAAACCGAGCTTATGAAATACTTCTTCCCAGCAAAAGTCTACCAGCACTTTTCCTACGTCAAAGATTACATTTTTTATCATCACGATCTGCCTTTATTCTTAACGATAAATGATATCATTTCTTCCCGGTCCGTTAGAAACCATGGTAATCGGATATCCAATCTGTTCTTCAATGAATTCTACATATTTACGGCAGTTTTCCGGAAGGTCTTCGTATTTCTTAATTCCACGGATATCTGTCTTCCAGCCCGGAAGGTTCTTTAATACAGGTTTTGCTTTTTCAAGCTTTGTAGTTACAGGGAAGTCTGTGGTTACTTCTCCGTCGATTTCATATCCTACGCAAACCGGAATCTCATCTAAATATCCTAAAACATCTAACACGGTAAATGCTACATCGGTAGTTCCCTGCATGCGGCAGCCATATTTACTTGCCACACAGTCAAACCATCCCATACGTCTTGGACGTCCTGTGGTTGCGCCGAATTCTCCGCCGTCTCCACCGCGTTTTCTTAATTCATCTGCTTCTTCGCCAAAGATTTCGCTGACGAATGCGCCTGCACCAACAGCAGAAGAATATGCTTTACATACAGTAACAATTTTCTTAATCTCATATGGTGGGATTCCTGCTCCGATTGCACCATATGCAGCCAATGTAGAAGAAGATGTTACCATTGGATAAATTCCGTGATCCGGGTCTTTTAAGGTTCCAAGCTGTCCCTCTAAGAGAATGTTCTTTCCTTCTTTGATTGCCTTATCAAGATATAAAGAAACATCACAGATATACGGAGCTACCATATCACGGTACTCATGTAATGTATTTAACAGCTCTGCCTTGTCCAGTAATGGTTTGTGGTACATATACTCTAACATAATATTTTTCATTTCACAGATACGGTCTACCTTTTCTGTTAAAGTATCTTCATCGAAAAGTTCACTTACCTGAAAACCGATTTTTGCATATTTATCTGAATAAAATGGTGCAATACCTGACTTGGTAGAACCGAATGATTTCTTGCCAAGACGCTCCTCTTCGTACTGATCAAAAAGCACATGATACGGCATAACAATCTGTGCACGGTCAGAAACCAAAAGCTTAGGTGCCGGTACATTACGGTCTGTAATAGACTTCATCTCATTGAAAAGCTTCGGGATATCAAGTGCAACACCATTTCCGATAATACTTGTGGTATGTCCGTAGAACACTCCTGATGGAAGGGTATGTAATGCAAATTTTCCGTAATCATTTACGATAGTATGTCCTGCATTTGCACCACCCTGGAAACGGATAATAATATCTGCTTCCTTTGCAAGCATATCAGTAATCTTGCCTTTTCCTTCATCTCCCCAGTTTGCACCAACTACTGCTGTAACCATTTTTATTTCCTCCTTATAATAAGAAATATGTTCTTCTCGCTGCTCGCGTAACTATGAGAAACACGCTTTACGAGCTACTCGCGGAGCGTTTTTTACTTTACCGGAAAGCAATTTCCTGTAAAGTAAAAAAGAACCGGTGTAAAAACCAGTTCTCTGCTTCTTACTTTCTGATTATACCGAATCAGATATTATAAGTAAAGTCAATATTCCTTATACTCGATATAAGTTTTACTTATGTTGTAATAATTTCAACAATTTTTCTGCTGCCGCAGTCAACGGAACCCTGTCATCCGAAACAATACAGAACTGTCTGACAGGAATCTTCTTATTAAATGTAATCTGAAACAGTTCCCCCTTTTCAATTTCTTCCTGGGCAAAGTCCCTGACCACATTTGCTATGCCAAGGCTCCTTTTTGCAAACTGTATCAGCATATCGCTGGTGGCAAGTTCTATCTCCGGATGAATCACAACGCCTTCTCCCAGCAGAAATTCCTCTACATATTTTCTGGTAGAAGTATTTCCCTCCAGGCACATAACCGGCAGATGTTCCAATTCTTTATAGCTTAATTTACCGCCCTTTAAATATTCAAATTTTCGTCCTGCCACAAAGACATCTTCTATCTCACGCACCGGAATCACATGCATATTCTTCGTTGTCTCCATAGGTGTGCTGACTACACCAAAATCGATTCTGCCGCTCTGCAGATATTTCAGTGTCTCCGGTGTTGGTGCATTGGTAACTGTAATCCTGATTTTCGGATACTGCTCATGAAACTGTTCCAGATAAGAAAGCAGATAAAACTGCAGTGTCATATCGCTGGCTCCGATACATACTTCTCCGCTGGTCAGCTCCTGCATTTCAAGGAATTTGCGTTCACCTTCCCGGATGGTCTCATAGCCCCGCTGCACATAGCCGTAAAGTGTCTGCCCCTCTGCAGTCAGACGCACCCCTCTGGATGTCCGCATGAAAAGGGTGGTTCCCAGCTCCCGCTCCAAATTACGGATTGCCTGGGACACTGCCGGCTGTGAAACATTCAGTTCTTCTGCTGCCAATGTAATACTGTGAAGTTTTCCTACATAATAAAAAAATTTGTAATATTCTAAATTCGTATTCATGAGCGAATTATACCATAATTAAATTGATTTTTACATTGTCATTTTTATTTTACCAATGTATACTAATCCCGTTTCCAAAGAATATAGTACTTTTTTCTCATATAGTGCAGAACATTTCTGCAAAAAATTTTGAAAGGAGCTTATAATTATGACGAAAGATATGACAACCGGAAATCCACTGAAATTAATTCTTTTCTTCTCACTTCCTGTATTGTTCGGAAATCTGTTCCAGCAGTTCTACAGTATGGTAGATACCATCATTGTAGGACAGTTTTTGGGAGAAGATGCCCTGGCTGCTGTAGGTGCAACCGGTTCTATCATGTTTCTGGTACTTGGTTTTGCATCCGGACTTGCCCAGGGATTCGGTGTTATGGTATCACAGGCTTTCGGTGCAAAGGATGAAAGCCGTTTAAAGCATATTGTTGCTTTATCCTTCATCTTAACCATAATCATTTCCATGATTCTTACCGCATTGACTGTTACTACTTCCCGGGAGCTTTTAATCTTTATGAACACACCGGATAATATTCTTGATATGGCAGACTCTTATATCCGGGTTATCTTCTGGGGTATCATTACCAGTATGATGTACAATGTTGTTTCCGGAATTTTAAGAGGTGTTGGCGACAGCAAGACTCCTTTATACTTCCTGCTGTTTTCCTCTGCCCTTAATATTGTGCTGGATTTATTCTGTATTGTAACTTTAAAATTAAATGTTGCAGGTGCTGCATATGCCACCGTAATCTCACAGGGTATTTCCGCTGCTCTCTGTCTTATTTATATGTACCGTAAATTCACGATTCTCCGCACCAGAAAAAGTGATTACTACATCGACCGCGTGACAACCGCCCAGATGATGGGACTTGGTATCCCGATGGCCTTGAACTACTCTCTGATAGCTGTTGGTTCCATGATTCTTCAGTCTGCAGTAAATGTATTTGGTTCCAGTGCTGTTGCAGCCTTTACTGCTGCATCCAAAGTAGAACAGATTTCTACCCAGCCAATGCCGGCTCTTGGAACCACAATGTCTACTTACTGTGGTCAGAACTTAGGTGCTGGAAAATACGAACGCATCTTCGATGGCATGAAGAAGGCCTTTGGAATCGCCCTTGGAACTGTTGCAATTGCTGCATTCATCTGTACTGTATTTGGCCGTTCCATTGTTTCCCTTTTCTTAAGCGAACCGACGGAAGCCATTTACAGTTATGCCACACAGTACTTAAATACCATCAGCTGCTTTTTCTTCTTTCTTGCTCTTATTTACCTTTATCGTACTTCTTTGCAGGGACTTGGAAAAGGTATCATGCCTATGGTCAGCGGTATCTTTGAAATGATTTGCCGTGTCGGTGTCGTATGGCTCCTTTTAAATCCATATGGATACTGGTCAGTCCGTCTGGCAAGCCCGGTAGCATGGATTGGTGCCGGTGTACCGCTTATGATTTCCTATCTCATTTGGAAGAACCGGAAAAAGAAACAGCTCCGCAGTCAAGCTGTATAAAATCCTGAACCTGCAATGCTGCAGCAGAAAAGAAGCCCCATTCTCTGAATAATCAGACGATGGGGCTTCTACTTTACTTATTACTTATTACTTATTTCATATTCCAGTTTATGCAACCGGATTTCCGCACTTGGTACAAAACTTATTTCCAGCTACAAGCGGAGCACCACATTTACTGCATACCGGCTGTACTGGCTGCTGTGGCTGTACTGGCTGGCTCTGGAACTGTCCCTGCTGCTGTGGCGGCATTGGCTGTCCCTGGAACTGTCCCTGCTGTGGTGGCACATTTCCATACATATTCTGCTGTGGCATTCCCTGATATCCGTTCATCATTTTCTGTCTGATTAATGGTTTCTCAGCCTGAAGTACGTTGATAATAATCAACAGATCCAACACTACAATTGCCAGAATAAACAATATATTAAATATAAATCCGGCTGTAACCTTCGCTGTACAGTAATTATCTGTTGCTTCCTTATTTACTCCGACGCAAAGTGCAATCCAGAAAATAAAGTCAACAACTGCACAGCTTCCGGATGCGATTGCAGCAATTTTGTCTTTTAATACGCTCTTTAAGCACCAGAGAGCCAGCATAGCGATTGGAAGCAGCAGCATTATGATGCAGATTATTTTCGGGTCTGTTACACTTTCGCCCTCTATCTTAATACCTGTCATAGCTTTAAAAGCGCTGATTTTAATATTTCCATATCCTGCACAGGATACCATAAATGATGGCACAAAGAAAAATACCATTAATAAAATAGATAACAGACGAATGATATTTTTCACATGAATGTGCTTTGTAAAATCATTTCCAGAATTCATTTTCTTCTCCTTTAGTTTCCAAACTGAGTTAAATTATCAGTTACTTCGTAAGTATAATCAACTTTCTGTGTTACAACCAGATCATTAAACATCTGTGCCCCATCTGTATAACCCTCAACATTATACCATCCATCATCATACTCTAATTCAGTATATCCTTCGATATCACCGTATGTATTGAAGTTCTGGCTTCCATCAGATAATGCCATTATATTTGTATATTTTACCGGGAAGTATACAACAGTTGGCTCAAATGCATTTTCTGCACTTGTTACAGTTGTCGAAAATACCAGATAAAGGACGTTCGTATCACCCCATGTATCACTGTTTTTTGCAACCAGATAATATGAACCTTCATAACTGAATCCGGAATTTCCAATATAGGAATTGTTATTTGCAAAATATGCATCTAACGCATCTGTTGCTTCATTTTTCATGGAATCCAGATTGTCTGCTGAAATATCTGCAGCAGATGTTACATAAGAATCTACTCCGGATACAATATATTCTTTTGATGTCTGTGTGAATTTGTAACCATTTGCCAATGCATTCTCTTCTGACTCATCAACAGTTAAAGTTACGGTATCTCCGACATCAAGACTGTCATAATCTTCAAAATTGAACCACAGATAACGTAAGTAATCATCATCTGAATTATTGGTCCAGTCTGGATATACATAAGGTGGTGTTCCTGAGAAGGTTACCTCGATATCTTCAAACGGATCAACTTCTTTTACTTCTTCCAGTCCTTCTACTGTAAATTCCTGTTCTTTGGAAAGAATTTTAACTCCTGCTTTTTTCTCATAATCTTCATTCCATGAAGCAGTAACGGTTACCACATCACCATTTGACAGGTCTGAATCCGGTTTCACATCAAAAGTAATACTGTCAATCAAATCCCAGTTACTGCTTCCCATCAAATCTGTGAGGTCACTCCAGTCAAGGTCATCAAGAGATTTTACATTTTTAAGTTTCTTTCCCTGTGCCTTGATAACAGCTTCACTGAATCCGGTCTCGTCGAAATCAACATATGCTGTTCCTGCTGTTTCATAGCCGTTATACTCTACAGAAATATAATCGTTGATATTTACTTTCTTTTTCTGATTCTTCACTACCACAAGTGCAACAATTGCAACTACTACAACTGCAATGACTGCAATAAGCAATGCCCATAACTGTTTCGTCATCTTAAATGGTTTCTTAGGCGGGCGTGCCTGCTGTGGCTGTCCCTGGAATTGTCCCTGCTGTGGTCTTCCCTGGAACTGTCCCTGCTGCGGCTGTCCCTGGAACTGTCCCTGCTGTGGTCTTCCCTGGAACTGTCCCTGCTGTGGCTGTCCCTGGAACTGTCCTTGGAACTGTCCCTGCTGCGGCTGGCTCTGGAACTGTCCTTGGAACTGTCCCTGCTGCGGCTGGCTCTGGAACTGTCCCTGCTGCGGCTGACTCTGGAACTGTCCCTGCTGAGGCTGTCCCTGTACTGGTGTTTCCTGCTGCGGCTGTCCCTGTACCGGTGCTGCCTGTTCTGCCGGCTGTTCCTGTACCGGTGCTTCCTGTTCTGCCGGCTGTTCCTGTACCGGTGTTTCCTGCTCTGCCGGCTGTTCCTGTACCGGTGTTTCCTGCTCTGCCGGCTGTTCCTGTACCGGTGTTGCCTGCTCTGCCGGCTGTTCCATCTCCCCTTTTAATTTCTGGCCACAATTCGGGCAAAAATCTGCATCATCACCCACTTGTGTGCCACAATTTCCACAAAATGCCATTTTCATTTTCCTCCTTGGTTTTACCATGATATGTTACTTGCTTTTATGCATTAACAAGTTAAACTATTTCAATTTTACACAATATTTTGTGGTTGGTCAATCAATTTTACCGAGAATTTACACTTTAAATCTTATAATTTTCTTGCACAGGCAAGTGCTAATGCTCCCGGTCCGATATGGCAGGATACATTTAAAGAAAGCGGATCCATCATAATGTCTGTAATCCCAAATTCTGCTTCCACTTCTTTGCGGAATTCCATCGCTGCACTTATATCTCCAGTGTATGCAATACAAAGCTGCATCTCATCCTGACACTCCTTAAAGCGGGATGCATAGTCATCTTTTACTGCTTTTATCATAATGCTTTTTGCCTGCTTTACCGTTCTGGCTTTTGCAAAAGCATCCAGCTTTTCACCCTGAATCTGTAATACCGGTTTTAATTTCAACAATGTTCCCAGTGCTGCTGCTGCCGGTGTAATTCTTCCACCCTTTTTCAGATAATAGAGGGTATCTACCATGATATAAATGCTGGACTGGAATTTTGCATCCTCTAAAATATCTTTAATCTCTTTTCCACTCTTGCCGCTTTCTGCCAGTTTGATTGCATCAAATACGGACTGTTTCTGTGTTACAGAAATTCTCTGATTATTTACTACAAATACTTTTCCTTCATATTCATCGTCCATGGATAATGCTGTTGCAGTCTCACAGGAACTGCTCAATCCACTGGATAATGGAATGTATACAACTTCATCATATTCTTTTAAAAGCTCATCCCAACGGTCTGTAAGGTCTCCTACTGCCGGCATGGATGTTGAAATCTCAGCTCCATCTGTCAGATGCTCATAAAATGTATCCTGTGTCAGATTGATATCCTCAAACAGTATTTCACCATTTATAAAAAAAGGCATTGGTAATACGCTAATCCCTAACTGCTGCGCTTCTGCCTGACGAATTCCACTGGAACTGTCTGTAAGAATAACTACCCTTCCCATTTTTCTTCCTCCTTGCTATTCAGACTTCATGTTACACAATGAAATAATTGTAACATATTTTGCAAATCAAAACAACTGCCCCCAAAAACTAACATCAGGAAAAAAACTGCATAGCAAAACTCCTGACTGCATTATCCGCAGCCAGGAGCTCTCTATCCTTACTTTTCAGTAATATATTTTATTTTCTTATTACATCATTCCCATACCTGGGTTTCCTGCCGGCATTGCAGGAGCATCTTCTTTGATATTTGCTACAACAGATTCCGTTGTAAGTAATGTAGATGCTACAGATGTTGCATTCTGCAAAGCACTTCTTGTAACCTTAACCGGGTCAAGGATACCAGCTTCTACCATATCTACATATTCTTCTGTTGCTGCATTAAATCCGATACCAGGAGCGGACTCTTTTACTTTATTAATGATAACTGCACCTTCAAGACCTGCATTTGCGGAAATGTAATACAATGGAGCCTCCAATGCTTTTAAGATAACCTTTGCACCGGTCTTCTCATCACCTTCCAATGTCTCAGCAAGCTTTGCAACCTCTTTGGATGCATGGATGTATGCAGAACCGCCACCTGCGATGATTCCTTCTTCGACTGCTGCTCTTGTTGCATTCAAAGCATCTTCCATACGAAGTTTTGCTTCTTTCATTTCTGTCTCTGTTGCAGCACCAACACGGATAACTGCTACGCCGCCTGCCAGTTTTGCAAGTCTTTCCTGTAATTTTTCTTTATCAAATTCAGATGTTGTCTCTTCAAGCTGTGCACGAATCTGGCCGATTCTTGCCTGGATTTCTTCTTTATTTCCTTCACCATCAACGATAACGGTGTTCTCTTTCTTAACCTTAACAGATTTTGCACGGCCAAGCTGTGCCATAGTAGCATCTTTTAATTCCAGACCAACTTCTTCTGAAATTACCTGACCACCGGTAAGGATAGCGATATCTTTTAACATTTCTTTTCTTCTGTCGCCATATCCTGGAGCTTTTACTGCTACAACGTTAAATGTTCCACGCAGTTTATTTACAATCAATGTAGTTAAAGCTTCACCCTCGATATCTTCAGCAATGATAAGAAGTCTGGAACCGGACTGAACAATCTGTTCTAACAGTGGAAGGATTTCCTGAATGTTGCTGATTTTCTTATCGGTAATTAAGATGTACGGCTCATCTAAAACTGCTTCCATCTTATCCATATCTGTGCACATATATGCGGAAATGTATCCACGGTCAAACTGCATACCTTCTACCAGGTCAAGCTCTGTCTGCATGGTCTTGCTCTCTTCAATGGTAATAACACCATCATTGGAAACTTTTTCCATTGCATCTGCTACCATGTTGCCAACGCTTTCATCACCTGCGGAAATAGATGCAACTTTTGCAATCTGGTCTTTTCCGGTTACTTTAGAAGACATTGCTGCGATTGTTTCAACTGCTTTTTCAGTTGCTTTCTTCATACCACGTCTTAAAACGATTGGGTTTGCACCAGCCTCTAAGTTCTTCATTCCTTCCTGAATCATTGCCTGTGCAAGAACGGTTGCTGTTGTAGTACCATCACCAGCAACGTCATTGGTCTTGGTTGCTACTTCTTTTACAAGCTGTGCCCCCATATTTTCGAATGCATCTTCCAATTCGATTTCTTTTGCAATGGTAACACCATCATTTGTGATTAATGGAGCGCCATATGATTTATCCAGTACAACGTTTCTTCCTTTTGGTCCGATTGTTACTCTGACTGTATTTGCCAGTTTATCAACTCCAGCCTCTAATGCTGTTCTGGCTTCTGTTCCATATTTGATTTCCTTTGCCATAATTTCTTACCTCTTTCTTCTATTTTCCTATTTTATTATTTGTTTTATTTACCAATTATCAATTCGATTATTCTACTACTGCAAGAATATCATTCTGCTTTACGATGATATATTCTTCGCCATCCAGTTTTACTTCTGTTCCGGCATATTTAGAATAAATAACCTTCTGTCCTTCTTTTACCTGCATGGTAACTTCTTTGCCATCTACCACTCCGCCAGGACCAACTGCGATTACTTCTGCTTCCTGTGGTTTCTCCTGTGCAGCACTTGCTAAGATAATTCCGGATTTGGTTTTTTCCTCTGCTTTTAACTGTTTTAATACAACTCTGTCTGATAATGGTACTAATTTCATGATTCATTGCCTCCTTGATTCGGTCTCTTTGTTTTCTTTCTTTTTTATTAGCACTCATTCAAACCGAGTGCTAACTGATAGTCATATAATAGTTTCTGCGTCTCTTTTTCGCAAGCCTGACCATTTTTTATTTTTCTCTTGTTTTCTTATATTTACTCTTAATATCTCGTTTTTTCTCTCGTTTTCTCACTTTCTTCAATTTGTAACGATTTAATACTTTTTTTAGATTTGTTTATGAAATCAGTCCAAAATGCTCCAATCCCTTATAAATGCCGTCTTCGTGCAATGGTGCTGTGATATAATCCGCTGCTTCTTTTGCTGCTTTGGTACCATTTCCCATGGCAATTCCATGCTGCACATGCTTTAACATTTCCACATCATTGATACTGTCTCCAAATGCATAGGTATCTTCTTTCTCAATACCAAGAAGCTCACAGGTTTTTTCGATGCCGGACGCTTTGGAAAATCCTTTTGGAACAAACTCTGCACATGCCGCATCATGCACCAGCGGTGTGAAATTCTCTTCCAGATGGGAAAGTACCTTAAGATAAGTATCATCCGGTGTGGAGCAGGAAAACTTACTGATTTCCATAATTGCTTCATTTCCCGTTACCGGCAGCAAATCCTCTCCCAATGTCTCTTTTAGTTTCAAGCCATAAGGGTCTTCTTCAAATTCTTCCAGATCCATATACAAATTCCGGCTTCCCTCATATACCGTAGGAATTCCATACTCTTTTAATATATGTATGGTATCCTCTATCAATTCCTGTTCTAATTTTTTATAAAAAAGTGTTTTTCCATCCATCTCTATCCAGGTACCGCAGCCTGCCACAATTCCGTCGAATCCCAGTGTCAGCAATCTTTCATCCTGAATAAATGCTCTGGTTCTTCCGCTGCAGAGAAATGCCAGATGTCCATTTTCCCGCAGCTTCCGGATTGCTTCCTTTGTGCTCTCCGGTATCACAAAATGCTCGTCCCACAATGTTCCATCAATATCAAAAAATACTGCTTTCCTGCTCATTCTCTTTATGTCCTTTCGCTGTTTTCTTCTCGCTCTTTTTGTCACAAGGGTTATTTTATGCCCCAAAAGCAGAATGTGTCAACCACGAAAAAGCCGCCTGCCACAGCTCACCCTCCGGTGCACCATAGTCAGACGACTTTCTTCTATCATTATATTGTAATTTTCATTACTGTACGGAAAGATAAGAATATCCCATCAGACTTTCGTCTACTTCACGGGCTGCTTCTCTTCCTTCACGGATTGCCCATACTACAAGGGACTGTCCACGATGCATATCTCCTGCTGTAAAGACATTTTCCACGTTGGTCTTGTAATGACCGGCTTCTGTTGCCACATTGGTTCCGGCATTTAAGTCTACGCCGAATGCTTTGGCAATGTAATCTTCTGTTCCAAGGAAGCCTGCTGCAATCAGAACCAGATCACAATCTAACTTGCTTTCAGAGCCCGGTACTTCCACCATCTGCATCCGTCCGGTCTTTTCATCCTTTTTGCCCTCTAATTTTACGGTTTTTAATCCGCAGAGCTTACCGTTCTTGTCTTTTAAGAACTCTTTTACGGTTGTCTGGTAAATACGAGGGTCGGAGCCGAACATGGCAATTGCTTCTTCCTGACCGTAGTCTGTCTTGCAGACTCTCGGCCACTCCGGCCATGGATTGTTCTCAGCACGTTCATCCGGTGCCTTTGGCATCATTTCAAGCTGGATGACACTGGCTGCGCCGTGACGGATAGAAGTTCCGACACAGTCATTTCCGGTATCTCCACCACCGATGATAACTACTTTCTTTCCCTTGGCAGAAATATATTTGTTATCTTTAAGCTCAGAATCTAAAAGGCTCTTGGTAGTTGCCTTTAAGAAATCTACTGCAAAGTAAATGCCTTCTGCATCTCTGCCCGGAGCTTTGATGTCTCTTGGATTCTTTGCTCCACAGGCTAAGATGACACGGTCATATTCTTTTAAGAGTTTTGCCGGCTTGATGTCTTTTCCAACATTGGCATTGGTAATAAACTCGACACCCTCTTCTTTCATTATATTAATCTTACGGTCAATAACCCATTTTTCCAGCTTCATATTCGGGATTCCATACATCAAAAGTCCACCGACACGGTCATCTCTTTCAAATACGGTAACGGAATGTCCTCTTTTATTCAACTGGTCTGCTGCTGCAAGTCCGGCAGGACCGGAACCGATGATTGCAACCTTCTTTCCGGTACGGACTCTTGGAGGTTTTGCTGCAGCATATCCTTTTTCATAGGCATTTTCAATGATTCCATGCTCATTTGCCTTACAGGTTACCGGGTCTTCCCAGTGTCCACAGGTACAGGCTGCTTCACAAAGTGCCGGACATACTCTTGAGGTAAATTCCGGGAAGTTGTTGGTCTTGGTCAGACGGTTATATGCCTGCTCCCAGTTGTTGGTATACAAAAGGTCATTCCACTCCGGTACCAGATTATGCAGCGGACATCCGCTGGTCATTCCCATGATATTCATACCAGCCTGGCAGAACGGCACGCCGCAGTTCATACAACGTGCTGCCTGTACTCTTTGTTTCTCTTTTGAGAGAGGGGTATGGAACTCGTTAAAGTTCTTGATACGCTCCTTTGGTGCAACCGCTGCTGCATTCTCTCTGTCATATTCCATAAATCCTGTTGGTTTTCCCATTTTGCGTCCCCTCCTTAATTTCTTGTATTCGCATAAAATGCTTCAATCTGTGCCTGTTCGGAAGACAATCCTTTTTCTTCCATCTGAACAATTGCCATTAACATACGGTTATAATCGTATGGAATTACTTTCTTGAACTTCGGCAGATACTCACTGAAGTTATCTAAGATTTCTTTTCCCTTTTCAGAATTGGTCAAAGCTACGTGTTCTTTAATCATATCTTTTAATTCCATAACATCATATTTGTTTCCAACTTCTTCTGAGAATACCATTTCTTTATTCAGTCTGGTATAAAGGTCGTTGTCCTCATCTAATACATAAGCGATACCGCCGCTCATTCCGGCTGCAAAGTTTTTGCCAGTCTTACCAAGGATAACAACACGTCCACCGGTCATGTATTCACAGCCATGGTCACCGACACCTTCTACTACTGCAGATGCTCCGGAATTTCGTACGCAGAAACGTTCTCCTGCCACACCACTGATAAATGCTTTACCACTGGTTGCACCGTAAAGTGCCACGTTACCGATGATGATATTTTCATCTTTCTTATATTTCACACCTGCCGGAGCATATACAACCAGTTTTCCACCGGAAAGTCCTTTTCCGAAGTAATCGTTGGAATCTCCTACCAGCTCTAAGGTAAGTCCCTTTGGAATGAATGCGCCAAAGCTCTGTCCGCCGGCACCGGTACATTTTACGATAAAGGTATCTTCCTCTAAAGTATCGTCATATTTCTTTGTAATCTCGGAACCAAAGATGGTACCAAAGGAACGGTCTGTATTGCTTACTTCTACATCAATGCTTCTCTTCTGTTTCTTATCCAGTGCAGAAGAAAGCTGTTTTAACAGTACAGTTTCGTCCTTGGTCTTCTCCAGTTCGAAATCGTATACATGTTTTGGATCAAATGTAACTTTCTCCTTTGGTCCTGCAAACGGGTTATTCAAAATCTTGGAAAGGTCGATTTCTTTTTCCCGGTCTGTCAAATCCTCTCTTACCCGGAGAAGGTCACTTCTTCCTACCATTTCATCAATGGTACGGCAGCCTAACTTCGCCATGATTTCTCTTAATTCTTCTGCAATAAACCGCATGAAGTTTTCTACATATTCCGGTTTTCCCGCGAAACGTTTCCGAAGCTCCGGATTCTGTGTTGCGATTCCGGCAGGGCAGGTATCCAGATTACATACACGCATCATCACGCATCCCATGGTTACCAGCGGTGCAGTTGCAAATCCGTACTCTTCTGCTCCAAGCAATGCAGCAATTGCTACATCACGGCCGCTCATCAGCTTACCATCTGTCTCGATTCTTACCTTATTACGAAGTCCGTTCATAATCAGAGTCTGGTGTGTCTCTGCAAGTCCAAGTTCCCAAGGAAGTCCTGCATTATGGATAGAACTGCTTGGTGCTGCACCGGTACCACCGTCATATCCGGAAATCAATACTACCTGCGCTCCTGCTTTGGCAACACCGGCTGCGACTGTACCCACACCTGCTTCTGATACCAGTTTTACGGAAATTCTTGCATCACGGTTGGCATTCTTCAAATCATAAATCAACTGCTCCAAATCCTCGATGGAGTAGATATCATGATGAGGTGGCGGCGAAATCAAGGATACACCCGGTGTGGAAAGTCTTGTCTTTGCAATCCAAGGATATACTTTCTTGCCCGGAAGGTGTCCACCTTCACCAGGTTTTGCACCCTGTGCCATCTTAATCTGAATCTCTTCTGCACTGACTAAGTAACGGCTGGTTACACCAAACCGGCCGGACGCTACCTGCTTGATTGCAGAACATCTGTCTAAGCTTGTATGTTTACTTGCGATACGGTCCGGATCTTCTCCACCCTCACCGGTATTGGATTTACCATGTAAATGGTTCATGGCAATTGCCAGTGTTTCATGGGCTTCCTTGGAAATAGAACCATAGGACATCGCACCTGTTTTAAATCTTGTTACAATAGACTCTACGCTTTCTACTTCTTCAATCGGAACACCTTTTTTCGGGAAATTGAAATCCATCAGTCCACGAATATTGGCATCACGTTCTTCACTGTTCACAAGGTCTGTGTACTGTTTGAACAGGTTGTAATCTCCACGTTTGGTTGATTCCTGTAAAAGGTGGATGGTTGCCGGATTATAAAGGTGAACATCTGCGCCACTTCTCATCTTGTGACGTCCCTTGCTGTCCAAAGTAAGGTCTGTCTCTAATCCCAATGGATCATAGGCTGCAGAATGCAGAGTATCTACATCTTTTGCAATGTCTTCCAGTGTAATTCCACCAATACGGCTTACGGTATTTGTGAAATATTTATCAATTACTGCGGAGTCAATACCAATTGCCTCAAAAATCTTAGAACCCTGATAAGACTGAATGGTTGAAATACCCATTTTGGAAGCAATTTTTACGATACCACTGATAATTGCCTGATTGTAATCATGGATTGCTGCATAGTAATCCTTGTCTAACATATGCTCGTCTACTAACTGCTTTACGGTATCCTGTGCCAGATATGGGTTGATTGCACAGGCACCATAACCAAGCAATGTTGCAAAATGATGTACTTCTCTTGGTTCACCAGATTCCAGAATCATGGCAACTGCAGTTCTCTTCTTGGTCTTTACCAGATGCTGCTGCAAACCGGATACTGCCAGAAGGGATGGGATTGCCACATGATTCTCATCAATGCCACGGTCGGAAAGAATCAGGATATTTGCACCGTCACGGTATGCACGGTCTGCTTCTACAAACAGATGATCCAATGCTTTTTCCAGGCTTGTATTCTTATAATATGTAGTAGGAAGAACCACAACCTTGAAGCCTTCTACTTTCATATTTTTGATTTTCATCAAATCTGTGTTGGTAAGAATCGGGTTATCTACCTTTAATACCTGGCAGTTAATCGCCTTTTCTTCCAGCAGGTTACCATCTTCTCCGATATATACGGTAGTGGATGTAACCACTTTCTCACGAATGGAATCAATTGGCGGGTTTGTTACCTGTGCAAATAACTGTTTAAAATAATTAAACAGTGGCTGATGGTCTCCTGCCAGTGCTGCCAGCGGAGTATCAATACCCATTGCAGAAGTTCCTTCTCCTCCGTTTAATGCCATCGGAAGGATTGCTTCACGCAGTGATTCGTAAGTATAACCGAATGCTTTCTGCATTCTCTGACGCTCTTCTTTGGTATATTCCGGAACACGCTGATTTGGAATCTTTAAATCCTCCAGTTTAATCAGGTTACGGTCAAGCCATTCACCATAAGGCTGTTTGCTTGCGTAATACTCTTTTAATTCATCATCATTGATGACTCTTCCCTGAATAGTATCTACCAGAAGCATTTTACCCGGGCGGAGTCTTTCTTTTACGACAATCTTGGTCGGATCAATATCAAGCACTCCAACCTCGGAAGAAAGAATCAGCTGGTCATCATCGGTAATATAATATCTGGAAGGTCTTAATCCGTTACGGTCAAGAACGGCTCCCATGACATCTCCATCTGAGAAAAGTATGGATGCCGGTCCATCCCAAGGCTCCATCATGGTCGCATAGTACTGATAGAAGTCTTTCTTCTTCTGGGACATGGTATTGTTATTTGCCCATGGCTCCGGAATCATAATCATAACTGCCAGTGGTAAATCCATTCCACTCATTACTAAGAACTCTAAGGTATTATCTAACATTGCTGAGTCAGAACCTTCGGAATTAATAACCGGAAGGACTTTCTGCAGTTCCCCTTTCAGTTCTTCGGACTCCATGGTTTCTTCACGGGCAAGCATCTTATCTGCATTACCTTTGATGGTATTAATCTCTCCGTTATGTACAATGAAACGGTTCGGATGTGCTCTCTCCCAGCTTGGATTGGTGTTGGTTGAGAATCTGGAGTGTACGGTTGCGATTGCAGATTCATAATCTTTATCCTGAAGGTCTGCAAAGAACTGACGCAGCTGGTCTACTAAAAACATTCCCTTATATACGATGGTTCGGCTGGAAAGGGATACTACATAAGTGTCATCATTGGACTGCTCGAATACCCGTCTTGCCACATACAGCCGGCGGTCAAAATCAAGTCCCTTGGCTACTTCAGCTGGACGTTTTACAAATCCCTGCATGATATATGGCATACAGTCTACTGCTTTCTGTCCCAGTTTATCCGGGTCAGTCGGAACTTTTCTCCATCCTAAGAATTTCATTCCTTCCTTTTCCACGATAACCTCAAACATTTTCTTTGCCTGATTCCGTTTCAGCTCATCCTGTGGGAAGAAAAACATTCCGACACCGTAATCTCTTTCTCCACCAAGCTCAATCCCTGATTCCTTTGCTACTTTAGAGAAAAATTTGTGTGATACCTGAAGCAGAATACCAACACCGTCACCGGTTTTTCCTTCTGCATCTTTACCAGCTCTGTGCTTTAAGTTTTCTACAATCTTTAAAGCATTCTCTACTGTAGCATGGGATTTGATACCTTTGATGTTTACCACAGCTCCGATACCGCAGTTATCATGTTCAAAATTTGGATTATACATACCCTGTGCTACTGCTGTACTTTCATTCCACTGTTCTGTCATAATCGTTCCCTTTCTGCTTTCTCTTTATTTTCTGTCTTACTTTGTTACCTGCACTCTGCTGCTTTAAAGTGCTTCGTTTTCTGAAATAAGTTTACACCCGCCGCAATATACTTTGCAATAGTTTTTTTCTTGCTATTGTCTGATTATTAGATAATTCATTTCATATACTCTTATTGTATTTATATTTATTGTTTTTTTGTATATAAAAAAGGCTTATCAAAACAATTCAACGTGTTTTTTGTTGAAAATATTTTTTCATAAGCCTTTTGAATTTGCCTGCTATTTTAAATTGTGTCTGAATTGTTTCTCTGTTATTCTGGAATTTCTTAGGAAGATTTTGAGTGTATCTGCCTTTTCATCGAATACGGATATTACATAAGGACTGTAAGGGGCACTGGGAATTTCGATATACTTTTTTGCCTATCCGGCAACCGGTGCAAATTCACATCCATGTTCATATGCACCTCGCCGGCACATCCCTGTGCCAGCGTTGCCAGTATATCAAACGAAATTCCCAGTACCCCTAACAGCCCTTATTATATATCTGTATTTCGATGAAAAGGCAAATAAGCATCAATATCCATAAGATTTACCATGTTTTAACACCATCTGCAGTAGCTGCATTCCCCTTAAAGGCATCAGAATCATCACTACAGCCATCATACACCCAGGATAAAGCCATATGAGTAATTACATAAGCATAAGGACGAACATTCTCCTGCATCATGTTATACATACCCTTATCACTTTCATATCCCGGTCCACCATATCCATAGTAGGCTACTGCTGAAAGCAGTGCATCATTGGACACAGAAGCGGTATACTGCCCATTGCTCGGATTTGCTTTACTTGGTTCCAGACAATAAACTACAGTTCCATCTGAAAGACTATACTGGTGTGTCTGATAGCCATTGTAATTAATTGTCTTTCCTACGGTTAAATCTACATTAAAATCATAGTTTCCAGAGGCATAAGTTTTAACTACCAATCCCTCATCGGCACTGTTAAGAGCAATCTGCTCCGCTTCATGCTCTTTGTTTTCTTCTTCCGCCTTGCGTACCAGTTCATCAAAGTTATCTGAAAGAATCGATTCTTCCTGCTCCGGTAAACTTTCCGCAAAAGCAGTCAGCGGACTGGCTGCCATACAGAAACACAATGCTGCAGCCATGAACGCTTTTAACTTCTGTTTTACGCTAAATTTCTTCATACTTTCCGTTTTCCTCCTTCCATTTGCTAAAAGAAAGCATAAAAAAAGAACCGATATCATTATCAGTTCTCAGTTACCCTTGTATTTTGTTTTCTATCCTCCCTTCCACTAAGCTATACGTACCGAATTTCGGTACAAGTATCTATAAAAAAAGGACTCAAAGTAAAATCACCTTGAATCCTTCTCTTACCATCTTTATACAAAATCTATTCCATTAATTAATGGATATGCCGGAACCTACCGGTCCAATTTCTCCACATCCACTACACTGTGCATAAGGAGCCACGTCCTGTACCCATACCTGTTGTGTTTCTGCATCATGATGTTGTGTTCCAACTTGAACTTTTACAACTTCTGTATGATGTCCACCGTTTTCACCTGCCAAAGCATGTTCTTTTGCATGCTCTACTGCATTATCTGTCACATCTGCTCCACACTGATTGCAAATATCCCTAACCTGTGTTTCATATATCGGCTCGTCCCAGGCTTCCTTAACAACCTGCGTCTCATAATGACCGCTTCCCTCATGCAGCACCCAGGTATGAACATGTGCCGGAGTTGCATTATTGTTAGAAGCATTGGTGTTGCTATTGCTGCTTCCAGTTGTTCCACTGGCATTACTGGTCGTTGTTCCGGCTGATGCAGTACTGCCTGCACTTGCCTTATTGCCGGAATTGCTGTTGCTCTTATTTGATTTGCTTGTATTATTGTCAGATGGCTGTGCTGCAGTATTCTCTGCACTGGAAGTATTGCTCTCCAGTTTTCCAGTGGTCTCCTGCTCTGCAACTGCCTCTGTTTCCGGCTCTTCTGTCTCTGTAGCTGCTTCCAATTCTTCCGTTGCCGGCTCTTCTGTCTCTACTACCTCTTCGGTAGCTTCTGTATTTATAACAGATTCCTTATCAGCGGTAGTATCTTTTTTCCCGCCGCAGGCTGCCATACTTACTGTTACCATCAACATTGTTACAATCATCGCTAATCTTTTCTTCATAATGATTCCTCCCATCAGCTTTTCTTTTTTTGTCAATTATAATATAACAAACACTACAGCTTAACCATATTATCGATTGCCTCTTCCACCGCAGCATTTAAACTTTTTCCATGCTCCATAGCATAGATTGCAATAGTTCTATGCAATTCCGGACTAATTCTTACATTAAAAGTCCCCTTATAAGGTTGCTCTGGTTCAATATTTCTCTCCTTACAATCCTCAAGATATTCATCCACTTCATTATGAAAATCCTGCTCTAATTCCTTTACGGATGCCCCTTCATAGGAAATCAGCGATTTAATACCGATTACTTTACCAAATAAGCAATTATCTTCTTTCGAAAACTCTACTGTACCATTATAATTTTTGTATGATAGTAAGTCACTCATAATACGCCATCCTTTCTTAGTTTTTCAATCACCTGGTCTAAAATATAGCGTTTTAATGTCCCATTAGGATGAGGTCTATGAAAATTTATCACTTCATTAGAACCATCCTTTATAAATTTTACCCCTGAACCAGTGCCTCCCTGTTTTAATTCATATCCCAAATAGGAAAGTAATGATACCATTTCATCAAAGGTAAAGTCTTTTGGTTTCTGCAAAAGTTTCTCTAATAATTTGTCCTTTTTGCTCATAAATTACTTCTCCTTTTATATTATACTCCCTACCCATGGCAGATGCAACTAAAATCAGTTGCACTCACATATATGCCTTTTATACCTTGCCATTAAAAACATTCTGTTCTGACATCATCCCAGCAAAACTCTGGATGCATTATTTTCTGATGTTCATCTATTTCACATATTCTTGAATAGATTTTATTCCCATACAGTTCTTTTATCTCTAATATCTCTTCCGACATTTCATATTGACCTACCTTAAATTGTGTACCATACAATTTCTGACAACAGTCTACCGCTATATTCAAATTTTGAAAACGCGAGGTTTCACGTACCTCGGCTATAAGTGTATTAATATTCTTTTCTAATGGATATTTGTTTTGCGTATCCGAAAGATATGCTGTTTCATTATTATATATCGGGCAATATAAATAACATTCATCCTCTTTCCGAATTAACGAAATATCGAAAAAATTTCGGTCCACATTTAATGTATAAGTATTTAATTCCAATAAAAAAGTTAAATACTTTCCAAAATCATTCAATCTTGTAATACTTTTTACATCATCCACAAATTTTTCTATTCTATTTTGCAAAGGCAATGCTTCCAATCTTTCTTCTACAAACTTTTTGTACTTCATCTCATATAAATTTTCTGTAGTAACCAATTGCTGTCCTAATTGCAAAAAATCAATGGATACACAACCATTAAAAGTATCTCCATTATAATTAATAATTTCTAACTGATATGACACATAATCCTTAATATTTGAATGTTTCAATATTTTTGATACTGCATATTCCACTGCACCCTCATACCCTAAGGAATCTGCTTTATACCATTTACCACCCATGCCAAACTCTAATCGTTTTCCTTTTAACGAATATCCAGTACCTGTGGATCCTACCATATTATTAAACACATACATAATTTTTACCTTTACTTCTCTTTTCCACCACGGAAAGCCAGCACAAGCAACACCACTATCAGCACGCTCTCCACCACGGTGCATATGACGCTTCCCGTCATGGATGCATCCATGAAATGAAACAGCTTTGTCTCGCTTCGAAGTACCGATACCAGATTCGTTACCATATGGGCTGCCATGGCTGCGCCAAGCCCTTCCTGTTCCATGATGACTGCCAGCAAGAGGCCTACCGCTGTGGCATATAGGAACTGCACCAGATTAAAATGCATGGCTCCAAATATTACTGCCGATAATACAATTGCCGTCTTCACTCCCAAAAACGCTTTCAAACGCTGGTAAACGATGCCACGGTAAAGAAGTTCCTCTAAGAACGGAATTATGATACAGGTTCCAAGGATTTCTAATGCCAGAGTACTGCCGTAAAAAGCAGCACTTACTTCCTGATAGCTCTGCGATGTTTCTTTTAAGCCGGTATATCCGATAAGATTATTTAACACTACGCCAAATAAGCCTGCGGCTGCTGCAAATAAAATGGTTCGTAGCAGATTTGCCATTTTCCCGCCATCCTCTTTCCGATAGAAAGCATAGATAAAGGGAAATGCTATCACCGTTGCAATAATCTGATAAATCATATAATTTTCATTGGTCATTGCATGGATGATATTTAACACAAACATCACAACGTTGGTTACTACAAAATAAATACCAATGGGATAAATCACTTCCCAGATGCGAAGTAACTTATAATCTTTCAATATATTCTGCCGCCTCCTCGATACTGTCACAGATTGCTTTTGCACCAGCCTCCTGCAACTCTTCTTTCGTTCCGAATCCATAAGTGATACCGATGCAGTCCATATGTGCTTCTTTGGCTCCTGACACATCAAATCTGGTATCTCCAATCAATACTGCTTCGGTGGTATCATAAATATGCATCCGCTTTATCGTTTCCTGCAGCACCTCATATTTGCTGTCTATTCTGCCATCCATTGTGGCTCCCACCACTTCATCAAAATAGGAGAGGATATGAAAATGCTCCAAAATACGCCGGCAGGATTCTTCCGGCTTGCTGGATGCCAGTCCGATACGATAGCCTTTTCGCTTGAGAGATTTCAAAGCATCCTCAACGCCATCAAAAAGGCTGCATTCAAAGATACCGGTTGGATGATAGCGTTCCCGGTACTTGGCTACTGCCGCTACTGCGGTCTCTTCATCCATGCCATAATGTTCCATAAAAGTATTTTTAAGTGGCGGTCCGATAAAGAATTCAAGCTTATCTGCATCCGGTTCGTCAATACCATATGCCTTTAGGGCATACTGGGCACACTTTGTTATTCCTTCCTTGGAATTGGTAATGGTTCCATCCAAATCAAATAAAACAATGTCTTTTCTGCCCTTCAGTTCCTGTTTCATCTGAAGCACCGTCTTTTTTAACACTGGATGCCAGAGATATGGTGCGATTTCACACAGCGGTTCTAACACAAACAGGCGGTTTGCCATATCAATATGCGGAATCGTAAGTTCCGGGGTAGATATCACTTCATCATCATAAAATAAAATATCAAGGTCTATCGTTCTTGAGCCCCAGCGCATCTTACGCTCCCGGTTGCCATGAGCTTCTATGGCATGAAGCTTCTCCAATAATTCTTCCGGTGTATACAGGGTTCGAAGTTCCAGACATCCATTAAAAAATGCGCCTTCTGCCACACCGCCATAAGGTTCTGTCTCGAGGATATCAGATACCTTTCCTACCTTGCAGTCTTCTAAGTTCCGCAGTTCTTCAATGGCATCTTCAATATATTTTCTCCGGTCGCCCATATTGGAACCAAAGGCAAGATATACCTTATGCCAGCCCCGTTCTATTTCCACTGCCACATCTGATAAAGGCAGTCCCACCGGTGCCCATGGTTTATGTATGGAAAATTTTAATTTCTGAATCAATGGAAAATGCAATAACACTGCCCGTGCTGTCTGCTCTGCTGCAGCTTCAATCAGCTTATAGGTATGTGTCGTCAGAAATTCTGTTACAAAATGGCTGACTTCTCCATAATTTACCGATTCTGTCAAATCATCCGAATATCCTGCTTTTCTGGTTGGTAAATAAAGTTCCATATTGATTAGAAACTTCTGTCCAAGCTTTGTCTCCTCCGGAAACACTCCATGATTTGCAAATAGCTCGAGATTTTCTATGATAATTTTATCCATGTAATCCTCCATCCCTGATTGCTTCTGCCATCTTAATTGCCTCTGCATTGGCACGCACATTGTGTACGCGGACAAATCCGCAATGTGCCCATACGGCATAAGCACTGGTTACTGCTGTGGCTGTATCACGTTCCTTTGCCGGAACATCCAGTGTCAGACCGATTACTGACTTCCGGGATGTGCCAAGCAGCACCGGATAGCCCAGTTCATTCAGTTCTCCCACGCATCGGATGGCTTCTAAATTATTCTCATAAGTCTTGCCAAATCCTACACCCGGGTCTGTCATGATGCCATCTTCACGAATCCCCGCTTCCTTTGCAAGACGTAATGTTTCCCGCAAATCATTTTTCATATCTTCCATAAAGTTCTTATAATCTGCTTCCTTGCGGTTGTGCATCAGACAGCATGCGGCATCATATTTTGCAATCACGCCAGCCATTTTATCATCTGCTTTCAATCCCCAGATGTCATTTAAAAGATGTGCTCCTGCCGCAAGGTTAGCCTCTGCCACCTTACTTTTATAGGTATCTACGGAAACCGGCACATCAAAACGGCTTACAATTGCTTCTACCACCGGAACAGTACGCTCAATTTCTTCTTCATCAGAAATCTTTGTATAACCCGGTCTTGTGGATTCTCCACCCACATCGATGACATCTGCCCCCTGTGCCATCATTTCTTCTACATGCTTTAATGCAAGGTCTAACTGGTTATAACTTCCTCCATCCGAAAAAGAATCCGGTGTTACATTTAAGATTCCCATTACATAAGTATGATTTACTGTGTCAAATGTCCGATTGCCTATTCTCATTTTTCTTCTCCTTTTATGCTGTCTGTAGAACCTGCTACCAACAGCTTCTTGCGGATGCCTGGCAGCTTAAAACCAGGTCTCCGGTTTATTTTTCTCTTCTTCACTCCACTTGCAGCTGTCTGCTGCTTCACAGGCAAAGCACATACGGGATGCCTTATCCGCCCATTTCATAAGCTGTGTAAATGCTGTCTGCCATAATTTCTCCCCGTGCAGCTCACTGCAGGTCTCCCTGCGGTGAGCCAGAATTGCCTGGCAGATGATAGCTCCTTTTTCCTTCGGATAGCCTATAGTCGCAAAAATCTCTCCTGCAAATTCGGCAGATGCCACTGCATGAGAGATTCCCTGTTCATATTCTTTCATACGACCGATATCATGAAGCAGGGCATAAAGATATATCATCTCTTCGTCCAAACCAAGCTGCTCCTTTAAATTGCGAATCTGTGCCAGACGTGCCACATCCATAAAATGTTCCATATTATGTCTGCAATAGATTCTGTCCGCTTCCAGACGGGCAATTTTCTTTACGTTTTCCTGGTATTGCTCCTGATGCAAAAGTCTTACTACATATTCCATTTCATCACCATATCTAACGTACCATCTGGAAAAATTTATTTACCAGACGCTCATCCTCATTAAAGATACCACGGGTCACATAAGTAACCGTCCTGCTGCCCGGCTTCTTAATACCACGCATCGTCATACACATATGCTCTGCTTCCATCATGACCATGACACCCTTCGGCTTTAACTGCTCCATCAGTGCATCTGCCACCTGTGCCGTAAGCTGCTCCTGAATCTGAAGCCGTCTTGCATAGATTTCCACGGTTCTTGCCAGCTTGCTGATGCCGACTACTTCTCCATTTGGAATATAAGCAACGTGGGCTTTCCCATAAAATGGAAGCATATGATGCTCACAGGTAGAATAAAAAGTAATATCCTTTTCTACTACCATCTCATTATTGCTGGCATGAAATCTTTTCTTTAAAGGCTCTGCGGCATCCATGTCCATTCCGCCAAAGATTTCTTCATACATCCGTGCAATACGATCCGGAGTCTCAAGTAATCCCTCCCGGTTCACATCTTCGCCAATGCCTTCTAATATCAGTCGTACACCTGCTTCCACTTTCTCTTTATCTATCATTCTTCTGTCCTTCCCGATACTGTATGACAGCCTGCTTTGCCTCTGCAAGATATGACAGGGAGCCAAATATCAGCACCACATCTTCTCCCGAGCTCTCAGCAATTGCATGTCTTACCGCATCTTCAATCAAAGGTTCTGTTATTACTGTTTGATAGCCTGCTGCCTTCGCTTCCTCCGCCAGCTTCTCTGCCGGAAGTGCCCTGCCATTATGCGGCGTTACCGCATATACAGTTTCCGAATAAGGACGCATTATCTTTAAAATCTTCTCATGTGCCTTATCAGCAAGCACCCCTATTATATAGGTTATCTTACGATTTGTAAAACAGTTTTCCAGCGTTTTTGCAAGTTGCAGTGCTGCGCCCTCATTATGGGCACCATCCAGAATGCATAATGGTTCCTCTAAAACACGTTCAAAACGTCCATTCCAGCAGACCTTCTGAAAGCCATTTTGTATCACAGATAAGGTAAGCTGCGGAAATGTTTTCTCTTTCAATACTTCTATTACTTTAAGCGCACAGGCTGCATTGGCTGCCTGATAGGCTCCGGTCAGCGGAAGCTTTATCTTCCACTGTGAATTGTCTTCTCTTACATAATCAAACTGCATTCCATTCATATCATACAAAAGATTTCTTATGGCATCCTTCCTCGGCTGGTACAGCTGTGCTTTAAGCCGCTCTGCCTCCTTGACAAGAACCTCTTTCACAGCATCTTCCTGCCAGGCAGATACCACCGGGCAGTTCTCTTTTATGATTCCAGCCTTTGCAGATGCAATCTCTGATAACGTATTTCCCAGGAACTGCATATGATCCATGCTGATAGAAGTAATGACACTGCAAATGGGATGGGTAATCAGATTGGTTGCATCCTCTCTTCCCCCCATGCCGGTTTCCAATAACACCACATCACAGGCTTCTTCTTTAAAATATAAAAACGCTGCTGCAGTCTCCACCTCAAAGGAGGTCGGATGCGGAAGTCCTTTTTCTGTCAGTGTAAGACAGGCTGTCTTTACTTTTTCCATCAAGGCAGCGTATGCTTCTTCGGAAACTGCTTTTCCGTTTATCTGCCAGATTTCCCGATAGGAAAAGACTGCCGGGGAACTATATCTGCCTACCTTTAAGCCGGCTTCTTCCAATACTGCCTGAAGCATTGCTCCAACGGAACCTTTTCCGTTAGTTCCTGCAATGTGAATAATAGATAAGTCTTCCTGCACATTGCCCAATTCTTTCATCAGTGCCCGGATACTGTCCAGTCCTAGTATACTGCCATATTTTTTTGTTTCTTCTACAAATGCAAGTGCCTGCTGATATGTCAATTTATTTCTTTACTCCTTTGGTTGCACGGTTTCCAATATGAAGCCGGTTCAATGCAATTTCTTTATCTTTTACCATGACCACTGGCGGTTCTTCCTCACCCAGTGCATAGATGTTGGTCAGTTCATCCCCTGCTGCAAGCTTCATTCCGCAGACTCCGATTGCCCCCTTCTTCTTCTCAGGAATCGTATCTGCTGCGATCCTAAGGAACATGTCCTTTGCCGACTGCATAACAATAGTCATATTTTCTTCTACCGGTGCTACGAATATAACTGCATCATCATCTGTAAGCTTCGTGGCTGCTGTGGTACGTTTTGCTACGTCAAATTCTTTTCCATCCACCTGTTTTAACATGGCTGTCTTCGTTCCAAATAAAAGCTTCTGCGTACACAGTGCTGCCAGATCCGTGATATAAATCAACTGCTCTTTAGAGCTGTCATAATTACTTACATTATCAATCGGCTGTCCCTTGTCACGGAATTTTCCAAACGGCAAATCGACTACCTTCAGCAGATGCATCTGTCCGGTATTGGTAAAGATGCAGATTTTTCCGGTATTCATACAATGAAGTACATAACGGTTCTCGCTGTCTGCTGCTTCTTTATTACGCTCATAAGCCGCTACATCAATGGTTTTCGCATAGCCAAAACGATCCATCAAGAAGACCACTTCCATCTCTTCCATCTTCTTTTCTTCATAAACAGCAGCTTCCACATTGTCGATATGGGTACGGCGTTCTCTGGAATAGTTTTTCTTAAGACCATCCAATTCCTTCATAATTACCTTCGCCATTGTACTGCGGTTGGTAAGAATATCTTCGTATTCTGCGATATTCTTTAATGTGGTATTATGCTCATCCATCAATGCTTCCACTTCCAGACCAATCAGCTTATAGAGGCGCATCTCTAAAATTGCTGTTGCCTGACGTTCTGTAAAGTTTAACTTCGAAGCTTTCTTTTCGGATTCTTTCGTTTTGAATTTAATATTCTCTGTCACACCATTCATCAGGCAGTTTTTCGCATCCTTGATATTACGGCTTCCTCTTAAGATTTCAATAATTAAATCAATGACATCGCAGGCACGGATTAAACCTTCCTGAATCTCTTTCTTATCCAGTTCCTTTGCCAGTAATGTCTTATATTTTCTGGTAGCAAGCTCATACTGGAACTTTACATGGTGACGGATAATCGGAACCAGTCCCAGAGTCTCCGGTCTTCCGTCTGCTACTGCCAACATATTGACACCAAAAGTATCTTCTAATTTTGTCTTCTTATAAAGGAGATTGCAAAGATTCTGTGCATCTGCTCCTTTTCGAAGTTCGATAACAATGCGGATTCCCTCTTTGGATGACTGGTTGGAAATATCTACAATATCATTCGTCTTCTTAGTCTCCACCAGACTGTAGACATCATTTAAGAATTTTCCAATATTGGCTCCAATCATGGTGTATGGAATTTCCGTAATAATCAGGCGCTCTTTTCCGCCTTTTACTGCTTCAATCTCTACTTTTCCACGAACCTTAATCTTACCGATTCCAGTCTCATAAATGGAAAGCAGTTCATCCTGGTTGGTCACAATTCCACCGGTCGGGAAATCCGGTCCCTTGATGTATTTCATCATTTCTTCCGTTGTAATATCCGGATTCTTCATATATGCTTTGACACCATCAATGACTTCGCCAAAATTATGTGGTGGAATGCTGGTTGCCATACCAACGGCAATACCCTCTGCTCCGTTTACCAAAAGGTTCGGCACCTTTACTGGAAGTACTTCCGGCTCTTTTTCTGTTTCGTCAAAGTTTGGCTCAAAATCTACTACATCTTTATCCAGATCCGCAAGGTATGCTTCCTGGGTAATCTTCTGCAGGCGAGCCTCGGTATATCGCATCGCCGCCGCTCCATCTCCCTCGATGGAACCAAAGTTACCATGGCCATCTACCAGTGGCAGGCCTTTCTTAAATTCCTGGGCCATTACCACCAGTGCATCATAAATGGAGCTGTCACCGTGCGGATGATATTTACCCATGGTATCTCCCACGATACGGGCACATTTACGGTAAGGTTTATCATAACGGATGCCAAGTTCGTGCATATCATAGAGTGTTCTTCGCTGTACCGGCTTCAAGCCATCTCTGACATCCGGCAGTGCTCTTGCGATAATAACACTCATGGCATAATCGATATAAGATTTCTGCATTACTTCCGAATACTCGGTGCGGATAATCTGCTCTTTCGTTTCCATAATCTATCCAATTCCTTCCTGATTTTCTGCTTCTATCATTTCCCATACATCCATAAAAATATGCTGTCAGCAATTCCTTACGGATTCATAGAAATTTATATGTCAAGTTCTGCGTCCTTTGCATTATCATAGATGAATTTACGACGCGGTGGTACATCCGTTCCCATCAGCATCTCTGTTACATCCGATGCCATTCTGGCATCTTCGATTTCTACCTGTTTTAACATCCTTGTTTCCGGATTTAAGGTTGTCTCCCAAAGCTGCTGTGCGTCCATTTCTCCAAGACCTTTGTAACGCTGCAGTGTAAAGGAGCCTTTGTGTGTCTTACGGTAGCGGGCAAGGGCGGCATCATCATAAAGATATTCCTCTTCTCCCTTAGTTGGCATCGCTTTATACAAAGGCGGCATCGCAATATAGACATGACCTTCGTAAATCAGTTCCGGCATAAACCGGTAAAACAAAGTCAGAAGCAGCGTTGAAATATGTGCTCCATCCACATCCGCATCTGCCATGATAATTATCTTATCATAACGAAGCTTGCTGATATCAAAGTCATTTCCATATCCTTCGGAAAATCCGCAGCCAAATGCATAAATCATGGTTTTTATCTCTGCATTAGCCAATACTTTATCAATACTTGCTTTCTCTACATTTAATATCTTTCCACGAATCGGAAGAATCGCCTGGAACATTCGGTTTCTTGCAGTCTTAGCAGAACCACCCGCAGAATCTCCCTCCACGATAAAGATTTCACATTTGGAGGCATCACGGCTTTCGCAGTTGGCCAGTTTTCCATTGGAATCAAAGGAGAATTTCTGCTTGGTTAAAAGATTGGTTTTCGCTTTCTCTTCTGTCTTACGGATTTTTGCTGCTTTTTCTGCACATCCGATAATTGCCTTTAAAGTATCCAGGTTACGGTCAAAGTACATCTGAATTTCATCATTGGTTACTTTTCCGGTGGCTCTTGCCGCATCCTGGTTATCAAGCTTGGTTTTCGTCTGCCCCTCAAATCTTGGGTCCGGATGTTTCACAGAAATAACGGCAGTCATTCCATTTCTTACGTCTGTTCCGGTAAAGTTTGCATCCTTTTCTTTTAAGATGCCAAGCTCTCTTGCATAGGAATTAATCACCTGGGTAAAGGTTGTCTTAAAACCGGTCAGATGGGTTCCGCCCTCTGCATTGTAAATATTATTACAGAAGCCCAGCACATTCTCATGGAATTCTGTTGTATACTGGAATGCCACTTCAACAGAAATGCCCTCAGATTCTCCTTTATAATAAATGACATCATGGAGACATTCATTATTCTGATTCATCTCTTTTACAAATCCAATGATTCCATCCGGCTCATGATATTCAATATGTTCTACTTCTTCCCCACGTCTATCTTCATAAATAATAGTTAAAGCAGGATTTAAATATGCAGTCTCATGGAGACGGCTCTTTACTTCATCCTCTTTAAATCTTGTCTTTTCAAAGATTTCCGGATCCGGCAGGAAATTAATCTTTGTTCCGGTCTTTTTCGTCTTTCCAATTGTCGGCAGCAGTCCGTTTACCAGCTCTACCGTTGGCACGCCACGCTCATAGCGGTCATGATGCACATAACCATCTCTGCTTATTTCTACATCCATATAAGTAGAAAGTGCATTTACAACGGAGGAACCTACTCCATGAAGACCACCGCTGGTCTTATATGCTGCATTATCAAACTTTCCGCCGGCATGCAGAGTAGAAAATACCACACGGGCTGCCGATACGCCCTTCTTATGCATTCCCACCGGAATTCCCCGTCCGTTATCTTCTACGGTACAGGAGCCATCTGCCTCTAATGTAACACGGATGGTATCACATACACCAGCAAGATGCTCATCTACCGAGTTATCCACGATTTCATATATTAAATGGTTCAATCCTTTTCTTGAGACGCTTCCAATATACATTCCCGGTCTCTTCCGGACAGCTTCCAGTCCTTCCAGTACGGAAATACTGCTTGCATCATATGTTTCCTGTTTCGCCATTGTTCCATTCCTTTCTTTCTAAAAACTGCTTCAAAAGAAGCCCTGCGGCTAGTATAACACATGGAGATTTTTTTGGCAAACATGTGTTTTCTATTTTGTTTGATCAGGAAGGAAATGGGCTTCTCATATATTTTATTTGGCAAATTGGTCAAAAGCATATCTATTTGTTCCACTGTATGCAAATAAGATGTTCTAAATGTACCTGATTAAATATAGAAATATCACGCAACCGTCCTAAACGAGCCATCCGGGCTCTTTAGGACTCATTCTGACATCCATGTCAGAATGTTGCTGTATCATGGCAGGTACATTAAGAACTTCTAATTTGCTTCCAAAGTCACAAATAGATATGTTTTTGTACAATTTTGCCATATCCAAAATTTGATTTCTCCATTTGGCACCTGATCTTTCAAAAAAACAACTACCGGGCGAACCGGTAGTTGTCTGAAATCTCTTTTATAAAATTGTCCTGTCTTATTTAATTGAACAGATTCTTAAAGAAATCTGCAATAGAGGAAAACAGGTTGGAGAAAAAGCTGCCTATCTTATCAAAGATGCCGTCTGCACCAAGGTTTTCAATCTTGTCATAAATGGATTTCGCCTGATTTACAAGGCTGTCTACATCAAGATCCAGATTGCCAATCTTCTTTAACAGGTCTAATAACTGCTCTTTCTGCTCTTCTGTCAGTGCAACATCAAATTTATCTGCTGCTTCATCAATGGCATCACGGATACTTGCATCATCCGTAAGATTGTTTTCTGCCATCTGCTGTTTTAAGTATGCAACCAGTCCTTCTACGGATTCTGCATCTGCACCAGTGCTGCTCTCTAACTGTCCGGTTAAAACCAGCTCATTTAATGCAGTATCTACATTTTCCTGTGGAAGTTCTTTTCCGGTAATCTCCTGGTATGCCTTAAACACACCTACCAGAGCTGCTGTTCCGGAAATATTCTGTGGTCCTGCAACAATTATGTCCGCATCTTCAATTCCGGCTGTTACCAGTGCATTCTTATACATACCAACTGTACAGTATGAAATATTCTTGGTGGAAATATTGATTCCATTTCCTTTATCTTTCTTTACGATTACTACAGAAGACCAGGATTTACTTCCAATCTGTGAAGATGGAATATATGCATCCAGATACTGGTGTTCTTCGGAATTGTTTACTGTAACTACATCATAATTATCAAGCTGTGCAGGATCAATGCCCATCAGACTTAATACTGTATTCTTCTGCTCCTCAGACAGATCAGCACCCAGTGCCAGATATGGTTTATCGCTTTCTTTGATCACGACATTGTCATCTGCCTTATCTTCTGCCGCTGCCGGATTATCTGCAGCTGCTCCACTTTCCGGAGTGCCGGCTGCTGCTCCATTATCTGTATTGGCTGCTGCATCGGAACCGTTGTTCTCTCCGCCTGCTGCAGTACCATTTTCCGATGATGTCTCTGTAGACAGTGTTCCTGTCACTTCTGCTGCGGATGCCTGAAATGGCACTCCAAGAAACAGCATACATGCCAATCCCATTCCCATTATTTTTTTGATATGTTTTTTCATTTTTTCCTCCTTTTTCAGGCAAGGTGAACATTCATCCATGCCAGAATATCATGATATACAACATCACGGTCTGTCTCATTTAAGATTTCGTGACGGTCGTTGTCATATAATTTCCAGGTAATATCCTCTTTGCCGGCTGCATCAAATTTATTATATACCTTCTTTACGCCGCTGCCGCAGCCGCCCACCGGATCCATTGCTCCCGATACAAAGAATAACGGAAGACTCTTTGGAACTGCTTCAATATTTTCCTGCTGGTTGTCAAAAAGAACTGCCTCAAACAGTCCCATATAAGCATTTACCGTAAATACAAACGTGCATTTCGGGTCTGCATAATAGGTTTTTACTATTTCTTCATCCTTGGTCAGCCAGCTATTGGAAGCATCTTTTCCTGTCAGGTCAAACTGATGATAGTATTTATCATAAGATAATTTCTGCAATAATTTACTTCTGTGGTGCCAGCCCAGAAAAGCTGCCTGCAGCTTTGCAATAAACATGGCAAGCTTTGTGGTATTGTCCGGAATACAGCCGGTTCCCATAATTATAGCACCGGTAAGCCCCTCTCCATGTATCGCCAGATATTTCCGAAGCATATAAGAACCCATGCTGTGTCCTAACATAAAATAAGGCACACCCGGATGCTCTTTCCGTGTTATCTCCCTGAGTGTATGCATATCAGCAACCACCGTATCGCTGGGATGCTCTGCAAAAAATCCCCATTCATCCTTAGATACAACGGATTCGCCGTGTCCGATATGATCATGACCTACCACCAGAAAACCATTGTCATTTAAAAATTCTGCAAAAGCCCGGTAGCGCTCAATATATTCCACCATACCATGTGTTATCTGTAAAACTGCACGATACTTTCCATCTTCCGGAGTCCATCGTACTGCATGAACTGTGGTTCGTCCATCTGCGGAAGGGAAAGAAAATACTTCCTCTTTCGTCATATAATATACCCCCTGTATGTTATAAATCCCTTATATTTTACAATGATTCTGCACTTTTTACAACCGATGCGTCCTGCAAAAACCATAATACTCTATTAAATTTTTCTTAAATCCCTAAAGTTTTACCTAAAACGCCGTATTATTGCCTGTACACTTTCTCTTCCACTGTAAGTGTCCACTGCCGGCTCATAAACGGCTGCAAACTGTATGCTGTTTTCTTTTCCATGCATAGCTGCATCCACTTCTTCACTGCCAAACTTTTCACTGAGAAATGTAAGAAATTTTTCCACTTCTCCAAAATAGACTCCTGCCACCGGATTCCCCTTTGAATCCAGCAAATGAAGCTTTAACACATTCCGGTTTACGCCCACTATACCGGCTCTTGTAACCTTAATATTACGGTCTGCAAATACCGGTCTGGTATTGGACTTTCCGCAAGGCTCCAGCACACTTAACTGCCGGATGGTATCTACCGTAAAATAGGACATCGGAAGCACCGCATCCAGCCTTACCACCTCTGCCATATCTTCTTCAGAAAGTTCTGCCTTCTGATTAAGCTGTTCCCGCAATTTATCAATATCTTCTTCCCGCATGGAAAGTCCTGCTGCCATAGGATGTCCGCCGTATTTTGTAAACAGCTCCGCCACTTCCGTCATTTTATCAAACATGGAATAGGCTTCGATGGAACGACCGGAGCCTTTGACTCCTTCTTCTCCTCTGGTCAGTACAAATACCGGTCTCTGATAGGCTTCCCGGATTCTTCCGGCAATGATTCCTGCAAGACTCTCATGGCATTCCGGCAGGTAAACCACTAATACTTTATCTTTTTCCCGGCCTTCCTTTTCAATCTGTTCCAATGCCTTCTGTGTCTCCTGCTGTGTCATATATTTCCGGCTTTCGTTAAGCTCCACCAATTCGCCTGCCAGTGCAGAAGCCTTTACTTCATCCCGCTCAAGCAGCAGCTCCAGGGAACGTTTTGCCGTATCCAGTCTGCCGCTGGCATTGATACATGGTCCCAATACAAAGCCGATATGATATGCACTCAACGGCTTGTCAGAAAGCTTGTTTTTTGCAATCAACGCTTTCATTCCGGGATTCTTCGTATGCTCTAACGCTTTTAACCCAAGCTTCACCAAAATACGGTTCTCTCCGGTTAAGTCCATGACATCCCCCACCGTTGCAAAGCCTGCATTTTCAATAAAAATATCTGCTTCTACCACCGGAATATCCATTCTCTCATAAAGCACCTGCACCAGCTTCCACGCCACTACTGCTCCGCAGATTCCTTTGCAGGGATACGGACAATCCGCCTGCTTGGGATTTACAATGGCATCCGCATTGCTCCGTAGAAATTCCTTTCCCTGTTCTGTATTACGATAAGGAATCTCATGGTGGTCTGTTACCACAACGGTCATTCCTTTTTCCTTTGCAAAATTAATCTCGTTGATTGCAGCAATTCCATTGTCACAGGTAATCAAAAGTTCTTTTCCATCGGACAATGCCTGCTCGATTAAATGCTCATTGATTCCATAACCATCTTTCATCCGGTCCGGGATTGCAGCATCCACATTGCCGCCGCACCGGCGGATTCCCTCTAACAAAATATAGGTTGCATTGACACCATCAATATCATAATCACCAATGATACGCATGGCCTTTTTCCCTGCAATGCCCTCTGCAATAATTTCTGCAGCTTTATCCGCATCCTTTAATAAATGTGGATTATGTAATGCCTCTTTTCCACCATACAAATATTCTGTAATTTCTTTTTCGTCTATTATATCCCGGTTTCTTATAATCCGGGCAATCAGTGGGTCAATTCCATATTTCTTTGCCATTTCCATGAAATTGCCGCCTTTTCTGATTTCAATCCATTTCTCCATGAAGCTTTCTCTGCCTTATCTATTCATATTCCACATTTATGAGCACCAGTCCCTTTGCTGCTGCCATTGGTCCTGCCAGACTGCGGTTTTTGCCCTCTAATATTTCTTTCATCTCACGAACTTCCCGCTTTCCCGTTCCAACTTCTAACAGTGTTCCGGTAAGGATTCGCACCATGTTCTGTAAAAATCCATTTCCGGTAAAAAAAATGTCAAGTTCATCCTTTTTCTCTTCTATCCGAATCTCATAAATCGTCCGTACTGCCGATTTTTTGAAATGACGGTTGCCGCAAAAAGAAGTAAAATCGTGGGTTCCAAGCAGCACTTCCGCCGCTGCCTTCATTTTGTTAATATTCAGGTTTTCTGCCACCGGTGTTACATATTTTCTCCGGAATACATCCGGCTTCTCCCCTAAGAAAATGCGGTAGCAATAAGTCTTTTTTACTGCGTTTAATCTGCTGTGAAACCGAAGCGGTACTTCGGATACCTCTAATACCCCAATATCCTCCGGCAGATACTGGTTACAGTACCGCTTTATCTCTTCCGGTTCATATGCGCTCTGAAGTTTAAAATTTGCCACCTGTCCCATGGCATGCACGCCCGCATCCGTTCTTCCGGAGCCATGTATCTCTATTTCTTCCCCTGTCATTTTCTCCAATACCGACTGCAGCTTTCCCTGAATGGTCTGCTCTGTATTTCCCTGCACCTGCCATCCGCTGTATCTGCTGCCATCGTATTGCAATATCATTTTATAATTTGTCATGTTATTTCTCCATTCATTCTGCAACAGTATAACACGTTTTCCCGCTTTCCGGCATATACTTTATGGAATAAATATCATGAGGTTTCCATATGTCAAACCTTTCTTATATGCAAAAAACCACGGACATGGGGCAACTGCGGATTCATGTCACCACAGAGCGTGGCTTTTTCCCTATTAAAGATGCCTCCATCCGTCTTTCCTATACGGGAAATCCTACTGAAATCATTGAAGAACTATCAACTGACATTTCCGGTCAGACTGCAGCAGTTGAACTGCCGGCTCCCCCCTTAGAATATAGCATGGAACCTTCTGAATTCCAGCCTTACTCGGAATATACCATTCAGGTAAATGCGTCCGGCTACCGTCCCATCAACATTTCCGGAATCTCCGTTCTGCCGGATAAAACTTCCATCCAAAATGTCCGGATGGAAACTGCCACCGTGGAAAATCCCCCGGAACAAAATATTGTTATTACTGCCAACACTCTCTATGGGAATTTTCCGCCGAAAATCCCAGAGGATGAAATCAAGCCGATGAATGAAAGCGGCGAAATTGTCTTAAGCCGTGTTGTCATCCCGGAATATGTCATTGTCCATGACGGACCGCCAAGCGATTCTTCCGCCAACGACTACTATGTCCGCTACCGGGATTACATCAAAAATGTTGCCTCCAGCGAAATCTATGCTACCTGGCCGGATGCAGCTCTCCGTGCAAATATTTTAGCGATTATGTCCTTTACCCTGAACCGGGTGTATACGGAGTGGTACCGGAACAAAGGCTATGATTTTACCATTACTTCTTCCACCGCCTTTGACCACAAATTTGTCTACGGCAGAAACATTTTTTCCAACATTTCCAATATCGTTGATGAGATGTTTAACAGCTACCTTTCCCGCCCGAACGTCCGCCAGCCGATTCTGACCCAGTACTGTGACGGGCAGCGGGTAAGTTGCCCGAACTGGATGCCCTTTTTGTGGGTGCGTAGGGATGGAAAAATCGAATGCGAGCTTTGCAAATTTTTATGTTATAAACTAATTTTTTATTACAAAAAATGATACTAATATATAACAAAAAATAAATTTATTTTTGTTATATATTGACACATTTTTTCTATAGTGCTAATATAATTTAATATATTTGATTATTACTTTAATTTGTATATATAGATTTAGAGAACCTCTGTGTTCTTAAATACTGGCTGTAAGATGCCAAATAAAAAGAGTTGGATTATCCAACTCTTTTTATTATTTTCTCAACAAACTCTTTCTTAATCCCTGATGAACCGTAAACAAATATCTATAGTCCGGAATATCTGCTCCATCTTCTCTATATTTAAATGTATACCTTCTTTTTCCATGTACTATCCTATAATTTCCTATTGCCCCAACATCATACATTATATTAATAAATTCCTTTGCATCAGTAAGTGGCGTTACATCATCTTTGCAATCATTAATTACTTGTTGAGCTTCACTTAATGAAAAAGTTATATTTCCTATCAAAGTTATTAACCTAAAACTTGAATTAATAATATTACTATCATAGTATAAAGATACTTCATTTTTCAAATCATCCTTAAAACACCTAGAATACTCCTTCTCTGCTGATTTAAAAAATTGCTCCTTGAAAAATGTAGCTCCCCCATTCTCTTTCTTTATAATATTAAGCAAATTAACAACATCTCGCGGTCTTCCATGACTACGTCTAAATATATAGCTAACAGTACTTATTCCATCAATTTTCTTTGGAAAAAACATTTCAAATATCTCACTTGTTGTTTTCTCCCTTAATTTTTCATTACTATTCTTGATTTTAGTTAAAATCAAATCAAATAATGGATTATTTTCTGGTTTTCCTCCATCCATTTTTCCAATCCAATTTAATAATATTTGCGAGTCTATAATAATTTTATTTATGTTACTGGAATTTGTTTGCAATGAATCTATAATGTCAGATCTAATTAATAAGATAATCTTACTATCACCACTTGTATAATTACATAAATCTTCATTAACTTCATATATTATTTCAATAATTTTTATAAGAAACAATTGAAATTTCTTGTCTTCAGATATTTTTTCTGTATACTCATCTATATCATCAAATATAAGTGCCAATGATACATCTTTCATTAATTCCATAACAATATTTTCCATATTATCAACAACCGCAAAATACGAATTTTTGGAATAATTTTCTTTTCTAGTTTGTTCTCTTTCAGCTCCCACCATAGATTTCTTATTTCTAGCAGATATATTTGCCTCACTTTTTTCTTTCATCTCTTTTGAAAATGACTCTAGTGAAAAATTTCCCTCATACCTTCTTTCTGATATAAGTTCTGCTAATTTTCTAATTCTTTTTTTAGTTCTAATTCTTTGCAATAAATTGCTTTTTTTGATAACTTCCTTTTTGTTATCAATTATCAATGTAGACATTTCAAACAATATCGTATACTTTATAAAAGAAGCAATACATTTATCACTAATGTTCTCTGTTCCCAATTCCTTCACATGCCTAAATAGAAGATCATTACCATTAACAAACTTAACTAAACTGCCCTCTTTTACCATTTCTTTTTCATAGTACTTTGCGAGAATAGTTTTTCCTGTTCCTTTTCTTCCTGATATTATAAATTTAGATTTATCTTCCTTTAATAAATTATAGTTCTTATTTCCGTTATAAAATAAGGTTGTAAAATCACTTCTTTTAGCTTCTGCAAGACCATCCGCCTTACCTATAAAAATGTCATCTAATGTTATTAAATTCTCCATAACATACTCCTATATCTTATTTTTCTTGTAATTATAACACAAATAAATTACAAATAATACTCATATTATTTATAACTTTTACTACTGAATTGACCACTTCTAAATAATCTAAGCACCATACTTTTCTCATAAACTGGCACATTTTTGCCACAATAATGTATCTCCCCAAAAATAAATTTATATATTACTGTCACATATATTAACTGTTTTTTCTATGTCTTCTAAATACTATTACTCATAATCATAATGACATCCTAGGTTAGCTCTGCTGCATAAAACTAGCAGCAATTAATGTTGATTACCAAAACACTCTGTAATATTGCCATCTGGAGTTTTTTCATCTTGCTATTAATATTCACTTTTCCACCTCTGTCACAATAAAACAAGAGCCGGATACACAGATTTCTCTGCATATTCGACTCTTGATTCTCAGTTAATTAGAACTTATTTTTATGTTTTAGTCTATTAGTTTAGCTACTAATTCTCTTTTTTCTTTCTTCACAATAAAGTCAAATTGATACTCTTGATTTTGAATAACTTCTTGTAGATTCACTATCATTACTTTTGCATCACCATTAGTTCCATGCACTTCATATTCCTCAACTATAGTTGATTCCATTAACTCAGGAAATGTAAAGTTTACAATTGTTCCTATCCCAAGCTACTTTGCCTTTTTCTAAGAACTTCCCATAAATTTAAATTATTTATTACAAGGTTTTGCACTATTTTTTTCCTTCGAATTAATATAGAGCTTTATTTGATTAAGAACCCTATCAAGTGCAATAATTTCAGGAATTATCGTTATATTTACTATTGCCATTAATAAGATATTAGCATCTTCCGCAGTATTATCACTACTAAATTTCTGATTTAATTGAATATAACCATAGGCAAAGGACAGTATCATAACACCTAAAAAAACTATGATTTTTTTTAGTATCATTTCTTTTTCATTTTTTGCAAATTGAGGTCTTGCATTCCACTTAAGTCTCCAACTAAAATAACACCACACCACTGATATCATTCCTATATATGTATATATAATATACCATTCCAGATTACTCAACTTATAAATTGTTGAAACATTTTTCGCTGCCACTAAAAAGCAAAAGATGTAAATCCAATAAAAACAAATGGATAAAATTAATTCAAACTTTTCTCCATCATCTTTTACCTTATACTTTTTTTCAATCAACATGTAAAGCAAAATAGTTATTGCTCTTATTACGCAAAAAAGTGCTAAAGACATCATCAATATTATTACTATTTTCATTTCCATTGTCCTTTCAACTTAATAATATGTTTCAAAACAATACTTTTTTTATTATTAAAATCCTAATAATTAGTAAATGTTCTTATGATCTATTTTCAATTTTTCCTCCGTATTTTGCAAAGCCACCATATAGTACTACAAATACTTCTTCCCACCTTCTATCCTCCATGAAATCCTTAGCAACAAATTCACAAAAATGGTACTCTATTGCTGGAGTATGTCCCGTTGCTGAAACATACCCACCAAAAACAGATATAATGTCATTTTCAAATTCAGCACTAGATACTGAAACTCCATCTGAAATTCGTTCTTTGTATTTATCCATTATATCCATAATTTTGCGTTGCTCGTCTTTTGTTACATTATACTCTTTAAATAATTTTTCAATGTTAGACATTATTTTCCCCTTTCAAGATTAATGCAAAAATTATATCACCATAACCGACAATATTCAATTTTCGCTGTGCAAAAGTCGAGTGTTATCGACAAATTCAAAATTATTCATTCTCCACCTCTTTCATCAAAAGAAACATTTTCTCTGTGTAATATAAGGAATTTAGCATATATAAAAATACCACCGACCTAAAAGCTAGTGGTATCTACTTCATTTCTTCTATTTTCTTCAATGCTTCTTCTTCGGTTATCTCCTCATAGCATTCAAACTCTGGCGCATCTGGTAAAAAATATCCAATTCCAAGCCCACGTCTTACCCATTCACCATCCTTATATTCATAAAATTTTCTTCCTTCCTGCTTAATAACTGTTCCTCTATTATCATAATCAGTAAGAACTAAATATCTTGTATTATTTGACATTTCCAATCCTCTCTATCTGCTCTGGGATTTTCATAGTTGTATTAACACCATTACTCTTCTATCTTTTCTTCTCTAGATTTATACTTTGGCAGCCTTCTGACCGCTTTACTCAGCTTCATTCAGTCACCTCCATTTTTTATATTAAAAAATCTCATCCTTATTATTTTTCAAACATAAAAAGGATATACCGTTATGATATATCCTCCTGGTAGTCAACCGGAATTGAACCGATGCCTTGTCAATCAACCTGTTCTGCCAGCCTAAACTATCTTCTACCTTATGTAAGTCACCCGGAGTTGCACCGGGATTTCTACGGTTGTTCGGAAACGTCGTTCCGCCGCAGCGTTCTCCTCTTGAACTATTGCCCTTACACCTTAAATGTACCATATCCCATTTATAAATTCAATTTCTTTCCTTTTTCTATCATTCATCTGCTTCCGGATCATGCTCCTCCCCCAGTAGTTCATCCAATGTCTTTTCTTCCTTAATACAAATATCTACAATCCTGCTCCATTCTTTTATCGGCCAAGTATAAGACTCTGTATTTACTCCTTCCCCAAAATGTTTTTCATACCTTTCTACTGCAATTCCCATTTTTTCAACATCTGGATCTACCTTCATAGTTTTGTTTTCTCTTCTCAAAAAATCTGGTATCATTTCATTTTCTCCTATCATCTTTTGAATAGAACAAGAACCTTCAGAAAGAAGTTTCTTTCCATCAATGCTTTTTCTTGGCGAACTTTCTCTTACTAAGTCCACATTCTAATTATTTTTACTATCCCCTCATACGCAATTCCATCCACTTCTACAGGCTCAGTGTAAAGTGTCTTATATACAAAAGTCGGCTACTAAAATTCTAGCACCAAGCCACCGTTCCATCTGTTTGTCCCCTTTTTATGCCATGCAATGCATGAATTGCATATATATTTTCAAAATCCTCTTCCGATTCTTTTATAACTTCCCTTAAATTGTTATCATAATCTATTACAACCAGACCAGCCGCAGTTCTATTTCCTTCTGGAAAATATGAATAGTAATATTTTGTTCCAACAACCTTTTCCAATAAAAATTTCAACATCATTCTCATCCTTTTAAATCTATATCAAATTAATTACCTATATAAAACTCCTATTTATCATCCATATCAAGTCTTCCATCTTCAAAAATTTTTTTCAACCTTTGAATTACTTTTTCATTATCCGCCTGAATATATGTTCCATAATCAATGTCATACACCAAGCAGAATGAAAAATCTGACCATTTGCATTTGTATAAGTCTTCCGACGGACCTATTTGTTTTCTGCCTATTTCAATTTCTTTACAACTTTCTAATTTTGCAAAAATATTTTGAAACAGAATTTCTTCCTCTATTCTATTATAATTAGTGAAATACAAACGCTTAGGTTCACTGTCTATCTGAAATGTTCTCATCCTTTTTCCTTTTCCTCATACATATATCAATACTGCATATAATATAAACATTTACTTTCATACTATCACCTCCAGTATATCATATGTTGGAGCACTTGTACTTCTTTGAAAATTAAAATTGATATAAAAATACCACTGACCTAAAGGCTAGTGGTATCTACTTCATTTCTTCTATTTTCCTCAATGCTTCTTCTTCGGTTATCTCTGTTATTCTATCAAGCCTATCTAAATTTCCAATCCTATATGTAGAATCTTCCGGTTCAGTGTCATCATATCCTAATATTCTATCCATAAGAATATTAGATTGGTCTACGACCCACCCTCTTATCTTATCATAAATATAAGGGATGAACTCTTCCTCTTTTCCAACTTTGTTTAAATCTGATATATAATAATATGTGCGCATAATTATTTTACCCTGCTTATATTATGAGGAATCTCATTTCTCTTATTTAACCATAATTTTTATTGCATCTGCATTATATCTCATATTTCTATAAGATACAATTACTCCTATCATTCATCTGCTTCCGGATCATGTTCCTCTCCCAGTAGTTCATCCAATGTCTTTTCTTCCTTAATACAAATATCCACACTCTTACACCATTCTTTTACCGACCATATATAAGATTCTGTATTTAATCCTTCCCCAAAATGTTTTTCATATTTTTCTATTGCAGTTCCAATTTTTCCATCTCTGGATCTATGATTATATTTTCCGGTTTCAAAAATCTGGTATCAATTTATTTTCTCCTATCATCTTTTGAATTCTTCAATTATCTCTGGAAATTTTAACTTTATTCCAAATAGAACAAGCACCTTCAGAAAGATGTTTCTTTCCGTCGATGCTTCTTCTTAGCGAACTTTATCATAATGCGTCCACATTCTGATTATTTTTACCGTTCCCTCATATGCAACTCCATCTACTTCCACAGGCTCAGTATAAACCTGATAAACCAGCCTATGCTGTATATTGATTCTTCTTGAATAAACGCCTTCCAAATTTCCAACAAGTGCTTCATAAGGTGGCGGATTTTGAAAGGGATTGTCTTTTATGACTTCAACCAATCTTTTTGCTTTTTGGTCGAGCCTGACACTTTTTAAATTTTTAATATCTTTCACAGCCTGCTTAGTATAGACAATTCTGTACATAAAATTACCATTCTACATCTTCTTCTGATACACAATCTTCTATCGGCGTTTCCATTCCTTTTTTTATAGATTCAACCATTCCAGGTATTGAATTAAGGTATACCGTTTCCTGAATTGCATTCCAATCATTTTCAGAAACAAGAACTGCATTCCCCTTCTTACTTACAATCAAAGTCGGTTCACTATAGAGATTGACTTCTTCTACCAGATTGTAGAGTTCCTTTCTTGCGTTTGTTATATTAATTGCTGACATAATAAATCTCCTTTTCTATTTCTGTATTTCCTTACACTAATTTTTCATCTAAAATTTTTTGTAAATTCCTTAGTAAAACTTCTCGAACATTCCTGTGTATCTATATCTGTATTTTGATTAGTACCGTATCCTAAATTTGTATCTTTTACACTGTAATATCATTTTCTTTATATTCTATATTATTATGAATGGACGAGATTTTTTATGTCATAATTATTATAGCGTACGTTTTTACGTACGTCAAGTAAATATATTTAAATATTCTAAAAATACTATCTCAAGTGTCTTATACATAGAAGTCGGCTATATCAAATTAATTACTTATATAAAACCTATTTATCATCCATAGCAAGTCTTCCCTCTCTGATTGCTGCACATATCATAGATAAAGATTCTATATATCCAAGTACTTTTTATTTATCTGCTTCAGATGCATTCGATTTTAAGAAAACCCTTACTTCATTTTGAGTTTCAAAAAATTCTTCTTTTGCATGTTTTTTCTTTCGTATTTTTGCAATTAATTTGTCTGCTTCACTTGAATTTTCAGTAACCGTATACTTTCTTTCATATTCCCTAATCTTTTTTCGTAATTCTTTAATATCTGTCATTGCTCTTTCCTTGATGTTTTTAATTATTCTCTTCTATTTACCTGATTAACGTTTAACATATAATCTAATCCGCGCTCATGTAAATACTTTTCCAACCGTTCTCTTCCTGTTTTGTCTTTATTCTTCTCCCACTCTTCCAAATATGTATCCCATCTTCCATTTTTCTTCATTTCAATTGCGGTAATATAACTCATTCCTATTGCATCCCCTATTCTTGTTTCTTTTATTGCTTCTTCAATTTCCTTTTCCGAAAATTTTGAAAGTTCTTCATATATCTGAAATATTTCATTTGGATGACTCTCTCCACTTTTAAAATATTCTATAATTTCTACTGCTGTTTTGCCATTCTTTCTTTCAACCATTCTCTTCATGCTTTTTATTTTTCTCTTTCCCATTTTTCTTAGTACCTTCCCTATTTTTCACCTAATGTTCTCATCCTTTTCCTCATACATATATCAATACTGCATATAATATATACAGGAGGTATTCACATGATTGCTTGGTTTTGTTATTTATATCTAAAACTTAAGGGTTAGGCAAGCCGGAACTCTCCGGCCTGCCTCCCGGCATATTGCATTCTGTTTTTTCTGAATTATATTATATATTTTCTTCACATCGTCTTTGGTACTAAAACAATTCTATCCGCTGCCTGCTGATTTAATTTATTTCCGGCACATTTCTTTTCATCTACTGTTAATGTATTAACATTCCGATAATTCTCATCCTCACCAAATCGAATATAAACATTTACCTTCATACCGCCACCTCCAGTATATCATATGCTACAGTACTTGTACTTCATTTCCTGATTTCATATTTATGTGCTTTTTTCATACACTTAACAAAGGAGTGATAACATGACCGACAACACCTCCATGCGTACCGGTGCCCTCTACATCCGGGTATCTACCGGTAAGCAGGAAGAACTCTCCCCGGACGCTCAAAGGCGGCTGCTCTTAGATTATGCTTCCAAGAACAATATCATTATCTCCAATCAGTACATCTATGAAGAAGATGGCATATCCGGACGTAAAGCGGATAAACGTCCGCAGTTCCAAAATATGATTGCCCATGCCAAATCAAAAGAACATCCCTTTGATGTAATTCTGGTATGGAAGTATTCGAGATTTGCCAGAAATCAGGAAGAATCCATTGTCTATAAGTCCATGCTCCGGAAAGACCATGTAGAAGTCATTTCCGTGTCCGAGCCACTGGTGGATGGTCCCTTTGGTTCCCTGATTGAGCGAATCATAGAATGGATGGATGAATATTATTCTATCCGTCTGTCCGGTGAGGTTGTGCGAGGTATGACTGAGAACGCTTTAAGAGGGCGAAATCAGGCTCGACCGCCTTTAGGCTATAAAGTACCGCATGCCAAAGAAACTCCCGTTATTGTGCCAGAAGAAGCTCTTATCATACATACGATATTCGATATGTATACCGAAGACGGTGCCAGTATGTTTGCAATTGCAAAACACTTAAATAACCTCGGCTATCTTACCTCACATAAGAAGCCATTTGAACGGCGGAGTATCGGCTACATTTTAAGCAACCCTACTTATATTGGAAAATCTGTCTGGAACCGTCATTCCAACGATAATAAAGCATTAAAGGATGAATCCGAATGGATTATAAGAGATGGCAGCCATGAGCCGATTATCAGTGCAGAACAGTACGAAAAAGCACAGCAGCGTATCAAGGCAGAATACACACCCAAATATGCCAAGCCACCAGAACTGCACCGGCACTGGTTATCCGGCATGGTAAAGTGTCACACCTGCGGACGCTCCCTCTCCACTTCCATTCATAAGGATAAACGATACGGACGGACATATACGAATTTTCAATGCTATGGATATTTAAAAGGAAAATGCAGCGTGTCCCATCAGATTTCCGCCCGGAAACTAGAACCTGCCGTGTTGGGAGGTCTGAAAGAAATTATGGAAGGTGTTCGACCGCTCCAGTTTAAAATCATCAAGTCAGAAGAACCAGCCGCCCAGTCCGCCCATGCGATACTCACCGAAAGACTGCATGACATTGAGAAAAAAGAAGAACGTATCCGGCAGGCTTACCGGGATGGCATTGATACCATAGAAGAATACCGGGACAATAAAGCCATTCTTTTCAAAGAACGGGCAGAAATAGAAAGCCGGCTGGAAGAATTAACCCCTGCTCCTGTTCCATCTGAGACAGATACAAGGGAACTCATGCGCAACCGGCTTAAGAATGTATATGAGATACTTTCCAGTGAGGATGTCTCTACCGTAACCAAAAGCAATGCGCTAAAATCCATTGTAGATAAAATTGTCTATGACAGTGAAAAGAAAGAATTAAGCATCTATCTCTACTGCTCCGACACCCTCTAAACCCGCATAAAATAAGGTTTTAGACGTACTACATACGCAAATGGGAAAAGGTTGACTCAGTGGGGTTCGAAATACTTAGCCGACCAGGGATATTCCACCATTGAGATTCTGCGCTATTATTACGGCAGCAGTATGTATATCAACACGGCGGATGAAATCAGTGGTGTGCCTGCTTCCTGGCCGGGCAGCAACCTTGAGGTTGGTTCTACCGGGGATAAGGTGCGGATGCTGCAGGAGCAGCTGAACCGGATTGCACGTAACTACCCTGCGCTTCCGACTATTGCCGTGGATGGCATTTATGGTTCTGCAACCAAAACTGCCGTAGAAAAATTCCAGTCCATCTTTGGGCTTCCGGTTACCGGAATTGTAGATTTCCGTACCTGGTACCGTATTTCCGAAATTTATGTGGCTGTTTCAAGAATTGCAGAATTATATCAATAAATTTCATAACTTAAACCTTTTCGGGAATTCTTTTTACCACAAACCCATAGTAATTATGAAAATACAATGCTATACTAAATTCATATTACGAATTTACTGGAGGGAAAAATAATGCATACATTTCAACCATATCCAATTGACCTCGTGGAAATGAATCCGTTTACTAAAATCGGCAAAGAATGGATGTTAATCACAGCAGGTGATGAGAAGAAAGCAAATACAATGACTGCAAGCTGGGGCGGTGTTGGTGTCCTCTGGGGCAAAAATGTTGTCTACATCTTTGTAAGAGATACACGCTATACCAAAGAATTTATTGATAATGGAGAGACATTTTCACTGACCTTTTTAGATGAGTCCAATAAAGGAGCTTTAAAATATCTTGGAGCTGTTTCCGGACGTGATGAAAATAAAATTGAAAATGCAAGAATGCATCTTGATTACTGCAAGGACACACCTTATATTGACGAAGGAAATCTGGTATTTATCTGCCGTAAATTATCTGCTACAAAGATGACTCCGGACCAGTTTATTGATTCTTCTATCGAAAGCAGCTGGTATGCCGATGGCAACCTTCACACCATGTATGTAGGAGAAATCTTAGAAGTACTTGCCCGCTAAGCTACTTGCGTAACCATGGGAAACATGCTTTGCACGTTTCCAGCAGTTATCGCGGTGCTCGCCAAATCTGCATATGCAGGCATGCGATTTTTCTCGCTACTCATGTAAAATACCCGGCGGCGGTTCTTTTCAGACTCATCTAAAAAGGAACCACTGCCGGGCATTTTTTTACCATCATTTTACTTATGAATAATATCATAATGTGCCTGTACGGCAGCATCGATTTTTCTCTGGTCTCCCGTTTCAATTGCTTCTGCAATCTGTACATGAAGCTTCCACATTTTTTCAAATTTTTCTGCATCTGCATTTTCCCAGCCTTTTCGGATACTTTCCTTATAAATTTCAGAAAATACCTGCATAATCGCAATCATGAAGCGGTTGCCGGAACCTAATATTAATTTCTGATGGAACTCCCGGTCAATCTCATAACTTCTCTGCTGGTCAGCATTCTGCATAGATTCTGCCAGTGCTTTTAACTCCACAATATCCTGTTTACTCATGTTTTTAGCTGCCAGAAGACCTATCGCATGTTCTAAAAGGCAGCGTGCCTCTGCAAGCTCATCCTTATCTATCTGCTGCAATAGCAGCATCATATTAATTACTTCTGAAAGGCTTTTTTCCATGTTGCAGCAGATATAATTGCCGGAGCCCTGCTGGCTTTCAATCAATCCGATATTCTCCATACTCTTTAATGCTTCCCGGATAGATGGACGTGACATACCAAGTGTTTCTGCCATTTCACGTTCTGTTGGCAGCTTGCTGCCTACCTGAAACTCCCCACTCCGTATTCCATCTTTTACGAATGCCATTACCCTCTTATACTCTCTGTCCTTCATCTGAATCTCCTTTCATCCCTTGCAAAAATATTGTATCATAAATACATCAATAAAAATTAGCAAATACAGTTGCTGCTGCTACTGTCAGAAGTCCTGCTACTGCAATGGCAAGGCTGCTCATTGCTCCTTCTACTTCTCCCATTTCCATGGCCCGGGCGGTTCCGATTGCATGGGCGGAAGTACCGAGTGCCAGTCCTTTTGCCACCGGCTCTTCTATATGAAATACACGGCATACCACTTCTGCAATCATATTTCCCAAGACTCCGGTAATGATAATTACTGCCACCGTAATCGTTACGATTCCTCCAAGTTCTTCAGATACTCCCATTCCAATTGCTGTGGTAATGGATTTTGGCAGAAGGGTTACATATTCCTCATGATTCAGATGAAATATCACCGCAAAAAGAAGCACACTTCCCATACTTGCAATGACACCGGATATAATTCCTGCTGCAATGGCACTTTTATGTTTCTTTAACAATTCCAGCTGCTCATACAATGGAACAGCAAGGCATACCGTTGCTGGGGTTAAAAGGTAGCTTAAATACTTTGCACCTTCATAATAACTGTCATAGTCAATCCTGCATACACTTAATACAGCAATAACAAAAATAATAGAAATCAAAAGCGGATTAAACAGTGCCAGCTTTAATTTGCGCTTTAACAGCGCTCCGATTTCATATCCAATGAGACTGATCACTACACCAAAGAAAAGGGTATCTCCTGCAAAATTATTCATTTTCTTCTTTCTCCCTTCCCTTTCGTATCACATGCTGCGTCACTCTTCCGGTCACAGCCATAACAATAATCGTCGTAAGTACTGTAATGACAATCACCGGCACAATAGTCGGACGCAGAACGCTCCAGGAGTCCAGAAGTCCTACTGCTGCCGGAATAAACATCACCGGCATAATTTCAATTAAGAATATCGCAGTGTCCTTCACCTGTTCTATCTTAACGATACCCGTTACCAGAGCAAGCAGCATTAACACCAGTCCGTAAATGCTTGCAGGAACCGGTAATGGCAGCACCATATGCAGAATTTCTCCAGCAAAAGAAATTGCCAGAATTAAAAAAAACTGTCTAAAATACTTCATTTCTAAATCCTCCGATTGGTATTACCAATCAAAGAGTATAATACAAAAGAAGTAAAAAGACAAGTTTTATTTAAGAATTTTTTCTAAGAATTAGAACCAGCGATTAACTCATCCAGAGTACCAAAATGGTAGCCCATCTCTTCCCACTTTGTAAGTAGTTCATCTAATATTTCACCATTGGTCTTTGAAGTATTGTGCAGCAGCACAACAGCTCCCGGATGAATACGTCCGGTGAGTTTTTCAAAGGCCTCTTCTTTTGTTGGCTGATTATCCGGATCCCAGTCCACATAGGCAAGACTCCAGAAAAAAGTATAATAACCTAATTCTTTTGCCATTTTCAGATTTGATTCACTGTATTTCCCCTGAGGCGGCCGGTAAAATTTAACCATCTCCTTGTCTGTAATCTCTTCATAAAGTAACTTGACATCTTCAACTTCCTTTTGAAATGACGATACATCTGCAATTTCTGACATATCCGGATGATGATAAGTATGGTTTCCTACGGTATGACCTTCTTCCACCATTTTCCTTACCAGATCCGGACTGGTCTCTAAGAAATGCCCTACTACAAAGAAGGTCGCCTTTACATCATGCTTTTTCAATGCTTCCAGTATCTTCTCCGTATTTCCATTCTCATAGCCGCAGTCAAAGGTCAGGTAAATCACCTTATCATCGCCATTACCAATAAAATATGTATTATATTTCCGCAATTCTTCCGGTGTGGCATTTCCGGTTGGCTGTGTCCCCGATTCACCAAATCCAAGTCCCCAGTTCTCTGTTGTAGATGCCACTGCATTTACTCCCAGTAAGCCACCATTCTGCCAGTTTTTTACCAGCACTGCGCTCCCACGGCCTGCACAAAATACCAATGCCAGCATTACCGCCACTGCCAGTATCCTTTTCCATTTTTTCATAAAAAAAGCCTCATATACTCTTTCTAAAGTATATGAGACTTCTTTTATCTCATGCTTTTCATTTTAGTTCTTTCAGTCATTTACTCTACTGCCTTGAATGCTTCCTCTAAGTCTTCAATAATATCGTCGATATTTTCTGTTCCGATAGAAAGGCGGATGGTATTCGGTTTGATTCCCTGCTCTTCTAATTCTTCTGCACTAAGCTGGGAATGCGTGGTTGATGCTGGATGAATCACCAGAGATTTTACATCTGCAACATTTGCCAGTAAGGAGAAGATTTCCAGATTGTCGATGAAATCTTTTGCCTTTCTGTCATCACCTTTGATTTCAAAGGTAAAGATAGAACCGCCACCATTCGGGAAGTATTTCTTATATAATTCCTGCTGCTTTGGATCTGTACTTACTGCAGGATGATTTACACGCTCCACCTGTGGATGGTTATTTAAGAACTCTACTACCTTCAATGCATTCTGTACATGACGTTCTACTCTTAAGGATAATGTCTCTAATCCCTGTAAGAAGATAAATGCATGGAACGGAGATAAAGTTGCTCCGGTATCACGGAGTAAGATTGCACGAATCTTGGTTACAAATGCTGCCGGTCCTACTGCCTTGGTAAAGCTGATGCCATGATAACTTGGATTTGGCTCAGTTAAAGATGCAAATTTTCCACTTGCCTCCCAGTCAAATTTTCCGCTGTCTACGATAACTCCACCAATTGTTGTTCCGTGTCCACCAATGAATTTTGTTGCAGAATGTACCACGATGTCTGCGCCATACTCAATCGGACGAACCAGATAAGGTGTTGCAAAAGTGTTATCTACGACTAATGGAATCTTGTGTGCATGTGCTACTTTTGCGATGGCTTCAATATCAGCTACGTCTGAGTTAGGATTTCCTAATGTCTCAATATATAATGCTTTTGTATTGTCTTTGATTGCTGCTTCAAATGCTTCCGGCTCCGGCTCAACAAAGGTTGTTGTAATGCCGTACTGTGGAAGTGTATGCTCCAACAGGTTATAAGAACCACCATAGATATTCTTTGCAGCTACAATATGGTCACCATTCTGTGCAAGATTTTCAATCGTATAAGTAATTGCTGCTGCTCCGGATGCTACTGCCAACGCTGCAACTCCACCCTCTAATGCTGCAATTCTCTTCTCAAATACATCTTCTGTCGGATTCGTAAGTCTTCCATAAATATTTCCTGCATCTGCAAGGCCAAATCTTGCTTCCGCATGGTCGCTGTTGCGGAATACATAGGATGATGTCTGATAAATAGGTACTGCTCTTGCATCTGTCACCGGATCCGGATTTTCCTGTCCTACATGTAACTGTAAAGTTTCAAATTTTAAATTACGTTCTGCTCTGCTTTTCTTTGTGCTCATCTTCTTTTTCTCCGTTCTGTTATTTATTTCTGTCACTCTGATGTTACATCAGATTTTTTCCATTCTACTGCAAATTACTCTGTAAATAAAGCTGTTGAATAATATCTGTCTCCATTGTCCGGTAATAAAGCTACAATTGTTTTTCCTTTATTTTCAGGTCTCTTTGCCAGTTCAATTGCTGCATAAGCTGCTGCTCCGGAAGAAATTCCTACTAATACACCCTCTTTGTGTGCGATTTCTTTTGCAACACGGAAAGCATCTTCGTTCTCTACCGGAAATACCTCATCATATACTTTGGTGTTTAATACATCTGGCACAAATCCGGCACCGATACCCTGTATCTTGTGTGCTCCACTCTTTCCTTCGGATAATACCGGTGAAGATGCCGGTTCTACTGCTACAACTTTAACATCTGCTTTCTGTTCTTTTAAGTATTCACCGGTTCCTGTTACGGTTCCACCTGTACCAACTCCTGCTACGAAGATGTCTACTGCTCCGTCCGTATCTTTCCAGATTTCCGGTCCTGTTGTCTCTTTGTGTACTTTTGGATTCGCAGGGTTTACAAACTGTCCAGGGATAAAGCTGTTTGGAATCTCTTTTGCAAGTTCATCCGCTTTTGCAATTGCACCTTTCATTCCTTTGCTTGCTTCTGTCAGAACAATTTCTGCACCGTAAGCCTTTAAGATGTTTCTACGTTCAACACTCATGGATTCCGGCATAGTAAGAATGATACGGTATCCCTTGGCTGCTGCGAGTGCTGCAAGACCAATTCCTGTATTTCCGGATGTCGGCTCGATGATAACAGAACCTTCTTTTAACTGTCCTTTTACTTCTGCATCTTCAATCATTGCTTTTGCAATACGGTCCTTTACACTTCCTGCCGGATTGAAATATTCCAGTTTGAAAAGTAATTTTGCTTCTAAGTTATATGCCTTTTCTAAATTAACTGCCTCGATTAATGGTGTATTTCCAATCAGTCCTAATGTTCCTTTATAAATGTTTGCCATGATAATAATCTCCTTTTCCCTAAATTCATATTTTTCCTATCTGTTTGATATGGATTAAATATAATATAAAACGATGTGTACCAATTGTCAAGACTTTTTTCAAATAAATTATTTAAAATATTTTGTTTCATTGGTACACATCGACCTCGTCCATTTAAATGACATAATCGCTGCTGATATCCTGCTGCCATTCCATCAAATCCTCTAACGTATACTTGTCTACTACACTCTTAATCGCATCGTTTAATTCTTTCCAGATACGAAGTGTTACACATTCTGACTGACGCTCACAGGTGTTCACATCATCCTCAAGACACGATACCGGTGCAAGACTTCCTTCTACCTGACGTAATATCATCCCTATCGTATATTCCTTCGGTGTCTTTGATAAACGATATCCTCCCTGGGGGCCTCTGATGCTCTTAACAAACCCTGCCCGTACCAGTGTAGAAATAATCTGTTCCAAGTATTTCATGGAAATATCCTGACGTTCCGCAACATCTTTAAGACGTACCGGTTCAACTTCATCATTCATTGCTATATCAAGAAGAAGTCGGACAGCATAACGTCCCTTTGTTGAAATCTTCATACTGTACCTCCATTTCTATTTGTCTATGGGTACAGTATATTCCTTTTTTCCTACTATGTCAATAGGTATATGTTGTTTTTAATATTCTTCCTCTTCTTCACCCTCAGAGATGTCGTTCTTCGGCTTCTTTAAGCCTTCAATGACAATGCCATTCTTCTCAGCATAATCCCAAAGTGCAGCATGAATACCTTCTTCTGCCAGAAGGGAACAATGCACTTTAACCGGTGGAAGTCCGTCTAATGCTTCCATTACTGCTTTATTGGTTACAAGTAATGCTTCCTGTACGGTCTTTCCCTTTACCAGTTCTGTTGCCATACTGCTGGTTGCAACTGCAGCACCACAGCCAAAGGTCTTAAACTTACAGTCCTGAATCACACCATTATCATCAATATCAAGATAGATTCGCATGATATCACCGCATTTTGCATTTCCTACTGTTCCTACTCCGCTGGCATTTTCAATCTCCCCTACATTTCTCGGATTCTGAAAATGATCCATAACTTTTTCACTATACATAATCGTTACTCCTTTTCTTCTCTATTACTGCTGGTTCTTTACAAAATCTTCGTATAACGGTGACATGCTGCGTAAATGTGCAACAATCTCTTTGATTGCGTCTACCGTGGTGTCAATCTGCTCTTTGGTGGTATCTGCGCCTAAAGTCAGGCGGAGTGAGCCATGTGCAATCTCATGTGGCAGACCAATTGCCAGCAATACATGAGACGGGTCTAAGGAACCGGAAGTACATGCTGAACCGGAGGATGCACAAATCCCCTTCATATCTAACATAATCAGCATGGATTCTCCCTCCACAAAACGGAAGCATGCATTGACATTATTGGCAAGACGATGCTCTCTGTCTCCATTGATTTTCACATATGGGATTTCCTTTTCAAAACGGGAAATCATATAATCTCTCAATTCTCTTTCTCTTGCAGTACGCTCTTCCATGGAAGCAAATGCCAGTTCTGCAGCTTTACCGAAGCCTACGATTCCCGGTACATTTTCCGTTCCAGCTCTTCTCTTTCTCTCCTGTGCACCACCATGTACAAAGGAGCGGATTTTTACACCTTTTCTGATATAGAGGAAACCGATTCCCTTTGGTCCATTTAATTTATGGCCACTGCTGCTTAACATATCAATATTCATTTCATCTACCTGGATTGGCTCCTGACCAAATGCCTGTACTGCATCAGTATGGAATAAAACTCCATGTGCCTTGGCAATTGCACCAATCTCTGCAATCGGCTCGATGGTGCCAATCTCATTGTTGGCAAACATAATAGAAATCAGAATGGTATCCGGACGGATTGCTGCTTCCACATCTGCCGGATTGATGCGTCCATTCTCATCCACATCAAGATAAGTCACCTCAAAGCCCTGTCTTTCCAACCATTCACAGGTATGAAGAATTGCATGATGCTCAATCTTACTGGTGATGATATGTTTTCCTTTTTCTTTATAAGCTTCTGCTGTTGCTTTCAGTGCCCAGTTATCAGATTCACTTCCACCTGCCGTAAAATATATTTCTTCCGGTTTCGCACCGATTCCTGCTGCAATAATATCTCTGGCCCTTGTTACTGCCTTGCGGCTTTCCTCACCTAATGCATAAATGGTAGATGCATTTCCATAATACTGGGTAAAATAAGGAAGCATTGCCTCCACTACCCGCTCGTCCGTTCTTGTTGTTGCCGCATTGTCCAGATAGATTAATTCCATCGGTTTTCCTCCTTTATCAATTTGCTTTATCAGCTATTTTCGTCCTATTTCCAAGTAATTCAGTCGGAACTAAGAATAACACCTTAAGAATAGTATGTCAATCTTCTGCCTGGATTTATTCCTTTTGTACTTTTATTTATCCAAGAGGGTTAAAAGGGGAAAGGGCAGCTTTCGCTGCCCTTTCCATCTATCCTCTTATTTCAGACGATATACATTATAAAAACTAAACTCTCCTGTTTGCAGTTTTGCTCTGCTTAGACTCTTTTACGTCTTCTGTAAAGTACAACTACCGCTGCTCCTGCAACGAATAACAATACTACCATGCATGCAATCGGAGTATTATCTCCTGTCTTAACCTGCTTCTCTGCTGTTACAACAGGTGTTGCATTCGGAGTTGTAGATGCTGCTGGTTTCATATCTGTATTGCTAAGTACAATAACATACTCAGATGCATGTGAGAATTTGAAATCAACGGTTCCGTCTGCATTTACCTTTACAGCCTGAACATATTCTAATGCTCCGGTCTTTTCATTATAATAGTAAAGGTTTGCATATTTTCCACTGTTCTCTGCACCAACGTTGACACGAAGTGTAGCATCAAATCCAAATGCTCCGTCATGTGCCAGTGAAAGTTCAATGGTCTTGTTGTCTCCAGCTAATGCTTTAATCTTATCAGCCGGAATGCTGCTCTTACCTACGGTTACACCGAGGTCTATTGCATCTTTTAATTTACTTACAATGTTCTTTCCGTTTACAATCCAGCTTACGTTGTCGTTCAGCTTGAAGGTAATGGTAATATCTTTTCCAATCATACCATTGAATACTTCTGCCGGAACTTTTGTGGTATCTGGCATTGTAACATTAATCTTTGCTGTATCTCCCACAGCATCAATGGTATCAATTACTTCCTGGAAATCTTTACCCGGAACAGTAATGTCAAGATTAATCTTTTTATCTGCTCTCAGCACTACAGTACCGCCATCCTTTGCTGCCGGAATGGTAACTGTTACTGTCTTATCAGAAGAAACAGTATATGTTTTACCATCATAAAGATTTACAACTGTATTTCCTGCATTTGCATTAACCGGAACTTTTACTTCTTTTGCGGTATCCTTGATATTCATACCAACATATAAGGTTGTTCCTCCATAGGATCTTGAAACTACATCATAGCCTTCCTCATCAGAACTTGCCACAACCTTTCTGCTTCCTCTTGCAAATACATCTGTGTATGCATTACGGATGCTCAGCAGATTCTTATAATGCTGATATGTGACATTGTCCTCTGTTGCCAGTGAGAAATCCATGTCATATCTATTAGTCTGGTATGGATAATTATTTAATCCACTTAAACCAACTTCTTCACCATAATAGATCACCGGAATACCCTTTGCAGTAAGCTGTAAGGTAGCTGCAACTAACGCTGCTGATGTTGCCTCATCCTCGGTATATCCTTTTCCTTTCATTAAGGCAGCCTTAAATCCATCTTCATCATGACTGCTTAAGAACTGACCTGTCATGTATGTGTTATTAAGTGCAGAATTTCTTGCAGAAAGGAAACTTTCTACAGAAGAAATATTACCACTGACAAAGCTTGTTGCCTGATCATTAAAATCGAAATCAAGGTCTGCATCCATCTGGCCACTACCTAAGGTATTACCATTTGCTGCATATCCAGCACCATAATATTCTCCAATCATCTTGAAAGACGGATTTACTTCTGTTGTAGAATTTTTAAGTGCTGCCCATGTTGTGCTGTCAACATGCTTTACTGTATCTACACGGAAATAGTCAACACCATAATCCTTCATCCATGATGTCTGCCATTCTACTAATTTTGCTCTGACATCTGCCTTCTCTGTTGCAAAATCCGGCAAGCCAGACTGCCATGATTTAATATCGCCTTCACTGACACTCTTATCCCTTAGCATATCAGCAAATGTTGATTCTGTACCATATCCGGCATGGTTTACAACAATATCAACCATAATACGCATGCCACGATTATGTGCTTCGCTAATCATAGTTTCAAATTCTTCTGTTGTACCAAGTGTAGGATTCAATTTTGTAAAATCACTTGCCCAGTATCCATGGTATGCTGCATTATAAGGAACATCTTCTGAACCTTCATCTGTTACAGCTACACCTTTCACATTCTCTACTATTGGTGTAATCCAGATTGTATTTACACCTAAATCCTGTAAGTAATCTAACTTAGCTGTTACACCTGCAAAATCTCCACCATGATACAGTCCCGGATTGTCTCCATATGTATCTGCACCACTTGCTGTATTATTAGATTCATTACCATCAAAGAAACGGTCTGTCACCATAAAGTAGACAACAGATTCATCCCAGTCGAAATCATTTTTGTTTTCCTTCACACGGTCTGTAATTTCAACATCCACTGTAGTACTGAATTTATTACCGTACTGGTCTGTTACAGTAATTGGTAATGTCTTAATTCCTAATGTTGTATCTGTTGTAGCAGAAATGGTAACTGCCTGCAATTCCGGTTCAATCGGCATTGCATTGCTTCCGCCAAGGGAAGAAACATCGATACTAGCACTAGCTACTTCTAATGTTTTCGTATCTGAACTATCCTGTTCAACCTTAAACTTAACAACATCATTTTCGTTGTAGTTAAAGGATTTATTCATAACTTCTGCTGTAACTGTTGCATTTAATTTATAGTATTCAAAATATGAGTAATCTGCATTATTGTACTTTTCGCTGTTTGAATTGAATGCATCTACAGCATAAGTTCCATTTGCTTTGTAACGATAATGTGTTTTGCCATCTGTTAAACCACTCTTTACATACTCAAAACGCTTTGTTGTATCATTGTATGTCATTGGATACTCTGTTCCGTTTACGTCAACAGCTACAGTCATATCCTTTAAGGTGCCATCTACAAATGCAGCATCATCACGATAGTAATATGATACCTGTTGATTTTCTGCATCTACTTCATAGCCAGTATTATATGGCATAGCAATTTCCGGCTCACTGCCGGCTTTCATGCTGGCGTATATAACCTTCTGGTCAGAAGGGAATGTAACGGAATGGTCTCCACCATCTTTAATCCACGGATCAACTGTTGAATCTAATGCGATACAAAAATCAACCTTTGTACAGGATGGTTTTGCTGGAATTGTTATTGTCCATTTATCTCCACCTACGTATGTAAAATCGGTTAATGCTGAAGCATATCCTGATGACCATGTATAGAACTGTGGTGTAATTCCTTTTTCTTTTAATCCTGGATTCTCATAATCCAATACAAGGTATCTCTTTTCCATTGGTACGATTACAGGCTTCTCATGAACCGGATCTGAACCATCCACATAATATAATACTTCATTCTCATCACCGCTTATTGTAAAAGAACGGTCTGCGGTATCAGAGCCGCCATCCCATCCCTGTGTTATGTCATAACGTGCCTTTAATCCTACTGTTTTTCCCACATTACTGCCGGCAACTGTAATGGTCTTTTTAAACCATGTCACATTATTTGCAGCATCATATTCTGTTTCATCAAAAACATATGATCCATTTAATCCGGCATTCCACATCCACATATCAACTTTTCCCATGTCTGTGTCTGTTGATAAATCTTCATTGTAATAATACATTGTAAATGTATGGTCTGGAACCGGTGCCTCCCAGCTGTCCGGTGCTGTTTTATATACAGTTGTATCACCACCAGCTTTGGTTCCGGTAACCCAGAGCTCAGTACTTGTTGATGTTACAGAGACATCAATATTATCCGTCTGTGCCCCACTGTTATTATTGAAAATGCAGCTGAAATTCTGTTTTACATCCTGTGTATATACTACATCATACCATCCTGAATGGTCAGCATTTTCTGAAATCTGTCCGCCCGGCCATTCTTTTCCAACACCGGCTCCTGTTGCAGAGGCATCTGCTCCCCACATATGATTGTAAATAGTGCTTCCCATTCCTGATGCAAGATAATGAATGGTTGTAACATATTTCCAATCAGCAGGTTTTGTCTCTGACAAAGAACCATCGAACCAGTACTCTGCTTCTGCCTTTCCTTTTGTAGAAAGTGTTACTCCGTCTAACTGGTTTCCATGTCCATCATCATTTAAAATGAGATCATAATCTGTGCTGTTATCTAATGTCAGATGCATTGTATACCAGCCTTCATGACCTTCTGCTGCAGTCATGGTTTTTCCCGGCCATTCACCTGCCGGCTTATTGGTCTCATGATATATATATGCAGCAACATCATTGCCTAATGTGCTCTTATAATTAATAGTCAGATCACATTCTGTTGGTACAGACTCTGGAATCAATGTTTCATTCTTTGAAGAATCCTTATACCACTGATATTTTCCCTTATCATCCAATAAACAATAAATGCTTGTATCAGAAGTAAAAGTCTTAATCTGCTCAATTGCAGCTCCTTCTGTCTTTATCTCCGGTGCAGCCTTCTCAGTAGAACCTGCATCAACAAACTGAAAACCTGTCCACTCACTGCTCTGTACATCTACATAATAGAGTCCAGAACTTTCCTCATATGCAAGCTTTGGTTTTTCCTGATTCCCCCATTGTGAAATGGCGGCATTCCCTGCGCCATGGTTATCTACCGTAGCACCGGCAGCCCAGACATTGACAACCGGTGTATTCCATGTACTTGGTTTGTCCAGGTACAACCGGATTGTCGGGCTCGCAGCATATGCAGTGGTTGCACCACCGATTGCCGGAACCATGGTCACAATCATGGCAAGTGCAAGTATCATACTGAAGATTCTGCTTACAATACCATGTTTCCTGTGAAAGCGTTCTTTTAACTTTCTCATCTTTCCCTCTCCTTTTCGTCGTTTCATTTTATATTTTCCTGCGATTACGTTTTCCCTCTGAATACGTTTTCGCAGTTTTTCGATAATTAATTATATTCTAATTTTTTTACTTTCGCTATCCGCAAATAAACTAAAAAAGAAATTCTTTTTTGTGCATTTTAACTAATTTCTGTATTGAAGCTCATTTTTACAATTCATTTTACACAATTTCCGCATGATAATTTTTTCGAAAAAAGGACAGCACCGATTGGTACTGTCCCATATAATTTACATAATTGAATTTTCATGGTTCTGCAAAACCTGGCAGCTAATTCTGGTAATCCATATGTGCAATGACCATCATGGCAATCTTAAAAGTCATGGCATCCTCGAATTTGCGGATATCAAGTCCAATCATCTTTTCCAGACGTTCTAAACGGTATACCAGCGTATTCCGGTGGATGTATAGCTGCCTTGCTGTTTCTGAAATATTCAGGCTGTTCTCAAAAAATTTCTGGATTGTCACCATCGTTTCATCATCTAAATCAATATTCCGCTCACCAAAAATCTCTTTGATAAACATTTCGCAAAGGCTCATCGGAAGCTGGTAAATCAGTCTGCCGATGCCAAGCTTTCCGTAGGAAATGGTTTCCTCTTCTACATTAAAGATTCTTCCTACTTCCAGTGCCATCTTGGCTTCCTGATAAGATTTGGCAATATCCTGCAGGGTATTTACCGTATTGCCATAACCCACGCGGACACGCACCATCGCTTCTGCATGCAGATTGTCTACAATTGTTTTCGCCAGATTCAGTGTTTCCTCTTCTGTTTTCAAATCTGTTGCATCCTTAATCAGGATAATGTTCTGCTCGTCTAACTCTGTCACAAAATCCCGGTTGCGGTCTGCAAAAAGATTCTTCACCATTTCTACAATAACAGAATCTTTTCTGCCATCCACTTCTATGACATAAACCAGACGCTTTGCCTGCTCAATATGCAGCTTCTTTGCTTTATTATACATATCTACAACCAGCATATTTCCAAGAAGGATATTCTGCATAAAATTGTTCTTATCCGACTGTTCCCGGTTAGAGGCAATCAGATTCCGAATCTGGCATACTGCAAGTCTTCCCACCATATATGCTTCATCATTAGTGGAACGTGCCAGAAGAATATATTCTACTTCCTGTTCTGCAATTACTTTAAAGAAATGATAGCCCGTCAACATCTGGCTTTCTGCCATGGATGCTGCAAAATTCACAACCTCTGCACGCATATCTGTTTCAATCTGAAATGTTGCTGCAACCTGCTTCCCGTTTTCGTCATAAAGGGCAAGTCCGATTTTGGATATATCACTGATTTCTTCTAATGTTGTCTGTAGCTTATGATTTGAAAGCATTCTGCGCACTCCTTACTTATATATAATGTGAGAAAAGACTTTTACTGAGAACAAAGAATGTGCCTTGGCACATTCTCGCGCCTGCGGCGGTCGCTTGCGACATCTACCTTATACGCCGCAGTGCGCATCCTCGCGGAGCGTGTTTTACTTTACAGGAAATTACTTTCCTGTAAAGTAAAACACCCGGATGCATATAGCACCCGGGTTATTGCACTATATTCAGTTCGATTGTACCGAATTAGTTAGTAATTGTCAATTCAGTCTCTTTGTCGAATACATGAACCTTCTCAGGATCGATAGCAAGTTTGATATGGTCGCCTAAACGAGCCGGTGTTCTGGAATCAACCTTAGCTGTCATCTGAACTCCTGCAGCTTCGAAGTATAATAATACTTCAGAACCAAGTAACTCATATCCGGTTACATCTGTCTCAATGATGCTGTCTTTGAAGGTTTCGATTGTAATCTGGGAATCATCGATATCTTCTGGTCTGACACCCATAACAACTGTTTTTCCGTTGTAGTTGCCTTCGATTAATTTCTTAGCTTTTGCTGGTGGTAATACAACAGTTGTATTGTCAAATGTAAGGGAAACTTTCTCTCCTTCAATATTACATTTAGCATCTACGAAGTTCATCTGTGGGGATCCGATGAATCCAGCTACAAATAAGTTATCTGGCTCATTGTATAATTTCTGTGGAGAATCAACCTGCATGATAACACCATCTTTTAATACAACGATTCTGGTTCCTAATGTCATAGCCTCTGTCTGGTCATGTGTTACATAGATGATTGTAGCACCTAATCTATGATGCAGAGCAGAAATCTCAGAACGCATCTGTACTCTTAATTTTGCATCCAGGTTTGATAAAGGCTCGTCCATAAGGAATACCTTAGGATTACGAACGATTGCACGACCCATAGCAACACGCTGTCTCTGTCCACCGGAAAGAGCCTTTGGTTTACGGTCTAATAATTTCTCAAGGTCAAGAATCTTAGCTGCTTCTTCAACTTTTCTCTTGATTTCATCCTTCGGAACTTTTCTTAATTTTAATCCGAATGCCATATTGTCAAATACAGTCATATGTGGATACAGAGCGTAGTTCTGGAATACCATTGCGATATCTCTGTCTTTTGGCTCTACGTCGTTAACGAGTTTTCCGTCGATGTATAATTCTCCGGAAGAAATCTCCTCAAGACCTGCAATCATACGAAGTGTAGTAGATTTACCACATCCAGATGGTCCTACGAAGATGATGAATTCCTTATCTGCTACTTCAAGGTTGAAATCCTTAACAGCTTCAAAGCCGTTTGGATATACTTTACAAATGTTTTTTAATGATAAACTTGCCATTGGTTTAACCTCCTAATGTTTTGTTCGTTTTTAACTGTCCTTATCATACAGGATATTGTTCACTTTGGCTATGCGAGGATTCCACAAAGATTTTTCTTTTTTTTGTATGTTCTGACTGATATTCTGTGCATTTTTTTATCTCTTCGTCAGAGTGACGAAAACCCATCTCTTTCTTGTACAATCCGACGAAAGAAATGGGTTTTCATTTTAGAAAATGTTTATCTTTTCTTTATAATTTAGAGTATCCGTAACCATTTACCATGGCCTCTAACTTCATGCCTTTTGCACAATACGGACAGTCATGCTGCTCATATGCCTGATAGCCTGGTACATCTTTCTCGGTAAAGAGACTTTCTACTCTGTGACCGTCTACTTCCTTAACAGTGGAGAAGATTGCTACTACATCTTCAATAATTCCACCGTAATACCGGATGCACTCTAAGCATCTTCTGATTGTCTCACCGGTTGTTGTTGTATCCAGCAAAAGCACGATATGTTTTCCGGTAATCATATTTTTGGTATTATCACGGAAAATCATCTGACCGCTGCTGTTCATCTCCGGAGAAATAACATAAATAGTCTCATGCAGATTGGTTGACATAAAATCTCCCTGTTCAAAACGCTCTGCTAAAAATCCGCCAATCATTTCTGTTCTGTCCATACATACAACGGTATCTACATAGGATGGATTACCGGTCTTCTGGTAAAGCACTTTTACAGCTTCTTTTGCCTCTTTCACGCGGGCTTTCATACTGGTTACATCAATATAGTAATTGATGTGCGAATGACTGGTGGCAAAATGCCCCGGTATTGCATGTAATGCAAGATTGTTGTTTTCCTTTGAATAAAATTTGACCATACGTTCTTCCATTTGATTTACCCCCTGTTTGATAATTTACTGGATTCCGGTACTTCCGAAACCACCTCTGTCCTGGTTGCCCAGGCTTTCTACTTCTTCAAAATGAATCTGCGGCTGATTCTCTACAATACGGAACTGTGCGATACGGTCATTAACATGAATCACGGTATCACGCATTGCAATTGCAGGCAGTCTCCACATATCATTGTCTCCACAGTAGGAACCGTCTACGATTCCACAGCTGTTTGCCTGAATAATTCCGAAATTCTTATAAGAAGAACTTCTTGGCATAATGTGTGCTTCATATCCCTTTGGCAGCTCCATTGCCACACCAAGAGGAATCAGTTTAAATTCTCCTGCTTTCATTTCGACTTCTTCGGATGCACGAAGATCAATCCAGTCAGATTTGCCATCGATATATGTAAGCTTTTCGATTTTATCTGTAAAATATTTGATACGAATCTTTTCCATTCTGCTAAAAACTCCTTTTCTCCTACTGCCATTCCAGGTCGTCATGCTCTACCTTTTTATCTCTGAGCATCAGTTCTTTTACTGCATCTTTCGCAGGTTTATCTTCAAATAATACTTCATTGACCTGTTCAATAATCGGCATATCTACATGATATTTCTTCGCTAAAGCAATTGCTGCTTTGGCAGAATAGACACCCTCAACTACCATCTTTACTTCATCCATTGCCTGCTGCATGGTATATCCCTGTCCCATCAGATATCCGGCACGACGGTTTCTGCTGTGCTTGCTGGCACAGGTTACGATTAAATCACCCATTCCGGTCAGTCCGCTTAAGGTCTCATATTTCGCTCCCATGGCAAGGGCAAGTCTTCCCATCTCGGATATTCCACGGGTTATGAGTGCTGCCTTGGTATTATCTCCATAACCAAGTCCGTCTGCCATACCTGCTGCCAGTGCAATGACATTCTTTAAGGATGCTCCGATTTCCATCCCCAGTACATCCGGGCTGGTATAAACACGTAATACTTCACTCATAAAGGTGTTCTGGACCAGTTCTGCTGTGGCACGCTTCTTTGCTCCTGCTACCAGACTGGTCGGAATTTCTTTTCCTACTTCTTCCGCATGGCTTGGTCCACATAAAACCGCCACCTCACATTGTGGAATCTCTTCCATAATAATTTCAGATAAAGTCATTAACGTATTCTCTTCAATTCCCTTTGCCACGCTGACAATAAGCTGTCCCTCTGCTACGAACGGGCTCATTGCTTTTGCTGTGCTTCTGGTAAATGGAGAAGGCACTGCTAAGACGAGCATGTCTTTTCCCCCGATTGCTTCTTTTAAATCTGTTGTGAACATAATATCATCCGGTAAAATAACGCCCGGAAGTTTTTCTGCCTGCTCATGCTTTTCCTTTAACATTTCAATTTCCGGTGCAAGTGCAGACCAGATTGTAATCTTATGACCGTTTTTATGTAATACCACCGATAAAGCAGTTCCCCAGCTTCCGGCTCCAATGATACTGATATCAGACATTTGTTTTTTCCTTTCCTATGCTTCCTGTTTCTTTGAATGGAAACTGAATTTGTTCTCGGTTCCCTTAAGAAGTCTTCCGATGTTGGCATGATGTAAAATGATTGCCAGTCCCGCCACAAAACCGAATACAATATACACCTCCGTCAGATACTGCTCCGGTACGGAAAGCAGTCCCATCTGGCCAAATACGACAATCTGTATTTCAAGACTGATTACACCAAGTATGGAACCCAGGGAAACATACCGTGTGATTGCTACCACGAGAATAAAAATTCCAAGGCTTATTGGCACTGCCAGCGGACAGAAGCCAATCAGAAGACCACCGGTACAGGCAATTCCCTTTCCGCCTTTAAATTTCATATAAGCCGGAAAATCATGACCTAAGATGCAGCCCACACCAGCATAAAGCTCTAAGACCTTCACACTGTCCGGATAACGGTTCCGGAAAATGAGCCATACAATGACCATTGCCATAAATACCTTGCACACATCACCAATCAAGGTAAGAATGCCTGCCTTCACGCCGAGGTTACGCATGGTGTTGGTAGTTCCTACATTTCCACTGCCCACCTTACGTAAATCCACATTTTCTTTCTTTCCATATAAGAAGCCGGATAAGAACATACCGCATAAATATCCGATTCCTACTGATATTACACGTCCGAATAACATTTTATTAATCTTCCTTTCTTTCCCTTATAATGAATTTCAGGGAAGTACCCTTAAAGCCAAATGCTTCCCGAATCTTATTTTCCAGATATCTTGTATAGGAAAAATGCATCAGGTTCTTGTCATTTACAAAGATAACAAAAGTTGGCGGTTTTACCGCTGCCTGTGTAATATAATATAATTTTAAGCGTTTTCCCTTATCGGTCGGTGGCTGCTGCATGGCAACTGCCTCTGCCATAATCTCATTTAATACACCGGTTGCCACACGCATGCTGTTATTTTCAAGCACTACATCAATGGTCTCAAAAATCCTGCCGGTACGCTGTCCGGTCTTGGCTGAAATAAATAAAATCTCTGCATATGGCATGAAGCTTAAAATCTGACGGATTTTCTCTGTATGCTTATAAATGGTCTTATCATCCTTTTCAATGGCATCCCATTTATTCACTGCAATGATAATTCCTTTGCCTCTTTCATGGGCAATTCCGGCAATCTTGGCATCCTGCTCCGTTACGCCTTCTGTAGCATCAATTACAATAATGACCACATCTGCACGTTCCACTGCTGTTACTGCCCGGATGATACTGTAACGCTCTAATTCTTCTTTAATCTTATTCTTTCTCCGGAGTCCTGCCGTATCAATAAATACATATTCTCTGCCATTATATTTTATATCGGTATCAATGGCATCTCTTGTAGTTCCGGCAATATCAGAAACAATCACACGGTTTTCACCGGTCAGCTTGTTAATCAGTGATGACTTACCTACGTTCGGCTTACCTACAATGGCAATACGCGGTCTGTCATCTTCTGCTTCTTCTAACATTTCCTGGGTAAAATGCTTTGCCACTTCATCTAACAAATCACCGATTCCAAGTCTGGATGCTGCAGATACCGGAACCGGGTCACCAATTCCAAGATTATAAAATTCATAAACATCCGGCATATATTTTTTAAAATCATCTACTTTATTTACTGCAAGAATAACCGGCTTCCTGGAGCGGCGCAGCATGTCAGCTACTTTCTGGTCTGCATCTACAAGCCCCTGTCTTACATCCGTAATAAAAATAATGACATCTGCGGTATCAATGGCTATCTGTGCCTGCTCCCGCATCTGGGATAAAATAATATCTCCGCTGTCCGGCTCAATACCGCCGGTATCAATTAAGGTAAAGTTATAGTCAAGCCAGGATACTTCGGCATATATACGGTCACGGGTTACACCCGGAGTATCCTGTACGATAGAAATTCTTTCACCTGCCAACACGTTAAAAAGTGTTGATTTTCCTACGTTTGGTCTGCCTACAATAGCTACTACTGGTTTACTCATTCTGTCTCCTTCCAAGGACTGCATTCAGCAAATCCTGCCCGCTTGATTTTACAATATCTGCCTGTACTTGTAAAGTTCTTTTCAGCTCCGTCAATGTGATGTCATCTAAGAAAACATCTTCTCCCATACGCAATACATTGCATGGCAGCAGTATCTCATCTCCCAAATCTTCGTCCTTAAGCTGTGCGATAATATCCTGTCCGGTCAGAAGTCCTGCAACGGTAATCCGTTCTCCGAAGAAATCGTTTCGGATCACGCGGACCCGTATCTTTACATTTGGAAACTTCTCCTTCATTTCTCCTGTCAGTTCCTCCAAAATCGGTCCTGCCAGCTTTCCGGTTACCAGCGTAACTGTCCTTTTCAGATTGGCATCACCTTTTTCTGCTGCAAGTGCCTCCCGGAATTCATCCCGCAGCAGTGTAATCATTCCCACGCCATTTTCCAGCTGGATATATCCATCATAATTTTCTGCGGACGGAAGAGGCTGCTCTGCCAGAAGATACCACTCGTCTCCTCCATGCACAAAGTGTGTACCGAAATGCTCCATGCAATAATCCTGCCAGCGGTGAATCTGCTCTAAGACTTTTCCTGCATCCTCTTTTTCAAAAGCTTCCAAGGGATATAAGCCCTCCCGGTATTTTGTCAGGCCGACCGGTACAATAGAAAGACTCTGCATGTTTGGAATATACTCTGTCAGGTCACGGATAGTCCGCTCTAACTCTTCGCCATCATTGACGCCCTTGCAGAGTACAACCTGTCCATTCATTTCAATTCCGGCATCTGATAAGCGTTTGATTTTCTTTAAGGCTTCTCCAGCGAAACGGTTGTGCAACATGGTACAGCGAAGCTTCGGATTCGTGGTATGCACCGACACATTAATCGGTCCAAGATTGTAGTATATGATACGTTCAATATCCTTATCCTTCATATTGGTCAGCGTTACATAATTCCCCTGTAAGAAGGAAAGTCTGGAGTCATCATCTTTAAAATAAAGTGTCTCACGCATGCCCGGCGGCATCTGGTCAATAAAACAGAACATACACTTATTGGAACAGGATTTGTAATCGTCCATCAGTCCGTTTTCAAATTCGATTCCAAGGTCTTCATCATAATCTTTTTCAATTTCCAGTTCCCACTCTTCGCCATTATTCTTTCTTACTACCACCAGAAGATACTCGTCCTCTGTCAGGAACTGATAGTCAAATACATCTTCTATTTCTTTGCCATTAATGGAAATTAGCTCATCTCCCGGCTCCAGCTCAAGCTCCATGGCAATGCTGTCCGGTTTAACTCCACTGATGACATGTTTCTTTGTATGCATAAATTATTTTCTCAATCTTTCTATATTATAATACCTCTTTAGTTTACAATAAAAAGGGCAGAATAACAACAGTTATTCCACCCTTCCATTTATTCCTGCTCCATACTCATGCTTCTGTCTTCCATTTCCTGTGACGTCATCAGTTCATCCTCCGACTCAATGATATGTAACTCCAGCAGTTTGTTAATCGTGTATACACAACGATCATTCAAATTCAAATTCAAATAATAATCTTTACTGTTTTCCATTCCCCACATCCGTTGTTCTCTCCTGGTAAGCTGGATTCCCTGACTGTTATAGACATGCAGATACAGTCCATTGATATACGTATGTTTATAGTAGTTATCATTTACTGTATTCAGATAAATATGTCCTGCCCGGATGTCCTTAAGATAAGCATCATATATTTCCTGCGCCCGCTCATCAGGTATATTAATGCTGCCATATTCTAAATTCTGGTCATAGGTATCAAACTCCATTGAAATAATATGATTATTCGGGTCATCATAATTCACCATCAGATTCCCCTTGAGATAATTCTCCGGATCCATAGACATAGCATAGATTCTTGAAACAACCGAATCTGCATTTTCATAATAATTTTTAGCAGCCGGTACATCATAGCTTCTTACCATAACGCTTCCGTCCGCAAGCTGATAATCAATCTCCACCCACTGCAATGCCTTATCTAAATCAGACGAGCCCTGATATGCCTGAAATTCCTTCTTTGAATCAATAATCTGCTGATGAATACTCATAATTTCATCAATTCCGCTTTCTGAATTTTCTTCTATATCAAAATAGCAGTTAATATTTGCTGCGACAATTTCCTTCTTATCCGGGATTTTATTTTCCAGTCCGAAAGCATTCCATTTGATGCAAAAAAGAAATACGACGGAAATTCCTAACATGACGCCGCATTCTAATAATCTCTTTTTGGTCACTACACGCAGCTTCTTCGTCAAAATCATTTCCGCAATGAAAAATGCCAGAAAACCTGCAATCAATGTTGTAAATAAAACCATCAGGAAATTGCCCAGTGATGTATGTACCAGCACGCCAAACAGTCCGCTCAGCAGAATTGCAGTAAGAAAAGCCATACAAAAAGCCATTCCCCAGCGGAACACCGGGCGGGTTGCCGGAATTGTAAGCACATCTCCCGTGGTTTCCAGTTTACGTTTCTGATAAAGCAGACAGGATATCACTATCAGCACCACACCCACCAGTACATAGATTCCTACAACCGAAAGGCCAAGCATATGGTATTCTATCCTGTCCTCTAAATAGTCATACTCTACTCCCACCTTATTTGAAAGATATATCACCGGTGATAAAATACTATTCATACGGTCAGCATAAGAATTCGCCATACCATAGCCAATTGTACTAATCATACATGTAATCACATAGCGGCATCCTATATATAATACGTTCAGAATAATCGTAAATACCGGCATTGCCAATAACTGACCGGTAAACATGCCAACGAAAATTGCCATACTGTAGAAGAAAAAGCCCTCTCCCGTCAGCATCAGTGCCCACGCCAGCAGATACTGCAGACTTGTAATTCCCTGCATAATGCAGCATACTGTTCCAATAATAAACGCCAATAGTACAGGAACCACAATCATGCAGAATCCTGACAGGAAATTACTGATAAAAAGTTCTGTTCTTTTCAATGGCAGTGAATGAAACAGATGTGAGCTTCTGTTATTATAAAGATAATAAAATACTGCCATTGCTGCAATAATTCCAATTGCCAGACTAAGGAGTGCAATAAGCGCACCGCTTCCATCTGAAAACAGAATCTGCATAAAATTATTCATTTTTATTTCTTTAATTTCCTGTGCTGAATAACCTTCATAAGAAATCCCGGAATTCACTAACAGCCGCAGAGGAACCATACATAGCAGCAATATCGTATAAATCAGCCAGACAGGCCAGAAATGCGTAATATTTTTCCAAAATACCGTCTTATTAAAGTAAGATGTCTTTGACCGCATAATCCGCACCTCCTAATTCGTAAATAAAAATTTCTTCCAATGTCAGAGGCAGCACATCAATCAGCATCGGCGAAGTCTGTTCTAACCGCAGCTTTGCCTCTTTGGGATTGCCTTTTACAATCATGGTATATACCCTTCCTGTACTGGACATATGTAACACTTCAAAATCAGCCGGAAGCTTCGGCATTCTTTCCTGATATGCCACCTGAATCTTACAGACACTTCCCTGTAGTTCGCTTAAGGAACGTTCTAACATTACTTTTCCATGATGCATAATGCCCACATGGTCACAGACATCCTCCAGCTCTCTTAAGTTATGGGAAGATACTAACACCGTAGTTCCATGTTCTGCCACATCAGACATGATAATGCTCCAGATCTGCCTTCTCATTACCGGGTCTAGTCCATCTACCGGCTCATCTAAAATCATAAGCTCCGGTCTGCAGCTGATTGCCAGCCAGAAAGCCGCCTGCTTCTGCATTCCCTTTGACATTCTCCGAATGGTCATCTTCGGATCAATGTTGGAAAATGCATCCCGGATCCGGAAAAACAAATCTTCATCAAAAGTCTTATAGATTCCCTTATAAAAGCGTTTCATTTCCATGACATCTGCCTGCTGGAAATAGAAAAGATCATCCGGAATATATGCAAATCTGGCCTTTGCCTGAGGATTCTCATACACCGGCATCCCGGCTATTTCTATGTTGCCGGCATCCGGCTTATAGATTCCGGTAATATGTCTTATTATCGTAGATTTCCCGGCTCCGTTTGGTCCTACCAGTCCATAAATTGCCCCATCCTTTACATGCAGGTTTACACCGTCTAACGCCCGGAAATCTCCAAATGTTTTCACTACATTATTTACCCGTATCATGAATATATTCTCCTCCTTCCAGTTCCGTTATCCGATGTTTTAACTGCTCCGGCTCTACTGCCAGATACAGTAATTCTGATACAATTTCATCAAAATGTCCTTTTAATTCCACAGTTCTTGCATCCTTTACATGCTTCTGGGAAGCCACAAATGTGCCTTTCCCGGAAATGGTATAGACATATCCTTCTTTCTCCAGATCCCGGTATGCCCGCTGGATGGTATTCGGATTAATTGCCAGTGTTGCTGCCAGTTCACGCACAGATGGCAGTTTTTCATCCGCTGTCAATGCATTGGAAATCACAAGATGACGCATTCCATCTTTAATCTGTTCGTAAATAGGCTTTGCATCCCTGTAATTAAGCTGTATCACTTCGCTTCCTCCTTTTGGAATATCGTAGGTGTATTATCCGTATTACTTCAATTGATACGCACACTATAACATCCCAGCAGATGAGACACAAGAAAAATATCTGTATGATTTTATTAATAATTCCTTAATGCTGCTCGCGGAGCGTTTTTTACTTTACAGGAAAGCAATTTTCCTGTAAAGCAAAAAAGCGAAACCAGTTTGCACTGATTCCGTCTTTTTACACGATTCTATCTTCCTTTCATCAGGAAATATTATTCACATTTCTCTATTGCTGCAATTACTTCATTTAACTTCTGTAATTCATCTTTGATTTCGCGGTTGTTATTACCAAAGTCTGTAGCCAGCGCAGATACATTGGTTGCAACAATTGCGAATCCTTTTCCAGCCTCTCCTGCACGAGCAGCCTCAATAGAAGCGTTTAATGCAAGAATCTTCTGGTTCTTTTCAATCTTGTCCAGCTGTTTAGTAATATCATTAATCTTCTGGATGTATTCTGAGGTCTTCTGTACATTCTCATGAATATCAGAATTCTTCTTCTCTTCATCCATTCTCTTCGCTTCAGATGCTGCAAGCTGTGTCAGAACGATAGTCAGAGCTGCTATCTTAGATTTAGCTTCGTTTTCATCCTCTGCGTCTTCCTTCTTCGCATAAGAAAGATATCCAGCAATTTCAATTCCGGCTTTGATCACATCTCTGTATTCAGATGCTTCACCTTCCCCGATTGCTACACTTCCATCAGAATCCAGAAGTAATGGTTTTACTCCTGTTACATTTTCCCATTGTGCAAAAAGTACCTCTATATCTTCTGCATTAAATATCTCATTCAACTGCATATTTCTGCCCTCCTAAATTATTTATCCTAATTATATCACATGTTTGCTTTGTGAACAAAAAAATTTTTCATTTTTTGACATTTTTCTATTTAATGCACAAAAATGCCCCAAGATTTCCTCTTCTTCCATGGCTTGCTCTGTGCGAAAACAACAGTTCACTGTTACAACAGGTACACACATTCGGCAAGATTAGTTTTTCCGGCAGGATTCCCGCATCTAAAAGCACTCTTTCATTGGCTTTCCAGAGATTTAACTGATACTTTCCATTTTCTTTCCGGTACATAATTTCACTGCCATGACCGGAAAACTCCTGCTCAAATTCCAGTGCCACATCTTCACTTACTTCATAACAGTCCTGGCAGATAGATGGGCCTATCGCACACCATACATCCTCCGGTACTGTTCCATATGCTTCTGCCATTGCTTTCAGCGTGGCTCTTCCCATTCTGTTAACCGTGCCCCTCCAGCCGGAATGGCTCAGTCCGATTGCCTTATGCTTTGTATCCACAAAGTAAAGCGGCACACAGTCTGCATAAAAGGTTGCAAGCATCAGCCCCGGCACATCGGTAATCAATCCATCCACATCATGATACGGCCGTTCCTTTGTCAGTCCGCTTCCTGCATCCTCTGCTGTTACTTTTCTTACATTGGTGGTATGGGTCTGGTCAGAGCAGACAACCTGCCCTGCTGGAACTTCCATTGCCTCAGCTACCCTGCGGAAATTTTCCTTTACTGCCTCTATGTCATCTCCACGGTTAAAGCTTAAATCCAGCGAAGAAAATTCATTCTTACTTACTCCACCCATTCTTGTGGTAAAGCAGTGTTTTACCATATCAAGTGCCTGCAACTGTGGATACTGCAGTAACACTAATTCTTTTTTCCCCGCATGGGAAAATACGGACGGTATCATGGTTCGTCCATCCTCTTTTATCTGAAATTCTGTCATTTTTCTTTTCCTGTTCTTATTTTTCCAGTTCCAACTCCATGCTGTAACGGATTCCATGCTGTAACTGGTTCAATTCTCCAGCATTCTTTTTCCTGTATCAAGTCTCATCTGTCACTAATAAGGCTCTATATAGGGGAAAGCATCCTTCAGCCACTGTATGTCCTCTCCTAATATTGCAATCACATCAAACCTGCAGGGCAGTCCCATCATATGTTTACACATCAGGTAATAATCTGCCACTCTTGATATTTTCCTTTGTTTGCGGTAATCTACCGCTTCCTGTGGAAGTCCCTTTCCGGTATCACTGCGGTATTTTACTTCTGCAAAAACAAGATATTTTCCATCTCTTGCAATCATATCAATTTCTCCGAACCTGCAGCGGTAATTCATCTCACAGATGCTGCAGCCGGATGCCTTTAAATACTCTGCCGCCTTTTTTTCATACTCACTGCCCATGCTGCGTTTATTTTCCATCCCTGCTCCCCTTTCTGTTATTCCTGCTATTTGGATTTCCACTATCCCGTTTGCCGTTACAGCTATTTTTATTCCAATTTACTGCGCAGCTTATCCATATCATCGACAAAGACAAGTATCTCTGCCACTACTTCATATAATTCCGGCGGAATCATATCTCCAATTTCAAGCCTGGATAAGGTATTTGCCAGCTGATTATCCTGATACAGCGGAACGTCTTCCTCTTTGGCTTTCTCAATAATTTTATCCGCAAGATACCCCTTACCGGTTGCCAGTATCTTTGGTGCCCTCTCTCCCGGCTCATATGCGATGGCAACTGCTGTTTTTTCTTTTGTTTTCTCTTTTTCTTTTGTTTTCGCTTCTCCGGCATTTTTCCCATCAAAGTCTGCCGGATGCCAGATTCCATTTTTCATAAATTACGCCCTCATATCAAAGGAATACCGATGCAGGATTCCGACTGACGGATGCTCCTGCTGCATAAAATCTTCAACCAGATTTTTCTTTCCGGACTGGTTCTCCACCTGTACCGTACAGGAATATCCTTTCTCCTGCAGCCGCTGCATCAGCTCAGCCATATGTTCTTCGATTAAATCATAGGATTTCTCATCCTCCAGATAAAAATTCGTATGCACCTTTCTATCCTTCATCCGCACAGACACATCCGTTGCACCAAGGTTATCCATATCAAGATGTAAAAAAGCACTCAGTTCGCCATCCGGTCTGTCCACACCACTCTTATTAGTATAGACAAATAAATCTCCGTGGGTATTCTGATTTGACATCCGAAGGGGAATCTGCACATAATGATAGGCATTATTAATCTGATTCATAAATTCAATATTCCCCTGCAGATTACTTACTGCTTTCGCAAGGGAAGTATTGCTCTGACCAGATTCCTGCACCAGCTCCTGCATCTTCTGCATCTGATTTTCCATCTTCTCATAAAGATGCTTAACAGCATCCCCTTTGATTTCTTCCGGTTTTAGTGTCCACTGCTGTTTTACCTCATATTCCAGCACTTTCTGATACTCTTTACTGGAAAACAGTTTCTTTGCAGAACCTCCGGTTAAACCCATTATCTCATCCAGTGCCTGATGCAGTTCTTTTAGAAATGCACCTGTAGAAAGATTTCCGTTTAAAGTCCCCTCTGCGGTAAATAATTTACTGCCTGCAAGCTGTGGAAATTCTTTCAGAAGATTTGAAAAATCCTTCATCTGCCCCTCTGTAAACAATGCGCCGACACTGCCCCTGGCATAATACTGCACGCCATCTAATGTTTCTTCTATGGATCCTGCTATCGTTTCAGCTTCTGCTAATTCCGTTCCTGTGATTTCTGTGGCAGCAAATTCTGACGCTCCTTCCAGTATGGCTCCTTCCTGAAGTTCCACCGGACTCCAGCTTCCTTTCTGTACTCCCTCTTTTACAATTACAGACATATCCAAAGAACCATCCTGCTTCAACACCTGATAGATTCGGCTTCCCAGTTCCAATGCCTCTGTCTCGGAAAGGTTTTCGTTCTGATATAATTTTCCGATGCTTTCCAAGACATCATCAAACTGTGAAGTGATTGCCGCCTGATCAGATTTATAATTTTCAAACTGCCGGATAAATTCTTCTGACATCGGAATGTCAAGCTTATGCATCAATACCAGTGACTTAATATCCGCATCCGGATATGCAGAAATACTGCGTGCCATATCCATAAGGCTTTCCCTGCCAATGGACATCTGCTCTTCCATCATGGAATTGACCATATCTATCATTCTTGGTTCTGCCGGAATGCCTGCTGCATCCAGTGCCTTTAACAACGTCGGATTATTGAGATTTCCATTGGTATAAGGTCGAATTTCAACGGTAGTTCCATCATTGGATTTCACCTGGAAAAACATCGCCTGACCAACGGCTAACTGTACGCCTGCTGCTATTCTCGCCTGAACAGTCTGACCATTTGCCAGTCCAAGCGTAACCGTTCCGTTTTTGATATCATTTACGGTTCCTTCAAATACATTTCCTACCGTCATTTCCCGTACGGCTGATACCAGCTGCTGAACCCCTTGCTGCGGGGCTGTTGCTGTAGCTCCGGTAGCCGAACTTCTGTTGTATTGTGCTAACATGTCTGAAATCTGCATATCAATCACTCCACTCTGCATTGCCAATTTCTTTGGAATTATTCACTGTAAAAATTCTTAATAAAGGTTCTCCGGTGAATTGGTGTTGGTCCATATTCTTTGATTGCTGCAATATGGGCTGCGGAGCCATAACCCTTGTTATCCGCAAATCCATATTCCGGCATAATTTTCGCATATTCTTCCATCATGCGATCCCTTGTTACCTTTGCAATGATACTGGCTGCTCCAATGGAAATGCTCTTTGCATCTCCTTTGATAATCGGAACCTGACGGATATCTACTCCCGGTATTGTCACCGCATCATTTAATAATATATCGGGTTTTACTTTCAAATTCGTTATAGCCTGCCGCATAGCTTCATAAGTAGCCTGCAAAATATTAATTTCATCAATCCGCCCCGGACCTACCATTCCAATTCCTGTTGCCACTGCCTTCTCCATAATTTCATCATAGAGTTTTTCACGCATGGATGCACTGAGTTTCTTGGAATCATTGATATATAAAATGTCACAATCCTTTGGCAGAATCACAGCTCCTGCCACAACCGGCCCCGCCAGCGGACCTCTTCCCACTTCATCTATACCGCAGATATAACCGGCATCCGCATATTCTTTTTCATACTTTTTCAGATTTTCAATCCGGGCATACTCTGTCTCAAGCTTCTGTATCCGCTTTCGTGCTTTTTCCACAAGGGTCTTTACGCCGCTTCGTTCATCTTTTTCATATCTTGCTATAAAATCAGGCAGCATACTGTCTTCTGCTGCCTGTAACTCTTCTTTGATTGCTCCGATTTTCTTCTCTTCTGCCATAATCACTTTATCCTCTGACTGCTCTTTCGTTTTTATTACTGATGCCGGATAAATCCAATTTTATCAAATGGATAGATTCTAAGCCATGCTTTTCCTATGATATCCGCCCGCTTGATATTTCCAACATCCGGGAACCTGCTGTCCTTGCTGTAATTGCGGTTATCTCCCATCACAAAATATTCATCCTCACCTAATGTAATCGGGTCTGATGCAAGTCCCGGGTCTTTAATAACCTCTCTTCCATAAGATTCTACCAGTTCTTCTCCGTTAATCAATATCTCTCCCTTATCGGTAATCTGTACCGTTTCTCCCGGCATTCCGATAATCCGTTTGATAAAATAAGTGTCTTCCTTATACTGATACGGAAATACAATAATATCAAAACGTTCCGGTTCATGAAACCGATAGGATATCTTATCTACAATCAGATTATCTCCATTGGTAAGGGTATTTTCCATGGACGAACCATCCACTCTGGTCCGCTGTCCAACATAACGTATCATCAAAAATGTCAGTACCACAATCACAATGAGATATAGTATGAAACTGACACTTTCCCTTACCGCCTTTCCTCTTTTGCCGTGTTCTTCTTCCTTCATATCTCCGTCTTGCTCCAACTCTTTTTGATTCCTATTCTTATTTTTATCTTATGCTTCCACTTCCGGTTTTTCAAGTGAAATTTTACCGAGCTTTCCAGTACGGAATTCATCCAGCACCAGTGCAGCGGCTTTGGCATAATCTACTTCATTTCCTTTTTTGATACAGCCACGGTTTAAGGCAATTTTCTCCAACATCTCTGCCGGTGTTCCCTCTTCTTCCATTCCATATCTTTCCTTTAATACACCCGGATACTCTTCCCGCAGAATCTGAATCAGTTCCAGTGAAAGTTCATCAATATTTAAAATATCATCTTTGATAGAACCTATCAGTGCCAGTCTTAACCCAACGCTCTGGTCTTCAAACTTTGGCCATAAAATACCCGGTGTATCCAAAAGTTCTACATTCTTATTCAGGCGAATCCACTGCTTGCCCTTGGTTACACCCGGCTTATTTCCGGTCTTGGCGCAGGCTTTTCCTGCAAAAGTATTGATAAAGGTGGATTTTCCCACATTCGGGATTCCCACTACCATAGCCCGCACCGGACGGTTCTTGATTCCTCTTCGTAAATCACGCTCCGTCTTTTCCTTGCAGGCTTCTGCTATAATTGCAGACACCTGCTTCATGCTTCCTTTATTTCTGGCATCCATGCGTACTACATAATAGCCCTTTTTCTTAAAAAACTCTGTCCAGCCTTCATTTTTTCTTTCATCTGCAAGGTCAGATTTGTTCAACAAAATCAGACGGGCTTTTCCTTTTCCCAGGGTATCTATATCCGGATTTCTGCTGCTCACCGGAATTCTTGCATCCACCAGCTCTATTACTAAATCTACCAGTTTTATATCTTCCTGCATCTGACGTTTTGCTTTCGTCATATGTCCCGGATACCATTGAAACTGCATCTTATTTTCCTCTCTTCCCTTACTGTTCTTCTATTTGATAAAACCGATTTTCCGGAGCGGAGAAATCCGGAACCATGCTTTTCCTATAATATATTCCCGTTTTACATTTCCAATATTGGCATAACGGCTGTCCTCACTGCTGTTGCGGTTATCTCCCAATACAAAATACTCATCTTCCCCTACCGTAATCTCTTCGGATGCCAGTCCTGCATCTTCAATGGCAGCTGTATCTACTTTTTCATCAAACAGCTCTCCATTTACATAGACTGCTCCATTCTTTATCTGTATCTTATCTCCCGGCACCCCAATGACACGCTTTACATAATAATGCGACTTTTCATTTCCATTTGGAAGAAATACAATAACATCATTTGCTTTTGGTTTCTTCAGTTTATAAACAAAACGATTAACCAGAATCTCTTCTCCGTTCTCTATCGTAGGGTTCATGGACTGTCCTACCACAGTGGTCCGAAGTCCGATAAAATATACAAATACAAATGAAATCACCAGGACAATTGCAATCTCAATTACCCAGGTGCCGATTTCCTTCAGCAGTGGTACATTTATTTTCTTTCTGCGTCTGCCAAAATTCAGACCACGAACGCTTCCTCTACGCATAATCTTATGTTCTCCTTCTTACCTGAATATCATTCGATATATCTGCAGAAACTGCCACCGGCAGCTTCTTACGAATACGTGGTAACTACAAGAAACACGCTTTGCGAGTTTCTCGAGTTATCGCGGTGCTCGCCAAATCTGCATGCAAGCATGCGATTTCTCTCGCTACTCGCGTAAATACAACAAGAGGGACGATACACATTGGCACGTCCCTCTGACAGATTCTTATTTTACTAACTCTTTTACTTTTGCTTTCTTACCGATACGACCTCTTAAGTAATTCAGCTTAGCTCTTCTTACTTTACCAGCTCTTACTACTTCAACCTTCTCTACGTTAGGAGAATGTAATGGCCAGGTCTTCTCTACGCCAACACCATTAGAGAATTTACGAACGGTAAATGTCTCACGGTTGCTTCCGCCCTGTTTCTTTAATACAACACCTTCGAAAACCTGAATTCTTTCACGGTTTCCTTCTTTAATTTTCGCATAAACCTTAACGGTATCTCCTACACGAAACTCTGGTGCATCTGCCTTTAACTGCTCTGCTTCAATGTTCTTAATAATTTCACTTGCGTTCATTTTGTGACCTCCTGTATATTTTGATGTTCTTAATGCATTCATTTGCAACAGAGGACCATCGCCTATTCACAACTGTTGTATTGTATCATGTTCTCTATGCCTCGTCAAGCTATTTTTATAAGCGTTTCTGTAACATTTCCGGATTGGATGCATAAACCAGTGCTGTCTCTTTTGTAATCTTTCCTTCCTGATACAATTTCAAAAGACTGCTGTCCATAGATATCATATCTTCCCGGTTCGAGGAATATACAACGCCGTCAATCTGTGGCACTTTATTCTCACGAATCATATTGCGGATTGCCGGTGTCACAGTCATAATTTCAAATGCCGGGATTACATTGCCATTCACATCCGGCACAAGCTGCTGGGAAACAATCGCCTGCAGCACCATGGAAAGCTGTACTGCAATCTGCCGCTGCTGATTTGCCGGGAACACATCAATGATACGGTCAATGGTATTAGCCGCTCCTATGGTATGTAAGGTGGATATAATAAGATGTCCTGTCTCTGCCGCTGTCATGGCAACACCAATCGTCTCGTAATCACGCATTTCTCCAAGAAGAATCACATCCGGACTCTGCCGCAGGGATGCACGTAATGCCGTTACATAATTTTCAGTATCTACATTTATCTCACGCTGGCTGATAATTCCATGCTGATGGCTGTGCAGATATTCAATCGGATCCTCTAACGTAATAATATGCTTGGCACACCGGCGGTTCAGTGCATCTACCATGCAGGCTAACGTGGTAGACTTACCACTTCCTGCCGGTCCTGTTACTAATACCATTCCCTTTGGCTGCAGACCAAGGTCAATGATATTCTGTGGAATTCCAATGTCCTCCGGCTTCGGCAAATCAAAGGTAATCACACGAACCACTGCTGATAAAGCACCTCTTTGTTTATAAGCACTGACACGGAATCTTGACAGTCCCTGCACCGCAAAAGAGAAATCATCATCCCCATGCTTTAACAACCGGTCAATATCACGATGGTCCGCAAGTTCATATATCTGCTCTAAATAATTTTCTGTCTCAGGAGGCATCAACCGCTCCCCCTCTTCTTTTATAATTACATTATTCGAACGATATGATATCGGAAGTCCGGCTATAATAAATATATCTGATGCGTGTTCCTCTACTGCTTTTCGTAATACTTCTTTTACATCCATAATTTTCCCACCAATCTCTTTATTTCTGCTGCTCCATCAACGGAAGTCTGGTTTCCTCCTGTCTTACATCAGTAGCAGTTTCTTTCCATTCTAATATGCTCCATTCCAGCATTTTTCCTGTCTCTCTATCCGTCTCTTCCGTAATTGAAAGCTTTACACGTAACTCCTGGGTGTCCGTCTCCGGCACACAAAAGCTTATGGTATCAGCTGCATCCTTCACCTCCGGCAATCCGGAAATTTCCTGCAGCGCCATTTCTTTATTTTCGGATTCTTCCAGAATAGCATCTATCTCTGCTAAGACATCATTTGCCTTGTTACATGCTTCATAATAGGCACTCATCTTATCTGCCGCCCGTTTACTGTATTTATAATCCCGCAGGGACGAAGATAATGACAACACTGCGAATAATAAAAAAGTCAGAATCAATACTACCACTAACAAAAAAGAGTATCCAAAAGGACTGGCTATACGCGGTCTGCGTTTTTCTTCGTATAATGCACTCTTACTCATCTTCTGCCGCCTCTCTCTGACTGATTACTCTCTTTAGTTCCACTTCATAAATAATCTTATCTTTCTCCCCGTCCTTCTGCTTTACTGCAAAATGACCGACCATCCGCTGCTTCGCTTCACCCAGTGTAATCCACAGGGTATATTCCGCATCTTTCGTCTTACAGTTCTCCCAGTCAGCAGCAAAGGATACCAAAAATGTATTATCCTCTTTCTCATAATAAGAATACTCTTCCTTCAGATAATCTTCCATATCTGTTCCGGAGCGGAATACTTCTGCTGCCGCTGCAGCCTTATGTACTGCCATATTCATATTTCCTGCATCTTCACTGATGCAATGGGATTTTACAAATAGCTGCAATCCCACCGCTGCAGCAATACAGAAAAATAAAATCGATATCATAAGTTCCAGTAAAAATACCCCGGAACGTCTTGCCTGCCCTTCTATCATATGCCTTCCTCTATTCCTGTCTTCTGCCGACAACAGCCACCACAGTATCCATTTTTCTCCCATCTTCCGACGTACAGGAAAAATGCAATAATCCATTTTCCAAAGCTTCCATTTTAAAATCTTCAACCGGAATGACTGCCTTTCCATCCGCTGTACTTACAGCAGTTCCGGACCGGACAAAAAGCTCTTTCAACATGCCATCCTCTTCAAAAATATAGGTGCAATATTCTTCTCCATCATAATCCTGACGGATAATAAGACTGTCTGTTCCATCTACCGAACCAATAGTAACTGTCCCATTATCATTCTGATGAATCTTCTCCGTAAGATAAGACAATACTGTTCTGCTTTCATAATTTTCATCTGCCATAGTCGTCGTATCCTGATAAATATCTGCTGCCAGGATAAGCACCAGAAGTCCGCAGATTGCCAGCAGCCCAAACAATGCCCATGGAAATAATATATCAATTGTATGTTTTCTGGCGGTACTCTCTGCCATATTCATCCCTCTTCACTCTAATTCTTGCGCTCAATTACTGTCACATCCGGCATAATGTTTGCTCCAAGCAGCTGGTAGTCCACAAAAAACTGCTCCTTATCATAGGAAAAACCATACTGTTCTTCCAGATACGAAAGACTGTCCGGGTAATGTCCTTCCAGCACATAACACTGCACGATTTCCCTCTGCAGAGCCTCTTCTAAAGAACGTTTTTCCTCCTCTTTACTATCCGCCATCAATCGGTTCAATCCATGGCAGGTCAATAAAATAATACAACAGGAAATGGCCACCGTAAATAATATCTTTGCCCAGACAGAATGCCTTTTTTCATGAAAAAAAAGCCTCTTTCGACGAAATCCTTCCATATGCATCTCCTTCTTACAGTCCTGCCATAATTCCCATCAACGGAAGAATCACGGATAACAGTATCATTCCGACAATAACAGACAAAATAATTACAAGTGTCGGTTCTAATATTGCAATATAAGAAGACATTCTCTGATCAATTTCTCTTTCATACTGTCTTGCTATCGTCTCTAATGTTTCATCGGTCTCTCCGGTTTTCCCGGAAATCACCAGCATCCTCTCATACAAGCCCTCAAATATTCCGGCACCGCCTACTGCTGCTGCAAAATCCTCGCCCTCTTCCATTTTCTGGCTGCATTTCTTAATCTTCTTCGAAAAATTCTTATCTGCAATCAATTCGTCTGCAAATTCCAGTCCCTTTTGCGGATTTTGTCCACTCTTTAAAGTCAGATACAGGCTGTCTGCGAAACGGCATGCTGCGATTTTATCGTATAAGCCATGAAACAAGTGCATTTTTCTGCTAAAACCGGCAAACGCTCTTCGTCCTCTGCTGCTCTTTACAAAATAAACAAATACTCCAACGATTACCGTCGCTATTGCAATGAATACAATTGCATAATTCGAAATTGTTTTTCCCAATGCCAGCATACCACCGGAAAATCCGGTCATCTGTCTGCCTAACTGGTGAAATACCTGTTCAAATACCGGCATTACTTTTGTCAAAAGTATCACAATTACAGCTATCATCATAGCAACCATAATCAAAGGATATGTAAGTGCACTTTTAATACTCTTCTCGATCTCATCCTCACGCTCGTAATGGTGAGTCAGCCCATTCATAACATCATCCAGTGTACCTGTTTCTTCTCCTATCTTAACCATCTGAAGAAGATAATCCGGAAATACACCGGTCTTTTCCAGTGCCGGATATAACAGTCCTGTATTTATCATTTCATCATACATTACCTGAAGTATTGCCTTTTCCTGCACATCCTTTGCATCTTCCAGTAATAATGACACCCCCTCAACTGCCGGAAAGCCTGCATGCAGAACCATTGTCATCTGGCTGCAAAAAGATGCACATTCAAGATTTGACAGCTTTTGCTGTTTTTTACTTTTTCCCATACTTTTCTTCCTCTCTTAATATGTGTACTTTATAATATAACGGCTTCCGTCGCCAATATAATCTTTTACGGTATCATCATCATTATTGGCTGCCAGGGTCGGATCCATAAGAGACCAGTCCTTTCCATCAAAAGATATTATATTATCTACCCAGCCTATCTCATCCACATAACAGCTGATCCACGCATGATAAGCCTCACCCGCATATCCTACCTGAAGTTTGGTTGGAATTCTCTGCGAACGAAGCATCGCTGCCATCAATGCTGCATAATCAAAACAGATTCCTTTTCCGGACGAAAGTGTTTCATCTACATCCGGCACATATCCATATGCAACATTCTCTGCTTTTTCTTCATCATATGTAATATTTTCAATTACATAATGATAAATGTTGGTTACTACATCAAGGTCACTGCCGCAGCCTGCTGCCAGTTCTTCCCCTTTCTTTACCGCCTTGAAATTCTCATCAAAATCCACATAGCAGTTAGGTGCCAGAAATGGGACAAATTCATCCGTAATGGTAACATCAATACTCTGGGTAAATGCTGTTGCATACAAATTTTCTTCTACTGATGCAGCTTCATATAAGGTCAACTGGTAAGTACCGCTTCCCTGTGTCAGTGGATATACAATATACGTTCCATTCTTTGTCACCAGATAGGTATATGCTTCCCCTTCCGGTGTCTCTATCTGGAATTTCACTTTTTCATTGGTTCCGGTATAATTAAGCATCACATAACCATCGGATGCATGCGATGCATCAATGGCAATCTGATCTGTCCCATAAGCCACTTCCCCGGAAGCCTCCGGATGTAATACTTCTGCTGTCGCATCACGATTTCCCTTTGCGGTATCATTGCTGCTTTGTTCCGGAGAATTCTTCTCTCCGCCGCAACCTCCCAATGCACAGCTCATCAGCAATAGCCCTGCGGCCATCCATACTATCAGGTAATATTTCTTACTGTGCCGGCTCTTCTGCCTCTGCATGACAACACACCTATTCCTTTTCCTGTATATTCCTGCTATCTGTACCTATATATAATAAAATTGCCGCCAGTAATACAACTGAGACGATTACAATTTTACCGTAAAAGGTTACCATAGCTGCAAATATCCCTCCTAATACCGGAATGGTCAGGGTTACTTTTCCAATTACCTGTGCATAGGAAACCGGGGAAATATCCTCCGCTTCATTTGCATCTCCTTTGGTAATCAGCTGACCGGACACCACCTGATTCTTCACCACACGATGGGTAATGATAATTCCCGCATCTGTATCGCTCCGATATGCCACAACTTCACCTTCCGTAAGTTCTGCCGGTGCTTCTTCCCTGACATAAATAAGACTTCCTACCGGAATCGCCGGTTCCATGCTTCCGGTTACAACTGTATAAATATCAAACCCTGTAAGCCTTGGTAATGTCAATGGTATGCAAATCAGAATCACCAATATCAGAAGAGATACTCCTATCATACTACAGATTCTGGCTATTGTCCTCTTTTTTCTTTTTGTTTTTCCCATTCGTTAATGCCTCTGCTCTGACATTCATTTTCTTTCTTCGTAATGCAAAAGCAGTAAGAGCCACAAGTCCTGCAACTGCCGCTGATGCTACACCAATCAGCAATGGCATATTTCCTGCCGGTCTTTTGGTCTTCTCATCCTTTTGCTGCATATCTGCTAACGGAGTTTCCTCATCATCAAGATTTACCAGTTCCTGCGGAGTCTCTTCATCCGGAATATTTACATTTCCATCTGCCCCTTGATTATTATCCGCATTGGCATCATCTGCTGCATTCGCATTGTTTGCTGCATTTGCATTGTTTGCTGCATTTGCATTGTTTGCCGCATTTGCATCATTTCCGGCATTTGCACTGTTTGCCGCACTCTGTGTATCCGCCGTGTATACAAACGTAAAAATGTTTTCCGCTTCATTGCTGTTTAAGGTTTTCGTCAGATTATATGCCTGCGGACGATAATTTTCAAAATATTTAAACGCCACCACCGGCTGGTCACCCACTGCACCATAGAAGGTTTCACTGTCTGAAAGTGCATTTCCATTGGCATCCTGATAATTCACAGTATATGCTACCATATTTCCCGCAATTGCATATGCTGCTACATACTCCTGATCAGATTCTACCACAAAGGCAGATTTTCCAACAGTATTATTATCCCTTCCGCTCTCCCGGATTCCACCAATATAATATTTTCCATCTTCCTTTAGCTGAATACAGGACTGTGCCCGAACCATAACCCGGTCACCATATTTCAGTCCACTGATTTTTATTTTTTCTCCCTGGCTTTCCTTTTCAATCTGATAAGAAGAACCTGTTATATGATTGTCTACTGTAATTCCATTCGTATCTGAAAAATATCCCTGATTTCCAGAGCATAACGTTACTGTATAGGTATATTCTGTTTCATTTCCACCAACTTTTGCCCATGCCTGTACCGGAAATGCCAGTGTAAGTAATGTTGTAAATAAAATACTTCCGCGAAGAATACGTTCCATTCTTTCTTTTATTTTATTCTTCATCCCTTACTCCTCCTTTTCCAACCGATTTTCAGCTGCCTCATCTTCTTTTCGTGTCCTCTTCACTCTCACAACAAAAAGTACGACTAAAACAAGTCCTGCCGCCAGAGCAAGTGCCGAAAAAAGAAGCACCTGATTATTGTCACCCGTTTTAATAACGACATGATTCGACAATGGTGTTGAACCACTGGATAATAATTCTACCGCAAAATTCATCTGCAATTTTGCCAGGGTATCCTGATAGGTATTTCCCTGTGTCTCACCTTCCAGCTTTACGGTTAGTGCAATCTCTGCTTTTTCACCTTTCGCAAGCTCATCCAGATAGAAATAATCTTTCATTGCATTGGTTGCCTGGTGAAGACCTTCACCACTTTCTCCTACCGTATCTCCACCTACATTTTCACTGCTGTATAAAATACGGTTACTTCCATCCGGAGCCGTAAAAGAAAGTATGTACGAATACGCTCCTCCGGAAGCCACACTCTGTGAATCCTCAAGGCTCTGTAATACCTGATTTGTCATATACCACTGCGTATCCCCATCATAGGTATTCTTTAACTCCAGTCTGATATTTACCGTATCTCCCGGCTGAAGCTGATATATCGCATCATCAATATCTGCATTTTTAAATGTGCTGTTTAATTTTTCTCCATCAAACGTTACGTTCCAGTCATCACCGCCGGAAAACTCTTCTGCCTGTACCTGAACAGGGGCTGCTGCAACCAGAGCCAGAGCTGCCATGATACCAATCCATTTTCTCTTCATCTCAGTCTCCTCCTTACTGCAGTAATGTCAGATTTCCATTGGAATCAACAGAAACATCAACTCCCCAGGCACTCTTAATCGCATCCTGCGCATTGTGTGTCTGTACGGCATCCACTTCTGCCTCTACATGAAAGGAAACCCCATTATAATTAAATGTTGTAGTAGTGGTCTTAAGTCCATTTTCCTCCGTTGTATGCTCCGTTACCTTCGACGTAATGGAATTATCAATCTTTAAAGTATCAGAAAATGCCGGTGTACTCTCACCCACCTTCAATACCGATGGCCAGTAAAGAACAGTTCTCTCCTCCGTAGATGCATTTTCATCCACAATCCAGCCATTCTGGGTCAGGTTTAATTCAATCAAACTCGGAGCAAGTGTTGTTTCCTTGCTTCCATCCTCATTCTTCCAGCTCTTATAAATTCTCACACGGACATATTCGTCAATATTGCCACTGTTTTTTACGGAAAGTGCTTCCTTATAATTTCTTCCGGCTACCAGCTTTCCATCGGTCTCATCAAGCATATCTGTAAGAAGTGCTCCCTGACTTTGCTTCCAGGCATCATCACTTCCTGCATAATCACGGCTGCTGATATTCTTAGAACCCTTGACAGATTCTTCCACCAGAGTCACTCCGATATCATACATTTCCATCTGTGCAGTATAATTCTCACTATAGTAAGTAAGTGCTGCTCTCGCACTTCCAACCGCACTTCCTGCCAGAAGAAGTACTGCTGCACCCAATAATAAAAAGGTTCCTTTTCTTCCCTTCATTACTTTTTTCAATCGGCTCATTCTTCACCAGCCTCCCTTGCATCTGCAGTTCCTATATCTGTCCTGGTATCTGCAATCCGGTTCCAGTCTGCATATGGTGTTCCATCCTCTTCATAGAGAACCGGTGTACACTCCTGAACGACCACTACATTAAAACTCTCTTTATATTCCTCCGGTATTGCTATTTTGGCTAAAAGTTCTTCTGTATTGCCACTTACCGGAACAATATCACTATAATACCAATAGCCATCTTCGCCCTGAATCCAGGACGAGCCGGACATAGTTAATGTAATCTGACTTCCTGCGAATACCTTTACTCTGACAAAGCAATCACTTTCTCCTGTATTTGTAAGTACGATATGCTTCTCCATATTTTCAACTTTTTCTTCTATTGTAGTTTCATTACCAAGTGTAATCGGATATCCTCCTTCCGCTTCCACATAAGTTGTAAAATACGCCATTGCCGGTGGCACTGCTGCCCCTGCAAGGAATACCAATGCTGCTGCAGTCAGCCAGAACACTTTTGTTTTTTTCTTCATCATCTTATATTCCAGCCTCCTTTATTCTTCCTTTACACTATTATCCGGTAATTGTGTCCACTGCCATCCCTCATCTTCATCATAATCGAAATGATTGGTCACTCCGTAACCCGGATTCAATCCATGGTCATATGTATTATCAAACTCCACTGTTACGATTTCATCCGCACTGATTTCTGCTGTCTGCTGTGGCTCACTTACCAGTCTATAACCAGCCCCACTATATACCTCTGTCACAGTAACTTTTGCACCTGCCGGAATATGATCTGCAATTGCCGCTTTCGTTCCTGCCGATGAATGTGTGGTCGATACTACATTACTGTATACCGTATTACCATTTTCATCTACTGCTTCTATCGAAAATACAAAGGTTACCTCTTTCATTGTCTCATTATAGTTATCAAGATTTTTCTGTATAAGAAGACTTCCATACCGTGGAGAACGTTCCGGTTTTAGATTTGCTGTAACCTCATAAATCCATTTGTTTTCTGCGCCTGCAGAATGAAATGCCTGATTATCCGGCAACGCAATCAGACCTGGATTAAAATTATACTCATAAAAACCGGTTGATGCAGATTCAACCACAACAAGATATATCCCAGAATTCAGTTCTTTCTCTCCTGTTCCATCCGTAATCGTGCATTCTGTATCCGGGGTTTTATCCGAAGCGAGCTCCGCTGCCTTCGCTGTCATCTCTTCCCATGTAACATCTCCATTTACCGCATCTTTTAAAGAGAGGGATTTAAATTCTGATGTTTCGCTGTACTCTCCTGCTGCATCCACAGTCGCTACCTGATATATTTTAGCATGCAGTTCCATCCCATTCAGTTCTTCCGTATATTCTTCGCCCTTCGGCACAGATAAAGTCAAAGTACAAGGTTCTGCCGGATCTATTACATTGGTGGCATATGCAGATGCCACATGTAATCCTGCCGCTGCCAAAAACAACGTCAGTAATCCCGCAATATACCCTTTCTTTATTTTTAACTTTTTCATTTTCCACCCTCCTTAGAACCTCTTGAAGCTTTTCTATCTCGAATAATCTTTATCAAAACTGTAATCAGAATTGCTGCTGCAACTGCCAGTATTGCATATAACATATAATAATCTTTCACCGTCTGAAGCATAGATTCATTGGCTATTGCCTTCTCATCATCCTCTCCATTATACGGGACACTGTGACCACGCACCAGCAGTCTATGGCTGTTTACACCATATGGGGTGCAGGTGAAAAGTGTTACATAATCTTCCCCTTCGACATTCTTCATTGCATCTGTCAAAGTATCCGTATCATCCTTTTCTACCATCGGCAGAATCTGATCCACTTCATATGCAAGCACCTTATCCAATACATGCACATAGAATTTATCACCTTTTACAAGCTGGTCAATATCGGTAAAAAGTTTCGCACTTGGCAGTCCGCGGTGTGCTGCCAGTACACTATGTTTTCCCTCACCACCAACCGGAAGACTGGTTCCGGACATATGACCTGCGCCAATCTGTAATACTGCCTCCGAAGTTCCATGATAAATCGGAAGTCTCTGTTCTATTTTCGGGATGGAAATATATCCCATTATCCCATTATCTCCCGGATTTAATACGGACCAGTATTTACTTCCTCTCATATTCTGTTCTTCCTGCGAAAACGCATCCCCATCGAAGGTATTATTACCTATCTGGGAATTATATTCCTCTGCCATCTCCCAAAGCTTCTGATAGTCTACTTCATCCATATCTGCAACAGTTTCTTCATAACTGGCAATCGCCCTGCTCTGATGGTATTTATTCCATTGATCTGCCACAGTCGGATATGCAAAGATTCCCAGTCCGACCAGGAAAACCAGTCCAAGCAGAATTCCAGGTAATTTCTGCTTCCATTTCTGTTTCATTCCCTACTCCTTTTTCCTCTTCCAACTAAACCGCTGCCAAATCAAAAGTCCCAGTAAAATCCAGAACAGTAATATAATCGCAACTACAATTGCAACTGCAGAAGTATTAACAAGATATCCATCTGCCGTCACAAAGTTACCGCTTTCCTCCTGTGAAATCCGCTCACCCCTTACCAGCAGCCGATGAGAATTGATTCCATATGGAGTGCAGGTCATTAATGTACAATAATCTTTTCCATCTTCAATTGTAAGATTATTAATTTCCTGTGGTTCTACAATTTTAATCTGATTCACCTGATAAGTCAGTTTACGATCCAATACGGTAACGGTAAAGGTATCTCCTGCTTCCATTTTATCCAGATTCGTAAAAAGTCTTGCAGACGGAAGTCCTCTGTGTGCAGAAAGAACACTATGTGTGCCTTCTCCTCCAACCGGCAAACTACTGCCCTCTAAATGGCCTGCTGCAACCTGTAATACTCCTTCCGAAGTTCCATGATAAATCGGGAGTTCCACACCTAGCTTTTCAATTGTAACATAACCCATGATGCCGGTGCCGGAAATATCAAGAATGCTGTTATAATCGCCAGCCTCTGCATAATTCAGAAATGGCCGGTTCACATCCTTTAATTTTTCATTGTAGGTATCAGCTTTTTTTAACATTGTGTCTTTTTCTTCTTCTGTCAGTGATTTTACGGCATTACTATAAGACGCAACGGCTCTTGACTGGACTTTTGAATTCCAGTAAGAACTAATTGGCGGATACAGCATCACGGAGAGACCTATGATAAAAACAAACACTAACATTACATTCAGTTTATCTTTCTTAAATAATTTCTTTAATGTCCTCTTCATAGATTTCTCCCTAATGCTGTCAAAGTCCCAGCGAGCGGGAATTTTCTTCCAGTCTCGTTCGTGTATAAACCGGCGGTTCACCGGATATTCCCGGTGAATTACCGCCGTTCATCTTAAAATTCTAGTTTTTTGCAGTACGTTTTCTTGCGATTAACAATACAGCTGCTACAATCATGATAATTGCACCTACGGTATAGAAAATCTTAGTACCGATACCACCGGTTGCAGGAAGTTCAGTTCCACTTAAGTTCTGTACATCCGTGGATACAGCACCTGTTCTTAAAGTTGCTGTAAAGATTGCTTCTGTTCCTTCTGAAACAACCTTTCCAGAAGCATCCTTTACTACTAATGTCTTTAATTCCGGATTATCTGATGTTGTATCATAGGTTGCTTCTACTGAAAATACAAGATCATCTGCTTTATTGTATCCTGCCGGAACAGTTGTCTCAACCAATTTATACTGGCCTGCATCTACACCTTTGAAATAGAAGGTTGTTACTCCTGTAATCTCATTTCCAACTGCAACATAATCACCTGTAGTGCTGTCTAATTTGTAAAGGGTAAATCCTGCACCCTCAAGAGGAGCATTGTTACCGTCTACCTTATTTGCAATTAAATTATATGTAAATACAATAACTTTATCTTCCGGAGTTACACCTGTGCCATCCCCATAAGGATTGTTGCTGTATTCCAGTTTGGATACGTTGGTGTTTCCACCTTCACCGATTACTGCATTTTCATTCAGTTTTGCGGTGTAATTTACAACTACTTTACTTCCAGCTTTTACTGCTTTGATATTCTTTAAATCTGCAAAACGAACTTCAAAAGTGCAGCTATCATCTAAATCTTCTGTAACTACTTCATAGCCGCTAGTTACTGCTGTTCCGTCCACTGTTACAGTTACAGAATCTGCATTGAAAGTAAGTCCGTCAGACATGGTATCATGGAATGCATAATAATAACTTCCATAATTATCATATTTTGCATCTACAGTACCGGTTAACTGGAATGGTACGTTATCTCCGATATCATAATCTGCTGCATCCTGCCAGTCACTCTCTGCACCGGTAGAGTCATTTTTCTCTTTTACTTTCTTTTCAAGTTCCGGTCTGTCTTCCTTTGTTGTTACAGTTACGCTGTCATTTCCAGCTGTGTCTAACATAACAAGGGAATAGGTATCACCTTCATCACCTGTTTTTGTTTCTGCAATCAGGTAATAACCCTGATCAACACCGCTAAATTTATCATCGGATGTTTTTGCTTCCGGCTCTAATGTCTTGATTTTTGCAAATACTTCATCTGCAAATGCACGAATACCATCTGCATCTAATCCTGAAATATAATTAATTACATCCTTATCTTCTGTTTTTCCTGTTACTTCTTTCAATGCTGCTGCATACTTATCATTTAATGTGTATGCAAATTTTCCTTCACCACCATCTGTAGCATTCAGCAATCTGTATGCCGCATATTCAGAACCTGCTGCGCCATTTGTAATTGTAATGTCTGCTGCATAAACAGTAACACCCATTGCGAATGCCATAACCATTGCAACCATTGCTGCAAAAAGTTTTTTCAATTTTTTCATCTTCTTTCTCCTTCTTTGACCTTTTAATATATTTGATACCTGAAACGGATTTCCTCAAAAGGGGGCTTTATATGCCTGCACCCCTTTCTCTTTTCCGTCTCATCCGGTATCCATACAACAGGGATGACATAAGCATAATTGCTGCACCACCTATAGTATAAACAGTAGTACCTGTTCCCCCCGTTGCCGGAAGTTCATAACCGTATTCCTGATTCTTAACCTGAATCGAAATACTATCAAGATTATCATAATAGGTAAAGGTATATTTATTTTCTTTGCTTAATTCTGTACCCTTCTGACCTATTCCAACTAACTCATAACCATTTACCAGTTTTTCTTTCACCGTGTAGACCTGACCATCTTCCAACGCCTTATTGCCATTCTGGTCTGTAATGGTCTTCAATGCAACCGATCCACCCTGGCATACGGTAAATTCTGTAATATAATCAGATTCCTCCATTGAATCACCCTTATATAATGCAAAAGTAAAGGTTTTTGTCTGATCATACGGAAGTTCATTTCCATACGCATCCAGAACGTCTTTCTCAATTACCGGTTTCTTATAAATCTTTACTCCGACCTTTGGAGGCTCTGCCCGCAGTGTTTTTTCATTTCCGTTTACTTCTGCCGTATACTGGTATGCGAAGCTGTTCCATGCAGTCTCACCCGGGTTTGCATTCTCTCCTACTACTCCATTATATTTCATGGTAAGAATACAGCCCTTCTTTAATGCAAAGGTATCTGCCATCTTTATACGGAAGGACACATCATCTGACTGCCAGAAGGAATGCCACTGTTCTGTTGAAGTACCCGACATATCAGCTTCAGTAAAGCTTACCAGATTTGAAAATTCCACAAAATAATCCACGCCTTCTTCCAGCTGCCGTTTTGTGCCGCTCTCCTCCGTTACCCAGAGTTCCAGTCCTTCGGCATATGCAACAGAGAATTCACTTCCTCGTTTTTCTTTCTGGTTCAGTACTCCGGTATCATTTATATGTGGCATACTGTCTACAATAACCATTTGTGTAAAGGAGTTATTGCTGACATTTTCAATATTGTTGGTGTAAATCACATCTTTTCCATCTTCATCCAGATAAATGTAATTCTTTCCTTCCAGTCCAAGATAGCCGCTTCCCCGGTTATCTGAATTACCGGTTTCCTCTACCGTTTTCCATGAGAATGAACCGTAATCACCCAATGCATAAACGCAATCAGAAGCTTTTACTCCAATATATTTTCCACTGTCATCCGTCACCAGTTCTCCCGTTTTTACACTGTTACCATCAAACGGATCATCCGGCAGGAGATATGCAGTATTTTCATAAATCCTGTTCTCATATACTGTATTTCTGGTATATACCGTAAACTCCGCTTTTCCACCTGCAGGAATCTGATATTCTTTTCCCTCCAGATACAGTGAAAACTCGTGGGTCGCATTATCCGATATCAACTTCCATACTTCTTCAGACAAATCATACTTATGAAGTACATTATCATCCTCATCATAAATGGTCAGTACAAAAGCATTTTTGTCAAGTCCCAGGTGAAGGGTTTTATTGGTTGCCTCTTCTTTCGACAATATATGGAACGGAGACTGAACAGAATCTTTAATTGTATAATCGCAGATCGGAATGGTTCCATCGTTGCGTAACTCCAACAGCCACTTTGTCGTTACATTCGGCTGTATATTGTCCTTCTCTTCCAATTCAACAGCATTTTCCACATTTTTACCAGATGGTATATAGGACACTGCTTTCTTGGTAATTCCCGGAACAATTACATCCTTCGGTGTTATCATTACAGATGACGAAATAACACGCTTTTCTCCTACAATTCCTTTATCTTCCGATGTGCCGTTATTCTGTCTGGAATCATCCCTTGTTCCTCTCATTGTAATGTCATTCGGATTCTCACGATATTCCACATCCTTATCTACCAGTAAATCCACGGTATTGGTAATTGGAACATCTAATTCCACGTCTTTACTTACCTTGCACATCACAAAGAATGAAAGATTCTTTCCTGCCGGCAAATCATAACCTTTGCCATCGTCTCCAATCGTAAAGGTAACCATATGATTTTCCTTATCATCATTGGTCATTGCAATGGTAACATCCCTTACCAGACTTCTGCCATCGATATTGGTTACCTGCGCCATGTTCCAGTCGTTTGACTTAATTGGTTCACTATAACTCTTTTCAATCTGAACCGGAAGCGTATATCCCAGGCCCGGACGTATTCCAACATATTCCAGACCATCCGCCATATGATCTTCCAATGTATCAATATGAACCGGATCTTCTCCTGTATTTGTTACTGTAATATTATAAATCACATAATTTCCGAGATAATTTCCTTCATTTACACTCTTAGAGAATATGGACTTATCTTTTAACTGGCTGGTCTTCCACTGATGGAACTGATCCAGAATTGCCCACACACTCTTCTGCACATCTACCGCCTGATCCAGCTCCTGTTTTCCTTCCGGTTCCCCTTTTACCGTTACTGTATCCTTCATTCCGTTTACGGTTGCACTATTGGTATAAGTAAAAGTTCCCGTCTGTTCATTCTCTTTATCATCCATATAAATGTAAGCATTGAATTCTTTTTCAATTACTTCACCCGGTGACATGGTGCCAATCTTCCAGATTAAACGGATTCCTTTATGTGCACTGATATTCATTCCATTGCTCTTGCCAATCCAGTATCTCCTTATCTGCACATATTCACCATTTATCTTTGTATAATAAGTTCCCCAGTCAGATGTATTTTCTACATACTCTTTCCAGCTGATACCAGCCTCTACCAGTTCCTCATCATTTTTTGGATATCTGGAATTTAACGTTCCTGCCTGCTTTGCCTTATAAATCTTGTATTCATCCGAAGGAAAAACATGATATGGCATATCATCTGTCAATGACAGTCCGTCTTTCTTATATGCGGCATCTCCATCAGCGTTTGTAATCGTTATGCTGTATTTAAATAATTCCTCTGCTTTAAAGGTTTCTCCACCTTCCCCGCCATTTACCTTCTTATCTACTGTAATCGGATTTTCAGTCTCAATTACAATTTCAGAATTCTCACCGGTTGAAGTACTCTCTACATAATTCTTAAAATGATAATCAGAAGCCTCCGGCAGTTCATTAACATCAACCTTACATACATACTTAATGGTCACCTTCTCCTTTGCATTCAGCCTGCCAAGAGAAAATGTCAGTGTTTTATCATTTATCTGTAAGCCAACATTGCGGCATCCACCGGTCGCATTGGTTGACTCTGCCACAAAATCCGTCTCGCCCTCCGGAACCTGTGCTCCATTCTTATCTATAACATACTGGAAAATAAGTCCTTTTGGCAGAGTATCTTCTAACGTCTGCTCAATGGTTTTATAATCTTCCATATTTTCAATCGTTATCGTATAAGTAACTAAATCACCATTCTTTACATGTAACCCGTCACCTGGTTCTTCCACTTTCTTTACAATATTGAGCTCCGGTTTTTTATAAACAACCGTCATTGTTGAACTCTTATCTTTATAAGAAGCTTTATTATGAATGGAAGTATTATTTTTATACTTTGCCATTTCTTCCTGGCTTTTTACATTAGCTGCAAAAGTAAATGTAACCTTTTCACCAGCTTTTAATGTACCAGGTGTAAAACTTATTGTTCTTGCTGCTTCGTCATACTCTGCTCCTTTATCACGGATTGCCTGTATCTGCTCCGATGTCAATGTCAGATGCTCTGGCAATCTATCTGTCACCTTATAAACGCTTCCATCTGAAGCTTCTCCTTTAATCGGATTGTTTCCCGTATTTTCTAGCGTAATCGTATAATTAATGGTATCTCCGGCAATTACTTCTTTCTTATCCGCCGTCTTAACAATCCTAAAGTCCTCTTTTATTTCCGGTCTTGACTTTACATCTGCAGACAATTTTGTGTGTTCATATTCTTTATAGGGAACAGATTCAAAATCAACATGATTTGTAATTACATCTTCTTTAACTTTTTCTGCGGCTGCTGTAATATAATTATCTGTTAATACTAATTTTGATACATTCAGACTTGCACTTACATTCAGATGCTCCTGTTCTCTTGTTGGCACACCATTTGTCATATACTGGTTCGGCACACTAATCTTATATGTAACAGTTTTTCCATCCAATGTCAGGCTTGTAACGGTTCCTCCCTGAAGATCAGTAAACTGGAAAATCACATTTCCATTGCTATCCACAATGGAAACATCATCTTCACTGACCCTGGTTCCTTCCGGAAAGCTGATTCCATCCGGTAATGTCAATACATCACTCAACTCTACATGATCTGTCCAGATTGCCCCAGTATCACCAACTCCGCATGGATTCATACTGTTTGCAGTGATTCTATAATCCAATGTTCCTTCCAGCTTATTGGTCTTTCCATTCACCGGAATAATTTCCTTGCTGACAGTTTTTTTCAAATCCTGCCAGAGATTTGTTCCATGCCAGATTAATTCTGCCGGTTCAGAAATCACATCATTGTCTTTCTGATCCGGAATCTCCGGTGTCAATGTTACCTTGGAATCCTTTTCCATAATTCCATTTAAGGAATTAAACTGCAAATCGAAGGAAACGGTTGAACCTGCAGGTGGTTCAAACTCTATGTAGGTCTCATCATCCTCTTCTACCAGTTTTACTTCCAGTGTTTCTTCTGTTGTTTCACTGACCGCTTTATAAGTAACCTGCATAACATCACTTTCTTCAAAACCGGTCAATGTAACTCCTTCCGGCAAATCACTAATCCGGATACGAACCGGTACCAGCTCTGTATCTGTCGGATTTGAGTTGGTTGCACTAACAGTTGCATATAAAGTCTGTCCATTTTTCCCATCATCCGGACTCTTCTGTGAAACACTCAAGTTAATACGCTCACTAATCGTGCCTCCGGCTGACGTCTGCTCTGTTTCCTTATTTCCTGTTGCTGCAAGTCCCGGAAGAATCAGTCCCCAGACTACACCTACTGCCACAAGAACGCAGCATATTCCCAGTAAAATTTTTGTTCTTCTGCGGATTTTTCTCTTTTCTTCTGCTTTCTTTACATGTTTTCTTACATTTTCCTGCATATCCCTATCTCTCCCTATTTAAGGAATCCCATTTTACTCAATGGCCAGAATCGAAAAGCCACCTTTCCAATTATCTGATCTTCTGCCACACACCCAATGGCTGAACTCCGGCTGTCAACCGATACTGAACGATGGTCTCCCATCACAAAATATTTGCCCTCCGGCACCTGATAAGGAAAATCAATATCACATTCCCCTAAATCTTTCTTTATTGCATATGGTTCATCTAATTTTTCACCATTTACATATACATTGCCGTCTTCGTCTATATCTATGTAATCACCTGCAGTTCCTATGACCCTTTTTACAAGAATCTTACTCTGATAGTAAAAGCCGATGATATCTCTCTGTTTGATTTTTGTGGTTTTCTTTATTACTACCAGTTCACCATTCTCTAATGCCGGTTCCATGCTCTTGCCCGAAACCTGCAATACCGGTACTAATCTTGTTGCAATCAATACTGAAATTGCTGCCACCACAAGCAGTATTCCGAGTGCACTGAAAAGATGCTGCTTCTTCTCTCTGTGAGCCTGTTCCGCCCGTATACTTTGAAGTGCCACATCTAATTCTATTTTCTTGTCCTTATTCCCGTCATTTTCTTCTGTAGTTTCCTGCAAATCCTTCTGGAGTCCCTCTATAATTTCAATCAACTCCCAGCGTTTCAGCTTGCGGAAATCCTTATCTGCCACAAACTGCACCCCCTGTTATTCTTTTGCTGCCCTTATTATGACCTTCCCCTGTCTTTTCATGCATGTGATTTTTCTTTTGTGTTGAATGCAAGTATATATTTTTTTTGTATAGAATTATGTCATATTCTGGCATATAGATTTGATTTTTTCTAACGAAATAATCAGACTAATTTAATTTGATATCGTTCTTATAAAGTAAAAAAAGAGACGTAACTTACACTTCTGTAAATTACGTCTCTTTTATTTTACTTAATCGTCAGATTCTTCTGTCTAATCAGCTAATCTTATTTGTAAAGTTCAACTAATCTTAACAGATGTTCATAACGAGCCTTTGCAGCTTCCTCAGATGCTTTGAACAGTTTTTCTGCTCTGTCTGGGAAGGAACGTGTTAATCTGCTGTAACGTGTCTCGTTATTTAAGAAATCCTGGTAAGATCCATCACCTGGCTTAGAAGTCAATGTGAATGGGTTCTTTCCTTCTGCTTTCAATGCCGGGTTGTATGAGAATAAGTTCCAGTAACCTGCTGCTACTGCTTTCTTCATCTCATCCTGGCAGTGGTTCATTCCACCCTTAACACCGTGTAACTCACATGGAGCATATCCGATGATAAGTGAAGGTCCGTTGTATGCTTCTGCTTCAGCAATTACCTTAACAGCATTTGCCATATTTGCACCAAGAGCGATCTGTGCTACATATACATAGCCGTAGCTCATAGCGATTTCTGCAAGACTCTTCTTGCCAACCTCTTTACCAGAAGCAGCGAACTGACAAACCTCACCGATGTTAGAAGCTTTAGAAGCCTGTCCACCTGTATTAGAGTACATCTCTGTATCGAATACCATTACGTTTACGTTCTCACCGGAAGCAAGTACATGGTCTAATCCGCCGAAGCCGATATCGTAAGCCCATCCATCACCACCGAAGATCCATACAGACTTCTTAGCAAGGTAATTCTTCTTATCTAATGCATCCTTAGCATCCGGGCATCCTGCTGCTGCAGCTTTCTCTAACTCAGCAACTAATGCTTCTGTTGCAGGTGTATTAGCTTTTGTATCATTCTTAGTCTCTTCGAACTTGTCAAATGCAGCCTTTAATTCTGCGCTTGCTTTATCAGACTCAGCACATTTCTTAGCGCTTGCAATTGCCTGCTCACGAAGAACTTTCTGTCCGATTTCCATACCAAGACCATGCTCAGCGTTATCCTCGAATAAGGAGTTTGCCCAAGCCGGACCTTTCTTGGAATCTTTGTTTACTGTATATGGTGATGTTGCTGCAGGACCGCCCCAGATAGAAGAACATCCTGTTGCATTGGAAATATACATATGCTCACCAAATAACTGAGTAATCAAACGAGCGTAAGATGTCTCTGCACAACCTGCACAAGAGCCTGAGAACTCAAGCAATGGCTGATTGAACTGGGAACCTTTAACGGTATTGTCTGCCGGCATACCAGGTTTCTTTCCAACGTTTGCTACTAAGTAATCGAATACTGGCTGCTGATCTGCCTGTGATTCCTGAGGAACCATTTCGATTGCGCCTACTGGACATACAGTAATACACTCACCACATCCCATACAGTCTAATGGAGATACGCTCATTGTATATTTGTACTCGCCAGCCTTTGGCTTTGTATCAGCAAGTTTTGTCTGCTCTGGAGCAGCTTTTACTTCTGCTTCGTCTAACATGAATGGACGAATGGTTGCATGTGAACATACGAATGCACACTGGTTACACTGAATACATTTCTCAGCATCCCATGTAGGAACGGTTACGGCTGTACCACGTTTCTCATATGCTGCTGCGCCATGTTCGAACTGTCCATCCGGATTCTTTGCAAATGCAGATACTGGAAGGCTGTCTCCGTCCATCTTGGAGATTGGCTCCATTAAGTCTCTTACCATCTTAACAGTCTCAGGACGTCCGGTTAATTCCTTCGGAGCTGGATCTGCTTCTGGGTTAGACCAGGATGCTGGAACTTCAACCTTATGTACTGCGTCTACACCAGCGTCGATAGCTTTGTAGTTCATTTCTACGACAGCATCACCCTTCTTACCGTAGGATTTCTTAGCTGCTGCTTTCATGAATTCTACTGCATCGTCGATAGGCATAACGTTTGCAAGTTTGAAGAATGCAGACTGTAAAATTGTGTTAGTACGTTTACCCATACCAATTTCAATTGCTTTGTCAATTGCATTGATTGTATATAACTGAATGTTGTTATCAGCAATGTATTTCTTTGCTTCAGCATTCAGATGATGAGCTAACTCTTCGTCTGACCACTGGCAGTTAATCATGAATACTCCGCCTGGTTTAACATCCTGGGCCATCTTGAATCCTTTGGTTACATAAGATGGGTTGTGGCATGCTACGAAGTCAGCCTGGTTGATGTAATATGGGCTCTTGATTGGCTTGTCACCGAATCTTAAGTGGGAAATTGTTACACCACCGGTCTTCTTAGAGTCATACTGGAAGTATGCCTGGATGTATTTATCTGTGTGGTCACCGATAATCTTAGTAGAGTTCTTGTTAGCACCTACAGTACCGTCTCCACCAAGACCCCAGAACTTACACTCTACAGTTCCTTCTGCAGATGTGATAGGTGCTGGCTTAACCTCTGGTAAGCTTAAGTTTGTAACGTCATCTACGATACCTACTGTAAATCTGCTCTTTGGAGCATCTTTTTCCAGTTCTTTGTAGATAGCGAATACAGATGAAGGAGGAGTATCCTTAGATCCTAATCCGTAACGGCCGCCACATAATACAACGTCGTTTAATCCTGCTTCACGTAATGTTGTAGCTACGTCTAAGTATAATGGGTCGCCTAATGCTCCTGGCTCTTTTGTTCTGTCAAGAACAGCAACTTTCTTTGCAGTCTTTGGAAGAACTTTTAATAAGGAAGCAGATACCCAAGGACGATACAGACGAACTTTGATTAATCCGACTTTCTCTCCTGCTGCTGTTAAGTAGTCGATTACTTCTTCTGCTACGTCACAGATAGATCCCATTGCTACGATAACACGGTCTGCATCTGCTGCTCCATAGTAGTTGAATAAGTCATAATCTGTACCAAGTTTTTCATTGATTTTGCCCATGTATTTCTCAACGATAGCCGGTAACTCATTGTAAGCTGTATTACAAGCTTCACGATGCTGGAAGAAAACGTCTCCGTTTTCATGAGAACCACGCATTGCTGGATGCTCTGGGTTTAATGCATGCTCACGGAATGCTTTTACAGCGTCCATGTTGCACATTTCTTTCAAATCTGCGTAATCCCATTTCTCGATTTTCTGAATCTCATGAGATGTACGGAATCCATCGAAGAAGTTGATGAATGGAACTTTTCCTTCAATTGTTGCAAGATGAGCAACTGGGCTTAAGTCCATAACTTCCTGTGGGTTTGTCTCACATAACATAGCGAAACCTGTCTGACGACAAGCATATACGTCACTGTGATCACCGAAAATATTTAAGGACTGGGTTGCAACGGTACGTGCTGATACATCAAATACACATGGAAGCTGCTCTCCAGCGATTTTGTACATATTAGGGATCATTAATAAAAGACCCTGGGATGCGGTAAATGTAGTGGTTAAAGCACCTGCTGCAAGAGAACCATGTACGGCACCTGCTGCTCCTGCCTCTGATTCCATTTCTACGACTTTAACCTGATTTCCAAAGATATTCTCCTGACCTGCTGCGGACCACTGGTCTACGGAGTCAGCCATTGGACTGGACGGGGTAATAGGATAAATAGCTGCAACGTCTGTGTATGCATAAGCTACATGAGCTGCTGCTGTATTACCGTCCATTGATTGTTTTGCTCTGGACATTATTTATTCCTCCTTATTTAAATAAAAAACTTATGTCTTATCGACCTAAATCACATTTTAGCATTTTATTTGTCGATTATCAAGATTATGGACTGTACGAAATGAAGAACAATCACGAATTTCTTCTATAAGAAGTTTTAGTTGCTTTTCCACTGTTTTTCTAGTATGATACGAATTGGTGCATAAGCATGAAAGCACCGTAAATTCAAAGAGTCAGGAGATTTGATTATGATAAGTGCAAACAATGTAACTTTACGAATCGGGAAGAAAGCCTTGTTTGAAGATGTAAATATTAAATTCACGGAAGGCAACTGCTACGGTCTGATTGGTGCCAATGGTGCCGGTAAATCTACTTTCTTAAAAATTTTATCCGGACAATTAGACTCCACCAGCGGCGATGTGGTTATTACACCGGGACAACGTCTTTCCTTCCTGCAGCAGGACCACTTCAAATATGATGAGTACTCCGTTTTAGATACCGTTATCATGGGAAACAAACGTCTCTATGATATCATGAAGGAGAAGGATGCTATCTATGCAAAAGAGGATTTTTCCGATGAAGATGGTATCCGTGCCAGTGAACTGGAAGGCGAATTTGCTGAAATGGACGGCTGGAATGCAGAATCCGATGCTGCCATGTTATTAAATGGTCTTGGCATCCCGACAGAAGACCACTACACCACTATGCGTGACCTTCCGGGTGCTACCAAGGTTAAGGTGCTTTTAGCCCAAGCATTATTCGGTAATCCGGACATTCTGCTCTTAGACGAGCCGACCAACCACTTAGACTTAGATGCCATTGCATGGCTGGAAGAATTCTTAATTAACTTTAACAACACTGTAATCGTCGTATCCCACGACCGTTACTTCTTAAATAAGGTATGTACTCATATTGCCGATATCGATTATGGCAAGATTCAGTTATATGCCGGTAACTACGATTTCTGGTATGAGTCCAGCCAGCTTCTTGTTAAGCAGATGAAAGAAGCCAATAAAAAGAAGGAAGAAAAGATTAAAGAGTTACAGGAGTTCATTTCCCGTTTCTCTGCGAATGCTTCCAAATCCAAACAGGCAACTTCCAGAAAACGTGCCCTTGAAAAAATCGAGCTGGATGAAATCAAACCTTCCAGCCGTAAATATCCTTACATTGATTTCCGCCCACAGCGTGAAATCGGTAATGAGGTTCTTACCGTAGAGGGGCTAAGCAAAACTATCGATGGCGTAAAAGTATTAGACAATGTATCCTTTATCTTAGGACATGATGATAAAGTAGCTTTTGTCGGAAGCAACGAGCTTGCCAAGACTACCCTCTTTAAGATTCTTGCCGGTGAAATGGAGCCGGATGAAGGAACTTACAAATGGGGTGTTACGACTTCCCAGTCCTATTTTCCGAAGGACAATACCGAAATCTTTGATACTGACCTTGTTATCACAGACTGGCTGACCCAGTATTCCGAAATCAAAGATGCTACTTATGTACGTGGTTTCTTAGGAAGAATGCTTTTCGCCGGTGAAGACGGCATGAAGAAAATGAGAGTCCTTTCCGGAGGAGAAAAAGTGCGTGTACTGCTCTCCCGTATGATGATTCAGGCTTCCAATGTCTTAATCTTAGATGAGCCTACCGACCACTTAGACATGGAGTCCATTACCGCATTAAACAACGGTCTGATTAAATTCCCGGGTGTTGTACTCTTCGCTTCCCGAGACCACCAGTTCACACAGACCACTGCCAACCGCATTATGGAGCTTCTTCCAAATGGCGGACTCATTGATAAGATTACCACTTACGATGAATACTTAGAAAGTGATGAAATGGCAAGAAAACGTCAGGTTTACTCCATGAGTGAAGAAGACGAGAATGATAACTAAAAATAGCTTTTAAGATAGAAAGCAGGTGTTCCAATCGGAACACCTGCTTTTTTGCTTTACCGAAAATTGCTTTCCTGTAACACACATTTCTTGTTATTTGCATATATTATTTATACCTGACATTTACACCGTCATTATGCGAATCATAATTATTAACCGGTCACTTAGGTTGTCGTATTATAAATCTCTCCGGTATTATAATTGTAGGTATATGTACCTGTATTACCATATGTATTGCCCTTGGATGCTTCCCGTTCTGCATAATAATCTGCCAAAGATGCTTTTGCAGATACCTGATATCCATAGGAACCATTTCCATTGAACAAAGATTTTACCAAAGACATATCTGCCTTCTTAAAGGTATCCTCATCAATACTGAGTTTGTTATCTACACCAACGGTAATTCCAACCTTAGAAAGTAACTTTTCATTGGAATCTGTAGTCCGAACCATGGAAGAAACTGCATTGAGAATTCCATTGGTATTGGAATCTTCTGATTTCTTCAGCAGGTTATTGTAGCTGTCTACAAAAGCACTTACTTTCTTATAAATTGCGTCTTTATCATAATCTGTTGTGGTATTACCCTTTGCATCGGTTGTTGTTACTTTGTTAAATACAGACTTCTTGGTCTTATCCAGTAAAGCATCGGATGCACCCTTCAACTCTTCCGCAGCATCTTCAATTTTTGCTAATGTCTTAGTATCATCCTTTGCAGTAGACGTTGAAGTCTTCTTGTTTGTCTCTACAATCTTGCTGGCAGAATCATTTCCACCATAATATGCCTTCATCAGTTTAAAATAGGAACCGGTACGAATTGCAGAATAATCAGCAATATTAATTCCTAACAAACCGCTGTTTGAAGTTCTGCTTCCATTTGATAATCCGGAAAACAATGTGTTAATTGAATTCAAATCATAATTTGAAATGCCTATCATATAATCACTCCTTTGATATCTGATGTGTAACATCCTTGTCCCACGTCTGCCTATTGTTAATGCTATTATAGCATTTTAGGCACAGGATTGCAATATTGTGTAAAATTCACAACTTTTTATGTGATTTTTTTCATCTATTGTAACTTTTCACAAAGTATTTATGGTTTGTTCATAGTTTTGTCATATTTATAGCATACTATAGAACCATCAAAAGAAACTCATGTTTTTAGATATATTTTTTCATAATAGCCTCGGCATCCGAAAGATGTCGGGGCACTCCTCATTTTAGGAATAATTTTTTATGTTGGCTGGATACCATGTTGGCAATTCGAAGAATAACAGGATTTCATGGGGTTCTATGTTGATTCGACATGAAATACCTGCAGTTCTTAGCACATATTTTTCTTGATTACAAAATGTCTTTCCGTTGCTTTGACTGACTATCCGCACTGTCCGCCAAAGACGGATGTTACACAAGATTTATAAGGGGCACTAAGAATTTCGAAACATATTGTGTTTTGCCCGGCAACCGGTGCAAATTCACATCCATGTTCAGATTGCACCTCGCCGGCACATCCTGTGCCGGCGTTGCCGGTTGCAATACGAAATTCTAAGTGCCCCTAATAAATTGTGTCATACATCCGTCCTTTTGACGAACCGTGCGGATAGTTTGTCAAACATTGGAAAGACACTTTATATTGTAAAAAGAAAAATATGTGATTTAGAACTGCGGTATTTTATGCCTGACATAGAAACCTATTAAATCCTGCAATGCTTTGTTATTCAACATTATTGGTATCAAGTCAACATTAAAATCCATCCTATAAATTCTCAATCTGCCAGTCTATCGGTGCTACTCCATGCTCTTCTAAAAATGCATTCGCCTGTGAGAAATGTTTGCATCCGAAGAAACCACGGTATGCCGAAAGCGGGCTTGGATGAGGTGCTTTTAATATCAGATGCTTCGGATTGGTAAGCATTGGAATTTTGCTCTGTGCCGGTCTGCCCCACAGCATATAGACAACTGGTCGATCCTGGGCATTGACCGCCTGGATAATGGCATCCGTAAAATGCTCCCATCCTTTGCCCTGATGGGAGTTCGCCTGATGTGCACGGACAGTCAGAACCGTGTTCAATAATAATACACCCTGCTTTGCCCATTTTTCCAGATAACCATTGTCAGGGATATAGCAACCAAGGTCATCCTGTAGTTCTTTATAGATGTTCTGTAAAGATGGTGGAATCTCTTTCTGATCCGGCAGTACGGAAAAACTAAGGCCATGTGCCTGATGTTCATTATGGTATGGATCCTGTCCCAAAATCAGCACCTTTACTTCTGAAAGCGGTGTCAGGTGCAAGGCATTAAAGATATCATCTGCCGGTGGATATACCACATGGGTGCTGTATTCTTTTTTTACAAAATCATATAAATCTCTGTAATATGGCTTTTTAAACTCGGCAGATACACTGTCCAGCCAGTCATTGGTAATCATTGCCATAGTTTTATCTCCTTACTGATACCCCGCGACCTGCAAGATAATTCTTAAGGTCCATAATTTCAAGTTCTTTATAATGGAATAATGATGCTGCCAGTGCTGCATCTGCTTTACCCTCTGTCAAAGCTTCATAGAAATGCTCTTTCGTTCCGGCTCCACCGGAAGCAATGACCGGGATAGATACATTTTCTGCAATCTGTCTGGTCAGTTCCAAATCGTAACCGGCTTTCGTGCCATCACAGTCCATACTGGTCAAAAGAATTTCTCCGGCTCCAAGCTTCTCGACTTTCATTGCCCATTCTACCGCATCAATACCTACATCAATTCTTCCGCCATTTTTATAAATGTTCCAGCCGCTGCCATCTTCTCTTCTTCTCGCATCAATGGCAACAACCACACACTGACTTCCGAATTTGTCTGCCGCATCACTGATTAACTGTGGTGTATTAATTGCAGAAGAATTAATGGAAATCTTGTCTGCACCTTCCCTAAGCAGCACTTTAAAATCTTCTACACAGCGGATTCCTCCGCCTACGGTAAATGGAATAAATACATTTTCTGCTACACGTCTTACCATATCTACTACTGTATTACGGTTATCCGAAGATGCTGTAATATCCAGAAATACCACTTCATCTGCTCCGGCTTTATCATAGGCTGCTGCAATTTCCACCGGGTCACCGGCATCTCTTAAATTCACAAAGTTCACACCTTTTACAACTCTTCCATCATTGACATCCAGACATGGAATAATTCTCTTGGTAAACATTATTTCACACCTCCCTGTAATGACGCAAAGTTCTTAAGTATCTTCAGTCCAACGGAGCTGCTCTTCTCCGGGTGGAACTGGCAGGCAAAGATGTTGTCCTGCTCCACAGATGCATGAATAGTGACTCCATATTCTGTAGTTGCTTTTACGATTTCTTCATGCTTTGCCTGTAAATAATAAGAATGCACGAAATATACATAAGCATCCATCGGCACGTCCTGAAACAGTCTTCCATTATTCTGTAAATGCAGGGAGTTCCAGCCGATATGCGGAATTTTCAGTCCATAGGTATCCGGAATCCGTATAATCTTTCCCTCTAAAAGTCCAAGTCCTTCTACTCCTTCTGACTCTTCGCTTCCTTCAAACATCAGCTGAAGTCCGAGGCAGATTCCAAGGAATGGCACTTTTCTTTCGCATACTTCATGGATGACCTTGTCCAGTTCATAGCGTTTCAGATTATCCATTGCCACACCAAAAGAACCAACGCCCGGTAAAATCACCTTATCTGCCTGTTCAATGGTATGAAAATCTCTTGTAATTACGCTTTCCTCGCCCAGATATGCCAATGCTTTTTCCACACTCTTTAAGTTTCCTGCATCATAGTCAATAATTGCTATCATCATGTTCTCCTATTCCAGTCCTGCTGCTGCAAGTATCTCCTGAATTGCCTTTGTATAATCTGTTCTCTTTGTCATGGCATGCAATTCTGCTGCTTTTTCCTCTGATACACCAAAATGGTCTGATAACTGCTGCAAAATCTGATTCTTCAGTCCTGCCATTTCATCTGTTATCTCATATTCCTGAGCCAGGTCTGCACCATCTACGCATCTGCCATATCCACGAATCAACGCATCCAAAGCCATTTCATTTTCATTGATTCCGCTTAAGCTCTCATAAGACTGATATTCGCTCTGTATGGAAGCCAGCACCTGTGCCTTCTTATAGAAATTCTCGTCTTTTCCCTTTACATAAGAACCGGCTACGGTCTGGAATGCTGTTACATAGGAGCCGCTTGCAAAATCATCCTTTGCCTGCTGCATATCCTGTCCATACTGTAAATTGGAACTTCCCAGCAAAATCAAGATTAGAAGGGAAAGTGCCATAATAAAAATCAGAATAACCGGCTTCTTCGGAAGAGGCGGCGTACGGTCTATTTCTTTTGGAGGCTTCTCTTTCTTTACCTTTGGCGCCTTCTCCTTCTTCGCCTTTTCCTTCTTTTCTTTTTTCTCTTTCTTTCCCTTCTTACCGGCTCCCTCGTCTGCATCCATCTCTTTTAAGATTTCTCTGTTCTCCGATGAAATGCTGCCAAGGCTGTCATCTTCTGCAATCTTTGTATCATCCTCTTCTTCATCCGGTCCAAATAAAACGGACATAATTTTACTGAAGAATCCCTGTTTTTTTCTCTTTTCCTTTGCTTCCTTTAAATCTTTTAATTCTTCGATACTTCCAAGGCGTTCAAATTCATCCTGGACCTCACTGTCCTCATCTTCTGAATGCTCTAATTCTTCTCCATTTTCATCTGCTTTCAGCAAATCGCCGATATCGGATAAGTCAGCATCTCCGGATAACATATCCATAAGATTAATGGCATCATCATCTTCTGAAAGAAGTGGTTCCTCTTCCTCAGATTCTGTCTTTGATGCTTCTGGTATCTCTGCCGCCGAATCTTCATCCAGCGTATCAAAAAAGCCCAGAGGCTCTTCTTCCTCGGAAGCATCATCTTCCGGTGTTTTCGACGTATCCATATGTTCTTCCTCTCCAGAATCGCCCACTTTCTTCCGGACAGCGTCCATGATGTCATCCACATCTTCCATCATATCTGACGGTGCAGACCCATCTGTTGCCATATCTGTGCCCTCTGATGAGATTGGCTCTGAAGCATCCCGCAGCTGATTGGTTTCTTCTGACTGGTTTGCTGCTTCCGGCTGTTTTGTTGCAAAAGCTGCCTCCATATCGGATGTCTGGTCTTCATTGACATCAATATCTGCCTGATTTGATGCCTCTTCGTCTAATTCCATTTCGAATTCCTGCAGGAAATCATCTGCTGCTCCTGTTGCCAGCTCCTGTTCAAATTCACGCAGGAAACCTGTGCCGGAGTAATCCTCGTGTTTCTTCTCTACCGTTTTTTTCTCCCGCTCTCTTGGCTTTGCAGCTTCTTCATTCATTGATTGAATCAAATTCTCGATATCCTTCTTATTATTTCTTCTGTTAGCATCTGAAACTGAATTCAGCAAATCGTCCAGATAATCTTCACTCTTACTCAAATTTATACCTCCATGTATCCAAGTTGCCTGTATATCTGCTTACAGGGTCTGCCACAACATCTCCCAGCAGATGCCGGACAGCGTAAAGGAAAGGGATGTGATGTAACATCACACCCCTTTGTCTACGTTCTTTCCTTACTTTCCAGTCTGGTCAATCAGTCTGTCGATAGCCTGTACCAGACTTCCAATCTCCGGTTTAGTCAATTGGGCGTCTGCTCCGAGTGATTCACCTTTTCTTCTCATTTCATCATTTACCAGGGAAGAGAAAATGATTACCGGAATATCATGCATGTTATCGTTCTCTTTTACCAGTTTTGTTAACCGGTGTCCGTCCATCAATGGCATCTCGATATCGGTAATAATACAATGTACTTTATCTTTTACATTGCCAGCTTTCTCATAAGCACAAAGCTTGTCCCATGCTTCCTGTCCGTTCATATTGACATTCAGGTTGGTATAACCTGCTTTCTTCAGACAATCTGTAATCAATTTACTTAATAATGGGGAATCCTCTGCAATCATAATCGGGGAATCATTACGGTTACGATTTTCCAGATGCTCTACATCAGATACCTTAAGTCCTGTTTCCGGGCTGATATCAGAAATAATTTTTTCAAAGTCAAGAATAACAATCAACTGTCCATCCAGTTTAATGACTCCGGTTGATACACCCTTGTCCTGGACATTAATCGTTGCATCCGGTTTGATAATCTCTGACCAGGAGACACGATGAATTCCAATAACCTGATCTACATGGAATGCAATATTTAATTTATTAAAGTTTGTGATAATAAACAAACCTTTTCCTTCTTCATCCTGCATACCCAGACATCTTCTCAGGCTGATTACCGTCAGCATGGTATCTCGTGGCATAAAGATTCCTTCCACACTCGGATGTGCATTTGGTACCGGGGTTACCGGCTGATAGGATAAAATCTCACGAATCTTCGCTACGTTAATTCCGTAATGATTATCCCCTAAAGTAAACTCCAGCACTTCCAGTTCGTTCGTACCATTTTCTAACAGAATATTTGTCTCCATTTATGTTTTCCTCCCAAGGTCATTTCTTAGAATATTTCTATTTCAAATTATAACATAATATTACATAAAAATGCACCGTTTTTTTACAATTCTTTAGATATTTTTACTATTTTATAGATTACAGGTCTTATGTACCGTGTTTTCGACTACTTCCAGAGAGATTTTACTCAAATCTTCCGGTGTACCTTCCGGCACCTCAAAGAGTAAAACCGTATCTGTGCCACTTCCTGCTTCAATAGTCCCCTGATATGTGCCAAGGTCATTTAACAGAATTGAGACCTGTGCAACAGCTTCCACGCTGTCATTTAATGTCATGCGGAATGACACCTTGCGGCTTAACATATCACAATCAACTGCTTCGGTTCCGGCATTGTTTAAATGAAAATGTAAAACCAGATACTTATTTCCAGCGGTCGGCTCTACGATATAAGACGAATCCTGCTGATAGACGGAAGCAAATTCTGCCCCAGTATACTGCACATCAATGCCCGGTATTGCCACTGCATCGTTTAAGGACACACTGTTGTCCGATGCCGCATTCTCCGGAGTTCCTGTTGCATCTCCACCTTCTGATGGCATCTGCTCAGTGGAATCCGGCTGTTCCACAGCCTCGGTATCTGCAGTCTCTGTTGTCTCTTCACTCTTCGATAGTCTTACAATTCCATCCTGCTGCTTTATATTATACTTTGATACTACATGTGCTGCATAATCTACAATTGTCTGTTCTTCCTGCTCTGTTAATTCAATCGGCTGCTCTCCGCATCCGCCTAATAATAACGCAGCCAACAGCACACATGCCGTTGTTTTTATCTTTCTGTCTCTCATAGGCACTCCTTAACTTATCAATCTATTCCCATGTTAGCATTTTTCCGGCTTTCAGGCAATAGTTATTTCACGTTCTTCCTCGTTATCATCGCGATTGCTGGTGTCTAATTCTATCCAGAATTCCACACCATCCTCATGGTTAATGACTCCGCACTGCTGATGCATGGAATCCATAATTGCTTTTACAATGGACAGACCAATTCCGCTGCCTCCATAAGCTCTGGTTCTTGCTTTATCTACCTTATAGAATTTAATCCAGATATTATCAATGTCTTCTTCCGGAATCGGCTTTCCGGTATTAAACACGCTGACTCTTACTACATCCTGCTTACATTCATAAGAAATTTTAATCCGGTTTTCACCTTCCAAATGGTTGATTGCATTGCTCAGATAATTGGTTATAACTTCTTCTATCTTAAATTCATCCGCCCATACAAAAAACGGCTGCTCGTCAAATTCCAGAATAGCTCCCTTCTGTTCTAAGATAATGGCATTACTGGCAGCTACTCCACGGATCAGTTCGGTGATATCAAACCGTTCCATCACAATAGCATCATTCCCAAATTCCAGCTGATTCAAAGTAAGAAGTTTCTTTACCATGCGGTTCATCTTCTCTGCTTCATCTGTAATGACCTCACAATAGAAATTTCTGCTCTCCGGATCGTCCTGCACACATTCCTGTAAGCCTTCTGCATAACCCTGAATCAGTGCCAGCGGTGTCTTTAGCTCATGCGAAACATTTGACAGGAAATCTTTTCTCATCTCGTCAATCTGTTCCTTCTTTTCGATATCTATCTTCAATTCATTATTGGCACTCTTTAATTCCGATATGGTCCGCTCTAAGATTTCCGATAGCTGGTTCATATGCTCGCCCAACTGTTCAATCTCATTATCTCCCTTGACCTCATACTTCGCATCAAAGTCGAATTCTGCCATTTTCTTGGATATATCTGTAAGCTGCAGAATTGGGTTAGTAATACGACGTGTAACAAAAAAAATGATAATACCACTCACTATTACCGCAACAACTCCTACATCCATCAGCAGACGATTAGACACCTGCGCACTTTCCTTGATACTTTCCAATGGAGTTCTCGCCAGCAAAAGATTACCATCTGCCAGGGTTCCCCAGAGAATCAGATAATCCGATTCCAGCCTGGTATCCTCTTTTTCTCCCATGACATAATTGTCGTTTGCTTTCAGTACTTTCATATTAAGATGCATATCATCATTCTGCACACTTGCCATGATAATTTCCATAAACTGCATCCTGAGATTTTCCACACCATTGGTAGAAGAACGCACTACTGTACCATCAGATGTAATGATTAAAATCGTCAGGTTACCATTGGAACAGATTTTTTCAAAATCTATATCATAATCTGATGTATTTAAGATTCCCTGTTCACTTGCCGCATTAATCTGCTGGAACCCATTTTCCAGCACTTCCTGCTTATAGCGGGTATAATAGCCTTCCAGCAGGGTAACATTAAGAAGCCAGCACAGTAATACCGTGCCGGCCACTAATCCAACGATAGTCAATGTAATCTGCGTTGTAATGGAATGCTGTTTTTTCTTATTCTTTGCCATATATCTTCCACCTTATCACATTTTATTGCGGTGCATCAATGTCCAGCTTATAGCCCATACCCCAGATTGTCTTGATATAATCACCTTTTTCGCCCATCTTGCTGCGCAGCTTTTTCACATGGGTATCGATGGTTCTGGCATCACCGAAATAATCATAATTCCATACATGATTCAGAATTTTCTCACGGGATAAAGCAATTCCCTTATTCTCCATGAAATATGCCAGAAGCTCAAATTCTTTATAGCTCAAATCAATATTTTTGCCGTCAATTGTTACCATATGGGCAGCCTTGTCCATTACAATGCCGCCTACTTCCAGCACATCATCTTCCGTATAATTGCCGGTTCTCCGCAAAATTGCCTCTACCCTTGCCACCAGGATCTTCGGGCTGAATGGTTTACTGATATATTCATCCACACCAAGTTCAAATCCTAAAAGTTCATCACTTTCTTCACTCTTGGCTGTCAGCATGATAATCGGTGTCTTGGAACTTTCCCTGATTTCCCGGCATACATCCCAGCCGTTCATCTTCGGCATCATAACATCCAGAATAATCAATGCAATATCTTTATTTTTATAAAATACGTCTAAGGCTTCTTCTCCGTCTCCTGCCTCTAACACTTCAAAGTTCTGTTTTACCAGGAAATCCCGCACCAGCTTACGCATACGGCTTTCATCGTCTACCACCAGAATTTTACGTTTTTCCATATTTGCTTCCCTCTTCTTTTTTCTATAGTTTAACGGATAAATATGTCAAATTTGTGTTCTTCTGCGATTTAATTCTGTTTTTCCAAAGCATCCAGTGCTGCTTCTCTTTCATCCAGTTCCTGTTCCCACTCTTCATATTTATTAATGATTTTCGTCTCATAATTTAAGATTGTGGTACTGCCACTGGTAAGGCTGATGGCAAACATGGCAATAATAATGATAACCAACACAATATTCACAGAAAGTAAGATGCGGCAGCGCTTCTGTAATTTCGTTTCCTGTTGTTCCTCTGAATTTTTATCAGCATTTTCATTCTGGTGCTCACCAGATTTTTCTTTGCCAGCTACATGGTCAAGGTCTAAGCCCATATCTTTCACCGGAATACCTGGTATTTCGGATGCATCCACCCCGGGCAGTCCTTTCAGATAATCCTGCAGTTCTTTTAGATAGGCATATCCTATCGGTGTATGGAACAATTCCTGAGCCATGATTCTCTGGTAGATTTCCTGTACCATCTGTGGATTATCCATATTCATATTATCATGTATGTACTGGATTCCTTCCACTTCCTTTTTGGCCAATTTTGCCTGTTCTTCATTTTCAAATACGAATCCACTTACTTCCCAGACTTTACCATCTAATTCTTTTTGTTCCATATTTCCTCCTGCAATTTACAATCCCAGAAAAGTCTTTTTATAAAATGGTGCAACCTCACCAATCAGCTCCATTGCCTTTTCGTCTGCTTCATGCATATCAAGACGCATATAGCCAAGGGACGGCTTTACAGCTTCAGCAATTCCTTCAAAGACGCTCTTTCTCTCACCCTTAAACTCTACAACCAGCAAATAACTAATGTCATCCTTACGTTCAATCTTCGTTACCAGATATGCTTTCTTAATATTCTTCTGTTTCTTCATATATTCACTGAGTATCTGTTTCAGTTCATCCGCCTCTGCAATTGGCTCACCAACAAATACACCCGTTTTCATTTCAACAAGATTGCCAGATGCCATCTCAGCTTCCTGCCTCTTATAGCGTTTGAAATAACCTATAATAATTTTCTTCCGGTTCTCTTCTACCCGAAGTTCCATACTGCCCGGATTGATTACAAAATCTCGCTCTCCTGCAATCTTCATCAGCTGGTCAAAACTGACTTTCTGTCCCTTCCATTCCTTTACATTATAAATCTTCTGGAAACTCTGCCAGTCTGTATACACCGGCATCCACTGTGCTCCATTGCTATCCTGTAACAATGCAAACTGAAGGGCTGTTCCCTTTTTTCCGTCTGCATCCTTTTCTTCCTTCGGGTCCTCTACCACTTTTACCGGACATAAGAATTCCCCGCGGACTACCTCTTTTAACATACGGTCACATAAGAACTGCTCCGCACGTTTCCACTGTTCATCTTTCTTTTCTTCAAATAAAATCTGTCTGTGTCTTGCCATTGCAAGAATCAGAGCCGGATTTACAACCGGAATCTGTGCTTTGGAAAGCTCGGAAAAATCCGGTGGTGGAAGCAAGTCATCTCTTTTTAATCTGCAGGAATAGCTTCCCACATCCAGTATCAGATCTTCCATACCCCACCAGTGGAGGTTTGCCCAGAAGAACATCTGCTTGTCTCCTCTGATTCCTTTTAATTCCAGTTCTACATTCTGCTCTTTATAATGTTCTATTGCCTTTTGGGCAAATTCTTTCGTTGAAAAGATTAATACACTTCCGTCCCCCATAACACGCGGGTAACCGGTGTGCCTGTCCCATGCGCAGTAAAGCTCTTTGCATCCCTTTATTTTATCTGCCAGAATCTTGTTAAACACTTCTATCTTCTTTAAAAAATTATCTGCCACAAAGGTTTTCTTCTTATGATGTACTTCTGCAGAACGAATCAGAAATTCCAGTTCCTCTAAAGTAAGCTTTGCAAGTTCCTGTTCATCCGGCATTTCATAATTCAAAAGATGGGTCTCTAATAATTCTTCTTTACGCTCTTTACTAATTTCCATGTTCTTCTCCTATATCTTTCCTTAAAACAATCACGTTATTTCTATTTTAATATAAAAATGCCATAAAGTAAAATAGAATCCTTCCGGATTCTACTTTATCTTTCACGCAGTTTACATCAGTTCTTCAATGACTCCTGTTTCATTGTATTTTCTGCAGTCAATGACACGCTGATTGGAAGAACCTTTGAATTTTAATGTAATATCATATAGCTCTGCCACATAAGGGCCATCCACCAGCACATCGATTAAGGATAATAATTCTTTCGTATCCTCGGTATATCTTCTTCCCTCCGGTACCAAATCCTTATCCAGTACATATCCGGTATATGCCCATATGTCTTTTTCCGGATGTTCCGTCCGCACCCGCTTGATAAATGGAAGCAGTGCATGCTGGTTTTCCGGTTCAAAAGGGTCTCCTCCCAAAAGAGTCAGTCCCTTGATATAGGGAGATTCCAAAGATGCAAGAATTTCATCTTCTACTTCTTTTGTAAATTCCTCTCCATTTTTAAAGTCCCATGTTTCCGGCTGAAAACACTCTTTACAGTGGTTCCGGCAGCCGGATACAAACAGCACCGTTCTTACACCGGTGCCGTTCGCAATATCATTATATTTAATCGCTGAATAATGCATTTTCTTTTCACTTTCTTTTTATAAGTGAAGTACACGCTCCTTGATTTCCTGGGTTCTTCCCTGATTCCAGAACTGGGAACCAATATAACCACAGGTACGTCTTGCCACGTTCATCTTATCCTGGTCACGGTTGTGGCAATGCGGGCACTCCCATACTAATTTTCCATCATCATCTTTTACAATCTGAATCTCACCATCATAGCCACATACCTGGCAGTAATCGCTTTTGGTATTTAACTCTGCATACATGATATTCTCATAGATGAATTTCATTACAGATAAAACAGCATCCAGATTATCCTGCATGTTCGGAACTTCCACATAGCTGATTGCTCCACCCGGTGAAAGTGCCTGGAACTGGGATTCGAATTTCAGCTTGGTAAATGCATCGATGTTTTCGGTTACATGCACATGATAGCTGTTGGTAATGTAATTCTTATCGGTAACACCCGGAATAACTCCGAAACGTTTCTGTAAACATTTTGCAAATTTATAGGTGGTAGACTCAAGCGGTGTTCCATATACGGAGAAATCAATATTTTCTTTCTCTTTCCACTCCTTGCAGGCATCATTTAACCGCTGCATTACCTTTAAGGCAAATGGTGTTGCTGCCGGGTCGGTATGTGGTTTTCCAGTCATATATCTGGTACATTCGCAAAGTCCTGCATAACCCAGTGAAATAGTAGAATATCCACCATATAAAAGCTTGTCTATGGTCTCGCCTTTTTTCAGACGGGCAAGTGCTCCGTACTGCCAGAGAATCGGTGCCACATCAGAAGGTGTTCCCTTCAGGCGGTTATGACGCGCCATCAATGCACGGTAGCAAAGGTCCAAACGCTCATCAAATAGCTTCCAGAATTTTTCAAAATCTCCGCCGGAAGAGCATGCCAGATCTACCAGATTCAAGGTTACCACGCCTTGATTGAAACGACCGTAGAACTTTGGCTTGCCATCTTCATCATGATATACGGTAAGGAAGGAACGGCAGCCCATACAGGTATAGCAGTTGCCATCTTTTAATTCCTTCATTTTCTTCTCAGAAATATAATCCGGAACCATACGCTTTGCAGTACATTTTGCTGCTTTCTTCGTCAGATAATAGTATTCCGAATCCTCATGGATATTATCCTCTTCCAATACATAAATCAGCTTTGGAAATGCCGGTGTAATCCATACGCCATCCTCATTCTTAACTCCCTGATAACGCTGGTCCAACACTTCCTCTATAATCATGGCAAGGTCTTTTTTCTCCTGCTCATTCTTTGCTTCGTTCAGATACATGAACACGGTTACGAATGGGGACTGTCCGTTGGTAGTCATCAGCGTTACCACCTGATACTGAATAACCTGTACGCCCCGTTCGATTTCCGCATGAAGTCTTCTTTCCACAATGCTGTTAATCTTCTCTTCGCTCAGCTCCACACCGCTCTCTTTTAATGTCTGCAGCAGCTCTGCATGAATTTTCTCACGGCTGATCTGGACAAATGGTACTAAATGTGCCAGTGAAATACTCTGCCCGCCATACTGGGAGCTTGCCACCTGAGCAATAATCTGGGTTGCAATATTACATGCTGTAGAGAAAGAATGTGGCTTGTCAATTCTGGTTCCGCTGATAACGGTTCCGTTCTGTAACATATCCTCTAAATTTACCAGATCACAGTTATGCATATGCTGTGCAAAATAATCTGCATCATGGAAATGGATAATTCCCTGTTCATGTGCCTCTACAATATCCTCCGGAAGAAGGAATCTTCTGGTAATATCCTTACTCACCTCACCAGCCATATAGTCACGCTGCACGCTGTTTACGGTTGAATCCTTATTGGAATTCTCCTGTTTTACTTCTTCATTATTACATTCAATCAGACTTAAAATCTGTTCATCCGTAGAGTTGGATTTACGTACCAGGGCACGTTTATAGCGGTAAGTAATGTATTTCCGGGCAACAGAAAAAGCCCTCTTGTCCATTAACTGATCCTCCACTAAGTCCTGAATATCTTCTACATTCAGGGCATGGTTGGCATCCTTACAGGAATCCTCTATATATTGTGCAATCTCCTTAATCTGGTCTGCAGTCAATCGTTCCGCTTCCACCACCTCATGGTTCGCTTTATTGATTGCAATAATAATTTTTGAAATGTCAAAAACAGCCTCTGCGCCGCTTCTTTTAATGATTTTCATCGAAATCCTCTCCCATAAAAAAATAGTCTATTCGCATAAAATCGGCACAAAACTGTACTAGATTTTGTGTCGAATCTCTTCAACGCATATACAGTATACCATATCTTGTGTTTTACGCAAGGGAAATATACAAGATTCGTGAATTTTTTTCAGAAAAATTTTTTTAGAATTTAACGCTTTTTTCATAATCTGGACAATTATTTTTCACAAAATCCGGGTATACTACAAATATCAATAGAGAACAGGTTCATCCCCCAATGTCTTGTCTCTCTATTTGATAAAACTTTTTTCATAAATTTTCATAACTCCCCTTTGTACCCCCGCAGTGCTGTGGGGGTATTACCTTTGTAAAACCATTTTTCAGACTGTAAAAACCCCGTCTCAAATATCAATGCGATATCGAAACGAGGTTTTATTTTTTAATCTATTTTTTAGAAATCTACTTCCGTGTCATAGTAACAGCATTTCAGCAGTTTTTCCATTTCTTCCTGACTTGGCTGTCTTGGGTTGGAGCCGGTGCAGGCATCCAAAATTGCATTGGCTGCAATCTCAGGCAGTCTCTCTAAGAATACTTCTTCCGGTACAAAGCCCTGCTCAGCCGGATAGCTGTCCAGTCCGTAGTTCTTAATACAGTGCGGAATATTCAAGTCATCATTCATCTTACGCAGGTACTGGATTAAAAGTGCGACTTTCTCGTCCAGTGTCTCTCCGCCAAGCTTCATAAAATCTGCAATCACGCCATAACGTTTCTTTGCAGTCTCATCCTTTGCATTAAATGCAATAACCTTCGGCAGATACATGGCATTAGCTGCGCCATGAATAATATGTGCACCGTAGTCGGCAAATGCGGCACCGGTCTTATGTGCCATAGAATGTACGATTCCAAGCAGTGCATTGGAAAATGCCATTCCAGCCAAACACTGGGCATTGTGCATGGAATCACGTTTTGCCATATCTCCGTTATAGGAATCAATCAGATCATGCTGAATCATTTCGATAGCATGGAGTGCCAGCGGGTCTGTAAAATCACTGTTGGCAGTTGAAACATACGCTTCAATGGCATGTGTCATCGCATCCATTCCGGTGTGGGCTACCAGCTTCTGCGGCATGGTCTCTGCCAGTTCCGGGTCAACGATTGCTACGTCCGGTGTAATTTCAAAATCCGCAATCGGATATTTGATTCCCCTCTCATAATCCGTAATAATGGAAAATGCAGTTACTTCTGTTGCTGTTCCTGAGGTAGAAGAAATTGCACAGAAATGTGCTTTCTTTCTTAATTTCGGAATTCCAAATACCTTACACATGTCTTCAAAGGTAATATCCGGATATTCATATTTAATCCACATTGCTTTTGCAGCATCAATTGGTGAACCACCACCGATTGCTACAATCCAGTCCGGCTTGAACTTCTCCATAGCGGCAGCACCCTTCATCACGGTCTCAACAGATGGATCCGGTTCAATTCCTTCAAACAGTTCCACTTCCATACCTGCTTCTTTCAGATATGCCTCTGCTTTATCCAGGAAACCAAACCGTTTCATGGAGCCTCCACCAACACAGATCATTGCGCGCTTTCCTTCGAAGTTCTTCAGTGCCTCCAATGCACCTTTGCCGTGGTATAAATCTCTTGGTAATGTAAATCTCTGCATTCGTAATACCTCCTTGATAATCATTGTATGTTTACTGATATATTTTTATCATAACACAATAATATACAAAAGGTAACTGGATTTTTCTTATTTTTTGTGAAATTTTTATAAAAATTGGTTGGATTTTCCAAATATCACATACTGCTGTCTTATTACAAACTACTAATCCATAATATTAAATATAGTCAACTTATTATCAGTCAAAACTCTTGTCTGTCTTACTCTACCATTTGCTGCATTCACATCTACTTCATATAATACCTGTGTTGCTTCATCATTTCCAGGAACACCACATCTTATCATAGTAAAATAGTGCATATTTCCATCATCTGCCTCATACATATCTCCCTCCATTACTATCATGTCTTCTCCTGAATCATCCTCTGTTCCTTTGCTATAATATTCTACCAATTTCTCATATATAAATTCTTCTGTCAAATTAAGATTTTCTACCTCAGCAGGAACATCTTCTGCAAATATTGTCCACTCATCTCCTGTATAATCCCATTGATCGTCTATTTGAATTCTATTTTTTTCACTCTCTGGTAATTCCACGCATTCAATTCCAGATAACCTATACAGACTGTAACCATCTGCTCGATATTGTTCTATTACATTATTTGTATTAATCGAATATCTATTTTCAAAATTGCTATTGCCAAATACATTTACCACCTTTTCTCCATCAAATGAATAAATATCGCAAATTGAAATTTCAGTTACTCCTAGTGCTATAATCAATTCAGAAATACCATTACCATCTATGTCATATTCCGCATATAGTAATACCTCTTGAACATCCCCATCTAACATTTCATCATAATGCTCTCCCTTATGATACTCATTCAATAAATCAAAATTTAAATTTCCATATTTATTCCGATATTCATCTTGATTATTAAACCACTCCTCCTCACTTATTGAAGCAGCCTCCTCATATTCTGAAATAAAATCTTTATATGCCTGCTTATAGTCCATTGAACTTATAGCTTTTTTCAAATTATCTGCATTATAATTTTCTAAATATTCCTGATTATTTACAGGCAAAAATCCATAACAAAGGTTATCATTACTTTCATCCGCATTTTTAAGGTCAATAAGATACCCAGCAATTTCGTCATTAATACTATTTTGATATTCTATTAAAGGTTTAATTTTTTCTTGTGTTTCCGATGTTTTTCCCTTTAAAGACGCTATTGCAGCCTCTCTTGTTATATAACAACTTTTTAAATAGATATAACACAACTGGGAAATCGAGTATAAATTTTCAGCTGTAATTTTGTCACTTTCATTAAACAAGTCATTACGCTGTCTCTGATAACAGCTAAATGCATCTGCCTGAAATACAGTTCCATAAGTTGCTAATTCAAATTGATCTGCTGCATCAATTTTATCGCCAATATTTAATATATTAACACTCTTTGCCAAATTCCAAGCGATAAGTTCAAGCGATGCTTCCGAACCTAATACTTCACTCAAATTCATTGCTTGCATAGTTAAATTATCATAATTATTTTTTAAATATTCCATTGCCGAATAAGTTAATATATCCGTTTTCAATGAATTTCCATAACTATTTATACTGCTCTTCATTGTATTTGACATCATGCTAGATGAATTTGTATTTGAAGTAAAATATAACAATGCATTGACTGTATAATCATCCTGATTTTTAAATTCTTCCATATAGTTTATGGCTTCAACAATTGCAGATACCTTATTTACTATTCCTACTACATTAGCCACTCCTTTTTGAATGTCAATTATTTTTCCTGCCGTATTTTCAAACATTGTAGCCTCATTAACAGCTTTTTCTAATTCTTGATAGGATTGATTATATTTTGCTACACTATCATTTGTACCGTCTAAATTGTCTTTAAATGTCTGGCAAGTCTCCTGCAATTTTCCTATTTCATCATCATCCGGAGTGCTTTTCTCTAATGCTTCTAATGTTTTTCCAAACGTTCCACTACCATCAAAATGTCCCATTGCATTCTTAACATTCTTTATTTCTCTATTAAACTCATCGTCAGAATATGTACAGAATAATCTTGCTAATGCTTCTCCATATTTTTCATCATATGCATCACTTCTCATTGCAAATAGCTGTACAAATTGCACCCAAGACATACCATCTAATTCAAGTAAGCCATTTAAAATATTTACCATATGGCTAGCTTTTCCAATTATCCGCCAATCAGACTCTGTATATCCAAAATCTTTTCCCCATTCAAACAGATAATTATTATTTTTCTTCATTACATCCATAAATATATCTACAGTATTTTTATGTGGCACTTCTATCAAAACCTTATTGTCCACTATTAGCATACTGCAATTTAAAATAAGCAGCGATTGTTCTAATGGTATCCATACCCCTTTTTCATTCTTAATAGTATCAAATGCCCCCTCATAATCAATCATTTTATTAAAAAGCATATGCTTAATAGTTGTTTCTCCATAATAAAAAGTAGTTATACCATACGGTACATTTTCTGACTCTTCATCATTATAAATAGAAACATATTTATCAGAAATATTTACTTTATATCCCAATCTCTTTCCCAAACTTTCTGCATTAGCATATACATTACCATCTTTAGTCATTATTTCCAAAGTATCTATACTTCCTAAAGAATCCGAATACTCTACTTCTAATGTTTTATATAAATAATCACTCATTTCTGCTGAATAGAAATTAGTACTATCTGAAATCAATATTATTATACACAAAATTATCCCTATAAACTTTTTCACCCTTAATCCTCCACTGTATTCTCTTGTATCATCTCTTGTATTAAATTCTGATAACTTTCTATCATGTTTCCGGTAATTGCTTCCACAAATTCATCACCAGAATAGTCTGCTGCAAATACATTATTTTCATATGTGTACGGTATTTGAACTACAATTTTATTCTTTGAAGCATTTTCTATATATTTATATAAAAATGCTTCTGCTTCTTCATCATTCTCAAAATTTTCTTTCATTGCATCCTGAAAGATGCTCGAAAGATCTGGTGATTCAATTTCATACAATATTACATTATCTTGTATCTCTTTCATCTTCACATTGTCTTGAGCAATTATATGCGCGATAATTCCATCATTTTGCTCCAAATTTTCTGTATCTGCCTGCCAAAAATCTTGTAATTCCGTATCATCTTTTAATTCACCATAATTAAATAATACTTTCTCCAAATCATCCACTTCTCCATTATTGACATAATCCGCTACCTTTTTTGCCTCCTTTTCAAGTGCTGATTCTTTTCCACAAGAACCCGTGATACCACACATTAAAAATACTAAAACAGATATTATTGCCACTTTTTTCTTTTTCATGATGCTTCTCCTTTATTTTTATAAAAATAATAGGCAGCATACTATTATGGAAGATAGCACGTTACCTATTATTTAGTTTCTGTACTAATATAAATTTTTCTTTTCTTTCATAAAAAACTATTTACCTACTTCATCTTTTGATGCAAACAAATAATCTAAACTATATTGTGGAAATTCTCGTTTTATTAATACTATTTCACTTTTCTTAAATTCTGTATCTCCAGATATTTTTCTCTTAAGGCTTTTATATGAAATTCCTGTCCTCTCTGCCAATAACTTAATTGTAATTTTCTCTCTTGCCATTTCAGCTTTCAAATTATAGAACAACTTCTCATCCCCTTCTGAAATTACCCTGTAACGTAATCAACATCTTAAGTATATACCCTGTATCGTAATTGTCAAGTTAAAACGTTTCTAGTTTTACCATACAGGGTAATAATACATTTACATTATACTTTCTTAGTAGTACAATTAATTTGTTGTGGAGGTAATATAATGGGACTTACTGATAAACTAGACTTATTGATGAAAAATAAAAATATAAATAAAGCCGAACTTGCAAGAGCTTCTGGTGTTCCTTATACAACTATAGATGGTTTCTATAAAAAGGGAACTGAAAATGCTAAACTATCTACTCTCAAAAAGCTTTGTACTTACTTTGAGTGTTCATTAGATTTCTTAGCTGACGATTCTGTTCTTAATGATTTTCAAAATAATTCTATATCCTTTTCTAATTCAGAATATACTCAAGAAGAATTAAAAGAAATAAGCACATTTGCCAATTTTTTAAAAAGCCAAAGGAAGTAATATCATAAAAAAACACCCTCCAACCGTTAGATTTTTAGTTCTAACTTTTGGAGGGTGCTACATATTGCCAACTTTTTTATAACCCTAATCTTCTATTACTGTATCCTGCACCAGCGGATTCGTATCCCGGGTGGTATCTGCTGCCGTCTTTCCTGTCCTGTTGCTTACTGCCTTGCTGATTTCTTTCACCTTATCTGTCGTTTCATAATCCTCTACATCAAATAAATAGCGGTGCAGCAAATCTACATTAGTCTCCAAATCCGTTGGTACAACTACTGCTCCGATGGATTTTTCCATCATCTTGGTGTCTAACTGGAATGGCCAGCCCTGGGTATCTGCAAGCTCATACTCTTTGACATGGGCTGCAAGTCCCAATATTTCTGTGGTAGAAAGGCTGGTAGAAATGTCCGGAAACAGCTTGTCTACCAAATCATTTAAAGTAAGGATGTCTGCCTGCTTTGCTTTTTCTACAATCTTTCCTACTACAATACGCTGGCGCTCGGTCCGGCGGAAATCGTCTCCGCCGCTCATTCGATCACGGCAATAGGCAAGTGCCTGTATTCCATTGACCTGCTGCACGCCCGGTCCGGAAACCGGCTTGCCATGGGTTCCCATGACTTCATTCATTTCATCAATCCAGATGTGCATATTGCTGGCTTCTTCCTTGGTAATATCCAACTCTATTCCACCTAATGCATCCACAACTTCCATTACCGCATTGAAGTCTACGGATACATATTCGGTAATATTCAAATCCAGATTCTTATTTAACGCCGCTACTGCACCGGTCGGTCCTCCCTTGGCATAAGCTGCATTCAGTTTCCGCAGGCTGTCTTTATCATCTACTGCCAGAAAGGAATCCCGGTATACGGATACAAGCTTCACTTCCTTGGTATCATCGTTGATACTGGCAATCATGATACAGTCGCTGTTTCCGCTTTCATAATTTCCACTGCTCCGGTTGTCAATTCCAAAGATAGCTATATTGGTATAATTATCTAACACTTCCTGGGTCTCGCTGTCTATATTAATATTCAGCTTCTTCGCGTCTAAGGAACCGGTATTATTGATTTTATTCAGCTTACTCATTACATAAAATACTACCAGCAAAATGAGTATCACTAATACTTCTACAATAAACAGTATCAGTTTTCTCTTTCTTCTCTGCTTTTTTCCAACCTTCTTTTTCGGACCTGTCTTCGCCTTCTGCTTTTCCATGCCCATAGTTCCTCCTTACTTTGATATACTTATACTCCTTAATCCGGACTGTTTTTCCACAGTCCATTAATTCAAATATATCTTACTGGAATTGGTTGGTCAATGTCCCACAGACAACCTTAAGAATCAGTTCCACAAATTTAACGAAATCTTAAGTTTTCGTATTAATCGAAGGCAGAACTCTTTCCATTATACCAATGATCCCACATTGCATCATTTACCACAACATACTGTCCGTTATAAATTGCAATGGCATGGGTACCGCCATCCAGTGTACAGCCAATAATAAGAAGCTCATCCTCATAGCCATCTACATCATAGGTAACTTCTTTGATAATCTGTGTCATATCCCAGTCTGCATAAATCGTTCCCCTGACACCGTCAATCCAGCAGGTTGCCTTTACCGGCTCGTCCCAGAATTCAAAATAGTCTTTATCATTACGCACGGAACTTGGAAGCACAGCTTCCGGAATATCAGCATATTTTTCACTTCCATTTTCATCCTCTGGTGCATCCGTTGTCTCTGTATCCTCAACCACGCCATCTATTGGCTGGTCTGCATTTACCGGAACTTCTTCTACTGCCGGAACATTTTCCTGTACGGTCGTATTTTTATCATTTGATTTATTGTAGCTGATGACACCAACTGTCACTGCACTTGCTATAGATGCCGTTGCCACGATTCCAATTACCGCTTTTCCAGCTGCAGTTGACAAAAATGATATCTTTCTTGCTGTGCCTGCGGCTTTTACCGCTGTTGAGGCTGCAGTTTTTCCTGCACCATATGTACTCTTTGCTATACTTTTTCTACATTCACTTAATAAAAGCTGGGTGGATGGCTCTGCCGCAGATACAACCATTTCCTTTTTCAACAGATACAGCAGTAACGGCATTGGTGCAACACTGTAAAGCTTGTATCCCCTCTTCTGCAGTTCCTCTGCCTTTGTCTTGATATTATTCCTGCCATAACGCAGTCTTGATTTCACTGTAGCTTCCGGGCAGCCCAGCTGTTCTGCAATTTCTTTTGTGGTAAGTCCCTCTAATTCAAAGGCAATTACCACCAGACGCTGCTCGTCAGACAATGCATCGATTAGCTCATGCACCAGCTGTCTGGTCTCTTCTTTCGTATATTCTAATTCCGGCTCATTTTCCCAGACGCTTACTGCCTGGTCCATGATTTCTGCATCTTCTTCCTCACCACTTTCCATGCGTAAATCAAGCGGTGTATGATTGCGTTTTTCCAGTTCATTTTTTGCTGTATTTACCACAATCTGTGCTAACCAGGAATCAAATTTTTCCGGTTCTTTTAGTTTATCCAGATTTTTCCACGCCCGTATGTATGCTTCCTGCAGAATATCTTTTGCTGCCTCTTCATCTTTCACATATTTTAAAGCCAGATAATATTTATTATTTTTTGTTGTATCATAAAGAAATTCAAATCCCATCGAATCTCCATTACATGCTTTTTCAACTGCCTGTGTATATGTCATTTTCTTTTCCTTCTTTCTTCCTTATTTCTCATGTGTTTTTCCTATAATGCCTGATTTCTTAAAATTTTAACAGAAACAGCTCTTCCACCGAAAGCACATTTCCATCTTCTATTCTCACCAGTCATGACTGTCAATATACTCATTTAAAGCTGCTTCTGCCTCCGGTCCATAGGCATTGCAGGATAACGTTCCATCGCTGTGTTCACTTTCTTCCAGTGCAAAATTTTCCACTGCATACCAGACACCCTGATATACATATATGGCACAGGCACCTTTTACATAGGAAGATAACATATAGTTATTGTGATGACCGGTTGAGTAAAACCACTGCATGTGGATTCTATATGCGCTTCCCGCAGAATTTAATGCTATGTTTTCTCCATAATTGCCACAACCATTATGGGAAAAATCTGATACAATTGCCTGTGCTCTCTGGCATGCAAAATTGTATATGTCCTCATCCCAGGTAAGTGCATTGAGGCCTGCTGCTGTTCTCTCTGCATTCACATAAGACCACACCTCTTCGGCCGCACTTCTGTCAAAACCATCCGGATGAACCTCCGGCATATCAATCCATGTTCCTTCATTGACATCATATATCATTCCGTCATGTGGCGGCTTATTTGAATCGGTTGTATCTGCTACTGTTGTATTCTTTTTCTTACCGCTTTTATTTTTATCTGACTGGTCTGTCTCCTCTGTCTTTCCTTGCTTTGTTCCCGTCTCATTTTCTCCCTCTGTATTTTCTCCCGCTGTATCTTCTTCTGCCCCAGGTTCCGGTTCTAAATTTTCAGTTCCTTCTGTTTTCTGCGCCAATCTGACTGTTTCAATAGCTGTTTCTGCAGCATTTTCTACTATAACTTTCACCCTCTTCTGTGGTGTTTTCTCTGCTACTTTTTCTTTTTCCGTAGTCGGACTTCCCTTTGCTTCTGTTACATTGCTACATCCTGTTAAAGCGATTGTTGCTACCATCAGGACAGCAAGTGCAATATATCCAGGTTTTCTCATTTTCATCATAATCTTTCACCTTCCTTTTTGCGATTTGTTCTGTTCATAATCTGTTTGCGAACCGAGCAATCCGTATCCTCGTTCATTTCAAAATTCTGCATGTCCTTATGCATCAGCAGCACAAACCATTTTATTATATTTTTCATCTGTCCTTCCTCCCTTCTATTAAGTAAGACAGGAGGGATTGGAAAAAAGATTTAAATTTTTCAAAAAAATAAGAGCAGTCTGTGAAACTACTCTTATTTCTATAACATTTTATTTTGCACTTCTTTTCGTATAACCGCAGTCGCAATACGGTCCACCCGAAGCGATTGTATATTCCTTGGCAAAATTACTGACACAATCTGCTTCACTCATTGTATAGTCAAGGCGGCACATTGCAGGTATCAGCTTAGTCAGTCCCAGTTCATTCATCAGTGTGCAGATTCCACAAGTTGTAAATCTCGCTTCGTATCCGCTGCCATCCTCATACTCATAAAATTCCATATTCCAGGAATAAGGATTTCTGTCACCTGCTTTGAATTTTGCAATCTCTTTCTTTGCTTCGATATCTGATTCTGAGAATTTTTTCTTTCCACCTGTCCGGCAAAACCACTGCATAAATCCCGTCATCATGGATTGCTTGTAATATTCCGTTGCAGATTCAACCTCCGGCAGTTCCGGCATACTTCATATTAATTCGCCCTCCACTTTTCCAGCACCGATGATGATTTCTCACAATCCGGATATTGCGAATACGCTTTCGTATTCTGCAAATATTTCTACTTGTACATTTGTCGAATATACCGACAGAATTCTCATCTAATATTAGCTTTCCTTAACACATTATAAATTAACACTTCTCAGCACAAATTCTCTATCTCTGCAAATCCGAATCTGGAACGTGCTTTATAAATTTTTTCCGATCCCCTCAAGTTCGTTCATGGAATCCTTGTTTTTTTCAAGTTCATCTCTGGCTGTTGCGTAATATGATTTTTTGAAAAGCATATCCCATGAAAGATATTTTGCCATACAGTCAAACTGCTTATCAATCAGCTCATACTGGATACTGTCTACGGGAGAACCGCCTACAATAATCGTGCCAACTTTTTTATTTTTTAACTGCAATCCACGACAGTAGCACTTATCAATGATAAGTTTCAATTGTGCTGACATTCCCCACCAATAAACTGGTGTAGCAAAAAGAATCATATCTGCGGCAGCAATTTTATCAATTGTAGGATTTGTATCATCCTTATCGACACATCCCTTAGAGCATTGACAGACACCACATCCCTTGCATGGTGCAATGTTGAGTTTGTCAGGTTCAATGATTTCAATTTCATTCTTTTCTGATGCTCCTTTTATAAATGCATTGATTGCTGTCAGCGTGTTTCCTTTTCTGGCACTTCCATTAATGATTACAATTTTCATACGTGTATCCTCCAACTTCCAATTGTTTTAATTCTTCTCAGTTCCACCTTCTTGCCCTTCGGACAAGAAGTATCCCCCGCTCAAAGAGCTCGGTCAATTCAAATCTTCTATTGCTTTCAGCCTCTGCTGAAGACTGAAAGTTACCTTCGCTTTACTATTTCTAATAGTTTTCTCACATAATCATCTGCGTGGTTTATTGAAAACTCTCCATGATACATATTAGGAAGAACTTGTATAAAACTATCCTGCAATTTTTCATGAATGATTTTAGCAGATTTTTTCATTGATTGCTTTTCTTTTTCTCCAACATAAATTTGAACGGTTGCTTCACACTCTCCAATGCCATCTTTTAGTGAATATACTGAGTTTTCCTGTAAAAAGGCAATCATATCACTCTTTCTAATAGCACAAGTATCTTTGTAATATTCATCAAACAAATTCGACTTTATTCGTAGTGATTTGAATTGCAATTTTGAAAACCACTTATACTTTATTAAGCCATAGCAACTTCCAAACGCCGGTTTAATCATAGAATATGTAAATTTTGAAGGTATCACAAGTACACTTTCCACTATTGCATACTTACATATATCTTTGCGTTGAGATAAAATTTCAAGCAAAATCTGCCCTCCAAGCGATAGTCCTCCCATCATTAAAACAGAACCGCCCAATTTGCTATTTACAAATTCTATAATATCCAAAGCATTATTCTCTATCGTTGTAAACTGCTTATCACATCCTGCATGACCATCTAATATAGGCAAAACCACATGATAATCTGTTTGAAGTCTTTCAGCAACCTCTTTGTAATTCCACCATGATAAACCGCCTCCGTGTAAGAGGATAATTACATCGCTGTTTTCTTTTCCATATTCTACATAATTCAACCTCTTTCACCTCGCTGTAAACTTCCGATTCTAATGTTTCTATTATACCATAATGATACTATTATAAAAAAGGAAAAAGAGCTCCTTCGAGCTCTTTTGAGTCAGTTCTGCAACTTGAAGTTGTTTATCCAAAATGAAATGGAATAACCATATCAAGTAAAACTGCAAGAACTATACTAATCGTTCCCATTAGCGCAGAACTCCTCAATGTGTCTCTCCTCAAAACAATAAGTCCAATAATAAAGACTATCACTTCCAAAACAGATTTTGCATTAAAATACCAGCATCCATATACAAAGCACATATTGAACAATACTGCCAAAATCAGCGCCGATAGTATAAGTGCCAGTTTGCTTTTCCCCCTTGCATACCAGCAGGCAAAAGACAATAATGGAGAAACAGCTGTAAATCCAAACCAAATCACCGCATAACTTCTTGGAAAAAATCCTGCAATATAGTTTGAATACAAATAGTAACTTGCAACCATACCAATAAAGAATGCAAAAACATTAATGCTTGCTCTTATTGCAGAATTGCTATAAATAGAAATACACAGTGCAATCAATACCCAGATTGCAAAACGTCCAAGGAAATTATGAACATCTAATGCTCCATCTATTGCCATAAGCACACTGGGAAGTTCAGCTTGACGAAAATCCAAAAATTTTGAAAAAGTCCCCAAAGCTATTCCAAGGAACAATACAGCTATAGTATTTATAATTTTTCTATTATTAGATATTGGTTTTTCTGCATTCCTGATATCATTCAAAAACTTTATCATAATTACCCTCACAAATCCCGATTTTTCAAATTCATATCCGAATTATATCATAAAAATAACGACACTGTATATCACTTTCGCAACCATACAATGCCGTTACTTTTATTTTCTTTAATGCACCAAACCAAACATATTCCTGTATACGATAAATATCATATACAGGGTTCGACTCAGTTTTAGTGGACTAGACGGGAGTCGAACCCGTGTCCAAAAACCAATCCCCTGTCCTTCTACGAGCGTAGTTCATAATTTGACATTCCCTCTGCAATTCCGGTATGAACACCGTAACTGTTTCAGTAGCTTCATCATACGCCCACGGGTTCAAAGCTTTGCCCGTGTCGTTTCTCACATAGTCGAAGCCTGGGTCCTAAAGTGTGAGTGCTCTAGGTCAGACTGCTGCCATTAGGCAGCGTAAGCTAATTTATTATCGTTAGCGTTTAATTTTAAGTTTGGAATTTAACGCATCACCCTGCGGCTCGCTTCTCCAGCTTCATAATCCCTGTCGAAACCTTTACTAGCCCTTATATATTTATTCTATTATAACCTGCCTCCGCTATTCCTGCAAGAGGCAAAGATAGAACCACTGTTTATATTGCCATTAACTGACAATTTTTATCCGCCTATTAACCAAGATTTCTTACTTTGAAATCCCGCTCTGCTTCACGGCGCATATCTTTCTTTGCAATATCATTCCGCTTATCATAAAGCTTCTTACCTTTTGCAAGCGCAATCTGGACTTTTACCAGACTTCCCTTGAAATATACTTCCACCGGAACAATGGTATAACCTTTTTCCTTAATCTTCTGCTCTAATTTACGAATCTCGTTTTTGTGCATCAGAAGCTTCTTCGGACGAAGCGGATCACGGTTAAAAATGTTTCCCTTTTCATATGGGCTGATATGCATACCATATATGATGACTTCCCCATGTTCAATGTGTATGAAAGACTCCTTGATACTGCATTTTCCCATACGGAGTGATTTTACTTCTGTTCCATGCAGGCTGATTCCTGCCTCATAAAGTTCTTCCAAGAAATAATCATGTCTTGCCTTCTTATTATTGGCAATCATCTTAATCGATTCTTTTCCCATTCTTCATTTCTCCTGTTCCTGTTGCCTCTGCCAATTCAAAATCGATGGTTCTTACAATTTCATCCACACCGATTACCCGGATATATACTTTCTGTCCCAGCTTATAATGGCGGTTCGTTACTTCGCCAACCAGTTCAAAAGTGTCTTCAAAATACTGATAGTAATCATCGGTAAGACTGGTTACATGCACAAGACCCTCTACCGTATTTGGCAGCTCGACATACATGCCATAAGATGCCACACCGGAAATAACGCCTTCATAAACTTCTCCAATATGCTCTGCCATATACTGTGCTTTTTTCAGTTTCTCCGTCTCGCGCTCTGCCTCATCTGCCCGGCGTTCTGTTTCGCTGGAATGTTTGGCTACTTCCGGCAGAATCGTTTCGTAATGTGTCATCCGCTTATGATTCATCCTGCCCCGCAAGGTTTCTTTGATAATGCGGTGTATCTGCAAATCCGGATAACGACGGATTGGTGAAGTAAAATGACAATAGCAGCTTGCTGCCAGTCCGAAATGTCCGGTGTTTTCTGTGGTATATTTTGCCTGTTTCATGGAACGGAGGGTCAGCCGGCTGATTAATGCTTCCTCCGGTGTTCCTTCGATTTTTCCTAACAGCTTCTGCAATTCCTTCGGATGAACTTCTTCCTGACTGATATGCAGTGTATAACCAAAATTGCTGATTAATGTTGCAAGCTTTCGAATCTTCTCTTCATCCGGTGTCTCATGTGTCCGGTACAGAAATGGAATTTCCTGCCAGAAAAATTCCTGTGCCACTGTCTCATTGGCAATCAACATGAAATCTTCAATTAATTTCGTAGCTGTATTTCTGTCATATGGCTTGATTTCCAATGGTCTTCCATTTTTATCCAGAAGAATTTTCGTTTCCGGGAAATCAAAATCAATCGAGCCGCGTTTCATACGATTCTTACGAAGCAGTGCTGCCAGCTCTCCCATTTTCTCAAACATCGGAACCAGTTCCCGATACTCTGCAATTGTTTCTTCGTTATGGTCTTCTAAAATTTCTTTTACTGCTGTATAAGTCATTCTGCGGTCAATTTTTACCACAGACTCTACAATTTTATGGTCAATGACTTTGCCCTTGGGGTTAATGGTCATGATGCAGCTCAATGCCAGCCGGTTCTCTCCTGCATTCAAGGAACAGATTCCATTGGACAATGCATGGGGCAGCATCGGAATCACGCGGTCAACGAGATATACACTGGTTCCGCGGTTCAATGCCTCCACATCCAGTGCGCTGTGCTCCTGCACATAATTGGACACATCTGCAATGTGAACGCCCAGAATATAATTTTCTCCATCCATAGTAAGGGATACCGCATCATCCAAATCTTTGGAGTCTTCTCCGTCGATTGTCGCCATCTGCCAGTCCCGCAAATCTTCCCTGCCTGCCATATCAGCCTCACTGACTTCTTTAGCTACATTTTCCACCTGTTTCATAATCTTCGGTGCAAATTCTGTCGGCAGGTCAAAGCCTCTTACAATGGATAAAATATCTGTTCCCGGGTCATTGATATGACCAAGTATTTCAACAATTTTTCCTTCCGGTTTCTTACCGTTTTTACCATAATCAGTAATCTCAACGACAACTTTGTGTCCATCTACTGCTCCTTTGGAGCGTTCGATTGGAATAAAAATATCCTGCGCCAGCTTCTGATTATCCGGCACCACAAATCCGAAGTTCTTACTGCTCTGATAAGTTCCGACAATCTGATGCAGACCTCTGGATATAATTTTTATAATTCTGCCTTCCCGGCGTTTTCCGGTCTTCTGCGGATTTACTGCAACAGATACAGTGTCCATATGCATGGCTCCGTTGGTATTCTCCTCCGGGATATAGATATCTTCCTCTTCACCCTCTACCGTCACAAAGCCAAAGCCTCTGCTGTTTCCGGTATAAACACCGGTCAAGAATCTTCCGGAAGCCTTTACATATTTGCCCTTCTGGGTCAGCTCTACCTTGCCTTCTTCCAGCAAAGCATCCAAAACCTCATGCAGCTCTTCCCGCTGCTCTTTGGATACCTGCAGAATCATTGCAATCTCTTTGGTTTTCATCGGGACATATAAGTCATCACAGATAAACTCATATACAATTTTCTTTCTTTTTTCCAGTGCTTCTCTATCCATTCTTTTCTTTCCTATTTTTTCTCGCTGCTCATGAAACAAAGAATGTGCCTTGTCACATTCTCGTGCCTGCGGCGGTCGCTTGCGGCATCTACCTTATACACCGCAGTGTGCATCCTCGCGGAGCTTTTTTTACTTTACAGGAAAGCAATTCCTGTAAAGTAAAAAAAGCTGTCGTTCACACGACAGCTCTTTGGTTCTTAGAAACTTCCAATATTCAGTACGATGGAAATTAACAGGAATAAGATTACCAGTACTCTGGTTACCTTTACCAACATTCCTTCCATAGAACGACCTTTATTCTTGCCCCAATAAGTATCAGCTGCTCCGCTGATTGCTCCAAGTCCTGCGGACTTACCTTCCTGAAGAAGAATAATTACTGTCAATGCGATAGATATAATAATAAATACAACTGTTAAAACCGTTTTTAAAACTGCCACGAATGACACCTCCTGTGGATTTATAATACTCGTAACTTTGACAGTATATCATACACCGGGATAAATTACAACCACTTATTTTGTATTTGTATTGAAATTTTGGGTAGGTAATTTTGCTAAAATCTGTTACGATTCTTCAATCCGAATCAGACGATTATATTTTGCCGTCCGCTCGCCACGGCACGGTGCTCCGGTTTTAATCAGGTCACTGCCTAGTCCTACCGACAAATCCGCTATGGTCGTATCCTCGGTCTCGCCACTCCGGTGGGACATGATGGTCTCATAACCATGTTCTTTTGCCATGCGGATGGCTTCCATAGTTTCTGAGAGCGTTCCAATCTGGTTTGGCTTAATCAGAATCGCATTACCGCATCCCATGGAAATTCCTTTATTCAGGCGCACCGGATTCGTGACAAATAAATCATCGCCTACCAGAATCACTTTATCTCCCACTTTTTCTGTCAGACGTTTCCAGCCATCCCAATCCTCTTCGTCCAGCGGGTCTTCAATGGAATAAATCGGGAAACGGCGAATCATCTTTTCCCAGTGCACAATCAGTTCATCCGTGGTATAACGCTTGCCGGATTTTGGCAGATAATATTCTCCCGGTGCATTACCTTTCCATTCGCTGGCAGCCGCATCCAGAGAAATCATAAACTGTTTGCCTCTGCCACAGCTGTACCCTGCTTTGGTAATGGCTTCCATGATAAGCTGGATGGCTTCTTCCTCATTTGCAATGTTTGGGGCAAAACCGCCTTCATCTCCCACTGCCACAGACAACCCACGGTTCTTTAATAATTCTTTCAAATGATGATAGACTTCTGCACACCATCGGATTCCTTCGGTAATGCTGTCAGCACCAATTGGAAGTATCATAAATTCCTGAACATCCAGATTGTTATCGGAATGTGCACCGCCATTTAAAATATTCATCATCGGCACCGGAATTGTTACTGCATTTACGCCGCCCACATAGCGGTAAAGCGGCATCTGCAATGCTTTTGCTGCTGCTTTGGCACAAGCTAAGGACACACTTAAGATTGCATTGGCACCAAGCTTTCCTTTATTTTCTGTTCCATCCAGCTCCAGCATCAGCGCATCTAAATTTTCCTGCCGCAATACGTTTCTGCCTATCAGTGCTTTTGCAATTCTTGTATTTACATTTTCTACCGCCTGCTGCACACCATTTCCACCATAACGCTCGCCGCCGTCTCTTAATTCAATGGCTTCAAATTCTCCGGTGCTGGCTCCGGAAGGTGCTGCCGCCCGGGCAGTCGACTTCTTTCCGGTTGTCTCCGTCTCCACAGTTACTTCTGTTTCTATTGTGGGATTTCCTCTGGAATCTAATATTTCTCTTGCATGAATTCGTGTAATCGTCATTTTTACAGCCATAAAAAAATCTCCTTTTGAAAATATTCTGAATTAATAGTTCAGTATCTCCAAAAGAAGATTTTTTATTCTTTCGAAATAATTCGATTATACGTTAATCTCGGCTGTCATACCAAGAATCTCTTTGTTGTCATCCAAAATCGGCTGTACCACATTCTTTAAGAAGGCATCTACCTGAATTGGTGCTCTTCCTACATATTTTGCAGGGTCCATATTCTGCTTCAGCTCTTCTAAGGTTGTATGGAATGCAGGTTCTGCTGCAATCAGCTCAAGAAGGTTGTTCTCTTTACCCTCCTGTTTTACATTTTTGCCTGCTTCCATGGAAAGTACACGAATCTTCTCATGTAATTCCTGACGGTCACCACCAGCTTTTACAGCATCCATCATAATATTTTCGGTTGCCATAAATGGAAGCTCGCTCATCATATGTTTGTAAATAACTTTTTCATATACAACAAGTCCGTCTACTACATTTAAGCAAAGGTCTAAGATTCCGTCGATTGCAAGGAAGCCTTCCGGAATGGAAAGACGCTTGTTTGCAGAGTCATCAAGAGTTCTCTCAAACCACTGGGTTGCGGATGTAATTGCCGGGTTTAATGCATCAATCATGACATAGCGGGAAAGGGATGCAATACGTTCACTACGCATTGGATTTCTCTTATATGCCATTGCAGAGGAACCAATCTGGCTCTTCTCAAACGGTTCTTCCACTTCTTTCAGGTGCTGCAGAAGACGGATGTCATTGGACATCTTATGTGCACTTGCTGCGATGCCTGCTAAAATGTTGGCAACTCTGGTATCTACTTTTCTGGAATAAGTCTGTCCGGATACTGCATAGCACTCCTTGAAGCCCATTTTCTGTGCAATCATCGGATCAATCTTATCGATGGTTTCCTGATCTCCGTCAAAAAGCTCCTGAAAGCTTGCCTGTGTTCCTGTGGTTCCCTTGGAACCTAAAAGTTTCAGGCTGCCTAATACATAATCTAAGTCTTCCAAATCCATAATAAATTCCTGGCACCACAGTGTTGCACGTTTTCCAACGGTAGTTGGCTGTGCCGGCTGGAAATGGGTAAATGCCAGTGTCGGCTGATTCTTATATTTATCTGCAAATTTTGCCAGTTCTGCAATGACATTTACTAATTTCTTACGAACCAGTTTTAATGCCTCTGACATAATGATGATATCGGTATTATCTCCAACGTAGCAGGAGGTTGCTCCTAAATGGATGATTCCTTTTGCTTTCGGACACTGTACGCCGTAAGCATATACATGGGACATAACATCATGACGGACTTCTTTTTCTCTTGCCTTTGCCACATCATAGTTGATGTCATCCTTGTGTGCCTTTAATTCGTCAATCTGTTCCTGTGTAATATCAAGTCCAAGTTCTTTCTCGGTTTCTGCCAGTGCAATCCAAAGTCTTCTCCAGGTACGGAATTTCATATCTGGGGAAAAGATGTACTGCATTTCTTTGCTGGCATAACGCTCTGATAATGGGCTGTTATATCTATCGGTACTCATATGTGTGCTCCTTTTTATTTTTTATATTCATAATTGCAGACTCAGCTCCACTCAAAAGTTTCGCTCCACTCGGAAGCTTCGCTTCCTCGTTGTCCGTTGCACCTTCGTGCACCGTACAATCCTTACAACCATACCGGCTGGTTCATGCAAGCATGACAGCCGGTACGGTTATAAGGATTAGCCGCTGTGTCAGTCTGCTTATCGCTCATATTCGCCACGGATATCCTCTTTTGGCGGCTCCATCGGATATTTTCCGGTAAAGCATCCTTTACAGATTGGAAGTCCTCCTACCAGCTGTTCCAGACGCTCTATTTTTAAGTATCCCAAAGAATCTGCACCTATTATTTTCCGGATATCTTCGATGGTTCTGTTATAGGCAATCAACTGCTCCCTCTCCGGAATATCGGTTCCAAAATAACATGGCCATAAGAATGGAGGAGAACTGATTCTTACATGCACTTCTGTGGCACCGGCTTCTTTTAACATATTTACAATACGGTCAGATGTGGTTCCACGCACGATGGAATCGTCAATCATAATAACACGCTTGCCACGGACTGATTCTGCCAGTACATTTAATTTTACTCTTACGCTGGATTCTCTGCTGCTCTGCTTCGGTTTGATGAAGGTTCGTCCCACATAACCATTTTTTACAAAAGCAGTTCCATATGGAATTCCGGACTGCAGGGCATAACCCTGAGCTGCTGCATTTCCTGACTCCGGTACTCCTACTACCAGGTCTGCATCTACCGGTGAATCCATTGCAAGGAAACGTCCTGCCTGGATACGGGATGCATAAACGCTGACCCCGTCAATATGGCTGTCCGGTCTCGCAAAATATATGTATTCAAAAATACAACGTGCTTCCTGTTCTTTTGGAAGACACATAGTCATATCAGACTGAATGCCGCCTTCCGGTGAAATTGTTACCACTTCTCCCGGCAATACGTCTCTGACATACTCCGCATCAATGGTCTCCAAGGCACAGGTCTCAGAAGTAATGATATAAGCATTGTCACGTTTTCCGATTACAAGGGGTTTAAAACCATATGGATCTCTTGCGCCAATCAGCTTACGAGGGCTGGCTACAACCAGAGCATAAGCTCCTTTTAACTTCTGGCAGGCTCTGCGTACTGCTTCCTCGGCTGTCTTGGAATTCAGACGCTCTCTTGCAATGTGGTAAGCAATTACCTCAGAATCAATGGTGGTCTGGAAAATTGCTCCGGTATATTCCAAATCTTTGCGAAGCTCCTTCGCATTGATGAGGTTTCCGTTGTGTGCCAATGCCAGCGTACCTTTTACATAATTCAATACCAGCGGCTGTGCATTCTCACGGGTGGAGGAACCTGCGGTGGAATAGCGGACATGACCGACTCCGATATCACCTTTCATTGCTTCTAACTGTTTTCCGGTAAATACTTCGTTTACCAGTCCCATATCTTTATAGGAAGTAACTTTTCCCTTCGGTCCGTTTGTCTCACTTACTGCAATACCACAGCTCTCCTGTCCTCTGTGCTGTAATGCAAACAGACCATAATAAATACTGGAAGCCACATCATTTCCGTCAAAATCATACATGCCGAAGACGCCACATTCTTCATGCAGTCCGTCCCATGGGCTTTCCTTTAATTCATTGTTATTCATAGGGTTCTCCTGACTATATTTTTAAGCAAATTTCTTACCGGTCAGTAATTCAAATGCTTCTTCGTATTTCTCAATTGTCTTCTCGATTACTTCATCCGGAAGGAGATAATCACTGTCTGGATTTGCTTTTAACCAGTCTCTTACAAACTGTTTGTCATAAGAAGGCTGTCCCTGTCCCGGTTTATATCCTTCTAATGGCCAGAAACGGGAGCTGTCCGGTGTCAGCATCTCATCACCTAAAACTACATTTCCATTCTCATCGAGACCAAATTCAAACTTGGTATCTGCAATGATGATTCCTTTGCTTAATGCATATTCCGCACATTTCTTGTAAAGTGCGATGGTATATTCTTTAATCTTTTCTGCGTACTCAGCACCCTTGCCCGGGAATGCTTTCTCTAATACGTCAATACTCTGTTCAAAAGAAATATTCTCGTCATGGTCACCAATCTCAGCTTTGGTACTTGGTGTGTAAATCGGCTCAGGTAATTTATCGGATTCTACAAGTCCTTCCGGTAATTTGATTCCGCAGACGGTTCCGTTCTCTTTGTAGCTTGCCCAGCCACTTCCGGTAATATATCCACGAACAATACATTCGATTGGAATCATTTCCAGTTTCTTGCACATCATGCTGTTGCCATCATATTTCTCATTCTGGAAAAATTCCGGCATATCTTTTACATCAACGGAAAGCATATGGTTTGGCACGATATCCTTTGTAAAATCGAACCAGAATCTGGACATCTGTGTCAGAATTGCGCCCTTATTGGTAACCTTGTTCTTTAAAATATGGTCAAACGCTGAAATTCTGTCTGTTGCAACAATGATAAGGCTTTCTCCATTATCATATACTTCTCTTACTTTTCCTTCTTTAAATGGTTTAAATTCCTGCATACTGCTTTTGTCCTCCATTTTATGCTTTCGCAAATTTTTGTTGTGATAAAAAACACTACTGGAAAATTATAATACAGTGCCTTTTAGAAAGTCAATGAATTTGGGCGAAGTGCGCCTTTTGCCCCATATAGAAAAATGAGCGAAATTTATTAGTTTTTTTGTCTAATATTTTCTATTTATAAGTATTATTAATATATGTGCCGGAAAATACTTATCTATAGCAAAAGATTCTGTACCTTACACTTGAGATACAGAATCTTTTTATTTACGCGAGCAGCGAGATAAATTACATGCTTGCATGCAGATTTGCCAAGCACTGCGATAACTTGAGAAACTCGCAAAGCGTGTTTCTCGTAGTTAGTATTTCGCCCTTACGGTCTTATTTTTTGATTAACAAAGATTTCCCTGTCATTTCTTTTGGCTGTTCCATTCCCATCAGCTCGATTAATGTAGGAGCGATATCTGCAAGACATCCACCCTCTCTTAAACCGTATGCAGGGTCTGCATTTACCAGAATGAATGGTACCGGATTGGTAGTATGTGCTGTAAATGGTTCGCCTGTTTCATAATCGATTAACTGCTCTGCATTTCCGTGGTCTGCGCAGATGAACATCTGTCCGTCAACCTCTTTTAATGCTGCAACAGCTTTGCCTACGCACTCATCAACTGCTTCTACTGCCTTGATTGCTGCAGCCTGAACTCCGGTATGTCCAACCATATCCGGGTTAGCAAAGTTGATTATGATTACATCATATTTTTCAGATTTGATGGCATCTACTAATTTATCACATACTTCGTATGCACTCATTTCCGGTTTCAAATCATAGGTTGCTACCTTTGGAGATTTTACCAGAATTCTTTCTTCACCTTTGTTTGGCTCCTCTACACCGCCGTTGAAGAAGAAGGTTACATGAGCATATTTCTCAGTCTCAGCGATTCTTGCCTGAGTCTTGCCATTGTCTGCAAGGAACTGTCCAAATGTATTGGTAAGTTCTACCTTGTGGAATGCAACGGTTTTGTTTGGAATGGTTCCATCGTATTCTGTGAAACATACATAAGTTACGTTCTTTCTTGCGCCTCTGTCAAATCCGTCGAACTCATCTGCACAGAATGCTCTGGTAATCTCTCTTGCACGGTCAGGGCGGAAGTTAAAGAAGATAATGGTATCGTTATCCTGTACGGTTGCAGTTGGAGCACCATTTTTCATAATTACAGTCGGAACTACGAACTCGTCTGTTACATCTTTTGCATAAGATGCATCAATTGCTGCAACAGCGCTGTCTGCTGTCTCGCCAACACCTTCTGTAATTGCTTTATATGCTTTTTCTACACGATCCCAACGGTTGTCACGGTCCATTGCATAGTAACGTCCGTTGATGGTTGCGATTTCACCAACACCGATTTCTTTCATTTTTGCTTCCAGCTCTTCGATAAATCCTTTTCCGGAAGTAGGTGCGGTATCACGGCCGTCTAAGAAGCAGTGTACATATACTTTGTCTAAGCCTTCTTTTTTTGCCATTTCCAGAAGTCCAAACAAATGTGTAATGTGGCTGTGAACTCCACCATCGGATAATAATCCATATAAATGAAGTGCAGAACCGTTGTCTTTTACATTTTTCATGCCGGCAAGCAATACTTCGTTTTTAAAGAAATCTCCATCTTCGATTTCTTTGGTAATTCTGGTTAATTCCTGGTATACAATTCTTCCTGCACCCATGTTCATATGTCCTACTTCGGAGTTACCCATCTGTCCATCCGGAAGTCCTACGGCAAGTCCGCTGGCATTTCCCTTTACCCATGGATAATCTTTCATCAGTGCATCAATGTTTGGCTTGTTTGCCTGGGCTACTGCATTACCCTCAGTTTTGTCATTCAGACCAAAACCATCTAAAATCATCAATACGGTTGGTTTTTTACTCATGTTTTTTCCTCTTTTCTTTAAAATCTTCTATTGAAACGGATTACTCCGTTGCTGTCACATAACCATCATCATCTATGGTAATTCCCACGGAAAGGGATTCCATAAAATCAAAAATACGTCTTTTCTCACTTTCATCTGTCACCAGTGAGGTCTTGTAATTCTTCTGTATACACGGCAGAAACCGAAAATCAATAGTTCCTTCATCCCGGATGATTACCTGGGATAAGCCGGTATCTAATGTTGACGCCGAAAACCAGAAATTGCCAAGACTGTAGATAATCGGCACGCCATCCATATATTCCATGCCCTGCAGGCAATGGGTATGTCCGCCGATAATGACATCCACACCGGCTTCCACAAACTGTTTTGCAAGAGCCACCTGGTCGGAACCAAAATAGTTATTTCCTTCTGTTCCCCAGTGTACAAAAGCAATCACATAATCGCTGTTGTCTCTTGCTTCTTCTATTACTTTCAGAAACTTGTCCGGATTTAAGGTCTTTAACACGCCCGGTGTCGTCTCAGTTGCTTCCTTCGTATAATTTAAAGAGCGTTCAATCTGTGTAGCTGATACAATTGCTATTTTCTTTCCATTTGCCACAAAATATACCGGACGCATGGCATCCTTTAAATCTTTTCCTGCTCCTACATACGGAATTCCTGCCTCTTCCAGTGTATCTATGGTATCAATCAATGCAGCTTCGCCATAGTCATAGACATGATTATTGGCAAGACTGACAATATCTGTTCCAAATGTTTCTAACAAGTAGACACGCTTTGGATCTGCCCGGAAAGTATAATCCTTGCCAGCTAAAGGTTCCCCTCTTGTACTGTAGGTGAACTCATTGTTTATCATCATAATGTCTGCATTATTCATTTCCTGCAATAAATCTTTGGAAAAGCAGTCATTGATTCCATTTGGCTGTCCATCCATGTGTTCCGTTGTGCCCCAGCCTTCTGCAAAATTAATATCGCCGGTAAAATCCAGCACAATCTCATCCTCAGAGCTGCATGTCTTCCAGTAAACCTGCTGCAAATCCTCTTCATTCATGCCGGTGTCCTGACAATAAAGAAGCCACAGCACATGTATGGAATTTCCGGTCTCTTCGTACCAGACATTTACATTCTGGTCTTCCTGAGACTCCTGTGCAATATTTAATACTGCTTCTTTTCCGTAATTGGCATAAACCCAGTTTAAGAAACTTTCGTCAATCCGATAATCCCCGATAAATTCTTTGCTGCAGGAATCCAGCAGTGCTTCGTATGCATCATCCAAATCTTCTATCACCAGCTTCTTCGTCTCTGTAGAGACTTCTTCCGTTTCCGTCACTGCATATTCTATTTTCTCGCTGCTTTCCGGTTCTGCATTTACCTGCGCTTTCCTGTCACATCCACTGCAAACCATTCCAAACAACAATATTCCTATCCCTGCCATCTGCAAAGCTTTTCTTCTCAAATCGGTATCCTCGCTCAACTCCTCTTTCATCTCTTGTGTCCTGCTTTATTGCCGATAACATTATACACTATCTTTCTTTTTCTAACAATCCTTATTTTAGGCAAATAGCGTATTCTGTTATCGGATAAACTATCCGTGCGAATCATTCGTCGGCAAGACCACATAAGGGCAGAAAGGGGTACTGGGAATTTCCACTATACGCCTTTTCTTCCCGCAACCGGTGCATATTCACATCCATGCTCAAATGCACCTCGCAGACACATCCCTGTGCCTGCGTTGCTAACTTTATATAGGAAATTCCAAGTACCCCTAACAGCCCTTACAAGGCTTGCCGGCGAATGACCTGCACAGATAGTTTACCGTATATCAGAATCACACTTCTTTTATATCAAACCTCATCATTTAACATTTCTTCTAAGGTATGCCAGCCTAATACAGCGCATTTTACCCGGGCAGGCATATGGGAAATATCCTTTAATGCCGAAGCTTCTTCCAGCTCGTCAATCTCTTCATCCGAAGCTTCTCCTTTTATCATTTTTAAGAATAATTCTCCTAAATGCAGCGCTTCCTCTTTCTTCTTTCCGACAATCATGCCCAGCATAATATCGGCAGATGCCTGGGAAATAGCACAGCCATCTCCTACAAATGCACCGTCTACGATTTCATCACCATCTAATTTTAATTTTAAAAAGATATCATCTCCGCAGTTTGGATTCACGCCTTCCAACACCAGATCGGCATCCGGAAGGTCATGCTTGAACTCCGGGTGAATATTGTGTTCGGTAAGGATTTCATTATAAAAACTTCTACTCTCCATATCCCATTCTCCTTCTGACTCCTGCCACGCTTTTTACCAGTGCATCGACTTCTTCTTCTGTATTGTAAAACATCAGGCTTGCTCTTGTAGCGGAGCGGACGCCCAGATACTCTAACAGCGGCTGTGCACAATGATGACCTGCACGGACAGCCACACCGTCGGATTCCAATACCGCACTGACATCATGCGGATGCACGTCTTCAATAGTAAATGTCAGGATTCCGGTATGCTCTTCTGCCAGTTCAGAGCCCAGCACATGAACCTTTGGAATTGCTTTCAGTCCTTCCAAGGCTCTTTTCGTAAGTGTAAGTTCCCGCTCCTGCATGGTTTCAAAACCGATTTTGTTAATATAATCAATGGCGGCAGCCAGTCCCACTGCGCCTGCTGCATTGACGGTTCCTGCCTCAAACTTATGCGGAAGCTCTGCATATTTTGCACCGTCTCTTGTTACAGAATCTATCATTTCTCCGCCGGTAAGGAATGGTGGCATTGCCTTTAAAAGTTTTTTCTTTCCATATAAGACACCGATTCCCATCGGTCCCATTAACTTGTGACCGGAAAATGCCAGAAAATCCACATCCAGCTTCTGCACATCAATCGGCATATGTGGGGAGCTCTGGGCGGCATCCAGCACGACTACCGCATTGCTCTTTCTTGCTCTTCGCACAATTTCCTCTACCGGAGTCGGACGTCCCAGCACATTGGACACCTGTGTGATTGCTACCAGTCTTGTTTTATCAGAAAAAGCTTCGTCTAACTTTGCTTCGCTTAAACTACCGTCCTTTTCACATTCCAGATAAATAAGCTTTGCGCCGGTCTGTCTTGCCACCATCTGCCACGGCAGCATATTGCTGTGATGTTCCATAATGGAAACCACAATTTCGTCCTCCGGACAAAGATTATTTAAGCCATAGCTGTACGCTACTAAATTCAGGCCCTCTGTGGTATTTCTGGTAAATATAATTTCTGTCTCAGATGCAGCATGGATAAACTGCTGAACTGTTTTTCTCGCTGCCTCATAGGCATCGGTTGCTTCCAGGCTCAAAGGATAGAATCCACGCATCGGATTGGCATTATGTTTTTCATAAAATTCCTTTTCCGCTTCAATGACGCATGCCGGCTTCTGTGCGGTTGCTGCATTGTCAAGATAGATAACATCCCGGTCTTTAAAAAGAGGAAAATCCTTCTTAAAATTGTACATCCTAAATCACCTCTTCCAGCGCTTCCTTCGCAATTTTTTCTGCTGCTTCATCCTTCATCAAATCACAGATATGCTCCAATTTTGCACCTGTCACAATACGTTCTGCAGCTTCCTTATCAATACCTCTTGCTCCAAAATAGAACATGGTATCTTCATCTAATTCTCCAATGGTTGCTCCGTGATTTCCCTTTACGTCTTCCTGTGCACATAAAATCAGCGGAATGGTCTTATTTTCCACATCATCACCCAGCAGAAGTACGCTTTCCTCTTCCTGTCCTTCTGCGCCGGAGGAACCACGTTTGAAATCAATGGTTCCGCGGAAAACCTTATGTGCCTGTCCGCGAAGAGCTCCGTCAGAATTAATATAGCTCATGGTTTTCTCGCCAAAATGATTGGCTACCATATTATAGTCTAAAATCTGCTGTGCCTGACCAAGATATCCGGTCTCTGTGGCAAAATTACTTTCTTTTCCATTCAAATCCACGCGGCATCCAGAATAGAGATTCCCTTTTCCAAGGAACAACTGGATATATTCCACCTTTGCTCCCTCGCCAATCAGGTCTCCGCCTATGTCACTTAATAAAGTCTCATGTTCCTGCGGCATCTGAACCTGAATTAATCTTACAGATGCACCGCTCTCGACTTTCATTCTGACACGGACTGCCAGAGATGCTTCTGCGGTACTTTCTTCCTCTTTTGTGGCATCCGGAGCCACACGGCTGTCCATCACAACAGTAAGTGTACTGTTTTCTTTTGCAACTATCTCTACACAGCCTGCCGTATGTGCATCTTTTTTGCCGGAAATGTGCAGTCTTACGGTTTTATCCTGTCCTGCATTATCTGCAAGAATCTGATATTTTGCAGTATTTTCTGTTGCAAAGATTGCATCTGCTTCTCTTCCGGCACCGGTTTCAATGTCCGAAAGCTGCTCTGTTTCAGTAGCTACTGCATCTCCCTCTGCTGCAATCTCACAAGGTTCTATCTTATTGCTCCATTTTATTGGAGTTTCATTTACCTTCAGCCAGTTCCAGGTAGGAGAAGGCAATTCATTGATTTTCATACTTACATTTTGTTCCATGCTCTTTCCACATCCCTTCTGCTATCCTATGCTGCCCTTCATCTCAAGGCGAATCAAATTGTTCATTTCCAATGCGTACTCTAAAGGCAGTTCCTTGGAAACATTATCCGCAAATCCGCTGACGATGCAGGCTCTTGCGTCCTCTTCGCTCATGCCTCTTGACATCAGATAAAAAATTGCTTCATCACTGATGCTTCCAATCTGGGCTTCATGTCCCACATTAGCATCCTTGGTACGGATGTCCATTGCCGGAATGGTATCGGAACGGGACTCAGAATCTAACATCAGAGACTGACAGGATACTGCTGACTTCGTGCCTTTCGCTTCCTTCGTTACCACAACGGAACTACGGAAAGTACTGATACCACCATCCTTGGAAATGGAACGGGTATTCATATAGGAGCTGGTGTCCGGTGCGCAGTGTACCACTTTGGCTCCGGTATCAAGGTTCTGTCCTTTTCCTGCAAAAGTTACACCGGTAAATTCCATGCGGGCGCCCTTTCCTTTTAAGACACTCATCGGATACAGATAAGATACATGGGAACCGAAGGAACCGGATACCCATTCAATGGTTCCGCCCTCTTCTACCAGTGCCCGCTTGGTATTTAAGTTATACATATTCTTTGACCAGTTCTCGATGGTGGAATAACGAAGTTTTGCATTCTTGCCAACATACAATTCCACGCATCCTGCATGCAGATTGGCTACGTTATATTTTGGTGCGGAACATCCTTCGATGAAATGAAGGGATGCTCCCTCATCTACGATAATCAGTGTGTGTTCAAACTGTCCGGCACCCTTAGCATTCAGTCTGAAATAGGACTGCAGCGGAATCTCTACGTCCACACCCTTTGGCACATAAACGAAAGAACCACCGGACCAGACTGCACCGTGCAATGCTGCAAATTTGTGGTCATTTGGTTTTACCAGCTTCATAAAGTGCTTCTGTATCATATCTGCATATTCACCATGCATTGCACTTTCCAAATCCGTATAAATAACGCCCTGTGCGGCAACTTCTTCTCTTACATTATGATAAACCAGTTCGGAATCATACTGTGCGCCAACACCTGCCAGTGACTTTCTCTCTGCCTGTGGAATTCCAAGACGTTCAAAGGTATCTTTAATGTCCTTTGGCACCTCAGACCATTTTCCCTTCATCCTTGTGTTTGGGCGGACATAGGTTACGATATGCTCCATATCCAGTCCTTCAATCGATGGTCCCCAGTCTGGCACTCCCATTTCATTGTAAATCTGTAACGACTGTAAACGGAAATTCTGCATCCAGACGGGGTCATTTTTCTCTTTTGATATCTGCTCTACGATTTCAGGAGTAAGACCTTCTTTCAGCTTATAAGCATCCTTCTCATCATCCCGGATATCATATATGCTTCTGTCGATATCTTCTACATAGCTTTTCTCTTCCATTCCTTACACTCCTTACTCGTATTTTGCAAAACCATTCTCGTTTACTTCATCAATCAGGGATGCATCTGCGGTCTTAACAATGTGTCCTTCCACCATGATGTGCGTGAAATCTACGTGTAATGCCTCTAAAATCTTGGTGCTGTGTGTAATAATCAAAAGGCTTCCCTTACTGCTCTTCTGGTATTCTTCGATTCCCTTTGATACGGTTCTTACTGCATCTACATCCAGTCCGGAATCGGTTTCATCCAGAATCGCAAGCTCCGGCTTTAACATCAACATCTGTAAAATTTCAGCTTTCTTTTTTTCGCCGCCGGAAAATCCTACATTCAAATCACGTTCTGCATAAGACGGATCCATCTGTAAAAGTTCCATTTTCTCTGCCAGTTCTTTCTTAAAATCATAGAAACGGACTCTCTTTCCAGTCTTCTGTTCCAATGCACTACGGATAAAGGAACTTAAGGTAACGCCCGGTACTTCCAGTGGGTTCTGGAAAGATAAGAACATGCCGCTCTTTGCGCGTTCATTCACCGGCTCTCCGGTAATATTTTTTCCCTGGAAAAAGATTTCTCCGCTCTCTACCTGATAACGTGGATTACCAACCAGTGTATAACCCAGTGTAGATTTACCGGTTCCGTTTGGTCCCATCAGTACGTGTGTCTCATGTCTTCCTATTTCAAGATTTACGTCATGTAAAATATGTTTTTCTTCTACACTGACATTCAGATTTTTAACCTCTAAAAGTAATTCTTTGCTCATTTTTCTTCCTCCTGCATCTATTGTTTCTTCTTCGCTGCTTTCTTCTCCGCTTCCTGCTTCGACTGCAGAACATCCGCCAGCGTCATTTCATCAAAATATTTATCTATCAAATCTGCCAGTCCCTTCCAGATTGGAAGTGTACAGCAGGAATCTGATTTTTCACATGGCTCCTGGTCTTCTCTTAAGCAGGATACCGGTGCTAGCGTTCCTTCTGTCAGCCGCAGGATATCACCAACCCTGTATTCTTCCGGTTTCCGCTTCAGACGATAACCGCCCTTCTTGCCGCTGACTCCTTCTATCATATGTCCCTTGGAAAGAATGGCCGAAATACTCTCTAAATATTTCTGGGAAATATTCAGTTTCTCGGCAATTCCTTTTAACGGAATATATTCTTCCGCATCATGCTCCGCCAGCTCGACCATAACCTTTAATGCATACCTTCCTTTAGTTGAAATCATGCTCTGCATTCCTCCTTTTCTGGTTCATTCGCATCATATACCCATTCGCCTACTATGTCAATGGGTGAATCAGTTTTCGTTTGTTCTTTTCGGGGAACAAAAAAACGCCACCAAATGCATTTCACCGGTAAATACTACCAATGTCATAATGCATTTCGTGACGTTTCTTATGAAAATATTCTATTTTCCGAAAAGCTTATTTATTGTAGTTTACAATCTTTCCGAAGTCAGCCTTTAAGGAAGCTCCTCCTACCAGACCACCATCGATATCAGCTTTTGCGAACAGCTCTGCTGCATTTCCTGCATTTACAGATCCACCGTACTGGATACGGATAGACTCAGCTGTTGCTTCATCATATACTTCACGGATGCAGGCACGGATTGCGCCACAAACTTCTTCTGCCTGCTCAGAAGTAGCTGTTTCACCGGTTCCGATTGCCCAGATTGGCTCGTAAGCAATAACTGCTGTTGCAGCCTGCTCTGCTGTTACGTTCTGGAATGCAATCTTAATCTGCATACGGATCCAGTCAAGGTAGATACCCTGTTTTCTCTGTGTTAAAGTCTCTCCACAGCAGATGATTGGTGTAATACCATGTTCGAAAGCTTTTAATACTTTCTTATTTACAGTCTCATCTGTCTCTGCGAAGTATTCTCTTCTCTCAGAATGTCCTAATACAACGTATTTTACGCCAGCGTCTGTAAGCATTGCCGGAGAGATTTCTCCTGTGTATGCTCCGCTCTCTTCAAAATACATGTTTTCTGCACCGATGCAGATGTTAGAACCTTTTGCTGCTTCCATTGCTGGAATAATATCAATTGCTGGTACGCAGAATACTACATCTACGTCTTCGTTTGCTACTAATGGTTTTAATTCATTTACCAGCGCAACTGCCTCGCTAGGAGTTTTGTTCATTTTCCAGTTGCCGGCAATAATTTTTTTTCTTGCCATTTTAAAATGTCCTTCTTTCTTAAATATATAAGTGTTTGCCTGCATACAGGCATGTGCTTTGATTACTTATTTATCATTTGCTGCTGCAACGCCTGGAAGCTCTTTACCCTCTAAGAACTCTAAGGATGCTCCACCACCTGTTGAGATATGGCTCATTTTGTCACCGAATCCAAGCTGGTTAACTGCTGCTGCAGAATCTCCACCACCGATGATGGTTGTTGCATCTGTATCAGCTAAAGCTTTTGCTACAGCAATAGTACCTGCTGCAAGAGTTGGGTTCTCGAATACACCCATAGGTCCGTTCCAAACAACAGTCTTAGCAGTCTTAACAGCATCTGCGAAAAGTGTCTGTGTCTTAGGTCCGATATCACAGCCTTCTCTGTCTGCCGGCATCTTGTCTGCATCATAAGTTTCTACTTCAACTGGAGCATCGATAGGATTTGGGAAATCTTTGATTGTTACAGCATCTACCGGAAGAAGAAGTTTCTTTCCAAGTTTCTCTGCCTTTGCCATCATTTCTTTACAATAATCGATCTTAGTATCATCTACTAAAGAGATTCCGATTTCATATCCTTTTGCTTTTAAGAATGTGTAAGCCATACCACCACCGATGATTAAGGTATCACATTTCTCAAGTAAGTTGTTGATTACATTTAATTTATCAGCAACTTTTGCACCACCAAGAATTGCAACGAATGGTCTTACCGGATTCTCTACTGCATTTCCAAGGAAGTCGATTTCTTTCTGCATTAAGTATCCAACTACTGCAGTGTCAACTAACTGTGCAACACCTACGTTAGAACAATGTGCTCTGTGAGCTGTTCCGAATGCATCATTTACAAATACATCACAGATAGAAGCAAGGTCTTTAGAGAAAGCTTCTCCGTTCTTTGTCTCTTCTGGTCTGAAACGTGTATTCTCAAGTAAGATAACATCGCCATCGTTCATAGCTGCTACTGCTGCTCTTACGTTCTCACCAACAACTTCAGGGTCAACAACGAATTTAACTTCCTGTCCTAATAACTCTGTAAGTCTTGCTGCTACTGGTGCAAGAGTTTTGGTCTGTTTGTCTTCTTCTGTTTTTACTTTTCCTAAATGGGAGCAAAGGATAACCTTTCCACCATCAGCGATTAATTTCTTGATTGTAGGAAGTGCTGCAACCAGACGGTTCTCGTCTGTAATCTTTCCTTCTTTTAATGGTACGTTGAAATCACATCTGCAAAGAACGCGAAGTCCTTTTACATTAATATCATCTATAGATTTTTTATTTAATGACATATTAAGTAGTCTCCTTTAAATTTTATTTCTAATAGCAAGAAAGAGCCCGGTCCCAAAAGACCGGACCCTTTTCCTGAGTCTTATCTGCACTCTGGCAGCCTGTCGCTTAAAAAAGTAGTCTACCGTGCAGTGATTGTTCGTTAAACTACGGGAAACACGCTTTGCGGGTTTCTCTCGTAAATTATGCTAACTCGCTGAAGTATTTGATTGTACGAACCATCTGAGATGTGTAGCTGTTCTCGTTATCATACCAAGAAACAACCTGTACTTCGTACAGATCATCAGATACCTGGTTAACCATGGTCTGTGTTGCATCGAACAGAGAACCGAATCTCATTCCAACGATATCAGAAGATACGATTTCGTCTTCATTGTATCCGAAGGACTCGTTAGCTGCTGCTTTCATAGCTGCATTGATATCTTCTTTTGTAACGCCAGCTTTCTTAACAACTGCTGTTAAGATTGTTGTAGATCCTGTAGGGGTTGGAACACGCTGAGCAGATCCGATTAATTTTCCGTTCAGTTCTGGGATAACAAGTCCGATAGCTTTTGCTGCACCAGTGCTGTTTGGAACGATGTTAACTGCTGCTGCACGAGATCTTCTTAAATCACCTTTTCTCTGTGGTCCATCAAGAGTCATCTGATCACCTGTGTAAGCATGGATTGTTACCATGATACCAGACTGGATTGGAGCATATTTATTTAATGCATCAGCCATAGGTGCTAAGCAGTTTGTTGTACAAGAAGCTGCTGAAATGATTGTATCAGATGCTTTTAATGTCTCATGGTTTGTGTTGTATACGATTGTAGGAAGGTCATTACCTGCTGGAGCAGAAATAACAACTTTACGAGCACCTGCATTGATGTGTGCCTGTGCTTTCTCTTTGCTTGTATAGAAACCTGAACACTCTAATACAACGTCAACTTTTAATTCACCCCATGGGCAGTTGTTTGCATCTGGGAATGCATAGATTTTGATTTCTTTTCCACATACGATGATAGAATCATCTGTGCAGGATACTTCATCAGCATGCTCATATTTACCCTGAGAAGAATCATATTTTAACAAGTGTGCTAACATTTTAGGGCTTGTTAAATCGTTGATTGCTACTACTTCGTATCCTTCAGCACCAAACATCTGTCTGAATGCCAGACGACCAATACGGCCGAATCCATTAATTGCTACTCTTACTGCCATTATTAATTCCTCCTAGAAATTTAATATAAAATATCTTTATTTGGGATTGTACCCAATCTGGTATTATTCTAACCAATTTTTGTCGAAAGTTCAAGTAGTTCCCATCACTTTGTTAATTTTTTCACTATTTTTATTTCTTCTTTCTCATTTTCAAACAAATGTTACAATAGCTTTTCCATTTTTCATACTGTCTTTTGACAGATTGTCAAATTTCTATTATAGTATTCTGTGTATTATATACAAAGATTTTACTATACTTGTGAAAATGTAACATTTTTCTTAGTAGAAATGTGTAAACACCGGGTAAGGTTTGTGCAATATGTAGGCGAAAGGAATGGGAAAGCTTCTCCCCGAAAACACTGGAGCGGTTATGATGTGAGAATCCGCAGCACTTCACGGGCAGTATTTTTCTTGAAATTAGGCTGTCTTTCCGGCTGCTTTGACCGGATACTGCTTTTGTCTGCCAGCAGCGGATACCACACTTTGTCTGAAGGGACTCTAAGAATTCCTGCAAAGATATTTGATTTGCGGCAACCGGCACAAATTCATATCCATATTCAGATTGTGCCTCGCTGGTACATCCATGTACCAGCGTTGCCGGGTTGCAAAAGGAATTCTACGAGTCCCTAACAGACGCTGTTCACGGTATCCGCACGCCGGCAGACAAAATGCAGTATACTGTCAAACATTGGAAAGACTGCTTATTATAAAAGAAAGAAAAATACTGCAGGTTGAAGTGCCGGCTTCTTACATACAAACGTTCCGGTGCTTTTGGGAAGAAGCTTTCTCATCCAGTTCCCCGCCTGCACAACCTTACCCGCCATACACCACCCACAGAAAGGAACACACTATGCTTTGGGACACACATATGCACACTGCTTTTTCTACCGACAGTGAGACCTCACCGGAATCCATGATTAAAGCCTCTATCGAACTGGGACTTGGCGGAATCTGCATTACCGACCATATGGATTATGATTATCCAAAAGAACATCCGGAGGATGAACCGGAATTTATCTTAGACACTCCGGTCTACTTCCCAACTATCCAGAAGCTGGGCCAGCAATACAAAGATAAAATAAAAGTGCTGACCGGCATTGAGCTTGGATTGCAGCCTCATCTTGCAGCGAAACATCAGGAACTGATAAGCCGATATGACTTTGATTTTGTCATCGGCTCTTCCCATGTAATCCACGGCAAAGACCCTTACTACTCCCGCTTTTTTGAAGGAAAAACCGAACAGCAGGCTTACCAGGAATATTTTGAATCTATCCTGGAAAATCTTGCGGTATTTGATAATTTTGATGTATATGGACATATCGATTATGTGGTACGCTACGGTCCAAACCGGAACCTTAAATATTCTTATCAGAAATATGCCGATGTCATTGATGCGATTTTAGAAAAGCTCATTGATATGGGAAAAGGAATTGAAATCAATACCGGTGGTTTCAAATATGGTCTGGGACATCCGAATCCAACAGAAGATATTATAAAACGTTATCACGAACTAGGCGGTGAAATCATTACCATCGGTGCCGATGCCCACAAACCGGAGCATGTTGCATTTGATTTTGCAAAAGTACCGGATATTTTAAAGGCCGCAGGCTTTCAGTATTTTACCGTATTCGAAAAGAGAAAACCGGCTTTTCTTCCGTTGTAAACTATGGGAATCACGCTTTACGAATTTCTCTTCTTATTGCGGTGTTCACCAAATCTGTATGCAGGCATGCGATTTTTCCTGTGTATGCAAAAGTAACGGCGCGGTTCGTCAACTGCGGAAACAACATAAATACAGTAAAGGGCACTTATCATGTCTCCTAAGTTGACGAACCACGCCGCCTTTTTCTATCATAAGAAAATTGTTTTTACTTCAAATCCTACCCCAGCAGATGCAGCCGTTCGAATGCATGATACAGTCCGTCTTCATCAATCTTATCTGTAACCATATCCGCATACTGTTTTACTGCCGGAATCGCATTTCCCATTGCCACTCCTGTTCCTGCAAATTGCAGCATTTCCACATCATTTGGTCCATCACCAAAAGCAATGGTATCTTCCCTGCCTATCTTTAACTCATCCATAAGCCGCTGCATTCCGGTTGCCTTGTTGACTCCCATCTTCGTCATTTCACCGGACATCTGACGATCCTTGCCAAAGCTTGCTCCGGTTATCTTGATATAATTTCCGACTTCCTTCTGCATCACATCCACCGGAATATCGGCATCAAAATACATTCCACTTTCAAGAGCCGGCATCTGTTCCGGATGTTCAACAAGCGTCAATCCGTTTAGAGCACCGTCAATATCAAGTCCAAGCCGCATACAGCGTTCTCTCATTTTCTTTGCATTCTCTTCATCCACATAACGTCCGTTGATTCCCTGCAGCATAAAGCATGCACCGTGCTCCTTCAGCACCTCTACCATATCCTGCACCTTATCATTTGCCAGAACGCTATGGTAAATCACCTTATCATTTGCAGACACATAAGCACCTGCCGAAGCCACAATGGCATCAAATCCAAACTCTAAAAGCCATGGATACACATTCGTTACAGTTCTTCCGGTACATAACGAAATCAGATGTCCCCGCTTTCTGGCCATGCTTAATGCTTCCCTGGCAGATTCCGGCATGTGCATGGTGAAATCCACCAGGGTTCCGTCTACATCCAAAAAAATCAGTTTACGGCTCATTATTCTGCATCCCGAATCGCTTTTCGAACCGGAAGAACACAGCCAGGAGAAACAGATAATTCATCTACCCCCATCTCTAAGAAACGCTGGGTCAGAGTTGTATCTGCCCCAAGTTCTCCACATATTCCTGCCCAGATGCCCGCCTTGTGTGCATTTTCCACGGTCATCTGAATCAGCCGGAGCACTGCTTCATGATGCGGATTATAGAAGCTGTCAAGCTTTGCATTCTGACGGTCAATTGCCAGTGTATACTGGGTCAGGTCGTTGGTTCCGATACTGAAGAAATCAACCTCTTTTGCCAGTTCATCACTCATTACTGCTGCTGCAGGAGTTTCAATCATGATACCCTGCTCCACATTTCCAAAAGGAATCCCTTCCTTTGTAAGTTCTTCTTTCACTTCTTCTGAAATTGCTTTAATCTTACGCACTTCATCTACCGAAATAATCATCGGATACATAATTGCAATATTTCCGTAATTGCTTGCGCGGAATAAAGCACGAAGCTGGGTCTTAAAAATTTCCGGCTGGGTCAGGCAGATCCGGATGGCACGATATCCCATTGCCGGATTGTCTTCTTTGTCGAGGTTAAAATAGTCCACCTGCTTATCGGCTCCGATATCCAGGGTTCGGATAATAATCTTCTTTCCTGCCATGGTCTCTGCGACCTGCTTATAAGCTACAAACTGTTCTTCTTCTGTTGGGAAGGTATCTTTTTCAAGATAAAGAAATTCACTACGGAAAAGTCCGATTCCACCGGCATCATTTTTAAGTACTGCCGCTAAGTCAGAGACATTTCCGATGTTGGCATAAAGATTGATTTTCTGACCACTCTTTGTCACATTTTCCTTTCCCTTTAAAGTCAGCAGTAATTCCTTCTGTTTTGCATCCTCTTCTGCTTTTTTCTTATATTCTGCCAAAGCTGCTTCATCCGGTTCAATGATAAGAGTTCCGGTATAGCCATCCACAATTGCCTGTTTTCCGTTCCACTCTTCCTTGATTTCCACACCAATCAGTGCCGGGATGCCCATAGTTCTTGCTAAAATTGCAGTATGTGAATTCGTAGAGCCCAGCTGTGTTACAAATGCCAGCAGCTTACTTTTATCCATCTGTACGGTTTCACTCGGAGCTAAATCCTTTGCTACGATAATAACCGGCTCATCTCCAAGGTCGCTTCCCATATCATTTCCACATAATACATTGATGACACGCTCAGAAATATCCTTCATATCAATGGAACGGGCTTTGAAATACTCGTCATCCATATTTGCAAATACTTCTGCAAAGTTATCTCCGGTAACACCTACCGCATACTCTGCATTTACGCTCTGGCTCTCAATAAGATTGTGAACGGAATCATTATAATCTCCATCCTCTAACATCATGGCATGCACATCAAAAATCTGTGCATTTACTTCACCCACTTCTTTTAATGCTTTCTTGTAAAGCTTGTGGAGCTGTTCAATTGCAGTCTGCTTTGCTGCTTCATAGCGGGCAATCTCTGCTGCCGGGTCTTCTATTCTCTTTCTTACCACCTGATTTTCAGCTTTTAAAAGGAGTTTTACCTTTCCAATTGCAATACCGCTGAATACCTTTTTTCCATTAAACTTTTCCATAGTCCATACCTTCTTTCTTTTATAAGTTTTCTCCATTTGAAGCAATTACTTCTTTATACCAGTCGAAGGATTTTTTCTTTCTTCTTGCAAGAGTTCCAGTTCCATCATCATATTTTTCTACATAGATGAAGCCATATCTCTTTGCCATTTCTCCGGTGGATGCACTTACTAAATCAATGCAGCCCCATGGTGTATATCCCATCAGGTCAACGCCATCTTTTACCGCTTCTTTCATCTCTTTGATATGATCCCGCAGATAGTCGATACGGTAATCATCCTGAATGCTTCCATCTTCTTCTAATTTGTCATAAGCACCAAGGCCATTTTCTACTACCATAACCGGAATCTGATAACGGTCATAAATTTCATTTAAGGAATAATGTAAGCCCTGTGGGTCAATCTGCCAGCCCCAGTCACTTGCCTTAAGATATGGATTCTTAAGACCGGCAATCAGGTTTCCATCCGTCTGCTCGCCATTTGGATCTTTTGATACACAACTGCTCATATAATAGCTGAGGGTATAGAAATCCACACAGCCTTCCCGCAGAATTTCTTCATCGCCCGGTTCCATTTTAACATGAATATTATTTTCTTCAAAATACCGCTCCATATACGCCGGATATTCTCCTCTTACCTGCACATCGGAACAGAACCAGTTCATAATCCGCATTTCCTTCTGTGTTGCTAATACATCCTCCGGATTGCAGGTAAATGGATACTTGGTCATAAAGACATTCATATCACCGATAAGATATTCCGGATATTTTTCATGTGCTAATTTTACTGCTTTTGCGCTGGCAACAAACTGATGATGCAATGCCTGGAAACGAACCTTCGGGTCATCCGGAATCTCTGTAATTTTTCCCTCATAGCCTTTTACAGTTCCAAGGGAAAGCAGGTTGCCAAGCGGTGTGGTTCCGCCATTGATTTCATTGAAGGTCAGCCAGTATTTTACTTTGCCCTGATATCTTTCGAAAATTGCCTTGCAGTAATTCAAGAAATAATCAATACATTCTCTGGCTTCCCAGCCATTGTATTTTTCAATCAGTGCATATGGCATTTCATAATGGGAAATGGTTACCAGCGGCTCAATGCCATATTTTAAACATTCATCAAATACTTTATCGTAGAATGCCAGTCCTGCTTCGTTTGGTTCATTCTCCATTCCGGTCGGGAAAATTCTTGTCCATGCAATGGATAAACGGAATACTTTAAATCCCATTTCTGCAAATAATGCAATATCCTCTTTGTAATGATGATAGAAATCAATTGCTTCGTGGCTCGGATAGAGATATTCCGGATGAATGGTTCTTGTTACCTTTTTCGGCTCGGTATGGGAACCATTCGTACACATATCAGAAACAGATGCTCCTTTTCCATCTACATCCCATGCTCCCTCAAACTGATTGGCTGCGGTTGCACCGCCCCAGAGAAAATCTTTACGAAATGTCTTCATTGCTTTTTCCTCCTGCTTCTTATTATTTTTATTTGTGAAAATTTATAATTTCTGTTTTTATATTTTTCTTTTCTCATTCTGCCCTGCAATAAGGCTTCTGATTTTGTTGGATAGAGCACGAGCCCTTTATCAGAGCCCGCACCCTTAGGTATAAAAAACTATGGAAAACTAATTTATAAAACGGTAATCAATGCGTCCAACGCTGCAACTTTCTTTGCATCTGTCGGAACTACATCTGCGTAATCTGCTGTGTTGCTGATGATAACCGGAGTCAGAACGGAATATCCTGCTCCTGTAATCTTTGCAATATCAAATTCCAATAAAAGGTCACCTTTCTTTACTTTGGCTCCCTGTGCTACCTTCGGTGTAAATCCTTCTCCATCTAATTTCACGGTATCCATGCCCACATGAATCAGGATTTCTGCTCCGCCATCGGATACTATTCCAATGGCATGACCGGTTGGGAAGAAGGTTACTACTTCGCCATCACATGGTGCATATAATTTGCCTTCGGACGGGAGAATAGCAACACCCTGACCTAATGCTCCGCTTGAAAATGCTTCATCTTCTACTTCTTCCAAGGCTTTTACTTCTCCGGTAAGAGGAGATGCAATTACCTGGTTTGCTGCGGTTTTTGTGCCTTTCTTTTCTATTTTTGCTTCATCATTCTGTGGAGCATCATCATGATAGGTAATGTAAGTTGCTACGAATGCAACTACCATAGCTACTGCCATACCGATTAATACCCAGATCAAACTGTAAACGCTCTTTGACTCACCATCGATGAATGCCGGAAGTCCGAAGAATCCAAGACCCCCCATCATATAAGTTTTAACTCCGGCAAATCCTATGATTCCACCACCAATAGCGGATGCAATACAGGAAATTACGAATGGTTTTTTCTTTGGAAGTGTAATACCATAAATACATGGCTCTGTTACACCAAAGAGTCCTGAGATAAACGCCGGTAATGCAATATTTCTAAGTTTCTTATCTTTTGTCTTTAATACAATTGCCAGTACAACCATGGACTGCGCAAAAGATGCTGCGAAATATGGAGAAAGGATGAAGTCATATCCTAAAGTTCCATAATTAATCATTGCCAGTGGAACAAGTCCCCAATGTAATCCGAAGATTACCAGTACCTGCCAGAATGCTCCGACTAAGATACCTGCTACAAGACCTCCTACAACCGGAAGGTTATAGATTGCTCCGAAAATAATACCGATAATGTTGCAAAGGAAAGTAGATACCGGTCCGATTACCAGATAGGTAAGTGGAACCATTACTGCCAAAGTTACAACCGGAACGATAAATGTTTTAATAACGTCCGGAATTACTTTCTTTAATCTCTTTTCCAGCCAGGCAGCACAAGCCACTGCAATAACAATTGGTACTACTGAAGAAGTATAACCACTGGATGGCATAATAACAGGAATTCCAAAAAAGGTTGTATAATAATTCATTTCAAAGGAAGTTCCTGCAAACAGGGAACCTATCAGTTCTCCTGAAGTCAGATTAACCAGTGCCGGATAGGTAAGTGATATACCAAGTGCCATTCCGATAAATTCATTCATCTTAAATTTCTTTGCTGCAGTATATCCTAAGATAATCGGCAGGAAATAGAAGAATCCGTCTCCAATGGAATACCAGAGCTGATATGCTCCGCTTGTGGTAACATCAATTCCTGACTGACTTGCGATAAAAGACCACAGCGCCAAAAGACCTTTGATAATACCTGCTGCACAAAGCACACCAAGGAATGGCTGGAATACACCGGAAATCAAATCAATGAGTCTTGCACCAAGCCCCATCTTCTCTCCGCTGTCTTCTGCATCCTCGAAAACAGCTCCGTTTCCGGCCAGATGTGCATGTTCACAAACCACATCATAGACATCCGGTACATGATTTCCGATTACTATCTGATACTGTCCGCCAGATTTCATTACTGTCACAATTCCTTCCGTTGCTTTTAATACTTCGGTGTTAGCCTTGGACTCGTCTTTTAATTTAAAACGAAGTCTGGTAACACAGTGCGCAAGGCTTATGATATTCTCCCTGCCGCCTACGTTCTGGATAATAATTCTTGCCAGTCCATCATACTTACTTGCCATAACAATCCCTCCATTTTTATTTTTTATAGCATGTTCATTTTTATCTAAAACACTCTTGTGTTTTATTCATTTTGTTAAAAACAACGAATGTGCCTTGGCACATTCTCGCGCCTGCGGCGGTCGCTTGCGACATCTACCTTATACGCCGCAGTGTGCATCCTCGCGGAGCGTTTTTTAATTTACAGGAAAGCAATTTCCTGTAAATTAAAAAAGCCCAAACAAATAAAACTCTTCCTATGAGTCTTATTCGTCTGGGTTTTGCCGTCTTAACGTAACAATCCCTTGCCGAAAGGGTATTTACTTATTCATACTGTGAATCACACGATGAATGTGTACTGCCAGATAGGAAATCTCTACATCCGAGACTTCATAATCAAGCTTCTTCTTCATGTAACTCTTTATCTTCTGTGCACATTCGTAGGAACGCGGGAAACGATCCGCAATCAACTGGTCAAATTCTTCATCATTACGTTCACTGTCTTCCCGACTGATTACCCGCTGTACAAAGAATCTTAAATGCGTTACAAAACGCTCATAGGACAGGCTCTTTTCATCCAATTCCACCTGAAAGGTATATCTGACTATATTGAGTATATCCTTTATCATTGCCGGCATGTTCCTGGACTGATTCATCTGACCGCCCATCTGTGCATTTACCAGATGCATCGCAATAAATCCAGCTTCATCCTCCGGCAGCTCCACGTCTAGTTCCTGTTTTACAATATCTAAGGCTTTCAATCCCACCTGAAATTCTGCATTGTAGAATTTCTTCATCTCCCAGGAAAGCTCATTCGCAACAACGATGCCCTGCTGCTTTCTCTCTATGGCGTATCCCAAGTGGTCTGTTAATGTCACATAAATATTTTTACTTAAATGATAACCTAATGTTTCTCTGGCATATGCGATAACCAGCTCGGCTGTCCGGATATATTCATACGGCATGTCCTTTACCACCTGCATGAACTGGCTGGTACTTTCGTCCGGAAGGGAGAATACTTTTTCTATCTTTGTCTCATCTATTTCTTCTCCGGCTTTCTTTCCGAAGCCTATGCCCTTTCCCATAACGATGATTTCTTTACCTTTATCGTCCTCGGAACTGATTACATTATTGTTAATTACTTTGATAATCTGCATTACGTTTCACCTGTTTATGATATAAAAAAAGCTGCATTACACTCTAAATAATCCGACCTAACAATTATCTTAAAGTGCAATCCAGTCTTGCCTATCTCTAGTAACAATCCGGTTTGCGTCCCTGCTTATTACATTACAAATGTACTATATTTTATCAGAAACGTCAAGTCCGGAATGTAAACTTCGTATATAATATATAATTTTATCATTTCATTTTTGTGCACAATTCACTATTTTCCTATAATGATTCCACCGCCTGCGACAAATTCCCCATCATAAAATACCACCGCCTGACCCGGTGTCACAGCACGGACCGGTTCTTCAAAATGACAGCGGATCCTGCCCTCTCCGATATTTTCCACGGTACACATGGCTCCTGCATGTCCATAACGGATTTTACCTAAGAGACGTCTGCCATCAAAATCGGTAAGTCCCATATAATTGACATGGTCTGCAACCAGTGTATCCGTAAATACATCCTCTGGCGAACCTACCACTACTTCATTGGTTTCCGGTCTGATCTCTGTTACAAAAATCCGTTTGCCATATGGTATATTCAAGCCACGGCGCTGTCCTACGGTATAGTGGGTAATTCCTTTGTGCCGTCCGATAATTTCACCATCTTTTGTCACAAAGTTTCCCTCTCCCGGAACTGCATCTCCAACCTCACGGTCAATAAAACCTGCATAGTCATTATCCGGGATAAAGCAGATTTCCTGACTGTCTCTCTTATGAGCCACCGGAAGTCCCACCTCTTCTGCGATTTTGCGGATTTCATCTTTATGATAAGCACCTACCGGCATCAATGTATGGGATAACTGCTCCTGTGTCAGGTTATATAATGCATAGGTCTGATCCTTGGCTGCTGTTACAGATTTTGCCACTGCGAAACGTCCGTTGTCACATTTTGCAATTCTTGCATAATGTCCGGTTGCAATATAATCTGCTCCGATGCTTAAGCTTCTGGCAAGAAGTGACTCCCATTTCACATAACGGTTACAGGCAATGCATGGATTCGGCGTTCTTCCTGCCAAATATTCTGCCACAAAATAATCCATTACATACTGTTTAAATTCCTGTTTAAAGTTCATCACATAATATGGTATTTCCAACCGGTCAGCCACTCTTCTGGCATCATCCACGGCACTTAGGCCACAGCAGCCACCATTTTCCTGCTGCTGTGTCTCTTCCTCATCCTGCCAGATCTGCATGGTTACACCAATCACATCATAGCCCTGTTCCTTTAAAAGATATGCCGCAACGGAAGAATCCACTCCGCCGGACATTCCAACTACTACTTTTTCCTTCATATATTTAATCCTATCCTACAGGCAAATTTTTAGCTGCACTCACAGTTTACCCACACTGTCAGCATCCGTCAAGTGAATTTTACGGTTTCCTTCTGTCCCCTTAGGATTGTGACATTCTTTTTGATGCAGGCAGTCACATAATCAATCTGCTCTGCCGTAATTTTTTCATTTAAAGTAAGCCGCAATGCTCCCCTTGCAATTTCCGGCGGTACACCGATGGCTGTTAACACATGGGATGGCTCATGTTCTCCGGAAGAACACGCTGAACCTGCCGATGCACAGATTCCATCCATATCCAGCATAACCAAAAGATTCCCACCTTCTAACTCATCAAAACAAAAGTCCACATTATTCGGAAGGCGGTTGTTCCATTCCCCATTCAGCCTTACCTTCGGCACCTGCTTTAATACTGAATAAATCAAGTAATCCCGCATCCTTGTCTCGATTTCCATCCGCTCTTTTAAGCTTTCCATTGCCATGGCTGCCGCTTTTCCCATGCCTACAATTCCCGGCACATTCTCAGTTCCCGCCCGGACACCGCTTTCCTGGCCTCCTCCATGGATAAAAGGAGGTATCCTCTTTTTCTTTCGCACATATAAAAATCCGGTTCCCTTAGGTCCGTTGAATTTATGTGCGCTGGCACTCATCATATCAATATTCATTCTGTTGACCTCAATGGGAATATGTCCATATGCCTGTACGGCATCCGTATGAAAACAGATTCCATATCTCCTGGCAAGCATACCGATTCCTGCTATAGGTTCTATGGTACCAATCTCATTATTTGCCATCATAACAGAAATCAATATGGTATCCGGCCGGATTGCCCGCCGCACCTGCTCCAAGGAAACCGTTCCCTTGTCATCTACCGGAAGGTAAGTAATCTCATAACCATTCTGTTCCAGATATCCGCAGGTTCTTAAAATGGCATGATGCTCTATTTTCGTGGTAATGATATGCCGGCCACGCATAACCATACTTTCTGCGGTACATTTCAATGCCCAGTTATCAGATTCACTTCCTCCGGCTGTGAAATATATTTCCTCCGGCTGCGCCCCGATGCTCTGCGCAATGATCTGCCGGCTTTCTTCTATGGCATCATGACTTTTTTGCCCCAGATCATACAGGGCAGATGGGTTTCCATAACGGCGCTCATAAAAGGGCAGCATTGCTTCGATTACTTCCGGTGCTGTCGGTGTTGTTGCTGCATTATCAAGATAAATCATTTTCTTCATGCTTCTTTCCCTCTGAGAATAGTTCTTTCTGCCTCTGATTTATCATATACTTTTGACAAATCTGCTTTTTCATGGAGGCTCCAATTGAAACCGTTGAAATCCATTTCAAATCCACTGATTGCCGGTACTCTCCTGCTTACTGTGACCGGACTTTCCAGCAGAGTAATCGGTTTCTTCTATAGAATATTCCTCTCCCGCATAATTGGTGCAGAAGGTCTTGGAATTTATCAGCTTATTTTTCCGGTTTTTGCCCTCTGTATTGCCTTCAGTTCCTCAGGCATCCAGACCGCTGTCTCCCGCTTTGTTGCTGCAGCCGACCATAAAAATACCGGCATGAGTTACCTCTATGCCGGTCTGGTTCTTTCTGTGGGAATTGCACTCTCACTTACTGTTATTCTGATTTCTTATTCTGATTTTATTGCCATTCATATTTTAGATGAAGCCCGTTGTGCTCCACTCCTTGTTATTCTTTCCTACTGCCTGATTCCTGCCAGTGTCCATGCCTGTATCAATGGTTATTATTATGGGAAGAAGAAAACTCTGGTACCATCCGTAAGCCAGCTTATGGAGCAGGTTGTCCGGGTCTTAAGTGTCTATACACTTTATCTTATCTGCCTGGAAAAAAGTTATCCCATCACACCATCCATTGCTGTCTGGGGTGTTGTCTGCGGTGAACTGGCTTCTTCACTCTTTTCCGTAAGCTGCCTTCATTTCAAAAAGTGCAGCAGGCATATAAAAAGAATTTTTAAGGAACTTTCCCTCTTTGCGCTGCCCCTTACCACCAATCATGTAGCATATCACTTATTTTCCAGTATCGAAGCCATTCTGATTCCCATCTGCTTAAAAAAATATGGCTACAGCAATCAGGATGCCTTGAGTGTCTTCGGCATCTTTACCGGAATGGCAATGCCAATGATTCTTTTTCCCAATGTCCTTGTAAATTCTGTCTCGGTGCTGCTGATGCCTGCTATTTCAGAAGCCTATGCAAGAAAGGATTTTCACTTAATCCGCCTTACTATTAAAAAAACGGTGTTTTATTGTCTGCTTCTTGGCTTTTCCTGTACCTTCGGTTTTCTTCTGACCGGAAAATGGATTGGACAATTCATTTTCCAGAACACATTAGCCGGCAGTTTCATACTCATATTAAGCTGGATCTGCCCTTTCCTCTATCTGTCCACCACCCTTACTTCCGTTCTTCACGGTCTAGGAAAACCGGGGCGTGCGTTCTACATTAATATGAGCGGCTGCGCTTTACGCATTTTCTTTATCTATGCACTGATTCCAACATATGGCATCCGCTGCTACCTCTATGGCATGCTTGCAGGCGAACTGCTGACTACTTTTTTATCCTTTCTTGCGCTCCTTCGGTTTGCCAGAAAAAAATCGCAAAAAAACAGTCTGCTTTAGTCTATTGATTTTAAGGATTCTGCCATGTTGATACGTTCTAATTTGCCTGTCATCATACAGTTTACAATCCATGCAAAGCCCATCGTCAGCAAAACACTAAAGAGATAACTTACTGCATTAATCTGTACATTAAAGGATACCATATCAATCTGTATCTCACCCATTACAAAACGATGGAACCATTTTCCTAAAATCAGTCCCAGTCCGCAGCCGATAGCAGTTAAGACCATATTCTCACGAAACACATAAGATGCTGTTTCCTTTGGATAAAAGCCTAATACTTTAATGGTAGCTATCTCCCTCACCCGTTCCGTAATATTGATATTATTAAGATTATATAATACGATAAATGCCAGTGCTCCGGCACAGATAATAATGATAATGACAATATAATTCATACAGGACATCATCTGTGAAATCCGGCTTAACATATCGGAATTAACGGTTACTGCCGTCACACCATCTGCTTTCATCAGTGCCGCACTCACTTCATGAATATCTGACGCATCCGGCAGTCTCACATACACGTTTTTAAATACCACATCCCCAATCTGTTTTTCATAGGATTCCGGTGCAATGTATACATAATTATAAATATGATTCTCACAGATTCCGGTGACTTTTAAGTGCATCTCATTGTTGTCACTGTCACGCAGCAGAATCGTATCGCCTTTTTTGACTGCATAGGTTTCTGCCACTTTCTTCGAAAGTACTGCTTCTCCTTCTTTTGGATAAGCAATCGGCTCCTGTTTCTTTGTATGCAGCGAAATAAAGTCTCCTACTTCATCCGGATTTTCCACTGCCACCATATGAATCGACTTAGTTCCTTTATCTGTCACCAGGTCAATGGTCTTTTCCATGGCATACATGCCTGCTGCATTTTCCTTTTCCAATACAGAATCTAAAGATTTAAGGTCGGCCTCTCCCGGCATCTTTCCAGCTTTTAATGTAACTCCGATGTCGTAAAGCTGGATTTCTTCATACTGCTGGTCTGCCACTGCCACTACAGAATCCCTTACACCAAAGCCCATCACCAGCAATGCCGTACAGCCGCTGATTCCGATTACCATCATAAAGAAACGCTTCTTATAGCGGACAATATTTCTTACGGATACCTTCTGCAAGAATTTAAGTCTCTTCCAGATAAATGGTACATGCTCTAAGAATACACGTTTTCCGGCTTTTGGTGCTTTCGGCCGCATCAAATCTGCCGCCACTTCTTTTAACTCTTTATGGCAGGACAGCCAGGTCGTCCCAGCGGAGCAAAGTACTGCAACGGTAAGTGAAACCAGTGCCAGTGGCAGGTCAGACACATAATAAATCCCACCCATTTTATAGACAATTCCATAGGCTGTTATGATGACTAACGGGAAGAAATGGATTCCCAGCACATAGCCGATTAACGTTCCGCTGATGGCTGCAGAGCCGGAATAGAAAAGATATTTTCCCATTATCTTTCCTTCACTAAAACCCAGTGCCTTTAATACTCCAATCTGTGTCCGCTGTTCTTCCACCATACGATTCATGGTCGTCATGCAGATTAACGCTGCCACCAGAAAGAAGAATACCGGAAATACATTGGCAATTCCTTTTACTACACCGGAATCATTTTTCAGGCACACATAACCCACATTGGTATTCCGGTCCAGTACATAAGTCTCTGGTTTCTCGATTTCATCTATCTTACTCTGTGCATCTGCTATCTGGTCATCCGCATCCTGCATCTGCTCATCAAATTCACTCTGATTCTCCTGATACTGCAATAAGCCGTCTGCCAGCTCTGTTTCTGCAGCCTCAAGCTGATCTTCTTTTTCTTCTATCTGTTCTTTTGCTGCCGCAAGCTGCTTCTCCCCATCCGTAAGCTCTGCCTCGGCAGCTGCCAGTGCATTTTTTCCATCTTCTATCTGCTGCTTTGCGGCTGCCAGCTGGCTTTCCGCAGAAGAAAGCTGACCTGCGGCTGCTTCTAATTCCGCATTCTTTGCATTTAATTCTGCTTCTGCACCGGCAACCTCCGTTAAACCGGCTTCAATCTGTGCCAGCATCTCTTCATAGCCCGGAGTATTTTCCGTCAACTGCGCTTTTGCAGCCTCTAGGCTGTTTCTCTGATCCGTCACCTGCTGCTTTGCTGCCAAATAAGCATTCAATCCCTGCTCATACTCTGCCTTTTTTGCTGCCAGTGCACTTTCCTGCCCGGAAATCTGCTGCGATGCGCTCTCTAATTCTGCCGCCTTAGAAGACAATGCATCCTTCCCGGACTGCAGCTCCGATGCTTTAGCAGAAAGCTCGGTCTTTGCAGAAGCAATCTGATTTTTTCCATCGGAGATCTCTGTTTCTCCATCCGTAAGCTGCTGCTTTGCCGATTCTAATTCCGCTTCCGCTTCTGCCCGCTTTTCCTCTAACTCTTCCTTCTTCTCATCCAGTTCGTCCTGTGCGTCTTTTACAATCTTTTCATAACGGATATCTGCCTGTTCCTTTGTATAGGCCTCCCAGTCTGCTTCCTTTGCGTCCATATAGGAATCATACTCATCGGAATAGATGTCATAATCTTCATCAAATTTAATATAGATTTCTGTGTCATAATCTACTGCAAATCCATCTTTTAATATATAGGCAAATCCGCTGATTCTGCCATTTCCAATGGATGTATTGCCACGTTCAAACTGGATATAGCACGGTGACTGTACCAGTCCGGTAATCGTATATTCTTTGTATGCAAATTTATCTAAATCATCTGTTGTATTATTTTCCGAAAGAACCAGCTTGCTTCCAATGGCATCCTCTGAAAAAAGTGCGGAATCTACCACACATTCATCAGCGGACTGCGGCATTTCTCCGGCAATCAGCTTCAGTTTATTGACCTTCTCTGTGATGGAATGCATCTTGATAACGCGCTCATTTTCTCCGGCATCCTTATAAAGAACCTCTGCCGATATGGCACCCTCTGCCGCCCGGACATCTTCTTTTTCTGCCAGTGCTTCTACATTTTCTTCTGTAAAGCCAAGTGTGGATACCAGACGATAATCATAGAATTGCAAATCCTTTAAATAGACATCCGCAGAATGCACCATGACCGACTGGGTAATTTTAAGGCCGGAAAAAAATGCAACACCCAGTGCAATAATGGCAAGGATAGCAAAATATCTTCCAAAGCTTTTCTTTATCTCACGAAATGTATTTCTCTTCATCATGGATTTCATATTTCAAACCCTTTCTTTTCCACATGGACTACCATTCAATCTCATCGACATCCACGATATGTTCATTTTTCTCTATCTTTTGAATGGTTCCGCTCTTTACGGTAATGACACGGTCTGCCATTGCAGTCAGTGCCTGATTATGTGTAATTACAATGACGGTTTTGCCCTGTTTTCTGCAGGTGTTCTGCAGCAGTTTTAAAACGGCTTTTCCGGTATTATAATCCAGTGCCCCTGTCGGTTCATCACAAAGCAGCACCTTCGGATTCTTTGCCAGTGCTCTCGCAATTGCCACTCTCTGCTGTTCTCCACCGGATAGCTGTGCCGGGAAATTGGCTTTCCGTTCACTTAAGCCCACCTCATCTAAAACTGTTGCTGCATCTAACGGTTCCTTGCAAATCTGTGCTGCAAGTTCAACATTTTCCAATGCTGTAAGATTCTGCACCAGATTATAAAACTGGAATACAAATCCCACATCATATCTCCGGTAACTGGTAAGCTGCCGCTTATTATATGCTGAGACTTCTTCTCCATCCAGATATACTTTTCCGGTGGTCAGATAATCCATTCCTCCCAATATATTTAATATTGTTGTCTTTCCCGCTCCGGACGCTCCTACGATAACGCAGAATTCTCCCTTTTCTATCTCAAAATTCACATCATGTAATGCTTCTATCGTAACTTCTCCGGTTTTATATACTTTACTTACATTCTGAAAGGATACAAATGCCATTTGATAGCTTCCTCCTTTTATTCTGGTTATTCAGGTGATTGTGCAAACGGGATAGCGAACTTTGTTCCAATTATATTACGCTGATACGCAGGGGATTATCTTCCGCTATGAAATGCCATGGTTCTAAAATACGTGTTTTCCTTGTTGTTATAAAAACCGTCTTTCCAATGTTTGTCAGAAGAGCTACACGGTTCGTCGAAATACAGATGCCTGATAAGGGCTGTTTAGGGACACTTGGAATTTCGTCTGGCAACAGGCAACGCTGGTGCACGGATGCACCAGCGAGGCACAACTGAACAAGGATGTGAATTTGTGCCGGTTGCCAGATGCGATTACATATAATATCGAAATTCCCAGTGTCCCTTGCAGGCATTATGTGGCATCTGCCTTCGACGGACAGTGCAGCTATTCCGCCAAAGCAACCGGAAAGACAGTTTACAAACAAGAAAACACGCATTCTAAGAACGATTGGCATTTCATACCGAATAAAGATAATTCCTCTGTGCATCCCGTAATATTTTCAGACCAAAATCTATCTCCTTCATAACCACCTGTTACCTGCTTATTGTAATGGTAGCACAATCTTTTCACTTTTTGAAATTAAATTTTTCTAAAGTCAAAAAATCCACTTTCTTAGAATCACAGTCAGAATCTGCTATTCTAAAAAAGTGGATTATACATTCAAATATCCGAAAAATTTTTTCTTATAACAACGGAGCTATCACTGCATCAAACATACAATTTAAACTCTCTTCATATATCTCCTGATACGTGCGGTGAAAAGTTTCAGTAATTGCCATTGCCTGCTTTGGTACTTCTTCGTAAAGTCCAAATGCCGCCTCATATACTTCCGGATTCTTATCGTAAAATGCTTCTGTCATGGCATTTTCAAATTCAAATCGTGCGCCCTTGGAAAGATGCTCTTTAAAATCCTCTTTCCGTACATTTTTCACATAATCATCCTGAAATATATTTAATCCTTCTGCCTTGACTAATTCCTCTAAGCCTTCTTTTACATCTTCGTAAGTCATGGTCTTGAAATTCTCTACAAAGAATTTGTCAAAGGTCTCCTTATCCGGAAACTGCTTTGTTAAGCTCTCCATCTCTTTTTCCTCCTGTCTTATACCGCATGCAAAATCATGCGTTCCCGATATACCACTTCCATATGGTCTAATACTCTTCTCGCCCGCTGATACTGGTTATAATGTGTGCTGATAACGCAGACTTCCTTCGCCCCATTATAAGCAACTCTCTTATAAAATGGAACTCTCACCCAGTTCTGTGTAAATGGAATCTCATGGCTTACCAGTGTCCGCATCATCTGACTGCTGACTCTGGCATTGGTAGTTCTGCATAATTCCACATCCCGGTCAATATTTTTCCCCATGGTCTTCGGTTTGTTCTTCTTCATAAGAATACCCTGTCTCCTTCTATTTGTCCATAATCTGAATCTCTACGGTCTTCCCCAGACAGCCTGCTACCTTCACCAGAAAATCCAGACTTGGATTATATCTTCCGCTCTCCAATCTGGAAATATTGGATTTCTTCGTGCCTGCCCGCTCTGCAAGCACTTCCTGGGTAATATGCTGTTCCTTGCGCACCGCCTTCAACTGACGCACCACATCCGAACGCGTCGACTGCTCCCTGCTCTTATTCTTCTCCATTTCTCACCTCAACAACTGTCTCTATGTTATCATATATGATAACTTATTGTCAACGAAAAAGAGCCTCAAAAAAGGCTCTTTTTGAACTATTCTTCTATCTGATGCAGCACCTTGCGGAACTGGAAATAGAACAGTACAGACGTAAAGCTTACCGCCAGCACATCCGCTACCGGCTCTGCCATATAAACTGCCATTGCCTGATTGCCGGTAAAAATGTGTGGCATAATATAAATAAGTGGCAGTAATAATACGAATTTACGCATGACCGCTACAATAATGGAAGATACTGCTTTTCCCAGTGATGTAAATGCCATCTGACACGCCATCTGGATTCCGAATATCATAATTGCCATAAGATAAATCCGGAGTGCATTTCCTGTATATGCAATCAGTGCCGCATCCGAGGTAAACATGGCTGCAAATGCTCTTGGAAATGCCATCACCAATGCCCATAAAACAAAGGAAAATCCAACATCAATTTTCAATAATAAGAAATAGGCTTCTTTTACCCTGTCTGCTCTTTTGGCTCCATAATTATAGCTGATAATCGGCTGCGCTCCCTGACCCAATCCCTGTAACGGAAGTAGTGCAAACTGCATGACACTGGTTAATATGGTCATGGCTCCTACTGCCATATCTCCGCCATATCGTAATAACGAAGAATTAAAGCAGACTGAAATCACGCTCTCGCTTGCCTGCATAATAAACATTGCTGTTCCAAGTGCAATACTCGGCCAAATAATATTTACCTGCAAAACCATATTTTTTCCTTTCAGGCGAAGATGCGTTTTCTTTCCGCATAAGAAAGCCAGCACCCAGATACAGGAACATGCCTGGGAAAGAACCGTTGCCAGCGCTGCTCCTTTTACACCCATTCCAAATCCAAAGATAAATACCGGATCCAGCACAATGTTAATCACTGCACCAATCAGTACCGACAGCATACTGGTTCTGGCAAATCCCTGCGCTGTAATAAATGCATTCATCCCCAGGGTCAACTGCACAAAAATCGTTCCTATAGCATAAATATTCATATAATCAGCAGCAAAAGAAATCGTATTTTCGCTGGCTCCAAATGCCAGAAGAAAGCCTCTGTTTCCAGCCAGCAGAAATGCAGTCAGTATCAGCGATACAATAATCTGAGTGCAAAAACAGTTCCCCAGCGTTTTTTCCGCCTTGTCCTTCTCTCCTTTTCCCATAAATATGGTTGCCCGTGGAGCACCACCATTGCTAATCAGTGCTGCAAACGCAGATACTACCATAATAAGCGGCATGCATACACCAACTCCGGTCAGTGCCATTGCACCATCCCCCGGAATATGGCCGATGTACATACGGTCTACTATGTTATACATCATATTAATCAACTGGGCTGCAACGGTAGGCAATGCCAGTTTTAATAACAGCTTTCCTACCGGTTCTGTTTCTAAAAATGTTCTGTCATTGGTCTGTTCCATGTAATTCTCCTTACCTTCTACTCGCGTAACTACGGGAAACACGCTTAGCGAGTTTCTCAAGTTATCGCGGTGCTCGCCAAATCTGAACAGAAAAGAAGTTCGCCAAAGCGAGCTTGGCTCCTTCTTTTCTCCCAGATTTTTCTCGCTACTCGCGTAAAAAAAGAACCGACCAGTGGTCGATTCTTTTCCAAAATATTAATGCCGGCAGCGGGACTTGAACCCGCACGTGGTTGCCCACAACAGATTTTGAGTCTGCCTCGTCTGCCATTCCGACACGCCGGCATTTATTCGGTTCCGTCGAACCGAACAAATGAAAGTTTATCATATTTTCTAATAGATTGCAAGTTTATTTTTCCGGGTCTTTCATATTTTTCAAAATATCAAAGCAGTCAAATGTTGCAAAATAATCCTTCGGTGTCTCTGCACGACGGATAAGCTGTACGGAACCATCTTCCTTCAAAAGTAACTCAGCGGATTTTAATTTACCATTGTAGTTATAACCCATGGAATAACCATGTGCTCCGGTATCATGAATTACCAGATAATCGCCCATGTCAATCTTCGGCAACATACGATCCACGGCAAATTTATCATTGTTCTCACAAAGAGAACCGGTTACATCATATTTGTGGTCGCATACGCTGTTGTCCTTGCCCAGCACGGTAATGTGATGATATGCACCATACATTGCAGGACGCATCAGGTTTACTGCACAGGCATCCACACCAATGTATTCCTTGTGTGTATGTTTCTCATGAATTGCCTGCGTCACAAGGCATCCATAAGGTGCTAACATAAAACGGCCCATCTCAGTATAGATAGCTACATCACCCATACCTGCCGGAACTAAAATTTCATCATAAACCTTGTGTACGCCTTCGCCGATAACACGGATGTCGTTTGGTTCCTGGTCTGGTGTATAGTTCACACCAACTCCACCGGAAAGGTTGATAAAGCTGATATGGCAGCCTACTTCTTCTTTTAATTTAACAGCTACTTCAAAAAGCTGTTTTGCAAGCATCGGATAATACTCGTTGGTTACGGTATTGCTTGCTAAGAATGCATGAATACCAAAATTCTTTGCACCTTTTTCTTTTAAAATCTTAAAGCCTTCAAATAACTGCTCTGTTGTAAATCCGTATTTTGCATCTCCCGGGTTATCCATGATACCGTTGCTCATTTTGAACACTCCGCCCGGATTATATCTGCAGCTGATGGTCTCCGGAATCTTACCGATTGTCTTCTCTAAGAAGTCGATATGGGTAAAATCATCCAGGTTGATGATTGCGCCAATCTTGTCTGCAAATTTATATTCATATGCAGGAGTATCATTGGAAGAAAACATAATATGCTTTCCGTCAAAGCCCTGGGAATCAGCTAACATCAGCTCTGTCTGGGATGCACAGTCGCAGCCGCAGTCATACTCTTTTAAAATATCTAAGATAAATGGGTTCGGGGTTGCCTTTACAGCAAAATACTCACGGAATCCCGGATTCCATGCAAACGCCTCTTTTACTGCCTTTGCATTTTCACGGATGCCTTTTTCATCATAAAGGTGAAACGGGGTTGGATATGTCTTTACAATTTCTTCAATCTGTTCTTTTGTCACAAATGGTTCTTTCTTCATAATAGTTAGTCTCCTTCACGCCTCAGCTAAGTAGTATTCTAAAATTCCCACTGTGACTTGTCAACCCGTCAAAGTAATTTTTATGCATTTTCTGTGTTGCGCGGAAATGTCAGCGTCACTTTAAAGAAATCCCCATCGATAAGCAGCCCGAACGTTCCATTCATAAGTTCTGTCAGGCTCCGTGCGATAGATAATCCAAGTCCGCTTCCTTCCGTATTTCTGGAGCTGTCTCCCCGGACAAAGCGTTCCTGCAGTTCCTCTCCCGTCATATGCAAAGGACTCTTTGAAATATTTCGAAATACGATGGCAACATTTCTCTCATCCTGCTCCAGGTCAAGATATACTCTGGTTCCCGGCTGTGCATATTTATAAATATTGCTCAGCAGATTATCAAAAACTCTCCACAGATGTCTTCCATCTGCCAGAACAACAAGCTCTTCCTGCGGATGATGAATCACCAGTTCCAGATTCTTTTGTTCCAGCCGTTCTTCATATTCGCCTGCTGCCTGTGTCAGCAATACCTCCGGTACACATTTCTCCCAGTTCACCTTCAGCACTCCGGATGAAGCTTTGGATGCCTCAATCAGATCTTCAATCAATTTCTTCAGGCGGGCAGACTGTCGTGTCAGCACTTCTAAGTATTCCTGCACCTTCGGATTTTCCACATCCTCTTTGGTCAGCAAATCCACATAATTAATAATAGAAGTAAGCGGTGTTTTAATGTCATGGGATACATTGGTAATCAGCTCTGTTTTAAAATGCTCGCTCTTCATCCGCTCATCCAGTGCTGTCTGCATTCCGCTTCCAATCTGATTCAGATGCTCTGCATAATTTTTAAATTCTCCACGCATATGGCTGGTGTCCATCTGATAATCATAGTCACCCTCTGCAATCTTCTCACCACCCTGCTTCAACTGATTGAGATTTGCCAGTATGATGCAGAATATCAGGAAAAGTGCTGCCTTTTCTACCAGAAATACCAGAAAAATCCACTCCCAGTTGTAACTGTCTTCCAGCATCAGAACACCGATAAATTCTATGAAAGTAATGCCCAGTGCAATCACTACACCTTTATAAATAAACGGCATATGCTTTTTAATATAAGACAATGCCTGTTTCAGCCATTTTACAAACCGGCATAACAGCGTGTTGCTCCACAGCGTCTTTGTCTTATGCCTTACTGAGCAGCTCATGAGAAATACTAAAAGCAGGGTTGCTGTCAATACTGCCAGTATCACAATGGCAGCAAAGGAGCCTATGTCCGTTCCGTAAAATCCCCATATGTTTCCAAAAAATCCTGCCACACAGGCTGCAACGATATAAAGCATCAGTCCATAGAGTTCCAGCGGAATCTTATCGATAAAACTTCTCTGTATTCTGCCCTCTTCATCCTTCTTTCCGGCAGTCCGTACCAGCGTAACCAGTAAAATAACTGCTCCAATTGTACTTACTGCAAGTACCGCAAAGATTGCATAGCGGGTCTTATATGCAAAATCAATATATTTCATTTTAAAATACAAATCATCATGATAAGTCAAATCCCCCAGCGGGAAGAATGCCACTGCATAAATATCACCTCTTGAAAGATTTGCATCCTGTTCTTCTACTTCCGTAAATATCTGCTCCGGACTGTTTAAAACATCTATGGAAATTCCCGGATAACAATAACTGTCATAATTTCCCACGATTGCCATGTATTCCGGAATGACGCTTGCCAGACTTCCGTTTTCTATGGTACAGATTCGTTCCACGGAAGTATCTACACTCTTTTTAAATACATAAAAATTAAAGTTCGTCTCATCAGCCAGGCTGTATGCACAAGACCGCGCATCCTCTATATCATAATTTACAAAGTCTGAAAAAATTTCTGCTGCCAGATAGGAACCAATCTGCTCCTGAAAGTCTGCCGCTGTTTCCTCCTGGCTGTTTCGATAGATCTGGCTGTCTATCATTTCCAGCGTAAATACTGCAGATAAAAATGCAATTGAAGTCAGTAAAATAAATGCAATGACTGCGCTTGCTCTTCTGATGCTTCTTTTTTTCTTTTTCATGGTGTGTTTCCTCTTTCCATCTTATAGCCCTGTCCCCACACCACTTTTAAATATCGTGGATTTGCAGGGTCATACTCTAATTTTTCCCGAAGATGGCGAATATGCACTGCCACTGTACTTTCTGAGCCAAACGGCGCATCTTTCCATACTTTGCGATAGATATCCTTTGGAGAAAATACAACTCCGGGCTGTTCCATAAACAGTTTCAAAATATCATACTCTGTAGGGGTAAGACTCACCGCATCTCCGTCCAGCGTCACAACCTTGGCACTGTCATCTAATTCAATGCCACCGATGGCAAGATTCTTCTTTGTCATGTTTCCACCTCCCAGCTGCATATAACGGCGCAGCTGGGATTTTACTCTTGCCTGGACCTCCACCGGATTAAATGGCTTGGTAATATAATCATCTGCTCCCACCATAAGTCCTAAAACCTTATCGTTGTCTTCACTTTTTGCAGTTAGGAAAATCACAGGGACATTGCTGTTCTCACGAATCTTCACCATGGTCTGGATGCCGTCCATTTCCGGCATCATAATATCCATGAGCACAAGATGTATCTCTGTTTTCTGCATCATTTCAATTGCTTCCCGACCGTTATAAGCCTCGTAAATTCCATAGCCATCCGATGCAAGATAGATTTTTAACGCGGACACGATATCCGGTTCATCATCACATATCAATATGTTATACATTTTCTTTTCCCCTTTCCAAGTACACCATTATTGTATCGAATGAACCTTTAAGAACCAAGGCACCAAGTCTTTAAGATTTCTTTAACATCACGCAAATACTGTCTGTATCAACACCATATAAAGCACGGTTCCCACACCGATGCTCAGTAAATTATTTCTTTTCCACACATGTAAAACAACTACTACGAAAATTGCAATAAATTCCGGCAGACCAAAGGGAAACTTCACTACATTTACTGCCTTTAAGCAGTAAATAACAAGCATTCCCACAACTGCAGGCGGCAGCACTTTTCCAAGATATTTTACGATTTCCGGAATTTCTTTTTTCCCGCTGAATAATACAAACGGAATTGCCCTTGTTGTAAATACAACCAATCCACAAACCACAATAATTAATAATGACCGTTCCACACTAATCGGCATTTTCCGCTACCTCCTTTTCTTCCATCACCTTACGACCGGATAACAGAATTATCATAATACAAATCATGGATGGCAGAATGAAATTATCACTGCCAAAGATAAGCAGGCAGATAAGAGATGCTGCAATTCCGGTCAGCGCCGGCAAATGATTCCTGCTGGTCAGCCACTGCTCCACAAAAATTACGACAAACAATGCTGTCATGGCAAAATCAATACCCGTTGTGTCAAACGGAATCAGCGTTCCGGCAATGGCTCCGATGGCAGAACCAATAATCCAGTAAAGCTGGTCTAACAACGCAATGGAAAATAGGAATTTGTGCTCATCCACGCCCTCCGGCACTTTTGTAATAAAGAATAAGGAATAGGTCTCATCTGTCAGGGAAAAAATCATATATAATTTCTTTTTTCCCATATCACGGAATTTTTCTATTAAAGACAGTCCATAAAAGACATGCCGGATATTTACCATAAATTCTAAGAATATAATCTGCAGGAAACTGACTCCCGGTGCAAAGAAATTAACCGCCAGATACTGTCCGCTTCCGGCGTACACCAAGATACTCATCAGGATTGCCCAAAGAAAATTGTAGCCTTTTTCCTGATACATCACGCCAAATGCAATTCCTATAAAAAGATAACCTGTCAATACCGGTATCGTATACGGAAATGCTGCTTTCACTGCTTTGACATAGCCATTTTGTTTCATTCTGTAATCCTTCTTTCTAATCCGCCCTTTCTACATCAAACACAATAACTCTACAATATGAGACTTCAAAAAACAAGTTTTTTATGCTATATTAGAATAAATTGTAATTTTAATACACAGCCTGGAATTCGCATCTTAATGAGAAAGAAGAATTTCAGATTATGAAAGGAGTTCTATCCATGCAGATTGATCCGATTACCGCTGCGCTTGGAAGTACCGCTGCTTCCACAACCTCTGTAAACGGTGTAAATAATTTTGAATCCTATTTAAATAATGCAGGCAACAATTCCCTTGCATCTATCTTTCAAAAAGCCTCCGATACCTATGGTGTCTCTGTTTCTCTTCTGACCGCCATGGCAAAGCAGGAATCCAATTTTCAGGCAAATGCCACTTCCAAATCAGGAGCCATGGGCATCATGCAGCTAATGCCTTCCACTGCTTCTTATTTTGGCTGTACTGACCCTTATGACCCGGAACAAAATATCATGGCAGGTGCCAAATATATCAGCGAGCTTTTAAATAAATACAACGGAGATACCTCCCTTGCTCTTGCTGCCTACAATGCAGGCAGCGGAAACGTAGCAAAATACGGTGGAATTCCTCCATTTAAAGAAACCCAGAATTATGTAGCCAAAATCACCGGCTATATGCAGGAAGGTGTCACTCTTCCGGACGGAACAGCCGTTGCTGCAAGTGCAAACAGCAATGCTGCCTACAATGCAGGCACTGCAGATAATTCCCTTTCTGTTGACCAGTGGGATTCCCTTGAGCAGAATGCCCTGCAGGATATTCTTGACCGCTTCTTTAATTATGATGACTATTTACGGTTTTTGAATATGTTTATGAAATTTATGTAAGATGACTGCAAAAATGCAACCCGGATATTTGTTGCTTCCTAAAAGCATAGTTTTAGGGGCATTACAAATATCCGGGTTGTTTTTTTTGCGGATTCCTGGAGGAGCTGGGAATTCTGGCTTCGCTGACTCTCGTCAGGGTAAAAGGCTGGCATTTCTGCGGTTTTTTACCCAATTCAAAGATTCCTACAGCTCCTTCATCATTTCCTGTACTAACTTTGCACAATGCTCTGCTGCTTTCTTTTCAAAAGTTGGATAATCCTCCTGTGCAGAGCCATCTGCTTTATCTGAAATTGCGCGAATGACTACATATGGGATGTTATTTAAAGTTGCTGCCTGCGCGATGGAAGCTCCCTCCATCTCCGTACAGTCCGGATGAAATTCTGCAATTAATGCATCCTTTATCTCTTTGCTGGAAATAAACTGGTCTCCACTTACTACGCGGCCTTCTGTTACATGAATATCCGGATTTACTTTTTTACATACCTCTACGGCAGTCTTACACAACTTTTCATCTGCCACAAAAGCAAGCTGCTCTAATCCCGGAATCTGTCCTTTTGCATAGCCTAATGGTGTCACATCCATGTCATGTTGAATAGCATCCTTAGATACTAAAATATCTCCGATATCTAATACAGAATTCAAAGAGCCTGCTACACCGGTATTGATAATATGTGTTACATCATATAAATCTGCAAGAATCTGCACGCACATTGCTGCATTTACTTTTCCTACACCGCACTGTACCACTACTACCGGCATTCCTTTTAAATTACCCTCATGAAATTCCATGCCGGCTTTCTTTGTAATCTGGTCTGTATCCATATTTTTCTTTAATGTTGCTACTTCTAATTCCATAGCACCGATAATTCCGATTTTACTCATGTTTTCTTTCCTCTTTCTGCTAATTTCCTACTTATGCATTACGCAATACATTTTTCATATCTGCTTTAAAGCAAATTTTCCAAGTATCCTCTACGCCGGATAATTCAGGTGTGCATCATCAATATGATAGAGCACATTATTTAAATAGCGGTCTGCCAGATAGTTTGCCATACCAAGGTTCATATCAAGATAGTTGCCGCAGTCTTTTGGACTTGCGCCCGGTACCTCACCTTTAAAGTCACGGATGAACTCAAACATGCGAATCATCAGTGGCACGATATCTTTGGATGTATAGTCTCCCGCCAGCAATAAATAAAAGCCTGTCCGGCAGCCCATTGGTCCAAAATACACGGTCTTTCTGGCATACTCTGCGTCATTTCTTAAAAAGGTTGCACCAAGATGTTCTATGGTATGCACCTCTGCGGTATTCATAACCGGTTCATCATTTGGTGATGTCATTCTTAAATCAAAAGTTGTTACTGTACTGTCTCCTACTGCATCCTTTCTTGATACATAGACACCCGGCTGCAGTTTAATATGGTCAATTGTAAAGCTTGCGATTTTCTCCATGTGCTTCTTCCTTCTTTCTCTTTTTTCAGAGTAAATTTATCATGCATTTTCTGTTGTGTCAAATTTTCTAACAGTCCCCCCAGATTTCTCGCTACTCACCTGCAGAACCTGCCACCGGCAGCTTCTTACGGATGCGTTGCAGCGTAAAAAAGTAAGATGCATACCCAATACCCGCTGTACGCATCTTACTTTTTATCTCCACAATCCTTTATGCGGTAATATTTTTTCCATTTTCCTGAATGCACTTTGCATACCAGTAATAACTGTCTTTTGGGATTCTCTTAAAATCTCCGCTGCCGTCATCATGTCTGTCCACATAAATGAGCCCGTAACGTTTCTTCATTTCGCCGGTTCCGGCACTGACAATATCCATGGCTGACCAGATGGTATAGCCGAACAGGTCTACACCGTCCTCGATTGCCTCGCCCATTGCTGCGATATGGTCATTGAGATAGGAAATACGGTAATCATCGTGGATGCTTCCATCTGCATCGACTTCATCCGGTGCACCAAATCCATTTTCCACCACCATCATTGGAAGATGATAGCGGTCCCAAAGTTCATTTAATGTATAGCGCAGTCCCTTCGGGTCTATCTGCCAGCCCCACTCACTGGCGGTCAGATACGGATTCCTGGCTCCCTCCAAAAGATTTCCATCGGTCTGCTCTGCTGCATCATCTATCGTAGCACAGTTTGTCATGTAATAACTGAAGGTGTAGAAGTCCACGCAGCCGGCTTTTAATATTGCATCATCCTCCGGCTCCTTCTGAAGCGTAATTTGATGTTCTTTAAAATAACGGTTCATATAAGACGGATAACTGCCGAACACGGCTACATCTCCGGCAAATTTATTTAATAGCCGGTCTTTGTGCTGGCACTCTAACATATCTTCCGGCCGGCAGGTCAGCGGATACTGCGTAATGTGTCCAATCATACAGCCCACTTTTATTTCCGGGCTGATTTTCCTTGCTTCTATCACCGTTTTTGCTCCGGCAACAAACTGGTGATGTAATGCCTGGAATCTTACTTTTTCGTCTACGGTCATGGATTTAAGAGAAATAAATGCTTCCCCGCCGAGATATTTTCCATCAAGCAGCCCCAGCGACTTATAAGCACCCATTGGCATTACGCCAAAGTTAATCTCGTTAAATAAAAGCCAGTAATGTACCTCCTCTTTAAAATAATTCATTACACAACAGGCATAACGAACAAAATCATCAATTACTTCCCGGTTTGCAAAACCGCCCTTTTCTTTTACCAGATACCATGGCATTTCAAAGTGGCTTAAGGTCACCACCGGCTCTATGCCATGGGATTTGCACAGGGTAAAGATGTTTTTATAAAAAGAAAGTCCTTCCTGATTTGGCTCCTCTTCGCATCCGGTTGGAAAAATTCTTGCCCAGCTGATACTCATGCGATAACATTTGCAGCCCATCTCCGCCAAAAGGCGGATATCTTCCTCATAATGATGATAATGGTCTACCGCATCATGGCTCGGATAGAATGCTCCTTCTTCCATGGTACTGCGAAACATCCGTGGCTTTCCGATTCCACCACCTTTTATATAGTCCTGTATGGTAAGTCCTTTTCCTCCTTCTAAATATCCTCCTTCGCACTGGTTCGCAGCAGTGGCTACGCCCCATAAGAAATTTTCTTTAAATTCCACTTACACTCCCCCTATCGCTCTATTTTCCTTCCGAGGAATTCACCCAGCCGCTCATCAGAATATATGAGATTTACAGTCTGATAAAAATGCTGATAGCCGTCTCCTGCAAAAGAATGGAATGGTGCATCCTTTTTATAATTCTCCTGCAGTTCCCATTCGAAACAGTCTATCAAATCTGTCAGATAATTTTTCTGAATCGGAATAATGTCATGTGCCGGATAAATTTTATAATCCTCTGTTACTTTTAATGCCAGCTCCTTCAAGCTGTGAAGTGTACTCCGGAAGGGAGCCTGCACATCATTTCCCTGAAAATGCCAGATGTTGTGTGCAGATATCTGGTCTCCGGAAAAGAGCCATTTTTTCTCCTCTTCCAGAAGCATAATATGTCCATAGCTATGTCCCGGCGTATGTAATACCGTAAATTCAATATCTCCCAGCGAAATCTTGTCTCCATGACAGAGAAAATGAGGTTTCGTCTTACTGCTGATTCTCCACTCCGGGAACTCTTCCGGTATCAGTTCTTTTGTCCAGGGCATTTTATTTACCCTGTAATCCATTGCTTTTTTACGCATCTCTGTAGTGTCATTCCAAAGAAGCTTTCCCCAGTCCAGCGGATGTATCCACACTTCATCAAACCATTTGCTTCCAAGACCATGATCCGGGTCACCGTGGCTTAACACCAGCATAACCGGCAAATCTGTAATTGTACGAACCAGTGGCATGATATTTTCATAGCCATAGCCGATGTCAAAGAGCATTGCCTTATCACTTCCTATAACAAGATAACAATGCACACTCTCTGTCTCCGTAATCACATAAAGCTGATCCGATATTTTTTCCACTACATTCAGACTTTTTTCCATTAAGCTGCTTCCTCTCCATAAATGCTGTCATCAAATCCTAACACCCAGGTTGATACAAAGCTTACTACAATGGTAATTGCTGCTGCAGCAATTGCAAAATAGAAGTTACTCATCGTTCCATCCGGATTTAAGAAAATCGGCATTGTAAAGAAGGATGGAGCGCCGAAGCTGTATACTCTTACGCTGAAGATTGCACAGAAGATTGCGTTTACGATACATGCAATCCAGGTAGCAATCAAAGGTTTCTTCATTCGTACACAGATTCCATAAAGGGTAGGCTCTGTAACTCCTGCCAGGAATGCTGTAATTGCACAGGAAGATGCCAGTGTACGAAGGTTTTTATTTTTAGTTTTTAACATACAAGCTAATGCTACACCGAACTGTGAGAAGTTCATTCCGATAAATGCAACGAATAACATATTATCATATCCTGCTGTTGCAAACATGGACATTACAAGCGGAATCAATGCAAGATGCATTCCGGTTAATACTAAAAGTGGTGCAAGACAGCCAACAATTAATACAGAAGACCAAGGTGCTACGTTATTGATTGCGGTCAGTGCTTTGCATAAAAGGTCTCCACAATAGCTTCCGATTGGTCCGGTAATACATAACATAACTGGAATCATGATAATAACAGACAGTAACGGTTTAAATACAAATTTAACTGCTGCTGGAACAATTTTAACTACCAGCTTCTCTACATAGCTGAAGATCCAGATAGTTAAAATAATCGGAATTACGGTAGAGCTGTAATTTACTGTTTTCACCGGCAGTCCGAAAAGTGATACAAAGCTTCCCTGCTCCGTTAATCCAATCAATGTCGGACTAATCATAATTGCGCCAAGGAAAACACTGGTCATAATATCACAGCCGAATTTCTTGGCAGAAGTATATGCCAGTAATACCGGCAGGAAATATAATGCTGCATTTCCAACCATGCTGATGATGGTATAGGTTGTGCCTTCTGTACTCAGTCCGCACTTGGTTAAAATAATCAGTAATGCTGAAATCAATCCACTACACATAATCAGTGGAATTGCCGGTCCTAAAATGGCAGAAAGCACATTGAGAATTTTTGATACAATTCCATTTTTCTCCGGTGCTGCATCTGCTTTTTCAACCATCTTGCCATCACCGCTGTTTTCAATCTTATGCTTTGCTACAATTGCAGCATAAGCGGATGCTACATCATTTCCAATGATAACCTGAACACCGCCAACACTTTCTACTACGCCCATGACATCCGGCAGCTTCTTGATTCCTTCCAGGTCTGCCTTAGACATATCTGCAAGCTGAAAACGAAGTCTTGTAGCACAGTGAAACAGCTTGGTAATATTTTGTTCTCCTCCCAGCCGGGTAATAATTTCATCTCCCAGTTTCTCATAATTTTTTCCCATAAACATTCTCCTTTCATAAATGACCCGCATTTATTTTGTTAAGCTTATTATACCGTGCTTTTATGTTTCAGGAAATTTATACTTTTGCGTCACTAATAGCGAAATCCTCTGCCTAGCTCTGTCCACCTAACAGCTCTTTTACATAGTCAAAGAATTCTATCATATCCCCTTCTCCGCCATAATGTGCTGCAATAACTTCTGTAATCTGCTTACCGCCATAAGAAAATGGCTTTTTAAGATAAATGTGATAAATCTTATTTCTGCCATCCTGCTCATGGTCAATCATAGAAAGACGGTTGCTTCCGATGGTCTCCTTCGACACCTTCTGTTCCTGATATTCATAACCGATTCTTTTCTTTAAATCATCAAAGTCTGCCACTTCTTCTATCAGATACAGACTGTCCTTTGTGCCATATTTTTTCCGGAGCTTTTCTTCCTTTTCCTTCCAGTAGTTATTTTCAAGCTTATCAACATTTCTCCCCAGCCGCATAATCTGCTCATTGTCTGCAAAGAGGTCGAGATAAGTAAAGGAAGCATCCTTTAATACCAGCTCCTTTTCCGATGTAATCCGAAGCTGGTAATTCCGGCAATACCACTCCTTTCTCTGTTCAAATAAATATTCCGGGATAACTGTTATCTCACTGATTCGCTCCCCTAAGAAGCCTTTTAATTTATTCTGTACATTATAAATGCTGCTGGCACTCTGGTCACTGATAAATAAAATATCCGGCTTTCTTCTGTTACGTTCAATTGCAGATGCAAAATAAAGCACCAGATAGCCCATTTCCGCATCCGGAATCTCTGTATTTAAAACAGGACTTAAACAGGTTCTTAAAAGATGCATTTCCAGCGGATACCGCTTTGCCATTTCTTTGGTATGATTACCGATATTATTACGTCCATTCTGAATCCGGAGTTCCATTCTTGACACATGGTCTGATAAAACCTCTAAAAGGTCCCGCTCCACCTGCAATTTAAGTCCGGTTTCCTCCTGCACCCGCTGGATAAATACTTCTAATTTCTGCAGCATATCCAGTTGAATGTCCGTCTCCTTACAGACCATATTCAATTCCTTTAACCGTGCCTCTACATTCTGCTTTTCCTTCTCCTTAAACCGATAGGTGCACACCTTTTCGATTTCATCTACCAGCTCAGTAGAAAGTCTGCCAGGCATTTCAGTTGTGCCATCCTCTTCCTCTGTTACCGGAAATCCCATCTGGCTTCGCATCATGCATACTGCCAGATAACGTGCAAAATCATGATAGGCTTCTCCCGATACGATAAACTGGTTTCTGGTAAATACTTCTGCCAGAACAGCCTGTAACTTTTTCTGATTTTCTGCAAACTGCTCCATCTCTTCTTCCGAAAACAACATATGATAATCCTGTCTGCTCTGCATGGTCTTCATGCACATGATTCTCTTTACATTCTCCGATGCCTGAATCTTAAGTCCATATTGTCCGGATACCAAAAGATTTACCCCCGGCGTGCGGCTTATAATCCGCTTTACCTGCGGCAGGTCAGAAGTTACAGATGACCGGGAAAGGAATAATCGCTCAGAAATCGTTCCAATACTGGTATACTCCTTTTCAAACAGCAGCAAAGTAATAATCTGCTTGGAATGCACATAGTTCTCCTGTCCGTAACTTTTCTGTTCCTGCTCTAATGCAATCTTATTTTTCAAAAGATACCCCAGCCGATTATTAGACTGTATCAGGGGCTCTCCTGACTGTTTCTCATTGATTGCCCTAATATCCATCTGCAGTGTCCTGCTGCTCACCCCGATATTTTCCCGCAGAAGGGAACCGCTCATCCAGTCATCTGCGCTTTTTAAGATCGCTATAATCTTTAACTGTCTGTCTGTATACATTTCATCCTATCTCCTGATTTTCTTCCATTCTTCTATCAGCCGCTCCAGACTCCATGCAGCATTGGCAGGACTGGTGGACGGCAGCTTGCAGATTTCTGCCTTATCCTTACAGGAACAGTATTTCATAAATAATTCGTATGCTTTTGCGCCATTTAGGAAAACAGCCTCGATGGGAGCCTCCGTTAACAGCCGTTCAATATCATTTGCCACAACATTTGTTATGCTGCTGTCTGAAGATCCTGCTATGTCGCAGGATGCAATAACATCCCAGATAGCAATATGATTTTCAAGAAGAAATGCCTTCTTTTCTTCTATCGTCTCCGGGACCTCACAGCCGCATACTGCCGCCGTTACTTTCCAGAAGCGGTTTCTCGGATGGCCGTAGTAAAACCGCTTCTCTCTTGACTTGACCGACGGGAACGTGCCTAAGATTAATACTCTGGATTTTTTATCGTATACCGGGGCAAAAGTATGCATAACATGTTCTGTCTCCATCTTGTTTTCTCCTTTATAAAATGCTACACTAAAAAAGTTGAATTACCTTTACTATAAAATAGAATGACAAAATAATCAATTTTAAAGGACGATAATCATTATGTATATTCAATTAAATGGTCAGATTCTCTATTATGAAAAATATGGCGAAGGGCAGCCTTTCCTGCTGGTGCATGGAAATGGCGAAACCCACGAAATTTTTGATGTACTGATTCCGGAGCTTGCCGAACATTACACCGTTTATGCCATCGATTCCAGAGGTCATGGTCTTTCTGCTTCTCCAAAAGAACTTCATTACATGGATATGGCAGACGACATGGCAGCTTTTATTGATGCCTTAGAATTAAAAGCCCCTCTCTTTTATGGTTTCAGTGACGGCGGTATCGTCGGACTTCTCTTAGCTTCGAAATACCCGGATAAGCTCTCCAAGCTTATGATCAGCGGTGCAAACCTGACGCCAAAGGACATCAAAGGAAGAGACTACCGCCGCATCCGCAGGGAATGCAAAAAGAATCCGAATCCTTTTTCCACAATGATGCTCAATGAGCCAGATATCCAGCCGGTGGACTTACATAAAATCAAGATTCCAACCCTTGTCTTAGCCGGTGAAAAAGATTTAATCAAAAAAAAGGTTACAAAAAAGATTGCAGAAAATATTGAGCATGCCACTCTGGTTATTGTTCCGGGAGAAGGTCATGGAAGTTATATTGAACACAGTGATAAATTATATCCGCTTCTGTACTCTTTTTTAAACAAATAATCCATTGCAAACTCGGATTGCTGTGCTATAATAATTGCAGACTAAAATGAAAAAGGAGCTATTATGGAACATCTGATTATACCAAAAAATTATCAGTCTCAACTTAACCTGCATGATACACAGATTGCGATTAAAACAGTGAAAGATTTCTTCCAGAATCTGCTTTCCCTGCGTTTAAACCTTTCCCGTGTTTCAGCACCACTTTTCGTTGACCCTGATTCCGGATTAAATGATAACTTAAATGGTGTGGAGCGTCCAGTTACGTTCACCATCAAAGAACAGAATGAGCGCAAAGCAGAAGTTGTTCACTCTCTTGCTAAATGGAAACGTTATGCCTTAAAGCATTATGATTTCAAAGAGGGCGAAGGTCTTTACACCGATATGAATGCTATCCGCCGCGATGAAATCGCAGATAATATCCACTCTATCTTCGTAGACCAGTGGGACTGGGAAAAAGTCATTGCAAAGAAAGACCGCAGCATGGAAACTTTAAAAGATACTGTCCGTACTGTATACAAATGTCTTCGTAAAACAGAAAAATACATGGCTATCCAGTACGATTATATTGAAGAGATTCTTCCGCATGATATCTTCTTCATTACCACTCAGGAATTAGAGGATATGTTCCCTGAAAACACTCCAAAGGAGCGTGAATATTACATAACCAAGGCAAAGGGTGCTGTCTGCATCTTACAGATTGGTGATGTCTTAGAATCCGGCGAGCGTCATGACGGACGTGCCCCGGACTACGATGACTGGTCTTTAAATGCCGACATCTTAGTATACTATCCTGTCCTTGATATTGCACTGGAATTATCTTCCATGGGAATCCGTGTAGACAAGGTTGCACTGCTCTCACAGCTTGATAAAGCAGGCTGCCCGGAACGTGCTAAGCTTCCTTTCCAGAAAGCAATCATTGATGGCAAACTTCCATATACCATCGGTGGAGGAATCGGACAGTCCCGTATCTGTATGTTCTTCCTTCGTAAGGCCCATATCGGAGAAGTCCAGTCTTCTCTCTGGCCGGAAGACATGTGCAAGGCTGCAGCAGATGCAGGTATCCAGTTATTGTAAAACGAACTATGCGTAAATATTAAATCCCCGGTATCATATCTTTTTCGGATACGATACCGGGGATTTCTTATTTTGTAATTATATGCGTGCCCAACTCTACTCTGCACGGATTACATCATGCATATCATACATTCCGGCAGGTTTTCCCTTTAAGAACTTTGCTGCTTCTACAGCTCCTTTCCCAAAGATTGCCTTAGAATATGCCGTATGCTTAAATTCAATCACTTCATCAGTTCCTGCGAAGATTACTTCATGTTCACCAACAATGCTTCCTCCACGGACTGCCTGAATACCGATTTCTTTTGCATCTCTCTTCTTCCGCTCACTGCTCCTGTCTAATTTATAGGAATAGGTATTGTCCATAGCTTCATTCATGGCATCTGCTAATGCAAGAGCAGTTCCACTCGGCGCATCCAGCTTCTGGTTATGATGTTTCTCTACGATTTCCACATCAAAGCCGGCAGGTGCAAGCTTCTTTATAGCAGTCTGCAATAAATCCATTAAGGTATTGATTCCAAGTGACATATTGGCAGATTTTAAAATTGCAGTCTCTTTGCTGGTCTCAGTAACTTTCGCCAGCTGGTCTTCGGATAAACCAGTGGTGCAAAGTACCAGCGGAAGCTTCTTCTCGCCACAGTAATTTAACAGTTCATCTACTGCCTTCGCATTTGAAAAATCAATCACAACATCTGCTGCAATCTGGCATTCCCGGATGGTCTTATATACCGGATAATCATTTTTCTTTTCATCATAGGTATCAATTCCGGCTACAATTTTCACATCTTCGTCCTGCGCAATCAGGCCGGTTATTACCTGACCCATTTTTCCATTACAGCCATGCATGATTACTTTTGTCATCTCTATCATCTCCAGTTTCTTATACTAATTTTAATCCATATGTACGCATTGCCTGAATCAGTCTCTCTTTATTGGCTGGCTCCATCTCGCAAAGCGGGGAACGAAGCGGTCCGACGTTCTTGCCCATAAGATTTAATGCTTCTTTTACCGGAATCGGGTTTACTTCACAGAATAATGCATCAATCAATGGAAGGGCTTCTCTCTGTAACTGATTTGCTGTTGCAAGGTCTCCTTTGAAGAAGCTTTCACACATATTATGCACTTTTGTCGGAGCAAGGTTTGCCCACACGGAAATTACTCCGATTCCACCAATGGACATAAGCGGTACAACCAGTCCGTCTTCTCCGGAATATAAATCAAGCTTTCCATCTGTTAAGTACATGGTCTTAGATGCCTGTGCAAGGTTACCGGTTGCTTCTTTTAATCCAACGATATTTTCCTGGGTGCGGAATAATTCTGCAACTGTCTCCGGCAGAAGGTTACATCCGGTTCTTCCCGGTACATTATACATAATAATCGGAAGCTTGGTTTCCTGTGCAATCTTAGAATAATGTCCGATTAAACCTTTCTGTGTTGCCTTATTATAATATGGAGTTACGATAAGTGCTCCGTCTGCTCCTGCTTCTTCTGCTTCTTTGGTCAACTGGATTGCTGTCTCCGTTGAGTTAGAACCGGTTCCTGCTACTACCGGAACTCTGTGTTTTGCAAATTCTACTGCTGCACAGATTACTTTGTGATGTTCTTCCATGGATAAGGTAGAACTCTCTCCTGTTGTTCCTGCAATTACGATACAGTCTGTACTTTCAGAAATCTGTTCTTCAATTAATTCTGCTAATTTGTCATAGTTAACTTCTTCATTTGCTTTCATTGGGGTTACAATTGCAACTCCGGAACCTTTGTAAATAGACATGTTCTTTTTCCTCCACTTTATAAGTATCTTATTTATTGTATGAAGATATCGTTTGTTTTGCTTTTATTACCAGCATAAAAAAACCGGCTCACAGGGAGCCGGTTGATATTCCACTTAAATTATTATGGATCATACCGATAGCGCCCCATCTTATTACAAGATGACAGTCATGAACTTCTTCAATCCATGCCCAAGATTATTCTTTGCAGGAAAAATAACCTTTCGGCGTGTTCCCCTTTCCTTATGTCTTCTTCTATGTCTGCCATATCCGACCAAGTACTCTTGTCTCACGCAACCTCTACCTTCATATATTAAATTTCTTACCTCAATATAGCACCGCTGCTACTATCTGTCAACGTCCTATGCAGACATTTTACATTTTCTTTCTTATTTTTCCGCAGTAATCTTATAAATCTCATCTGCATAGCTGCGAATGGATTCTTCTAATACCCTTCCGGTCATAATAATCTCTGTTTCATCCATCTTTGCTTTTAAAACAGCTTCTAATTCTTCCGACGAAATTACTCCGGCATCAATAAGACCCAGAACTTCATCCAGAATCAGTACATTGCATTCACCGGTAACCAGCACTTTCTTGGCAAAATTCAGTCCGTTTTTCATATTGAGTTTCTCTTCTGCCTGTCTTTCTTCTGGCAGTTCATCATAATTCTCTTCTGATTTTTCAAAACGGAATACCTTGATTTCCGGCTCTAACTGCTTCATATAAGCAATCTGATCATCTGTTTTTCCTTTTAAAAACTGGATAATAATTACACTCTTATTCTCTCCGGCTGCCCGCAACGCATTGCCCAGTGCAGCATTGGTCTTTCCACGACCTGCACCATAATAAATCTGTACGGAACCCTTTTCCATGACAAACCTCCATGCCAATTCTTACAGGGACTCTTTATCCCAGATTTACTTACGATACCACAATTTCCAATAAAAAGCAATGTCTGTATGTTTCATGCTTTCTCAATTATTCTTTATTTCTACTATTTTATTCCATATATTCAATTTTGCTCACGGATACTTCATAGGCGGTACGCTTCTCTACCTCATCCTCATTTAAGCGTTTGACATACTCCCTGCTCTGGATTCTGCCCCAGATCTGCACATGTACACCCACCTCAAATCTTGCGGCAAATCTTGCATTTCTTCCCCAGCAGATGCATGGGATATAGTCCGATTTCCCATAGGAACGGTTTACCGCCACCAGCAAGTCTGCAATCTCTCTTCCAAGAGGAGTCTTACGGTAAATCGGGTCTTTACAGATATAGCCATCAAGAAGAATCTGGTTGCTCTTCATCTCCTCTGTCTCTTCTTCAATAAACTCAATCTCCCGAACGAATACGGAGAGAACCAGCCGGTTCTTAAGTTCCTCATGTCTGTTATAGGAACGGAACTGTCCGGTCACATATACCTTCTGTCCTATGTAACTCTGCGAAGTGTCAATCAGACGCTCTGAAATCATCAATGGAATGTAGTCGGAAAAATTACTTAATCTGCTGACCGCTACCTCTACCATATAAAAGCCTTCCCCATACACTTCATGACTGTATTGGAAATCGGAAATAATCTCCCCTACAATGGATACCTGGTTGTTTTCTAAAATCTTATCTGCCATGAATTTTTTCTCCTTTATTTAGTGTGTTTTCGAACGGTTTTACAGTACCATTCCAACGGGATGAAACTCATCAAAATCTGTCGATAACCTTTTGGATATATTATGCATAAAGCCGCTTTTCCCTGCATATGCGCTGTGTCCTTAAACAAAGAATGTGCCTTGGCACATTCTCGCGCCTGCGGCGGTCGCTTGCGACATCTACCTTATACGCCGCAGTGCGCATCCTCGCGGAGCGTTTTTACTTTACAGGAAAGCAATTTCCTGTAAAGAAAGAAATACTTGCGTATTTTTCAATATGTGGTAGAATAAGAACGCCGGTCATTTACAGACAGGCATTATATATAAGAAGAAACTGAATTTTATGCACTGATAGAAGGAAGGATTTTATATGAAAACAACAAGAGACGATATTAGAAACATAGCTATCATCGCCCACGTTGACCACGGTAAAACTACTCTGGTCGACGAGCTGTTGAAACAGAGTGGTGTATTCCGTGCCAATCAGGAAGTCCAGGAACGTGTCATGGATTCCAACGATATTGAGCGTGAACGTGGTATTACCATTCTTTCTAAGAATACCGCTGTATTCTACAAAGATGTAAAAATTAATATCATTGATACTCCTGGCCACGCCGACTTCGGTGGTGAGGTTGAGCGAGTTCTGAAAATGGTAAACGGTGTTATTCTTGTAGTAGATGCATTTGAAGGTGCTATGCCACAGACCAAATTCGTTCTTATGAAAGCACTGGAACTGAATCTGCCGGTTATCGTATGTATCAATAAAATTGACCGTCCGGAAGCAAGACCAGAAGAAGTTATTGATGAAGTATTAGAGCTTTTCATGGATTTAGACGCTTCTGAAGAACAGTTAGACTGCCCCTTCATCTTCGCTTCTGCAAGAGATGGTTACGCCATGAGAGATTTAAACGATGAGCGCAAGGATATGACTCCTTTATTCGAAACCATTATCGACTACATCCCGGCTCCTACCGGTGACCCGGATGCAAACACCCAGGTTCTTATCAGTACCATTGATTATAATGAATACGTTGGACGAATCGGTGTTGGTAAAGTAGACAACGGTGTCTTAAAGGTAAACCAAGATGCTATCGTTGTAAACCACCACGAGCCTGATAAACAGAAAAAAGTCAAAATCAGCAAATTATACGAATTTGATGGTCTGAATAAAGTAGAAGTAAAGGAAGCAAAAATCGGTTCCATCGTTGCTATTTCCGGTATTGCAGACATCCATATCGGTGATACCATCTGTGCAACAGACAACCCGGTTGCCATTCCTTTCCAAAAGATTTCCGAGCCTACGCTTTCCATGAATTTCATGGTCAACGACAGCCCGCTTGCAGGACAGGAAGGTAAATTCATTACTTCCCGTCACTTAAGAGACAGACTGTTCCGTGAGTTAAATACCGATGTCAGCCTTCGTGTAGAAGAAACCGACAGTGCAGACTGCTTCAAGGTTTCCGGACGTGGTGAGTTACATCTTTCCGTATTAATCGAAAATATGCGTCGTGAAGGTTATGAATTTGCAGTCAGCAAGGCTGAAGTTCTTTACCACACTGATGAAAACGGCAAGAAATTAGAGCCTATGGAATTAGCTTATGTTGACGTTCCGGATGAATTCACCGGTACTGTTATTGATAAATTAAGCCAGCGTAAAGGTGAAATGGTTGATATGCGTCCAATCAGCGGCGGCTATACCCGTATGGAATTTAACATTCCATCCCGTGGTCTTATCGGTTACCGTGGAGACTTCTTAACCGACACCAAAGGAAATGGTATCATCAATACCATTTTCAATGGCTATGCTCCATACAAGGGAGATATTGCTTATCGTAAACTTGGTTCCCTGATTGCTTTCGAATCCGGCGAATCCGTAACTTACGGTCTGTTCTCCGCTCAGGAGCGTGGTACTCTCTTCATCGGAGCCGGTGTAAAGGTTTACTCCGGTATGGTTATCGGTTCTTCCTCTAAACCGGAAGACATTGAATTAAACGTATGTAAGAAGAAACACTTAACCAATACACGTTCTTCTTCCGCAGACGAAGCGCTGACCCTTGTTCCACCAAAGATACTTTCCTTAGAGCAGGCATTAGACTTTATCGATGTTGACGAGCTCTTAGAGGTTACTCCGGAATCCTTACGTATCCGTAAACGTATTCTTGACCCGACCTTAAGAAAGAGAGCTAACTTCAAAAAATAAAAGTATCTCATGATATAGCATAAGAACTCCCCCGGATATTGAAATTTCTTCCAATATCCGGGGGAGTTTTCGATTACTATAAATGCCTAGTACGCACCATCTTTGTCATATTATTGCAGATATCCGTCCTTTATAATATCAGAAACCACACTGGTCGGAATCGTAAATTCTACAATTCCCATATAACCCGGTGCTACTTCATATTTATCAAAAACAATGGTCAGCTCTCCTTCTTTGTTGACATAGAAATTTACATCATTCTTAATTCCATCAAAGCTGTAGCCATCTACATCCTTGTCTAAGAAGTATTGCAGGTTACTGTCTTTTTCCATATTTTCCTTCATCTGCTTTTCTATTTCCTCTGAAATCCGGTCCAGATAATCGGAATCCTTCTGAAATAAATCATTTAATGTAATGGTATTTCCGGTTTTCTTATCTATATTATAGATTTTCGTATACTGGTTCGATCCTGCCATTACAATGGAAGTATCAATTCTTAAAGCAAACAGCCGGTCGTTATCTGTCACTACCTGATAAGACGAATTCACTGCCTCATTACCATTCTCACCATCTTCAATGGAAGCTACATCAGACTGATAAGACTTAATAATACCACCGGCATACTTTTTCACTTCCTGATTCAGCTCGTCCGTCTCATCCGATAATACTTCCCCATCCTGATTTGTCACTGCCACCTGGGGAATGTCTACATTTGCTTCCATATTCTTATCATCCTGTACATCAGAATATGTAGAAAAGTTCACTACCTTTACAATTGTGCCAAGTAATGGAACCTCTTCCATGGCATGGGCTATTGTCGGGCTTACATTTACCGAAATCACCAGTGCAACCATAGCTGCCGCTACCGTTGCTGCTCCTTTTAAAAAGCGGATACTGCCTTTCGTGGTATCCCTCTTTCCTTTTCTGATTCCGGCTTCCACCTGCGTTTTCAATGCTTCCGGGACTTCTATCTGCTCATATTCCTGCTTCATCCTGTCTATTTTCTCATGGTTCATGCTATTTCCTCCCTGGACATCTTTATCTTTAATTTCTTTAAGCTGCGATACAGGATTGATTTTACGGTGTTTGGATTTTCTTTCAGAAGATCTGCAATATCATCTATTTTCCATTCTTCAAAATATTTTAATATCACAATGGTTCTTTCCCGTTCTTCTAATTCTTCCAACGCTGCCAGCATATCCCAGTCTTTGTATACATCTTCTTTTGCTTCTTCCGGGATAAATACTCCACTTACGATACGCTTCTGTTTCTTGCACATATCCAGTGACGTATTTATAACAATCCGCCAGAGCCAGGTCTTAATATAGGTTTCTTCCTTCACCTGACCGGCATTTTTCATTGCCTTATATGCACTTTCCTGCACTACATCCATTGCGTCCTGTTCGTTCTTTACATAGGTAATTGCCAGCCGGTAAAGCTGCTCATAGGATGCAAGGATTTCCTGCTCCACCGCTTTTGCGATTCCTCTTTTCTTCATTCCTGTTTCCTCTTCTCTTTCCGAAAACCTGCATATGCACAGAAAGCCTTTCAACCTTTGCTTTCTGTAAATTAGACGTTCCAGCCGGAAAAATAGTTTCATCTTTTTTATTATAACCCGCACAACTTACTGCCGGCAACTCCTTACCTGTGCTTTGCACCCAGAAAATGCTTCCTCTCTTTCATAAATCTCTCTTCTTTTTGTACTTTTTATTTAGGGAAATGCATAGATTACTACAAAAATGAATTGAGAATTGCTATGTGCGGTATTTCCGGTTTTTGTAATTTACATACTGATTTTTTAGAAAGGGAGCCTTATTATCGTAACATTCTATCTGATATGAGTGACGCACTTTATCACCGCGGGCCGGACTCCCATGGTATTTATTTAACCTCTCATACAGGGTTTTCCCACACCCGGCTTGCCATTATTGATCCTCATGGTGGACTTCAGCCTATGACCAGACATTATTGTGACGCAGACTTCACCATCGTCTATAATGGAGAACTTTATAATACGAAAGAACTCCGTGAGGAACTGGTTTCCCATGGCATGACCTTTCGTACTCATTCCGATACAGAAGTCATTTTAAATGGATTTCTTTTTGAAGGACCGTCCTTTGTCCGGAAAATGAATGGTATTTTCGCTTTTGCCATTTATGATGAGGCTCATCAGCTTCTCTATCTCTTCCGGGATGCCTTTGGTGTAAAGCCGCTCTTTTACCGGCTTTTTCATGATACACTTATCTTTTCTTCCGAGCCGAAGGGAATCTTCTGTTATCCCGGCTGCATCCCTTCGGTAAATAAAACAGGACTCTCCGAAATCTTTGGTCTTGGTCCTGCCAGGAACTCCGGCAACGCAGTTTATGAGCATATGGCAGAATGTCTGCCGGGACATTACCTCACTTTCAGTGCTTCCGGACTGAAAGATTACTGTTACTTCCGATTAGAAAGCCATCCACATACAGACAGCTATGAAGAAACCGTTGTCCACACAAAAGAGCTGCTGTTACAGTCCATCCGCCGGCAGATGGTTTCCGATGTTCCTATCTGCACCTTTCTTTCCGGCGGGTTGGATTCCAGTCTCGTCTCTTCAGTCTGTGCGGAAGAATTAAGAAAAGAAGGGCAGACTCTTTCTACCTATTCCTTTGACTTTACAGATAATTCCCGTTACTTTAAGGCAAATGATTTTCAGCCCTCCGAAGACCGTCCCTTTGTGGATATTATGAAAAACTATCTTAAGAGTGAGCATCAATATCTGACCTGTGACAACCGCTCCCAGGCTGACTTACTCTTTGCTTCCATGAAAGCCCATGACCTTCCATGTATGGCTGACGTTGACTCATCCCTGCTCTTCTTCTGCCGGGAAGTCAGTAAGCAGCATAAGGTAGTCCTGACCGGAGAATGTGCCGATGAAGTTTTCGGCGGCTATCCGTGGTTTCACCGGAAGAATTTTCTTTCCTGCAACACGTTTCCATGGACACCGGATTTGTCTTTCCGCAAGTCCTTCTTAAAAGACGAAATTGCAGATGCACTGTCCTTAGATTCCTATGTGCAAAGTTCTTATGAAAATGCCATTGCAGAGGTCGATATTCTGCCATCGGACAATGATACGGAATGCAGCCGCCGGCGTATTTCCTATCTTAACATCCGCTACTTTATGCAGACTCTGCTAAACCGCATGGACCGCACCAGTATGTTCTCCGGTCTGGAAGCCCGCGTTCCTTTTGCAGATAAAAACCTGATTTCTTATGTCTTTAATGTGCCATGGGAAATGAAAGCCAAAGATGGTCTTGTGAAAAACCTTTTGCGGCAGTGTGCGAAAGACTATCTTCCGGACACCATTACTTTCCGCAAGAAAAGTCCTTATCCTAAGACTTACCATCCTTACTATGAACAGCTCCTGCGGCAGCGTCTGAGTGCACTGCTGACCACCGGGGAAAGTCCCCTTCTTGCACTGATTGATAAAGAAAAGACTATGCAATTCTTAAATCAGGAAGGAGACTATGGCAAACCATGGTATGGCCAGCTTATGGCAGGTCCTCAGATGATTGCTTATCTCCTGCAGATTCATTACTGGCTCAGTGAATATAAGATTGACCTTCATTTATAATCTACCGGCATTGGAGACAGCACCACCGGCTGCAGCTGTTTTTCTTTCATGGCTGCAGCAATAGTCTCCTCTAACCGGTTAAAATCCGCCACCAGAGAATGGGGTTTCTTCTGATAATCATCCTGCCGGAAAGGCACAAAATAGATATGCTTCATATTCATCAGCAGTCCGATATTTCTAAGATTCATGGACAAAGCATCATTGGTAGAAATTGCCAGCACCAACGGCTTTTCATTTCTAAGATGCGCTTTGGCTGCCATAAGCACTGTGGTATCTACAATGCCCTGCTGCAGCTTTGCCATGGTATTTCCGGTACATGGTGCAATTGCCATCACATCAAAAAGTCCTGACGGACCGATGGGTTCTGCCTGCACGATGCTTTGAATTCCCCTTTCTCCTGTAATCTCCTGCATTCTGTTTTGAAATACTTCCGCTGTCATAAATCTGGTATCCAAAGTTCCTGCATGTCTGGAGTATACCGGAATAACTTTTATTCCTTTTTGCACCAGTGCTTCTGTCGTCCGGAGTATCTTCCCAAAAGTACAGAAAGAGCCGGTAATTCCAAGTCCTAATGTAAGCTTATACTCTTCCATAATCTGCTGCTCCTCTTTCTATCATCCGTGCAAGAATGATTCCTGCACTTTCTGTCAGTATTCTTCCAGGAACGGCAGTAAGATGTTCCACATGAATACCTTTTTCTTCTAACTCCTCTGCCGGAAGTCCGCCACCAGTTGTAATATCCCATAGATATGTTTTCTCATCGCACCATTTTAAGACTGTGTCTATTGGGCATGGTTTATCTGCCATATGAAAAATCCACTCAAAGTTCTGCTCCTCTGCATTCTCCTGCCACAAGCTACACCCCATTTCCATTGCCACCCGCTGGCAATCTTCCTTTATATCATAAACAGTTACTTCCGCTTCCAAAGATAAAAGCAGCTTTGCCATGGCTCTTCCACAATAACCAAAACCTGCCACCAGACAGTTTCTTCCTTTCACGCAGCACCTGCTCTTTGTCATTGCTTCTACAAGGCAGCCTTCTGCTGTCAGTCCGGCATTCTCATTTCTAAAGACTTCATCTTCCATATAATCAACCAGCCGTATCCGCCGCCCTGATGGTCTTCGTGTCAGAACCTCCGGGAAACAACCTCCATAAATAACACTTCTCTCCGCTGCATAGGATAATACCATTCCTATTTTTACCCTGCTTCCTCTGATTCTGCCATCCTCCTCCAGTGCCCGCAACGGTAATACAATAATCTGACTCTGCATCAGTCGCCGGATATTCTGCTCCGTTATTTCTATGATTCCAATTCCTGATTCCGTCAGACAACGTTTCAATGCCGGTGTTCTTTCATCTGCTCCAATGATTGCGATTTGCATTTCATCCCTCCTTGCCTTGCAATCGTCTGTTATTACTATATGCGGATGCTCCATTTTGTTACCGACAGCAAAAGAAAACAGAACCGGTTTGCACCGATTCTGTTTTCCTTTTATCTTTTTTCTTTTTATCTGCTATTTTTTAAACTGCTACAATAACACCGCCACTATTGGCATACATGGTGCTGACTCCTGCAGTATCTACAATTCTGATATCTTTAAATTTTGCCAGCTTTTCCAATTTTTCTTTTACCTGTTTTGCACGTTCCGGACAATTGCAATGTGCGATGGATAAAATCTTCTTTTCACACTCTTTCGTTCTCTTTACAATTTCATTAACCATATAGTCCAATGCCTTTGTCATTCCTCTTGCCTGTCCCAGCTGACAGATTGTACCCTCGGGCGTGGCCCCCATTACCGGCTTGATATTTAATGCCCCGGCAACCCAGGCTTTCAGGTTACTGAGTCTGCCGTTTTTACGCAGAGTATCTAAAGTCTCTAATACAAAGAAGGTCTGCTGGTCTTTAATATATTTTTCCGTCTCAGCAACCACTTCTTCAAAGCTCTTTCCGGCTTCCTCTGATTCCTGTATCTTTTCTGCAATCAGAGTCTCTCCAATGGATGCGGAACAGGAATCAAATACATGAATCTGTTTTGCCATATGTTCTTCTAAATAAAGCTTCTTTGCCAGCTCTGCACTGTTATAAGAACCGCTTAATTTACCGGAAAGTGTTACTACATATACATGCTCTGCTTCTCCTAAATATGCTTCCACATATCTCTGCGGAGATGGGCAGGATGACTTCGGGCTATGCCTGCTTTCCTTTACCCTGCGAATAAACTCCTGTTGATCAAAGGATTCATCATCCACCACATGGTATCCATCTACCTCAAGCTCTAACGGAACAGACTGGAATCTTCCATCTGCTTTCATATCATCAAATAACTCTCCACAGCTATCTACTATGATTTTGTAGCTCATTTTCTATCCTCCTGATTGCGTGGTCATCTCTCTTATAGTATGTACGCAATGTTTAAAATTATATATTATGTTTTCCTTTGTAATAACAAGTAGTTTTCATTACTACGTCATATTATCATAAATATTACGTTTTGAAAAGAGGATATTTAAATTTTTATAATATTTCATAAATATTTTATTTTTTCAGGAAAGTAAGTACCCGCATTGTCTCATTTTTCATATAAAATAAGGAACTATCCCCGGTATAATAATCCCCGATATGCCCTTCTTCAATGAAAAACTGCTGTGCCTGCCCATAAACTGCCTCATCCTCAAACTTCATCTGTACAGGGTGGCTGTCAAGTTCTGTAAATAATGCTCCGATATCTTCCGGATACCAGTCCTTAAAATAACAATTTTCCTGCACAAAATAACTGTCATCCAGGCAATTGCATTCTGGCAATGAAAAATTCACATTGGGACTGTGGGTCTGAAATAACTCTTCTGTAGTTGCAGTAAAAAAGCAATAATCTACCACTTCAGCTACATCTCCGAAGTCATCCGGACTGTTGGAAGTTGGATTACCCCAGGTAGTATCCATATAATAATAGGCTCCATCCAGTTCGATGAGATTCCATGCATGTGGTTCTCCATTGGCAGTTCCTGTCACTATCGTACATGGAATATCTAATAAATCCATCAGATATTTTGTGGCACAGGCATAGCCCTGGCACACCGTTCTTCCCTCTAGAAATACACTGATGATATTCTGATTATTCTCTGCATTAAGGTCATAATTTACCGTACGCACCAGCGTATCAAATATAAACCGCGCTTTCTGGTAATCACTGTCCTCGGATGAAATGCCGCCAAGCAGTACATCGACTTTTTCATCAATTGCCGCCTGTATCTCCTGTCTTGCAGCTTCATCCATTGTATACTTCGGTGCAAACTTAAGCCCGGTCAGTACACCCGCACGGGAATATTCCGTATAGGAATAGCCATCCACCCAGAAGAGTCCACCATAGTCTGCCATAATTGCTTCATACATTTTTGCCAGTACGTCTTTATCTAATGTAGCAACTGTCACCTCTTCCCGATGATTTAAAATAGCATCCAGCATCTCATCATAAACAAGCTGTTCTTCTTCCGTAAGCTGGCCATATACATATTTTTCCTCTGAAACAGACTCTACCGGAAGCAAGGTATTATCCGGTATCTGTCCATTGATGTCTTCTACTACTTCATCTACCCATTCTTCAACGGATGACGTATTACAGCCGGTAAACAGAAATGCCATAAGTATTCCTGCAATACCGGTTAATAATCTTTGTTTTCTCATATCATTTCCTTTCGATCTGCTTCTTTTCATAGACATTCTACAATACTTTCTCTGTTTTTTCTATCCGGTTTGTGTTACACTTTAAAAATGAGGAGGATACTATGATTGCAATACAACTTTTACAGGTAAAGGATTTTATGAATAAATTACTTCGCACGGATTTATTTGACCACTTCTTATTATCAGAAGCTACCATCCGTGGAAAAGGTTCCTATGAAATCGACGGACATCTTGTACCGGATTTCTACAGTCCGGAAGAACTGGATGAACTGGAACTAACCGGTTTAAGCTGCCTGCCTTTTGGCATGCTGCGTGAAAACTGCTTCGCCCTGATCAAGGGAAAACATACCCCCTCCTATTTCCGCTTTATCTTTCAGCTTTCTCCAAAGAATCTTAAAAATACTCTGGAAGTAAGCAAAAGTGGTCTGACTACCCAGGATTTGAATGGAGTTTTCTTAAACATCAAATTTCAGGATGGTATTCTTTCCTGTACCAATGGTGTATCTTACCGCAGTTTTACCTTAGACCACACCTTCGACCAGGAATGGGATCTGCTGATACGCAAATTTTTTGCCGGGCATGATATCCCCTATACTGATATCAACTAATTTTCTTTACTTTTAAAATAAATTATGCTATTCTAAGCATAGCCGTATGGCTAGATAATTTTTGTGGAGGTACTATAATGAACGGTACAGTTAAATGGTTTAATAACCAGAAAGGTTACGGATTCATCTCTGATGCAGAAGGTAATGATGTATTCGTACACTACTCAGGACTTAACATGGATGGTTACAAATCCTTAGAAGAAGGCGCAGCAGTAGAATTTGACGTAACAGAAGGCGCTAAAGGTCCTCAGGCAACTAACGTAACAGTAATTAAATAGTTGCAATAATCAAGGTTTTTCAATGTACCTTTCTCAGATATAGAATTTGATTTTTAATAATGATTTTTTATGTTGATTAAGATATAACGAACGAATTTGATTAAGAAAAATGGGATTGCTCCCTTCGGTATTACTACCGTTGGCTGCAATCCCGTTTTCTTACCTGTATGCAAACAACATAGAAACTGCTGCTCCGATAAAAATAAAGAAATCAGAAATATTAAATACAATTCTTGAAAAGCGTTTCCACGGTGTATCAAAGCGGATATAATCCACCACATGCTTCTTATGAATTCTGTCCCAGAGATTGCTTAATCCGCCGCCAACCATCATACTCATACCGGTTTTCAGTCCTGTATTTCCTCTTCTTAATACAAACCCATATATGGCCATCAGTCCTGCCATGCATGCACTGTGTAACCCCAGCATAATTTTCGGTTTCTTCGCCAGAAAGTTCAATGCAGCTCCATTGTTATAATATTTTTCAATTACAACCGGAAGCTTTGGAACTCTTTTTTCTTTTCCCAACGTCTCCTTCTTATCAACCCGCTGCTTGATTCCTTCGTCCAGCCCGAAAATGGATACCACCAGTAATAAATATTTCATGGAAACTCCTCCTTCTTTTGTCCTGCCTGATTCCTTCTACCCTTTTCTTTCTCTCTTTCTATTCCGCCTGCTCTATAATTCTATGTCAGCAATCACATCCCGCAGTGCTTTTGCTGACGCATGAAGCCTTGCCCGCTCTTCTTCGTCTAATGACACAGGAAGAATCTGCTCCACGCCACCGGCATCCACCACTGCCGGCATGCTCAGCACGATATCAGAAATGCCATATTGCCCATGCATCAGACTGGACACCGGAAGCACCGAATGTTCATCCCGGACAATACATTCACAAATCCGCTTAATCGCCATTGCAATTCCATAATAGGTTGCCTGCTTACGCTCTATAATTTCATAAGCACTGTTCTTTACTTCTTCATATATACGCTTCGTATGACTTTCATATTCCTCATAGCCACGCAGCTTATAAATCTGTTCCAACGGAATGCCGGATACATTGGCAGAACTGAATACCGCCACCTCACTATCTCCATGCTCTCCTACAATAAATGCATGCACACCACGATTGTCGATGCCAAGCTGTTTTCCCAGCATATTTTTTAACCGGGCAGTATCTAATACTGTTCCGGAACCGATTACCCGGTTTTCCGGAAAACCGGATAATTTCAATGCTGCCAGTGTCAGTATATCCACCGGATTTGATACGATGAGTAATATGCCACGACACCTTCTGCTGGCAATTTCCGGGATAATATTTTTGTAAATGGCTACATTTTTCTTTACCAGCTCAAGCCTTGTTTCTCCCGGTTTCTGGTTTGCTCCTGCCGTAATGATAATAATGTCGGCATCCACAATGTCATCATAACTGCCGGCATATATTTTCATCGGTGCGGCAAATGGCATTCCATGGCTGATATCCATGGCCTCTCCTTCCGCTCTTGCTTTATCCACATCAATTAGAACCAGTTCGGAAAAGAGCTTGCTCTGCATCAGTGTAAATGCAGTGGCAGAGCCGACAAACCCACATCCGATAATGGCTGCCTTTCGTAAATCAATTGCATGTTCCTGCTTCATCTTTACCCTCCTGCTTCGTGTTTTCTATATAGAATCCCACAGAAGCAGTTATTCTATGCAAACAAGAACCTCCTATGTCCGGCGCAACTGTTCGAAGGTCTGATAGAGATTTAAGGTTCCATATCCCCATTCCCGGTTCGGATAAACTCTGCTTTCTAACCGCACCGCACCGCGGATAAAATCATTTTTAATTTCTGCATTTGTAATATCAGTATTATAACCACGCTCTACTGCCCATTCCAGATACAGTGCTGCAGCTCCTGCAGTAATTGCCGCTGCAATGCTGGTACCACTTCTTGCCTCAAACCGGTTGCCCGGTGCCGGTCCAATCACATTGACACCCGGTGCTGCAAAATCCGGCTTTACCAGTCCCGATGCAGTGTATCCTCTGCTGGAATTCAGATAAATACTGTCATTTCCTGCATTGTATCCACCTACTGTCATCGGTGCAGCTGCATTTCCCGGCATGGTAATTGTCGTATCCGGATTAGAACGAATAAAAGAAATATCACCGGCAATCAGTCCGGTAATCGGAAGCCACATGTGATATCTTCCTTCTATACTGTAATCGCCATTTACCTCAATCGTCCAGATGCCTCTGGTGGGCCGGTCAAACCGGATATAAATAAGCTGATCTCCTGTGGCAGTGCCAACAATGTGGTAATCAATGATAACCTGTGTATTTTCAAATACAAAACGGTATACCTCTCTGCCATCCTGCTGCACCCGGACACCTGCCGTCCGCTCTCCCGTTGGCGATATAATCCGCACCGAATAAAGCTCCGGAGCCTTTGCCCACATTTCAATATGGAAACCCGCCACTGCATCTTCCACATCTACTTCTACCACATCACTCTGCTGCCCGAATGCAACTTCTCCGTAATAATGATGTCTGGCAGTAGCTTCATTCCCTGCTGCTACCACAACTGCCGTATTCCGCTTGAAGGAAACATAATTAAGATAATACGAAATCACACTGTTTCCACTGTGATCCCCGGAATTGCTTCCAAGCCCAAGATAAATCACCAGAGGGCGGCGATATCGTTCCGCCAGTCTGGTCAGATATGCCACCCCCGCCATAATATCATTTTCCTGATAAGCCTTTGCACCTTCCGGAATATAATAAAAACGCCTTAAATATTTCTTTGCCGGCTTCAGCTTTACCATGGCAATCTGTGCATAGGGTGCTACTCCGGCAAATTTCTCCGAAAGTTTTTCGCTTCCTGCCGCAAGACCTGCCATAAAGGTACCATGACCTTCTTCATCCCGGTGAGGTACTACCCGAAGAGGTGCATCTGTTAACAATGCCATATCGATCTGTTCTTTTGTATATTCCGTTCCATAGAGGAATCCCTCTGGTGTATCTTCACTTCGAATGCTCTGATCCCAGATTCTTAATATACGGCTGCTGCCATCGGAATTACGGAATACTTCATTCTGATAATCAATTCCGGTATCCACAAATCCAATCAGAACACCCTGCCCTCTCAAAGCAAGATTTGGCTGACTCTGTACCCTTATGATTCCGCCTGCCTGCAATGCCTCTTCGTCTAATGTGGTAAAACATTTTGGAATTGCCGAATAGGTATACTGGTCAATATCCAGCTTCGGCAAGCCTGCACTCTGCAAATAGACTACATTAAAATCTTTATCAATATTCTGGATACAGCCTCCCGGAAGATATTCATTTTCAAGGCTCAGATAGGAAACCAGAAGGTCGTAATATTCTTCCGAGTATGGTGCGTCTTTACAATCTTCCATATAAGCTCCGGCACTTATTTTCTTTTATTTTATTCGTTTACCGGTAATGCTGCCACTCCACGCATAGTAATAAGCGGTCCGCCCTTTTTTTCAATATAATCTCTTGTAATCGTTACCTGGCCGATGTTTTCGTCCTTTGGAATCTCATACATGATATCTAACATAAATTCTTCGATAATGGAACGAAGTGCTCTTGCTCCGACCTTCTTCTCCTTTGCTTTCTCTGCAATTGCCCGCAGTGCATCCTCTTCAAATACCAGATTGACTTCGTCTAATGCCAGAAGCTTCTGATACTGCCTGATGATAGCATTTTTCGGCTCCTTTAGAATACGGACCAGCATATCAACAGTAAGTGATTCCAGGGTAAAGAGAATCGGAAGTCTTCCGATAAATTCCGGTATCATTCCAAACTTCTTTACATCTTCTACCGTTACTTTCTGTAACAGATTCTCATCATTATCATATTTATCCTTTAAATCTGCCTGGAATCCAATGGATGCCTGCTTATTGAGACGTTCTTTGATAATCTCTTCAATATCCGGGAAAGCTCCGCCACAGATAAAAAGAATATTCTTAGTGTTAACGGTAACCATCGGAACCATGGCATTCTTGCTGCTGGCTCCCACCGGCACTTCCACTTCTGCTCCTTCAAGAAGCTTTAACATTCCCTGCTGTACGGATTCTCCGCTGACATCACGCTGGTTGGTGTTCTTCTTCTTGGCAATTTTATCAATCTCATCAATGAAAATAATGCCATGCTCTGCCCGCTCTACATCATTATCTGCAGCTGCAAGCAATTTACTGACAACGCTTTCGATATCGTCTCCGATATAACCTGCCTCAGTTAAGGAAGTCGCATCTGTAATTGCCAGCGGCACATCCAGAAGTCTTGCCAGTGTCTTCACCAGATAAGTCTTACCACTTCCGGTCGGTCCAATCATTAACATATTGGATTTCTCGATTTCAATATCATCCATCGTATCGGTTGCCACACGTTTATAGTGATTGTAAACTGCCACAGACATTACCTTCTTGGCATATTCCTGTCCAACCACATATTCATCCAGGCTTGCTTTAATCTTATGTGGTGCCGGAATCTTCTTTATATCTAATTTCGGGGCTTCTGCTTTCTCCTCTTTGGTTTTCTTTTTCTTAATCTTCTGGCTCTGCGGCATAAAGCCCTGCAAATCCGAAAGATTAATCATGCTGATATTGGGCATCTGACCATTTGGTATAAAATCACCCATTGGAAATCCAGAGTTATTCATGCTGTCGAAGGTTCTCTGCATACAGTCTTTACAAATGCAGATATTATTCGGAATCTTTATCATCTTACCGGCAACACTTTCCGGTCTGCGGCAGATGTAACAGATTTCCTCGTATTCATCTTTCTTCTCTTCTGTTGTATCTTCCCTGGTCTCTTCTACTGTATCTATATTTTCAAGTTCCTTCTTGTCTTCATTCTCTGCCATATCTGATTCTCCTATTCTCTCAAATCTGTTTTAAGATTCTAAAACATTGCTTTTATTATAATTCAAGCCGGTTTTAATCTCAACCTTCGCAGCCATAATTTTATAAAATCTTCATATATGACAGAACCTGATATTTTTTACTATTTTTCAAAATTTGCAACCAATATTTGACAGTCTCCCTATTAAATGCTAAACTTTCAATGTAATTTATTAGATTTTTATAAACCAAGGAGGACATGAAAATGGGTGTCGCAGCATTAGTTTTAGGAATTATTTCCATCGTTGTTGACGTAGTTACAGTAGGTGTTTATGGCTGGATCGGAGCAATCTTAGGTCTTATCGGTACTATCTTAGGCGCTGTTGGACATAAGAATCAGGCTAAATGTGCTACAGGTGGTCTTGTATGCTCTATCATCGGATTAGTATTAGGCTTACTGCTTTACATCGCATGTGTTGCATGTGTTGCATCTGTTGCAAGCGCATTCTAATATTTGTTTTTTGAAAGGATACATGGAAAAAGATGGCACTTTATCTGAATATTCTGGGATTTCATATCCCATCTTATGGATTTATGATCACACTTGGAGTGATTACGGCAAATCTTTTTGCCCTGTATCCGCTCAGAAAATATAAGCTTAACTTCGATGATATGCTTATATTAGAAGCTTACACATTACTTGGCGCCTTCTTAGGCGCCAAGCTTTTGTATCTATTCATTTCTTACCGGGACATTGACTGGTCCCGTATGTTAGAACCCCAGTATTTTAATTACATTATGCAGAGTGGCTTTGTATTTTATGGCGGACTGATTGGAGGACTGCTTCTTTTTCTGCTGGCCGGAAAAATACATCATATTGACTGGAAGCCTTTTATCATTCACCTGATTTATCTGATTCCATGGATTCACGGTTTCGGACGTATCGGATGTTTTCTTGCCGGCTGCTGTTATGGAATTCCATACGATGGACCTTTTGCAGTACAGTTCCCGGAGCATTCCATTGCGCCATCTGATACTACGCTGTTTCCAGTTCAGCTGGTGGAAGCAATCTGTCTTCTGATTCTTGCTGTCGTACTTGCAATACTGGATTTAAAGAAATCTTATCCGCACACGATTGCCATATATTTTATTGTCTATGGTATTCTGCGGTTTCTGTTAGAATATGTCCGCTATGATGCCGTCCGCGGTCATCTCTTTGCCTTATCCACCTCCCAGTGGCTCAGCATTGGATTTGTAGTTGGAACCATATGCTATCTTATCAGAACTTCTGTTTCCAGAAAAAAGGCATAAGTTTGGCTTCTCTTTATTGACAGACTACAGTAAAAACATAAAAATCCTGCAACATGACAGGTATTTCTGATACCTTCATACTGCAGGATTTTTTATACATATAAGGAAAAGCTTGCATGCATTCCCTGTTATTTATAACACTTCTTTATAACAGTTCTTTCAATATCTTATTTACCATTCCAGGATTTGCTTTGCCCTTCATGGCTTTCATGGTCTGACCTACTAAGAAGCCGATTGCCTTTTCTTTCCCATTGCGGTAATCTTCTACCGACTGTGGATTCTCTTCGATGACTTTGGCAATGGTATCACGCAATGCACCTTCGTCATTTACAGTCTTTAATCCATGCTCTTCCACATATTTATCCGGGTCAATATCCTCTGCAAAAATCTGCTCAAATACTTCTTTTGCTACATTGCCATTGATGGTTCCGACATCAGTAAGCTCGATTAATTTTGCCAGATTTTCCGGTGAAAATGCGATATCCTCCGGGTCTTTATTCTGCTCCTTTAAGATTCGCATGGTCTCACCCATCAGCCAGTTGGATACTTTCTTTGGCTTATTGCAGATTGCAGTTGTTGCCTCAAAAACATCTGCCATTTTCTTTGCAGATGTTAAAATGTTGGCATCATATTCCGGCAGACCGAATTCATCCTGATAACGCTGACGTTTTGCTTCACGAAGCTCCGGCTGGCTGTCTTTTATGCGTTGTAACCATTCATCACTGATGACGATCGGTACCAGATCCGGTTCCGGAAAATAACGGTAATCCTGTGCATCCTCTTTGGAACGCATGGCATAGGAATATCCCTGGTCATCATTCCATCGTCTGGTCTCCTGAACCACCTTTTCGCCAGACTCAATCAAATCAATCTGTCTTGCTGTCTCTGCTTCAATGGCTCTTGCAATTGCTTTAAAGGAACCGATATTTTTCATCTCGGTACGGGTGCCAAATTCTTTTGCTCCTGCTTCACGGACAGATAAGTTGACATCTGCACGCATGGAGCCTTCCTGCATCTTACAGTCGGATGCACCAAGATACTGCACAATCATTCTCAATTTATCAAGATAAGCAATGACTTCCTCTGCAGAACGCATATCCGGCTCTGATACAATCTCAATCAAAGGTACACCGGAACGGTTATAGTCTACTAAAGATACATCTTCCCAATCGTCATGTACTAATTTTCCGGCATCCTCTTCCATATGAATCTCATGGATTCCAATAGTTTTCTTTCCTTCGAAAGTCTCAATCTCAATTCCACCATCGTGGCAGATTGGCAGATAAAGCTGGGAAATCTGATAATTCTGAGGGTTATCCGGATAAAAATAATTCTTACGGTCAAATTTACAATACTGGTTGATTTCACAATTCATGGCAACACCTACTGCCATGGCATATTCTACCACCTGTTTATTTAAAACCGGAAGAGAGCCCGGCATACCGGTACAGACCGGACAGGTGTGTGTATTTGGTGCACTTCCGAATGCAGTAGAACAGCCACAGAAGATTTTGGTCTTAGTTGCCAGTTCCACATGGACTTCCAGTCCGATGACGGTTTCATACTGTTTACTCATAATCTTCTCCTCCTAATCTGCTGCTAACGGGCTGTGCTGATATGGTCTTGTCTGTTCAAATGCATAGGCTGCACGAATGATATTTTTCTCTTTGAAGCAGTCTCCAATCAACTGCATGCCAATCGGAAGCCCCTTGCTGTCGATGCCGCATGGCAGGCTGATTCCCGGAAGTCCTGCCAAGTTCACCGATACGGTATAGATATCGCCTAAATACATTTTTAACGGGTCGCTTAAGGACTCTCCCAACTTCGGAGCGGTGGTCGGTGCTGCCGGTCCTAAGATAACATCATATTTTGCAAATGCTTTATCAAATGCCTGCTTAATCAACGCTTTCGTACGCAGCGCTTTCAGATAATATGCATCATAATAACCGGAGCTTAAAACAAAGGAGCCTAACATGATACGACGTTTTACTTCTGCTCCGAAGCCTTCGGAACGGGATTTCTTATACATGTTGTGAAGTCCTTCGTAGTCTTTCGTACGATAGCCGTATTTTACTCCATCAAAACGTGCAAGGTTGGAACTTGCTTCTGCATCTGCGATAACATAATATGCAGGAATTGCATATTCTACCAGACTTAAATCAAATTCTTCTACAATAGCACCTTTTTCTTCTAACTTCTTAGCTGCTGCTAAAATAGCATCCCTTACTTCTGCATCCAGTCCTTCTCCAAAATAATCTCTTGGAATACCGATTTTCATTCCTTTTACATCATCTACCAGTGCACTGGTAAAATCGGTTTCTTCCCGCTTAATAGAAGTGGAATCTTTCTCATCATAAGAAGTAATTGCTTCTAAAATAGCAGCACAGTCTGTTACATCTTTTGCTACCGGTCCAATCTGGTCTAAAGAAGAACCATATGCAATCAGTCCATATCGGGATACGGTTCCATAGGTTGGCTTAATTCCTGTGACACCACAAAATGCACTCGGCTGACGGATGGATCCACCGGTATCAGAACCCAATGCATAAAAGCATTCTTCTGCTGCTACTGCCGCACAGCTTCCACCGGATGAACCACCCGGTACATGCTCGGTATTCCATGGATTTTTGGTCTCTCCAAAAGCAGAGGTCTCTGTGGTACTTCCCATGGCAAACTCATCCATGTTGGTCTTTCCAAGAATTACTGCCCCGGCTTTTTCCAGATTTAATACTGCTTCTGCGGTATAAGTCGGAATAAAGTTATATAAAATTTTAGAACTGCAGGTGGTCAGCATTCCTTTTGTGCACATATTATCTTTGATTGCAACCGGAACTCCTGCCAGCGGTCCTGTCAATGTGCCGTCATCAATGAGCTTCTGCACTTCTGCCGCATGCTTCATTGCACCTTCTTCATCTACGGTAACAAAACTGTGTACCGCATCCTCTTTTGCTGCAATGGCATCTAAGGCGGCTCTTGTAGCTTCTTCTACTGATACTTCATGGGCTTTGATTTTCTTTCCAAGCTCTACTGCTGTCAGTGATAATAAATTCATCTTCTGCCGCCTCCTTTACTGATCTACGGTCTTTGGTACAACAAATGCCCAGTCTCTGCGCTCCGGCGCGTTGGCAAGGGTATCCTCGCCGCCGTCACCATTGGTTACTACATCTTCCCGGAATACATTATGCACCGGAAATACATGGGACATCGGTTCTACACCGGATGTATCCAGTTCGTTTAATTTATCAATATAATCTAACATGCTTTCCATGTCTTTTTTTGCTGCTTCCTTTTCCTCTTCGGAAAGCTCAAGCTTTGCAAGGATTCCAACGTATTCCATGGTTTCATCTGAAATCACATTTGCCATTGTTTTTCCTCCTTAATCACGTACTTTGATATGAACTTCTCTTAACTGCTGCTCGGTTACTTCGTTTGGTGCTCCGCACATCAAATCCTGTGCATTTCCATTCATCGGATAAGCAATGACTTCACGGATGTTATCCTCGTTACGCAGTAACATAATCATACGGTCAATGCCAGGAGCCATTCCTGCGTGTGGCGGTGCTCCAAACTGAAATGCATTGTATAATGCTCCGAATTTATTTTTCAGCACTTCTTTATCATAACCTGCGATTTCAAAAGCTTTCTCCATAATCTGCATATCATGGTTACGGACTGCACCGGAGGAAAGCTCCACACCGTTGCAGACGATATCGTACTGGTATGCTAAGATGTCCAGCGGATTCATGGTATTGAGTGCCTCTAAGCCGCCCTGTGGCATGGAGAATGGGTTATGGGTAAATCCGATTTTCTTGGTCTCCGGGTCACGCTCGAACATTGGGAAATCATTGACATAACAGAAACGGTATGCATCTTTCTCAATTAAATCCAACTTCTCGCCTAATTCATTTCGAATCATGCCTGCATAATATGCGGCACGCTCTTCTTTATCTGCCATGAAGAAAATGGTATCTCCTACTTCAAGGCCTGCCAGCTTTCTGAATTCTTCTTTCATGTCATCCGGGATAAATTTATCAATCGGTCCCTTATAGCTTCCATCTTCTAATACTTCCAGATATCCTAAGCCGCCCATACCGATTCCGGTTGCAAATTTCAAAAGTTTCTCATGGAAACCTTTGGACATCTCTGCATGTACACGGATGGCTCTTACGGTCTTTCCGATAAATGGCTTAAAGGTACATCTCTGGAAGAACTCTGTCACATCGATGATACGAAGTGGGTTCCGAAGGTCCGGTTTGTCACTTCCGAACTCTAACATTGCCTGCTTATAACTGATGATTGGATACGGTGCTTTCGTTACTTTACTGCCTTCCGGTGCGAATTTCTCAAAGGTTGCAGAAAGTACTTCTTCACCAATCTTAAATACATCTTCCTGGGTTGCAAAGCTCATTTCAAAGTCAAGCTGATAGAACTCTCCCGGTGAACGGTCTGCTCTTGCATCCTCATCACGGAAACATGGTGCAATCTGAAAATATTTATCAAATCCGGATACCATCAGAAGCTGTTTGTACTGCTGTGGTGCCTGTGGCAATGCATAAAATTTTCCTTTGTATTTTCTGGATGGCACGATGTAATCTCTTGCGCCCTCCGGAGAAGATGCACAAAGAATCGGAGTCTGAATCTCTAAGAATCCCATCTCTGTCATTTTCTCTCTTAAGAAAGAAATTACCTTGGAACGGAAAATAATATTGTCTTTTACTTTCTGGTTTCTCAAATCCAGATAACGGTATTTCAACCGGACATCCTCGCGGACTTCCTTACTGGTCATTACTTCAAATGGAAGCTGTGTATAAACCTCTCCCAAAATATCTACGCTCTTTGCCTCTAATTCAATGGTTCCGGTCGGAATCTTTGGATTGTAGGTCTCTTCATCTCTTTTTTCAATCAGACCTTCTATGGAAACTGCCTGCTCCTTGCGGATTCCCTCTAACAGTTTTCCATCCCGGATTACAATCTGCATTACTGCATACATATCTCTTAAATCAATAAAGGATACGCCGCCATGGTCACGGATATTTTCTACCCAGCCTGCTACCCGAAGTGTCTTTCCAATGTCGTTTTCGCTTACCTGATTTAAGGTTACGTCTCTGTAAATGTTGCTCATCTTATCTACTCCTTTTCTGATATGATTGTCAGCCCGGAGTATAAAAATAACCCCGGAATACTGACTCGTATTCCGGGGCGAATAATCTTCTTATCCGCGGTACCACCCGCATTGGAAAATGAATGCTTCATCTTCCCTCTCTTCGTGCGTAACGTGCACTACGTACTGACCTACTGTAATTCAGCCAGTCGGCTCCAGAGTGTTCCCTTTGCTTTCTCTTCCAAACAGCGCTCTCAGTCGGTGACGCTGTATTCCTGTCGGCCTCTAAAAGTAAGAGTCTCTTTCCCAGCTTTTGCAACTATATCTCCTAGTTGTTGACTATGATAGCACTGCTTTTTTTGTTTTGCAAGTATTTTTTGCAAATCTGATGCTATTTTTTCACTATGTCCTTTATATTATCCAATTTTATTTTATATAATGAACATAATCTGTTTTTCTCGGAGCGGCGTCTTTTGCCGGTTCTTTTGCATAGCCGATGACACAGTTTCCAATGCCTTCGTAATCTCCTTCAATGCCAAGTTCCTTTAAGATTGCTTTTCCTTCTTCCCGCTCAAAAGTTTCTTTTGCACGGTGAATCCAGCAGCTTCCAAGGCCTAAGGAATGTGCTGCCAGCATCAGATTGCCCATAACGAGGCTTCCATCATAAAGATAGGTAGGACGGCTCTTATCTGCTAACACCACCAATACAACCGGTGCTCCATAAAACGGATCGCCGGTTGTTCCCATAATCTCAGCATTTACCTTGGAAAGTCTGTCTCTTACTTCTTTATTGGTAACTACAAGTATAATCGGTGACTGCCTGCCCATTCCGGTAGCCGCATAGGTTCCGGCTTTCACTACTTCTGCAATCAGCTCTTCCGGCACCATATCTTCCTTATAACCTCTGATACTTCTTCTTGTCTCCATTGCTTTTATGATCTCGTTCATTCCTTACTGCTCCTTTCTGATGCTCCGGCGGAAAATTTCATCCGCCTCTTTTACTACTTCTATCTCTCCGGTCTCAATCATATGTTTGATGCGGTTCATATACCAACTGTCACTGATTCCAAGGGGATATTTTAACAACAGATTTCCAATAAGTCTTGCCTGTATGATTTCGCCCTCCGGCAGTTCTCTTCGAATCAGGAAATCATAAAAATCCTCTTTTACGCCCACCAGACAGCCATTTATCAGAACCCGAAGAGGTGCATCCTCTTCTTTAAGTTCGTCCCATCTGGATGCAAATACTTTCTGCTCATGCTCTGAAAGTTCCTTTTCCAATGGGAGGAATCGATAAAACTGTCCGGCATCTACTTCTCCCCAGGAAGAATAACGTACCGTCGTATTTTCCTCTTCTCTTACATAATCCGGCAGACGTACCACGGATATCGCGCATTCATATTTCCGCAGCACACTGACTGCATGGCAGAGTCCGCACAGGGAATAAGGCTTGTTGCTGTACCAGATACGGAAAGATTCTCCCTGCTTTGCAAACTGCTCCATCCGCTGCAGCTCTTTTACATAGGTTTCCACTGCCTGTTCTAATTCTTCCCACTCCTCTTTCTCATCCTCATTCCAATAGACACCATGCTGCTCTATGATTATCTTCTTCCGGTATGTACCATCCAGCGGTTCCCTCAGGCTGCCAATGTCCAACATAAATGGCAGTATAATGACCTCCGCAGAAGTTCCGCCAACCGCTTCTCCTGCAAACATGTCTTCAAAGGTGGCTTTGTCCGGCTTTTCCCCAAGCCATGCGGTTGGTCCATCCTCATAATCCGGCTGCCGATAGTTCTTTGCAAGCTTCATGGCTACGCCTTCGCTCTCGCCAAATAGGATTTCTATCATCTACACTTCTCCCTGCTCTATGAGATATTCTAAGAATGCTTCGCATCCGCGTGTTACATCCGCATAGGTTTTATCGAACCTGCCGCTGTACCATGGGTCAGATATTGCTGCCTGCTCTCCGGCAAAGGAAAGCAGCATGGATATTTTGCCGCCACGATGCCCGGTTATCCGCTCGATTCCACGGATGTTGCTTTCGTCCATCCCTATGAGGTAATCATAAATCTCATAATCGGATTTTGTCAACTGTCTCGCCCGCTTGTCCCGAAAATCGGTCTCCGGCGTATCTCCGATTCCATGCTTCTTAAGCTCCGCCTGCGCCGGCGGGTAAATCGGATTCCCAATGCCATTCCAGATTTCTTCGGTGCTGGTGGCAGCCGAGGCTATCTCGAAGCGGTCGGTGAGACCTCGTCTGGCGACGAGGTCCTTTAGGATGAATTCTGCCATGGGGGAACGGCAGATGTTGCCTAAACAAATGAAAAGAACTTTTATCATGGTTTTGTTTACTCCTTGTTTTGCCCTGGAATGCCCTGTTTTGCGATGGTTTCCGGGATTTGTGTAGTTTGCTCTGAAATTACGGATTGTGGTAAATCAGAGCAGAATTGAGCAAGTTGTTACTAGCTGTTAGTAGTAAAAGGGAATTTCTTACTACTAAGGATTTTTATCTTTTTCTTTGTCATCGTCTTCTTTACCTGTATCTACCGTCTCTCCTAACATTCCGTTTATACCAAGCGAATTTGCAAATCGTTGATTTCGTTCAGATAACTCTCTTGCTACATCCATTGCCGGAGTATAAGCTATTTTACTTATTTGAGATAAATTACCCATTTGGGACAACATAGAATTATTATATATTGCACTTTGCTTTGCAGCCGCTATAGCCATTTGATTACCTGCATTTTCAAGTCTTTTTGCAAAATTCACCTGTCCTGCAATATTTCCCATAACCTGATATTGTTTTCTAATCTGTTCCATCTGAGCACTCATTGCATTTCCAATCTCCAAAGAAGGAATTACACTTGATACATCAATTTTAGGAACTGCTGACTTAATAACCAATTCTCCCAAGGTTGATAACGCTGGTTTCATCTTTTCAATCCATCTTGGAATTGATTCACCCAACACTTTAACAAGCATATTTCCTAATGCAGATACTACATCTACTAATTTTGTTTCTGTATAAATATCTTTCTCTAGAACATTTATTGCTTCCACTAATAATTTATTAATGTTTTTCAGTGATTTTCTTACCTTTTCATATTCATTCTGCGTCATTCTCTTATTATGCATTACCGTATTTCTATGTGGTTGTAGCTCATCAATCTTTTCTTTAATATTCCTAAACTGTTTATACTCCGAAAAGAAACGATTCCATAAAGATTCGCTTCTGCATTGATTTACAATATCTAAAATTTCTTCTTTTGACAAGTCTTCTACGCTTGACTCAGATAATTCTTGTTCCAATACTTCTGAAATATTTCTTCCACAAAATGGCGTAAACAAATACTCTTTAAGTTGTTCATAAGTCAACTCATTCAAAGCACTTTCAACCATTTTCGTTTTGTTTCCCTTTCCCTTCATTGCATCCTGTAAACTTTTACTAAAAGAATTATCATACCACTCAACCCCAAATATTTTGATTATTGTTATATAAACTAATTCTCGTATTCGTCTTTCAAATATACCAAATAATGGCATTAACTTACAGCAGTATAACTGAGATACCTCATCATATGAAATTACAATATTCCATGTTTTCCTATGTTCACCTTGAATAAGCCTATTAGTTACACTATCAAGATATTTTGCGGCTCTAGCTGGTGTCTCATTACAACTCAATTTAAGAAAGACCATATTTTTTTCTTTTGAAGATATCTTATATTCAATTTTCACATTATTATCTAAATTTATCTCAAAAGAAGAATCATTTACATTATTAAACAAATTTTCAAAAAGCTGTTTTATCTGTTTTTTCATTCCCAAATTGATATCACTATTATTCTTGGGAAGAATTATCATATTTACTTCCATAAATAGGTCACATCCTTTCCAATTTATAATTATAACTTCAATCACCAACTTTTTCCACAAAAATAACGCCCCGGCCTAAGCCAGAACGTCATCCCACTTCCATATTAAACTGCCTTGAACATTTTCTGTGACATCGGTTTTTCCTTCTTCTGCTCAACCTCTGCCTGCACCTTCCTAAACTCTTCCATTCGTTTCAATTCTTCCTCTGCATCATCGAATCCGATATGTGTGTACCAATTCATTATGACCGATATATCCGAATGCCCCATGAAGTACTGTAACGTCTTTGAATTCATTGCCGATTTTGCCATATTTGAACAATAGGTGTGTCGTCACACATGTGGCGTGATATTTTGCATCTACACCCGGTAGATATCATTGTATCTGCCGACCATATGATTGAATCGGTATTGCCAATGCATTGCCACAAGTGGCATTCCATTATCATCATAAAACAGGAATCCGCTATATCCGTCTATGGATTTCTCTACTTTCGGTGCATTTCTGTCCTCAATGATTGCCTGAAACATCTGTGCCACCTCCTCTGTGATTGGCAATACTCTTGTTCTGGCATCTCTTTTTGTGGTTTTTATGATATATCGCATATCCGATGTTCTCTGCAACATATATCACTCTTACAGATAACTTTCCTCATAGAAAAATCCCACCCATCCAAGCTATCTCCTAACTCATGTTCAAAATTAAGAGACGACCCCAATGGGTAGGATTTTGTATTCAAACATTTAATTCATTTTATTTTCATAGTCTTGCAATTCATGAAAAATATTGTCCACATAAACAGTATCGTTTTCAATACGATAAAGCATAAAATATCGATGCGATAAAAAATTGATTCTTCGATATCCTAATTCTCTTAGTTTGAGATTATCACAAAGTTTCAGGCTCCCTGCAACATTTGACAGACTTATTTTTGTTGCTTCAAAATCATTTAATAAATTTCTTGCAGCCTGCTCACTTTTCTTTTCAATCAAAAGATATGTGATGAATCTATCAAGATCCTCCTCCGCATCCTTCATCAAAACAATCTTATAATCCATACTTTGACCTCATATCAGAAATCACACAATCTGCTTCCCTGAATACCCCCTGTTCTCTGGACTTTTTCAATTTTGCAAGCATCTCGTTCTCAGTCATCGGTGCATATGGATTTGATTCTACCTGTCTTTTTATTTCAAAAGGAAATCCATTTGCCGCAACAGCCTGTGTTAAAAACATTCTAATTGCTGTTGTTGTATCTGTGCCCAAATCTTTAAATAGTGCATCTGATTTACTCTTTAACTCATCTTCTACTCTAACCTGAATTGTACTAGCCATATTCAACACCTCGCTTCCATCTGTTTTCTTCATTATAATGCTAAATCATTTCTATTTCAATGCATTTGTATTGTTTTTACATATATCGGTCCATACAATTTAATATCTTTTCCAAGGATCCTAATTACTTCTTTTATCTTTTTTGAAACATATTTTCCCCTAATATTCCCTTTTCTTCATTTGTCATCCTTCAACTCACTACCTTTTTAATATATTATTATTTTATCCACTCTGTAACCGCCCTTCTACGCTACTGCATTTGCATTTATAGTATCAATAACCTTCTTTATTCCCAACCATACTGATATGTCAGTGAATATTTCCACTACACTTCCCTGGTCGGTAAATGGTGATTCCTGTAGAACAGAAAAATCCTTCAGCATTCCATTGTGAACAATATACTCTACTATTTGATTTACAAAATAAATTTGTCTACTATTAAGACTGGTATTTGTTAAATACTCTGAAAATGCTTCCTTTGCCGCATTCATGTCAAGTCCGACAATTTCACGAACAAATTCGCCTAATGGTTTTGTGCCAAATTCATTCTCATAATCCTGCTTTGTACCTACTTCTCGCCATAATATTTCTTCTAATGTTTCAATATCAGTTGCTGTCAATGGCTGGTTTGTCTTAAGCTTTGCAATAGCAATATTGTCTTGATGTTGTCTAATATAATATTCAGCTTTTGCTTTATAATTTTTCAGTTCATCATTCTCCAGCTCAGAATCCTTCCACTCTATTGAGAGTAAATCATCCTCAAAATTTGTGTCATAACGCACAATATTCTTTGGAATATATTTTATCAAATTGCGAAGTCTTTCTCGGATTTCTTCAAATTCAGCAATTCCTGCCTGCTCAACATAATCCGTATTTAAAATTTTATTAATAAAGTCAGCTTGTACTTGAATTTCCGGAATATTTGCTACGCTTGCAATTCCTGCTACTTTTTTATAAAGATCACTGCGAGCCTTTGTATATTTCTTTCCTACTAAATATGCAAGTTCTATTCCATACATAAGTGCATCAAATCGAATTGCATTCACCTCATCACCATCCGGTAAAATAAGTGGCGCAACCTCCTCACGTACAACCAATGTATCTTCATATGTAATCGTCTGATAATTGGCTTCTGTTGAATATAAATCAATATATTTTAAATGTTGACGGACTGCAAAATTATCTCTCGGTAATTCTTTCACTTTTTCACTCATCTGCTGAACCAAAGCATTTCTATATGCTATTAATCTTTCATTTTGAAATGCAATATCCTGAAGTTTATATGATATTTCAAATTTAAGATTAAAAATTGCTCCTTGAAGTGCTATCATATTTGCAGAAGCCTTTCCCTTATTCATACGAAAGAATTCAAAGTTTCCACAAAAATCAAAAATATAAAATTTCTGTTTATCTTCTCCATCAATGAGTCCCGGACATAATCTTGTGCCACGCCCAATCATCTGCCAAAATTTTGCTTTACTCATAACCTTTTTAAAGAACACAAGATTCACTACTTCTGGTACATCAATACCAGTATCCAGCATGTCCACTGAAATTGCTATCTGAGGCATTTTTTTAGGGTCTGCAAATTCATCAATCGCACTCTGTGCATAAGTCATGTAATTATCAATTACTTTCGCGAAATTAGGAAGATGTGGATATTCCTTATTGAATACTTCTAATATTTTTTCTGCATGTTTATGATTCTTTGCAAAAATAATAGTCTTTCCAAGACTTTGACCATAATCAATTTTTATCCCTTCAGTCATTAAAATATTCAGTACCTGCTTTATTGTATCCTCATTAAATATCCAGGTATTCAATGCCGATGATTCAATTGCCTCCGGTATATCCCCATATTCGTCCTCAAAAGTTTCCTCATAGGCTTCCTTGTCTTCCTCTGACAATTCATCATAGACTATTCCCTGCTCTATGAATTTAAGCTTTGACTCGACTGATATATAATCAACTAGATAACCATCTTTTACCGCTTGTGCCAAATCATATCCATATGTAGGCACACCATTTTCCAATTCAAACACTCCATATGTATTCTTATCAATTTCGTCTTTAGGTGTTGCCGTAAGTCCAACCAATGGAGCATCAAAATACGCAAAAATATCTTTATATTTATTGTAAATTGATCTATGCGCCTCGTCACATATAACAAGATCAAAATGTCCACAGGTAAAAAGTTTTCCAATATTATCATTTACCGTATCAATGCAGTTCATCATTGTCTGATATGTTGAGAAAACGCAATGCGCATTATAATTATCTTTCTCTTCTACTAAATTTGTGCATGACAAATTCGGAAGCATATTTACAAAGCTTCTTTTTGCCTGTGTTACAAGTGAATTTCTATCCGCTAAGAAAAGAATATTTTTTACCCATCCTGACTTTAGTAAAATATCGCATAAAGCTATTACCGTTCTTGTCTTTCCCGAACCTGTTGCCATGACAAGAAGCGCTTTTCTACGATTTTTTTCATCAAAACTATTACATACCGCTTTAATTGCCGCTTCCTGATAATAACGTCCCGCAATTTTTTTATCTACCATCACATGCTTAAGACTTGTCCGCATGGTTAATAAATTAAACCACTTTTCCAAATCTCGTTTTGAATATATTGCTGCACATTTTCTTTCCGGATACTGGCCATCAATAATATGCGTCTCGAATCCATTTGTCAGAAAAATCACCGGTCTTCTCTTATACTTTTCTTCTAAAATATCTGCATATAATTTTGCCTGCTGTCTTCCTTTTGAAACATCTACACAAGTTCGCTTTGCCTCTATAATAGCAAGTGGACGACTAGCATCATCATAAAGTACATAATCTGCACGACCAATTTCTGATTTATTTGGCATTCCCGGAAGTTCAACCTCATTTATCCAGTCTATACCTTCCTTCCAGCCTGCATCCATAAGCATCGCATCGATATAAAGTTTTCTTGTTTTATACTCAGATAAGTCTAATGGCTTTGGAACATATGTCTGCTGTTGTTCCTGTCTCCGAGCGGACAACTCTTCTTTCAATGAAGCGTTTTCCGCAATTAGTTTCTGTAAATCCAGTTCCTGTTGTGCAGCCTTCTCCTGTTCTTTTGCTAATTTTTCTCTTGTTGCACTTACAGCCTCTCTCGATTCTTTTGCTTTCTCAACTCTTGAGTCAATAATAGCTTTATTAAATGCATGCTCTTCATATTTATCAGAATAGCAATATGCAATATAATCAAGATAAATAAAGAGATTTTCAAGACAAAGCATCGCCTCGTCTCTTCCAAGTTTTCTATTGCTATGAGCCACACTATTTCCACAACGTCGAATATAATCCATACGTTTCCACAAATCAGGTCCAACAATCTGTCTATATTCTTCAGCATTCATCAAACTTTGTAAATTGTCCTGATATGGCATCTCTAATTCAGAATCAACAGAATACATCCACTTGATTGCAAATTCCATTGCACGGCGACTGTTAATTATGCTTGCCTCTGGATCCATAAGAATAATTTTTTCAGCTGAAATAGCAACATCCGCAAATCTTGAAAATTTAGGTTCTGCTTTTAGATAATCAAAGTTTGTTACCATACTATTACCCCCTAACATAATTTTCCATGACCTATAAATATTTATTATTTTATTTACTTGTTCTAATTTACTATATAATATCACTAAAGTGCTAATTTTAAAATATTTTTAGCACGGCAACTTTTGATTTGTCGACTTGTTTGACAATTTCTACAAATTCCGTTTGCACCCCCATGTCAGGTATATAAACCTTAATATCCTGCAATTCCTGTGCGTTAATATTAGCTTGATTTACAGCTCCCTTTGCCATAGAACGCAATATATCTTTTAATGCTTCAAGATTCATATATTGTGAAAGAACTTCTGGCAATATTCTTTCATTTAGTCTTACACGAATAATATATCCCCCAATAACCATATCATCTGGCAAATCAAATACTGCTGTTTTTCCAACTAGTTCTATACTATTAGTCCTGTTAAATAATACATCACCTTTTCTAACAACACATTTTTCTATCTCATTATCCGGAATATCAATATATTTCAAATCTTTCAAATCCAAATGTCCATCAGAAGTAAGATTATTCATTCTTATATATGGATACTTTCCACCTTCAACAGCAGGCTTACTTGTTCCATATCTTACTTCTGTAACTATATCTCCAATAGTAACAACTTCCCATCCTTTTGTATTCTTAATTGGATCACCAAACATCTCGACAAATCGGGCTTTTATGAGGTTATCTAATAGCTGTAGCTCTTGCTCACGTAATTTAATAACATTTGTTAATTTATCCAACACTTCTACAACCTCAGCCTGCCTATCAGTGTCCATATCTATATTTATAGTGAAATTAGCAAACTGACTTTTGTTAATTATTGGTACCACAGGTGCATTTGCTACTGCAATTAGTCTTGGTTTGTTAAACAGCAAGTTGTAAGCCAAATACTTTGGTTGCACTTTTTTATTTGGAATAATTACATTTATCTGTTGATTAAACGCATATTCTCCCTCTACAGCAATTCCAATCTTACCAATACTGCCAATGCAAGTTATAAATATTGCATTTTTTGAAACAATTCTCGCTTTTTTTCTTGCTTCTTCTGAAATATACTCGTTTGCTTCACATATTTCATTTACCTCACCATCCGCAATAATATCTGGCTTAATAAAGTATATGTCTTCCGAATTCCAGAACTCTTCATTATTTTTACTTGGCGTATTTCCAGTAATAATCTCACCAAGTTCTCTCATCATCATTTCCATCTACATCATCCCAACAAATCCGAATTTATATTATAAATTACGCTATATATTTTTGATGAGATGTTTTAACATTATTTTGATTCACCATTGCATATTGCATGGTAGTATCTATTTGCGAATGACCTAACAGTCTTTGTACCTGTTCTATTGGCATTCCTTTATCAATTGCTCTGGTTGCCATTGTTCTTCGAAACTTATGCGGATGAATTCTTTCAAGGTTTAAAGTTCTTCCAATGTTTCGTAAACGTATCTCAACACCGCTAATTTTTAATCTCTCATGTGGGGCGTCCAAAGTCACAAATAAAGCCTCATTATGATCAAGCCTAGTTTCAAGATATTGTTTTAAATGAACTTTGGTCTTTGCATCGAAATATACTCGCCGCTCTTTATCACCTTTTCCATAAACAATACATTCTCTACCTTCAAAATTTATATCATCTATGTTAAGATTGACCAATTCTCCAACCCTGATTCCGGTCGAATACAATAAATCAATCATAGCCAAATCTCTTTTTTCCTTACAGTTGTCACGCAGTTTTTCAATTTCTTCATCCGAGATGGTATTCTTAACAATCTTTTTCGTTTTGATTTTATGTATTCTTTTCATTGGACTTTTTAAGATATAATCTTCCTCTTCCAGCCATGAAAAGAAGCTTGAAATATTTCTACGCACATTATCAATCGTAACATTAGAACAATTATTTCGCTTTTGATAATTTGATAAATACTCCCGCATTTCCTCGGTTGTAATCTTTCGAACATTTTTCTCAGTACACGATAATAAATGTAGTACTGTTACCCTATAATAATTAATCGTTCTCTCTGAACATCCTTCAATTCTCTTCGCTGATAAAAACATATTCAAAAAGTCTTCATTCTTTATATTCACTTTTGACGCTTCATTTTCGGCAAATGTTTTAATAATAACCTCTTGCAGTTTTTTCATCTGAGTAATTGATAAATACTCTGACATTTCATTCAATACTGTTACAATTTTTTCTTCCATGTTGGTTTCTCCTCATCTGATACCAACATCCTACAACCATATTCTTTATAATATCTTATTTTCCTTATAGCATTCAAAAATGTAATTTGGATTTTCATAATAAACACTGCTATTGTAATCATCTATCTTCGAACTGATAAACGAACTGTACACTTTTATCAATGCATCAACAATTTCAATTTTTTCATCATCTGCAACCATTTTTATAAGGCGTTTGTACACCTTACCTATATTCCAATATGAAGGCAATGCATAACCACAATCAGACACATTATCAAATTCTCCCATGCGAATATTTGCATCCGCAATAAACTCATCACTAACGCTGTCGATATTATCGCAATGATATACATCAGAAAATTCATAAATCTTGCTAATTCTAGTCTTTCCAAGTTTATTCACTACATCAGCACGAATATTTTTCGTTTTTCAAGAAATATATTCGATTAGGCTGCAAGTAAAAAATAAATCTTATTCTTTTATAGCATTCTCCTATCATTTCAACTTTTTGATTTTCTAAATTTGTAATAAGCAAAAGCTATATCTCACTTACATCTTCATCTACTATTATGAAACCCAGTGATTCAATAAAAGATTCGACTAGTCCATTTGCAATACCAATTGCCGATTCATCCCCACTTATAATCGAACCTTTCATCATCAACTTATTTAAATTGCTAATTGCTTCTTCTATTTCATCTCTATTAATCAAACAAGCTCGACTATTTTTTATACGATTTAGTAATGAAATGTACTTACTGATTTTATCTTTACTATTTCCCATATAGTTTTGAGCAGATTTAAGCAACTGCTCATATTCATTTTTTAGTTTATTGGTATATGCTAATTGGTTTTCAAGTATATCTAATTTTCCTGATACTTGCTTTGCCATGTCAGCTGCATTCGATGCATTAGCCTTTGCTTTATTTGCCGAATAATAACTGATAACACTAAATATCAAAGATAATACTCCAATTGCAAAAGAAACTTTATTGTATGTTCCACCTCCTTTGAAAAAATCATTTATTATATTCATTTACTTCACCTTCCTAATACTTGTATTACATAAAATATTTCTGCATCAAACTGTCAAACAGCATTTGTGTTTCGTCTAATGCTTTTTGCACAGCAACTTTTGATTTGTCGACTTGTTTGACGAAGTCGGCGAACTGATTTTGTAATTCTATTGGTGCATCAATGCATTTAATCTCTAATAGCTTCGATTTGGAAATATTGTGCATCGTACCGCTTGTTCCACCAGATTTTTCTTTAATCTGGCGCCTGATTTCTCTATCCCACAACAGTTGCCATAAGAAAATTGGATTGGTATCTGCTTTTGCAATTACTTTCCAAAGTCTGTCCGGATAATACATATCTTCCGGTGCTTCAAATACATACGAGCAGGCACCCACAAGTTCCGGGGTGTTCATTCTACTAATAATTACATCGCCAGCTTCAACCTTATGTTCTGCCAGTGGCTCATAATCCGTTGGCAAATATTTATACTGTTCAGGATCAAACCATCCGAATGTTGCTGCACCTGTTTTCAATACTTTATTCTTACATTTTTCATTTCCAGCCAAACTCTTACCACCCCTAAGTTCTGCAATATATCTTGCTACTGTGGTTGTTATTTTCAAATTTCCAAACATCTCGACAAATCGGGCTTTGATGAGGTTGTCCAATGCAAATAATTCCCGTTTTCTACGAGTTATTACTTCACTTATTTTTTCTAATATATCTACTACTTCTTTCTGATACACAATATCAGGGACATTTATCTCTATCTGTGCAACAATAGATTTTGATATTTCCCTAAACGTCGCTCCCCTACCAAGAGAATTAAGATAAGGTGTATTTCCTTTTAAGAACCAATACAAATACTTATTTAATATTTTGTCAGAACAAATCAAGTTCTTAAAGCCCTGATTACAACACATTGCACATCCAGCTATCGCAACCTTCCCAATAGGAGCTCTTGACGAAAGAATTACTGTTCCTTCTGGAAATAGAGATAAGCCTGTTTTTTTAGCTCCTAAGTCTGTAATCTTTCTTATACTATCCGTAATGATGTATGTATCATCATTTATCTCTGCTGGTGTTATCCACTTGATATCACCATCCCAATATTCTTCTATATTTGTTTTAGGTGTACTGCCAGATACAATCTCACAAACATCACCCAGTTTATATTTTGCCATCTACATCATCCCAACAAATCCGAATTTGTCTTCCTTTCTATTCTATCATTTCGCACTAACTGCAATCAAATAATTCACAAAAGCACTACACGACACCAACATAAATTTTGCTTCTTCAAATGTTGATAATGGTCCACCAATATTGCCAGCATGTCTTATTCCATTAGCATCCGATGTATATCCATAGAGCATATTAAAAGCCGATTTCATTCCTGCATGAATTACTACACCATTATCTTCTAATTTTTTTAACAGCTTTCCCAATGAAGCCTCTTTCCCCGTTATTCCAGTAAGTATTTCACATAACGCTTCAACTGCACTAATACTTTCTTTGATAGAGTTCTCATAATCAGGAGCTGTTCTATCTCCAAGCAACTTATTAGCTTTAGATAAATGCTCATATACAGGCGAATAAGGATTATTCAATGCCTGTTTTACTGCTTCCAGCTCATAATCATCACTTATTGGTGTAAGTTGCTCATCTATGAATCTATATCCTACATATTCTCTTTGTAAATATGAATTGGCGATTTCATAAATAGAGCGGCTTCGATAACTATTATCATAAGCATTATAATAGTCATATCCTCTCACATCTCTTAGATACAAATCCCAATACTGAATAATTGCTTCTATCAGAGTCAAAACGTCATCATAATCATCCTCTTGTATGGTATTATTAATTATTTTAAACACTTCATTCTCATAATAAGTCCGACTAGTATCCACAGGTTCCGAATAAATGGTTCCGATAACATATCTTAAAAATTCCTGTATGTTTTCTCCATCATAATATTCATCACCATATATTTCCTTATAAAACTGGCTAATCATATTTTGCAATTGTACTCTAGTTCTCTTATCAAACTCTTTTAACTGAATCTCTGTATTTTCCGGTTTAATTTTATTTCTATCGGAAAATCCACCTCGTTTACTTACTTTCGCCATAATCTCATTCTCCTAACAATCTTGCCAACTCTTCCATCTCATTCCCAATCTCAATCTCAATCTCACGAATATTAGCCATAATCTCAGATGTAGGCGGATACTCTACAGGTACATACTCCACTTCTTTATACTTGTTAATACTAAGGTCATACGCATTATCAACGATTTCCTGCTTAGGCACCATAAATGACTTATCTGTACGTTTTCTATCTAACTCAGCATCACGGTTACGGAATCTTTCAATAATATCCGGAATATCATTATCAGCAATTGAAGACCGCTTGTCATCCAGACTAAATCCATCTGCCTGCATATCATAGAACCATACATTGTCTGTTCCACCATGCTCTGTCTTTGTAAATATCAGAATGGCAGTCGATACTCCAGCATATGGTTTGAACACACCAGAAGGCATTGAGATAACTGCTTCGAGTCTCTGATTTTCCACAATTTCTTTTCGTATATCCTTATGAGCCTTGGAAGAACCAAATAATACTCCATCAGGAACGATACAGGCACATCTACCGCCAACTTTAAGCATACGAACAAACAATGCTAAAAAAAGAAGCTCTGTTTTCTTTGTTTTGCACACTTTTAACAAATCTGCTGATACAATGTCTGCATCAAGGCTTCCCTTGAAAGGTGGATTTGCAAGAATCAGCGAATATTTATCCTTATCTGGATTCTGATCGGACAAACTGTCTCTGTATTCAATAAATGGGCTTTCTACTCTATGATTCATCATGTTCATTGCTCCTATACGAAGCATAGTTCTATCCATATCATAACCATGGAACATATGATTCATAAAATGATCTTTTTTCTGTTTATCATAGAAGATTTCATCTTTCTTATTAGCCCACAGATACTCTCCTGCTTCCACCAGAAATCCTGCTGTACCGCAGCTCGGATCGCAGATTACATCATCGGCTTTAGGATCCATGAGTTCTACCATCATTTTAATGATATGACGAGGCGTCCTAAACTGACCATTTACCCCTGCTGTAGCCAGCTTTGAAAGAAGGTACTCATATACATCTCCTCTGGCATCTGAATCATTCAGTTTTGCCATCTGTGTATATAAATCATCCATTGCATCTACAACCTTGGAAAGCATTAATGGTGTAGGAAGCTTAAAAATTGCATCATCCATATATTTTGAAAAGGCACTATCTTTATTAGCATGCAGATTCTTAATAAACGGGAATACCATTTCCTGCACTACAGAATACATTCTATCAGCCGGATAGTCCCTGAAAACAGACCACTTAAGTTGTGTTCCATCAATAATCCTCTCACCAATTTTTACTTTCTCGGCAAATACACTTTCATATGGAAGACCAAGCAGAGCACTTTCTTTTGCATGTGTATTATCAGACACATCTAAATCGTGAATGAACATAAGATATGTCATCTGCTCAATTACATCTAACGGATTTGTTAGACCTCCAGTCCAGAAAATCTCCCATAAACTGTCTATTTTATTTTTTAATTCGCCTGTAATCATTTTCTAAATCTCCTTATCCCAGTTCCACTTATACTTTGTATAGCGGCCATTTCCAATCTTTATTATCTTCCCTGTCTTAACCAAATCTGTTAGTGTCCGCTGTACTGTAGTTGTACTTATTCCTGACGCTACTTTTACAATCTCAGCCTTAGTAATTGTACCTATGTGATTCTTTATCAGTTCTTCAATTCTATCTGGCTTAGGTATTCTCTTTTCCTCAACAATCTTGGTTCTATCAAAAAAATCTCGATATGCCGCAGTAATTATCCCCAAAATATATTTCACAAAATGCTCGTAATTGTTCTCATCTTCCATCCATCCTTGCGAACTTTCCTGTAAAGCATCATAATAACTGCCTTTTGTTCGCTCTATTAGCTTTTCCAAGCTGATATATTTTCCAACAATATAGTCATTCTGATATAGCAATAATAAAGTCAATAATCTACTCATTCTTCCATTTCCATCATTAAATGGATGAATGCATAAGAAATCTATAATAAACATCGATATTAACAAAAGAGAGTCTGCTTCGCCTTGGTTAATTGCCTCATTATATGCTGTACACAAATTTATAATTGCGTCTGGAGTTTCCCATGCAGGTAAGGGTCTGAATCTAACAAACTTATTACCCTTTTCATCCTCTTCCTCAATAATATTATCAGAAGTCTTGAATCTTCCTCCATTAGAAGCATTCTCAAATTTATATAAATCTCTATGAAGCTGTAATATAAATGTATCACGAATCGGAATATGCTGAAAATTCTCGTGTATAGTATTAAGTACATCCCTGTATCCTGCTATCTCACGCTCATTTCTTGTCCTTGGCATTGTCTTATCCAAAACAATCTTTTTCAAACGTTCCTCAGAAGTATAAATACCTTCAATTTTATTAGAGCTCTCTGTACTTTGAATCTTTGCCATCTCAACAAGATTTTCCAGCACATCAGCGTGACGTTCAGCAATCAAGTACTGTTTACCTTTGTACTCATGAATTGTTGTAAGATAACTTACAATTTCTGGTGTAAGCAATTTCTTCCATTTTTCCGTATAATCGAATTGTTTCATTTTAATTGCCTCATTTCAAGTTCAACTTCGTCACATTCACAAAAATATCCTAATTGAATTATATATATAATCTTAGTCAAAATCAAGTTCAATTTAGTCATTTGTATAAAAATGACTAAATTGAACTTGATTTTGACTAAGTAATCATATTTCATAAAAGTCAGCACCATTCTTTGATATTTTATCCTGTAGGCAAAACTCTTCATTAATTTTGATTACGAGAATTATGAACATTTTTAATAAAACAATGTAGTCATTCTGCTGTTGTTGTTCATCTAGAGAATTCGTATCATGAATATATCGATTCCGTAAATCAAGGCCATTAGAAAATTCCGCCTTATTATGAAGTAAATCATCTTCTAGTGCCATTGCAAAAGCTGCTTCTATCACATCATAAGTACCGTGTAGTGGAAATAACTGCATCCATCGCCCAGTAAGCCTATCAGTCACATTTTCACATCAAATGTCTTTATGCCAAAATTTTCGTTTTTCCAAACATATCTTCTTTATAATAATTTTATTACCGTTTACAATATTATTTATTTTTGTATCAAATCATTATCGTAGATAATGTAATTGTTCTCTGTTCCATCGAATTCTCTTAAGTACTTTTCTGATCATCCAGCTTATATGTTACCTTTTCAACAGATATAAAACCATAATTTTCAAGAAGTTCTCTATCTTTTTTCTTTAGTTCAGGAACTCCCCACACTAAAAGATATTTCGCCCTTGTGCTAGCAACATAACCAATTCTCTTTTCCTCACCACTCCCTTCAATCCAATGAGACTTCCAATGTCCTCCTTCACTTTTTGCATTCTCACTAGAGATTACTAACGTGGTATCATAAGTACATCCCTTACTTCCATGAATTGTCATTATAGGAATGTCAGTAATAAAATTTCCTTCTAAGTCATTGATTATCACATCTTTATTGCCACTACTCACCTTGAAATTATTCCCATTAACTATATTTCCAATTTTTCTTGCATCTCCTTTATCATAATTTGCAATAATATCATATTGGCTTTCTAAAATTCTATTCAATTCTTTTCTTGCATTTTCATGCCATTTTCCATATGTTTGGTTAAAATCCATTAATATTTCCAATTTTTCAATATCATTCAAAACTTTCATTAAATAGATACGCCAAGCAAAAACAGAAGTTATTTCTTGCGGACAATAGTAATTTTTCTTTGTTCTTCCACCACCAAACCACTTAGAAACCTGTAATCCTGCTAATTCTAAGGCTAAGCTCATCTTATTCTGATTTTTCTCTTTCCATAACTGCACTGCTACAATAAGAGGTTCTTTTGTGTCAAACTCATTTTTAGTAGACCGTTCTAATTGTTTACGCAAAGAATTTTGTTTTACCAATATCCTATTCTTATATGTTTTACACCCCATTCTATCTAATAAACTTGCATATTTTTCTACAGCTTCTTCTGGCGTTTTATACTCAACGTATACTAATGCCTGGTTTCCAAATTTGCTTTCAACGTTTTCACTAATACTATTTGATTTGCCAATCAATTTTTCCGAAAAAGATACTATTTCTTTGCAACTTCTAAAATTGCTGTTCAATTCATATTTTTTTAAATCTTTTATATACTCTGCGATAATATCTGGATTTACTCTTTTAAAATCATAAATGCTCTGATGCAAATCCCCAATTAAATGTATACAACATCCCTTTTCTTGTATCTGTCTTAATACCTCCAATTCATTCCCAGATAAATCTTGGCATTCATCAATAAGAATCAGTGGAAAACGCTTTGCAATTTCGGTTCCTATATTTTTTTTAAGAATTCTAACTGCTAAAAAATTTAAATCATCAAAATTCGCAAAACCTTGTTTCCAAAATTTCTTTTTACAATTGCTAAAACATTCTTTTACATAGTTCCATTCCCAAAAATGTGGTTTTTTTTCCCTACGCTCACATATATACTCTTGGATACTATTACTCTGATAATAATCTTTAAGCCAAATTAAACGATTTCCAACATAAAAATAAAAATCTTTTTTTATAAAATCAAATCCAATTTGATGAGCATATATAGAACTTCTCTTATTTCGAGAACTTAAATAAGGAATTGAACATTCATAATTCTTTAACCAATGCCTTGAATATATAGGTACACCTTCTTCAACTATATGTAATGAACAATCCGAATTTTCAGCTCGATATCCAACGAATTTATATGCAAAAGGCTGTACTATATAACTATGAATAAAACTACTTAATGTACCAATATAATGTGGATATGTTCCATTCCTTCCAGCGAACATACTTACTCTATTCTTGATTACTTCCGTTGCGTCATTTGTAAATGATAAAACCGCAATTCCTTTATTTCTATCATTCCACTGCTTTATCTCATATGCAGCTTTCATACCCACCACTTCAGTTTTTCCACTTCCGGCACAGGCACTTAAAAAGGCATTATCTTTCTTTGAAGCCAAAACATAGTTTAATTGTTCCACTGTTTTTTCAGAAATTCTACACTTTTCAAATCCAGCACATATAGTCCCCTTTGACATTCTAAAGCATTCATCACATGTAACCCCCTCTGATTTTTTACAGATTACTTTCGCTATTTTCTCTTGACATTCTTCCTTCGTCATAATCTCCTCCACATGACCAAATAATTGCTTTTTTAATATAATCAGGAACCTTTACTTTCTCCCCTTGTTCTATCTTTTCTAATAACAATTGCGAAAAAATACCTTTTCCTAATTCATTGCTATCAATATGTTCATAAATATACTTCGCATCATTTCTTCTATTTTCATTATCCCCATCATATTTATTCTTTTTTTCACTAATTATTTTACACTCATTCTTAACACCACTCTTACTTTCATCTCCTTTTTGCCAACCTTCTCTTATTACTTCAGCCATCAATGCAAAGTTTCCACACATTGCAAAATCATATTCAAAAGTTTTTAAAGGAGAGACATATAATCTTGCTTGTTTAGTTAACTCCAACTTTGTTGCTAAACTAATTACCTCATTTCCACCTTTAATTTCTTCAGTTTCAATCGGATATATTTTTCGCTTTATCTTTTTCCCCCCAGCATCAGTTATTTCTATTGTTTCTGGATCTTTGTCTGTAATCCCACTACAACGAATTGGAAGCCTTTCATCATCCCAACCTTCAGGATCGCAGAACAATGGAAAGAAATACTTAAAGTTAATACCATTTACATTTACTACTGAGACTCCAGCTTCTTCCAATGAATTTGGTAGTTTCTGATTTCTACCTTGATTATATTCCGCTAATACAATAGTTGCCAAAGCTGGCAATAACATTGCCTCACATATACCTTCTACTAAGATTACTCCCTTAGAGAATAGAATTGTGGATTTTGTAATATCCATCCATCTATTTAAATATTTTTTTATATTGTCCTCCAACTGAAAATCCCTAATTTTTTTTGATGAAATTCCATCCTCTATTCCTTTTATATGTATAATAGCATCTATGCCAACAGAAGCGGCTATTACCGCTGAATGAGTAGTTACAACTATTTGTAAGTTTTCTTTTTCACTTGCCATTTTTTGCAAATACTTAATTAATTTTGACTGTATTTGTGGATGCAAATGTGCTTCAGGTTCTTCTATCAATAACACAGTAAACAAACTATGATTTTTATTTACAACTTCCAACTCTGCAAATACCGTAGCTATATAAAGCAAATTATTATATCCAAGGCTATTTATTGCTACATCACGAAACTTTTTTTCATCCATCTCCCCAATATGAGGAAAAAAGACCATCTTAATATTTTGCAAAATTGAAGCAAAAGAACTTTCCGAAAACTGCAAATTTACACTTTGCCCAAATACTGTTCCCATAGATTCTTTTATCGCTGTATTTATATCCGTCTTAGCTTGTTCAATCTCACTATACTTGCTATCCTTATTTTTTATAATAGAGTGATTAAAAGCACTAAACGCCTCAACCAATTGCTCTTTTCTATCATCATCCTTATATTGATGCTTTAACAGCAACGCAAGTCTAGATTTTTTACCATTTGTAAGTTTCTCCTCAGCATTTCTAAGTGCCGGAAGATATATTGCATCTATATTATCAAATGTTTCTTCTTCAAATGCACTTGATTTTGCTTTGCCGCCCCAAATACTTTTCTTAAAGTACCCTTTTTGATTTGGTTCTTTCTCAATTTCTAAATGAAGTTCTGCTTCAAAGTCAGCATTACACCATGATAAAAAGGTAATTTTTTCTTCTGGACTTAAATTCTTCATTTTCAAATTTATTAAGATATTTCTTTTTTGATCATCTTTTTCAAATGATTTATAAAAATCATTTTCTGTAATATAACCTTGTTCAGAATCCCTTAATATCATTCGTATTGCATCAATAATCGTTGTTTTTCCAGATGCATTTTCTCCCACTAGAATATTAATTCCTGGATTAAATGATATTTTGGACTTCTTATTGCAGTTTTTATATCCATCGATTTCCAATTCTGAAATATACATATAATCATCTTCTTTCTATACATTCATAAGTTATTTAATTTAAAGAAAAATTACCTTAAACACCATCTTTTATAATATCTCTGCATAAAATCTTTTATCAATAATTCCAAATTCTACAAATGAAGGAAATAGATTTTGCCCCATATCGGCTATAGTTATCAACATTATAGCCCATTCCGTTAATTCATCTGGCAATAAATAACATATCGGCACATCATTTTCCAAAATTGTTACACATGGTTTTTCCATTTTTCCAAGCATTCCAACACTAAGTACACTGAATTTTTTCCTTTTATTAGCTTCTATTGGTAACATCTTATACCTTTTATAATCTACATAGCATTTTGCCCCTTGCTTATTATAATAAACACCATCTTCTTCCACTCTAATTTTCTCAATAGGTAATTTATGTCTAAGCACTTCAAATCTCTCACCTAATGACTTAACCGCCAAATCATTCAAATTATTTTGATGTTGCTCTGGTGTCAATTTATTGAACTCTTCAATGTCACAAAACCTTGAGAAATAATTAAGTATACATATAAAGTAGAGAAAATCATCAGAATAATTTCCACAATAAGTCTTATACCATACCTTATGCTGTTCAATAATCACCTTTTTAAGTTTTTTATATACTTCTAAACTGTTACTTTGAACATAAAACCATGCTTTATTTAGAAAGAGTAGTTTTTTGGTTTCTTCAGTAGAACCATATTCAAAACTATTATGTATAGATTTAATAAATGAAGAACTTATCCCCGCAATAAAATCGACAATTCTTAAGCCTATAATTTCTTTAGAATCTGCCTCACTGCAATTTCTTATTCCAACTAATTCTGCTGCTTTTAATGTTTTCCCATTCCCTTCTTTGTCAATAATTAGCTGATAATCCTCAATTTCTATTTCATCCAAATATTTACTAAATCCCAAAAATGCAATTTTATAATCCCAATCAATAACAAAATCATCAGAACAGTTCTCAAGAAGCATAAGTAATTCTTCAATTGCTAACGATTCTGTTTCCCTTTTTTTCTCTCTTTCATTTTCATCTTTGACCTCAATTAAAAACTTTCTTAATTCCTTTATAAAATCTTCGCTTTTTTTATACATCGCATCATACACATTTTGAGGCCTGTATAGCGAAACTAATTTTGCAACCGAATACTTTAAACTATCTGCATCAACAACCAAAGAATTTTTATATCCGTCCAATAACTGAATTATGATATATTCAATTTTGTTAAACAAACAAATATACAAGTACATATCATTAGAAATTATTAAATCTAATAAATCATTCAAAAGACACAAATCAACCTTTTTGAATGAAACTAATCCCGATTTATATTTTGATTGCCTTAATATGGTACTTTTCAATTCGCCTTCAACAGTGTATAGTTTTTTATATTTTTTTTCAAATTCATCATATGCTTTTTCAACATTAAAACTATTACTATCTGAATATCCAATTATGCCAGCCAAAAAATTGTCTGCAAAATTATTTGCCGATAGCGTATCTTGCGTTAACCTTCTACTATGTTCGGATTCATCATAAAAAAATATTATTTTTGACATTGTCTATTTTCCTTTATCAAATAACTTTTTATTGGTTCTTCCCATGATAGTTTTAACTTTCATCAATCATTTATGTCTACCACTTCTATCTTCATTAAACTTTTTCTCCACTAATCCATATAAGAATTCCTTTTATCAATATTTCTCAAATATTCCAATATTTTGGTTCTAATATCTCCCTAATTTACCCCAACAAAAAAATTCACAAACGACCAATGCCCTTACGCATCATATCTTTTGTGAACTTCTAATTTCTTTTTATCATATTTACTTAACTTTTCCATACTCATTCTCTCCCCCAAATTCTATATAAATATTATGCATCTCCCTCCTCCAAATTGCAACCTTTTTTAATAAAAACCGTCAAAATCTCCCCTCTTATCAATCTGCTTCACGCCCCAATTCGACAATACTTTCTATGATTCCTATTTTATACTTATATCTCTATCCTTATCTAATTATTTTTCCATCCCCGTCACGATTTCTTCCTCTTCCTCGTCCTCATCTGAACTCTAAACTACCTCATTCTCCCCCGAATCCGCAGTATCCTCCGATGTTACAACATCCTCAGGCACGTTTTCCTCTTCTAACGTCTCTTCTTCCTGCGCTACATCCTCCGGCACAGCCTCTTCTTCCTGCACCGCATCTTCCACAACTACTGTCTCGCCCTGCTCTGCATTTTCTGCATCTTCCGTGCCTTCATTCGAAGCCAAAACGCCCTCTTCCGCTTTCTCCTTCTCCTCTTCTTCCGTTTCTTCCACTCCCCCATCCTTCCGGAACTTCTCCCGGAACTGCTCTTTCTTGGCTGCCACAGCGTCCATGAGGGCAAGCTTCTTCTCTTCGCGGTTCTCTAAGGCTTCCTGCTTCTTTGCGTCACGTAGTTTTTGCTGTTCTTCGCGCTGCGCGGCTTTCTTAAGCTCTTTTTCCTGGCGTTGCTCTTCTTTGATGCGAAGCTTCTCGGCTTTATCCTGCTCCTTCTGCTGCAGGCGGTTCTGGCGAAGCTCGTCTTTCGCCTGCTGCTTCTGGCTCTTCTTGACCTGCTTTTTGGCGGAACGCTCGATAGAACGGATCATGCTCTTGGCATCACCGACTCTGCGGCGGGCACTGCGGTATGGATCGTAGAGGAAATAGGATGCTGTGGTAAGTGCCAGCAGCACCAGTCCTACGATAAGGCAGATTGGAAGCAGGAAATCGTAGAAGCCGTACTTTAATTCATAGCCGATAAAGAGAACCAGCATCACCGGGAAAACTACTGCTGAGAAAATATCGCAGATAAGTCTCCAGAGAAAGAAGCACTGCTTCTGATGTACAAAAATGGCAGCCTGCACGCCGGTAAAGAACATCAGCATCAGACAGATTTGTGATGTGATTCCATGTAAAAAGCCTACAAAGACGCACAATGCCAGTGAAAAGAAAAACATGGCAAGGGCGTAGCCTCTGCGGTATGCATATTTGTATTCCCGCATTCCCTCTCGCTTATCTGCACTCAGGTCATGGATTTCATATACCCGGTCATTGACCCGCTCCTTCATGTCCTCCCGGTATTTGCGGCCTTCTCTGGCATGTGCCATATTTTCGTCCATGTCTTCGTCCAGTTCCTGCAACATTTTCTGTTCCATAAAAATCTGCTGCAGCAACTCATCTTCCCGCTCTCTGCGCTTTGTGATTTCATCCTGAATCCAGCTTGCCTTCTGCATCTGGAGACTCTCTTTCATCCATTGTTCCTTTTCCATATTTTCACCCATAGCTGCCTTCTCCGTTTCATACGCTTCCATTCTGTTCTATTTCTAATCAATCAAATCATTCTGAAATCTCGACAAATGCTCATAGGGAAGAATCAGTCTTCCCCGGTATAAGCCGCAGCCGTCATTCATCAGGCTGTTGCTTACTGCTGTAAACATGTCGACATCCACACCGGAAAGCTCCAGTTCCTGCAAACGCCTGCACCGTTCATAAGCTTCATCAAAATAAATGCATTCTCCCTCCGGGATGGTATCCCGGCGTGCTCTGGATGCTTCCTGCTTTTTCTCATAATTAATATGATTGGCGGAACCGATTTCTGCAATGTCATCCATCTGCTTTGTGCGAAGCTGCATTTCCACATAACATCTCGCACTGTTATCATAAAAAGTAATATGTAAGGATTTGTAATCGTCCTCCTTTTCGCTGGTGATATAATCCCGGTAATATGGTTTTACAGCATCATCCAAAAGCGGGGAACTGCTTCTTAAGACACCGCCTGTCGGCTCTGCCGTAAATCCACGCTCCTCTAAAAACTGTGGCAGCACATTTGCAATCTGATAAAGGTGCTTTAATTCCTCTTCTTCGCGGTTCTCATGATTTTTCAAATGACACCGTGGCATGGAAATCACAATCCGGTATGCAATCAGATCACGGAAGCAGTTCAGCTTTTCCTTTAATTCTGCAATGTCCGGATAGCTTTTATTCTTTTTATAATAATCATAAATGTACTCTACAATATAGCCGTTGAATTTGCCCTCCGCACGAATCAGTGACTTGATTCTTCCTTTAAAAGTAAAGGAAAGATAAGGATATTCCATTGCCATATATTTGTAGAACTCACGGATTTTCTGGGACTGCGCTGTCAGGAAATCATTGTGCTCTAACAGCTCCATAATCTGAATCAGGAAATTGCAGTGCACCAGATCCACTTCATTTTTTGATACTTTTGCGGATGCCCGGAGGTCCTGCGTATACTTTTTCAATATCCGGAACACCGTTGCTCCGGAGTATAAGTAATCATTTAATGTAACCATTTTTCCTCGCTAAAATATCTTTTTATTTCAAATACTCTGCCAGTTCATATACCCTGTTTCTTGTTAATTCTGCCGCCTTATCATTTTCCAATAATGGCTGCAGGCTTCCGCCCTCGGCATCTTTGCCGGCTTCCTCTACTGCACTGTCTTTTGTCTTAATCCAGTCACGCTCTTCCTGGGTAAGAGTCGTCATAGTGTCCTCATCCAAAGTCTCTTTTAAACGGCTCCAGATAGAATTCAGCTCATTATCCCACAACTGATACAACTGCAGAGACAGGGTATTCATTTCCTGCTGTGCCAGTTCTCCACTGGAAAGGTCTTCCTGCATGGTTGCTGCTTTCTCCTCGATTTTCTGCAATTCACTCTCTATGGATACATCGGAAGTTGTGGTTTTATCATTTACCGTAACCTTATCTCCACTCGGTCCTAAAAAGGTATCAAAGGTCAGCGTATTAAAAATTGCATAGAATGGAAGCGTCGTATCCTCATCGGTAAGACCAATGGATGCCCAGTCCAGGAATCTTTCCGGCAATTCATCTAACGGTGCACCCGGCAGATAAATATATAAATCATAAACCTCTTCCAAGCCAGCCGGTCCCGTGTAAATATATTTCACGCCGCCTTTAATTTCCGTGTCGCCTTCTGTTTCCTTCGTTGCAATATTCTCCAACTGCATCTCATAGGTATAATCATTTATCTTTTCCGGCTGGGTGAATTTTCCATAGAAATCACAATAGTAAAGGGTTCCATTTGGATATCCATCCCCGCTATCTCCCGCATCTGCATCATGATAATTTCCCACAAAAGAGCCATCCTCGGATAAAATCAATGTAGAATCCCATGCACCGGCTCCGCTGGTAAACATAAAGCTTTCTCCTGCAAGCTGTGCAAAAATGTCATCTTCATCCACATTTTCCGTTTCTGTCTCCTCTGTCACCTCTTCTGAGTTTTCCGTTTCTTCCGTCTCAGTCTCTGCCTCTGTTTCTATGGTCTTTTTCTCCGACTCCACGACTCTGCTTCCGCAAGCCGCAAACGTTGACATTCCCAACGCTGCACTTAATATCATTACTAAAAACTTTTTCCCTTTCACAAACGAATCCTCCTGATGTTCCTTTTCGTTTCTCGCCCCTTTTTTATCTTTCTATTATTCTAAATCAAATACATCCTGGTTTCTTCCCCGTTCTTTTGCAGCATAGAGCTTCTCATCCGCTAAGCGGTATAATACCGTAACAGCAATCCCTTCTGTATAATGCTGTACTCCACTGCTGAAAGAACATTCGATATTCTTTTCATGCTTTGTAAATTCCTTATATTCCCGTCTTATATGCTCTAGCATTTTACCGATTTCATCCGTGTTCATCCCCTTTAAAACCAGCATAAATTCTTCTCCGCCAAAGCGTACTGCAATCCCTTTGTTCTTTACATGCTTTGTTAAAAGTCTTGCAAATTCCACCAGAATAATATCTCCAAATCCATGTCCGTATGTGTCATTCACATGTTTAAAGAAGTCAAGGTCAATCAGTACCGCATCAAATTCTTCCTTCTCATCCAGAATAAGGTCTCCCAGATACTGATTTAAATAACGACGATTATAGATTCCGGTCAGTGCATCTTTATCTGCGGCATCTTTCAACTGTTCATTCAACTTCTTTACTTCTTCTTCCTGTCTCTGTCTCTGCATCTGAAGCAGGATAGAAATTAAAAAGACACAAAGTAAAACGATAAGCAGGGAACAAAGTGTGCTCTGCAGCACGACTTCTTTTGACAGTTTTTCACTTTCCAGCGGTCTCATATAGGCTAAAATAACTGCTGCCACATCTGCTACAATTACCACGCCGGCAAACCGGATTGCATTTCCGGTTGGAATAAAAATCGCAATTGCTACCATCGCAAGTACCATGTATACAATCGTTCCCGTCTGATATATATAATACAGTGCCGGAAATTCCACAAGGCTTAATACTGCTATCATCAAATAAGACGCATAACGTATCTGTCCTTTTTTAATTCCAATGAAACTTCCTGCAACCATAAGTAACATACAGATTCCGCAGAAAATCGTTGTTCCGCTCCATCCGAAAATCAATGCATTTCCAATAAATCCTGCCAGATTTCCGATACAGCTTCCCATTGCCAGCACATAAAACTGTCTGCGGCTCACATCAATTGAGGTATCAAATAAAAAATTCATCTTTCCTCTCCCATTTTATGAAAATAAGTTTTTCAATTCATCCAGTGTATTTACACATATCGTAAGTTTCTTTTTTAATTCATCATCTGGCTGTGTCTGGTCCGGGACCATTGCCACCTGACAGCCTGCCCGACAAGCACTCATAACCCCATTGGGCGAATCCTCCACCGCAAGGCATTCTTCCGGAGCAAGTCCAAGTTGTGCACATGCAAAAGTATAGATATCCGGTGCCGGCTTTCCATGTTCTACCATGGTTGCACTGATGATTTCATCAAAGTACGGATATAGTCCTATCTGCTTTAAATATCTTTCTGTCCGTTCCATGTCGGTTGCCGTTGCAACTGCCCGCCGGATTTTCTTTTCTTTTAAGAAATTCAATAACTCAATAGCTCCTCTTTTTATCTCAATACCGTTCTTTGCAAGATATTCCTCCATCAATTCCTTCCGGTAAGCCCGGATAGCCGGATAGTCAAGATTCTCATCTGCAAACATTTCCTTTAAATGCGTCGGTGCAAAGGGTTGTCCTAAGGAACGCATGGACAATGCCTGCTCATCACTCATTTCATAGCCAAAATGCGCCATTGCCTTAGGCCAGCAGATTCTATAGTATTTCTCTGTATCAATGAGTGTTCCGTCCATATCAAATAAAACTGCTTTTATCATATTACATTTTCTTCCTGCTTTTTCCATTGACTAATTTGCCATCCCCACTACCACAGTTACCGAAAAAAGATTTTCTTCCTGTTTCAGGAAAACATCCCCGTTCATTTTATGCATCAGCTTTCTGCATATATAAAGCCCCAGTCCGCTTCCTTCCTGGTTTCCTGCATTAGAGCCACGATAGAAGCTGTCAAAAAGATGCGGAAGTTCTTCTGCCGGAAGAACTTCTCCTGTATTTTCCACGGTAATCAGCACACAGTCTTCTTCTTTTGAAATTGATATACCAATTTTTTTTGCCACTACCATATTTTATAGCATTTTCTATGATATTCTGCAATACTTCCAGCAAACGTTCTGTATCTGCCTTCACCAGAAAATTCTGATACTCCCCCATGTTAAACCCTATATGAAGCTGTGAAAGTTTATCTTTATAGTATACTGTATCTCGACAGACATTTCCGATGGCATGCCTTCTTCCGTAAGTTCTTCTGCCAGGTCATCTAATTCTTTTGCCAAATCAGCCCGGGTCTTTCCTGCCATATTCCCCATTGCCTGTGATACATCTGATATGTAGACATCACTTTCTTTTCCAAATGTCGTAATCAGATTCTTACTTTTCATGGTATCTGTTGTAATAACCACTCCCAGCATAAAAACGGAACAGAGGAAAAAGGACAATATAATCGTAAGGAACCGTCTTGGACTGCTTAAAATATCATTGACTGCCAGATACCAGGTACTGTTAAAACGGCTTTTTCCCAGCCGGTAAATGGATTTCTTTTTAAAGCGTTCTCCGGACTGACCGTTTCGAATAGCATCCACCGGTGTCAGCTTCTTTACTTTTCCGGTACACCGGTATGCAAACCAGATAGTAACTGCAATAACAATGACTGCTCCTATGAAATTTACCGTAATGGCATGACTGTTTCCCAACATCATATTTTCTGTCACAGACTGCAGCAGCATATTGCCAAATGGGATGCTTGCCAGGAATCCAATTGCTGCTCCCACAACAGCCAGCATCAGATATTTTACAAGATAAAGGCTTCGTATCTTAAAGTCCGTAATTCCGATGGCTTTCATGACACCGATTTCCCGGTATTCTTCTGTCACCGTAAAAGTAATCGTAAATTTCAACACTGCAAAGGATACTATCATCAAGCATACACTTAAAACCAGCACCACAAATGCCCCAATCATATCCATGACATAACATAATTTAAAAATGTCCCGTCCCCGGTTAAATAGGATGTTGGATGCATTGCTTAACAAAGAGGCTATTTCCGATGGATTGTCTGTGTCAATATAAATAATCTCGCCACGGTATTCTGCAAGACTTTCATCCGATGCAAATTTCTGATAATCCGCTTCATTTAAAATAAATCTTTTATTTCCCATAAATTCAGAACCCAGCAGCGCATCTTTTGCTTTTCCGGCAATCGTAAACTCCACACTGTTTTTGCCATGGGTAATCGTAAGTTTATCTCCCTCTTTTAAATCATTTGCATCTAAGAAATTTCCTGTGACATAGACCTCACCCTCAGGCACTTTTGTAAGCTCCTTATTATCCTTTGTGAAAAAATGTATCTCACTTTCGGAAATGGATTCTATGATCATTGCCTTGTTTGCTATATCAAGTTCTTTTCCCTCTGCCTTGATATTCCCCTTGGCTGCATACATAATATGATCCATGCGGTAGTCTTTTACATACTGACAGGTATCCAAAAGCTCCGGCACACCGCCATCCCCCTGCTGGGTCAATACTACATAATCTCCAATGTCTGCCTGATTAAGATAATAATCGGTTCCATTTACTACCGTCAGTACATTGTTCAGCCCGCTTGCCACAAACATGGCAGCTAAAATAATAAACAGCAAAATTACAATATTAATTGTTTTCTTTCGCTTTAAGTCTTTGCGTAAGATATCCCAAAACATCTTCTGCTCCTTTCTATCCTCTTAGTATACCTCAACTACGCGAAACGCGCTTTGCGATTTTCTCGCTACTTGTAACAAAAAATGTGCCTTGGCACATTCCCGCGCCTGCGGCGGTCGCTTGCGACATCTACCTTATACGCCGCAGTGTGCATCCTCGCGGAGCGTTTTTTACTTTGCAGTCAATTTCCTGTAAAGCAAAAAAAGAACCGGCAAAGTTTTATTTCCTTTGCTGGTTCTACTATAACGAATCAATTATTAAAGAATCCTTAAATCTGAAAATTCTTATTTCATGCTTTCTTTTAAAATAAATGCCATCAGCAGTGCATCCGGTCCGATATGGGTTCCGATTGCCATTCCAACTTCATGTAAGCTGCTTTCTGTCAGGGAAAAAGCTTCCATGGTTTCTTTCCGGAATTCCTCTCCCATTTCCGGATTATTGCTGTGAGCAAATTCTACCGGCATGCAGCTATCCACTTCTCCTTTTTTCAAAAATGCCTGCATTCCGCTTTTGGCTGCTTTCATGCCGCGGGCTTTGGAATAGCCTTCAATCTCTCCATTCCGGAGCAGCAGCACCGGCTTGATTCCCATTACATTTCCCACCGCTGCAACTACCGGAGAAATACGTCCGCCCTTTTTCAAATATAATAATGTGGATGGAACACCGGTAAGATAGGTGCGGTTCTTTACTTCTTCTAAGATTCCTGCAATCTCTTCTGCATTTTTACCTTCTTCTTTTAACTTCACGGCATACTCCACCAGAAGCCGCAGGGATAAGGATGCCTGCAGGGAATCCACGATATATATCTTTTCATATCCGCACATTTCCTTCGCCAGCACCGCTCCGTTATAAGTTCCTGAAAGTTTTGAGGAAATGAGTATCACCAACACTTCTTCGCCTGCTTCTTCTGCCGCTTCATACTTTTCTAAAAATGCTGCCGGTGATGGCTGGCTGGATACCGGAAGTTGTTCCTCGCTGCGCAGTTTCTCATAAAATGCTTTGAAATTCTCTTCTGTATTCCGGTCGAATATAACATCTGCAAAGTTTGCCGAAATCGGCACCAGATCCACACCCATTGCCTTTGCTTCGATTTCTAATATATCAGATCCTGTATCTGTAATTATCTTCATTTTCGTCTCCATCTCTTGACTGTTGTCTGTATCTATGCCACACTATATGTGAGATAATTTATATCACATTGTTGTGGCTGCATAAGTAGCATTGTAGCATAGTTTTCCCTTTTTTCAACGGTTTGATGTGAGACATTTTATATCATTTTGTATCATGATACGGATGTGGTGCCGGTGGGTGGGACAGTCGTTTTATATTTGTTATTACGATTTGTATTTGATACATACATTGCTTCTAACGTCAAAGAGCGGTTTTTCTTGCACTGCATTTTTCTTTTGCCGATAAAGCCTGTCTTTCCAATGTTTGACAGTATGCCGGACTCTGTTCGCCTGAATGCGGATACGATATATGCAGTCTGTTAGAGACGCTTAGAATTCCGGCAGCAACCGGCAACGCTGGCACAGGGACGTGCCAGCGAGGCACATCTTAAGCATGGATGCGAATATGTGCCGGGTGCCGGAAGATACGGAAACTTTAACGGAATTCTTAGCGTCTCTTTCAGACGGAATGTGGTATCCGCATCAGACGGACAGAGCCGGCATCCGGTCAAAGCAACGGAAAGGACAGCCTGACAGCAAGAAAAATACAGTGCTAAGAAAAATAACGCTCTTTGCGTAATGAACCAATGCACATATCAAATGCAAATCGTAAGAAACGAATATCATATTCTGTCCCACCCACCAGCACACATCCATAGCACATACGAACAGGAGCATTCAAATGAAAGAAACAGACAAACGATACGAAGCGAACCGCCAGGTAAAATTAAAGATTGCCCGTGCCCTGACCAAACTCATGGACACCAAAGCATTTTCCGATATATCCGTAACCGATATTATTACCACTGCCGGAGTAGCAAGAGCTTCCTATTACCGGAATTTTCATTCCAAGGAAGAAGTGTTGATTAAAATTACGGACGATATTATGGAAGAATACCGGAAGCGGGCAGAACAGCTTGAAAATGACTTTTTCAGCTATGAGGCAATTTTACTGATTTTCCGGTATTTTAAGACTTACAAGAAATTTATTTTAAGTGTATATAAGGCAGGTCTTGCATACATTTACTTAGACCTTTTTGATCAGGAATTAGAAAATCATATGGGTGACATGCCTTATAATGATATTCACCGGTATAAAGTCTACTTCTATTCCGGCGCACTCTATAATGTTTTCTTAAAATGGCTGCAAAACGGAATGAAGGAGCATCCTTCCGCTATGGCTGCCATGGTGACGGAAATGTTAGAACAGGGAGCCTATCCGCTAGCTTAGCTGCCAGCGGACATGGCTTCCTTCTTCATCTTTTGTAATAAGAAGCTGGTCTTCCATTTCCTGCTTTAATTCTGTTACATGGGAAATGATTCCAATAAGCTTTGAGCCGCCTGCCATCTCTTTTAATACCCGGACCGCCTGCTCTCTTGCATGCTCATCTAGGGAACCAAAGCCTTCATCAATAAACATCATATCAAGATGTATGGCAGCAGAATTTTCCTGAATCTCATCTGCCATGCCTAGTGCCATGGATAACGCCGCCATAAAGGACTCTCCTCCGGAAAGCGTACGGACTTCCCGCTCTTTTCCGGTCACATTGGAATATACCATAAGGTCAAGTCCCTTGTTCTTTCCGATTGCAGCCTTCTTCTCATCAAACATTCTGAGTTCAAACTGTCCTGCTGACATTTCTTCAAAACGGCGGTTTGCTGCATAAAGAATCCGCTCCAGATAATAACGTTGCACAAAGGTCTCCAAATCCATACGGCTGCCGGACACATTTCCGGAAATGACAGTATAAAGCCGTGTTATACGGTTGTGCTGCTCTAATACCTGCTGCCGCCCGCTCCATATTTCCTCTACCGCTTCTAAGATTTCCGTATCCTTCTGATTAGAAATCTCCCACTCATTGGCTGCCCTGCCTGCAAGCTTACTCTGCTCCTCTGCTGCCTTAAGTTCCTCTGAAAGCTTCTCTACGTCCGGTTTTTCTTTCTCTCCTACAGTTTCTTTCGCTGTCTCATAGCGGCTCTGATACATCGTCTTCTGATTCTGATAATCTTCCCTTTTCTGCCGCATCTCTTCCATGGCATCCATCGAATACTGCTCCACCAGAGTCTGCCATTCCAGTTTGGAAATATCTTTTTCTTCTATATATAAATCATATTTTTGCTGCTTGGCTTCTGCTTCCTTTTTCCGTTCCGGAAGTTCTCTTTCACAACGGACAATGCCTGTCTGTGTACCGGTTTTCTCTTCCTCTAAACGGCTCTTTTCTTTATCAGCCTTTGCATATGCACTTTCTGCAGAAGCCTTCTTCTGCTGTGCTTCTGCCAAGACTTCATCCGCTTCTTTTTCAGATGTATAGTCAAGGGTGCGGTTCCGCTCTGTGTAAGCTGCCTGACAACGGTCAAACTGCTCTTTTGCCAATAGCTTCTTTTCTGTTGCTTCTGTCTCTTCTTTTTGAAGGACAATCTTTTTTGCTTCTGCCTCTTCTAATTTATGAGACAATTCCTTCTGCTTTTTTATCTCCTGCGAAAGTATTTTTTCTTCTTCTGTAAGCTCTTTCTTTCGTATGACAAGCCAGGATTCCATTTCTTCATCGGCTGCCGGGTTTGCTTCCTTTCCAAAGTCTTCTATTTTCTTCCGGCACTTTTCCTGTTTTTCTGTTAACTCTTTCTCCCGGTTCTCTCTTCTTACGTGACATGCACCGGCTTCTGTGGATGCCGCTTCCTGCTTCTGCTGTAGCTTTTTAACCTTTTCTTCTAAAGCTTCTAACATTTCCCGGCTTAATTCTTCCTGCATTTCTACTGCAATGCATGGCTTTGGATGTTCCATGGAACCGCAGACCGGGCATGGCTCTCCTTCTTTTAATTCCTTTGCTAAAATACCTGCCTGCGCATCGAAAAACCGCTTACGATATGTTTCGTATTCCTGCTGCTTTGCCTGATACTGTCCGGATGCTTCCCGATAAATCTCTTTTGCATGTTCCTCCTGTTTCTTTTCTTTACCAAGAAGCTGCTTTGATTCTGTAATCTCTGCTACGGCATCTTCAATTTCTGCAAGAGCATCTTTCTTTCCGGTAATCTGTAACTTCCTTACTTCAATTTCTTCGAAGGCTTCTGCTTCTTTCTTCCACTGCACGATATTCTGCTCTAAGACAGTGCTTTTTTCTTTTGTCTCTTTTTCCGTCTCTTCCGCCTGCTGCAAAGCATCTTTACTCTGCTCTACTTCCTGTGCGGCTTTTCTTATTTCTTTCAATGCCGCTTTCGTGCGATTTACTTTTTCTTCTATAATACTGTAATTCTTCTGCTGTGTTTCCTTTTCCGCCTCTGCTAAGTTTCTTTCCTTTTCTGCCTCTTTTAAAGCTTTCTTTATCTCCGGCAGCTTTTCTTCTAATTTCTGTTGTTCTGCCTTTAAATTCTCCAGCCTCTTTACCGCTTCTTCATACTGCTGATAGAGCTGCTTTGCATCATAGGCAAGCTTTATCATCTGCTCTAACCGGGCAGTCTCTTTTATCTCCTCTTCCGCTTCAAAAAGGCGTGCTAACTCCCGCTGTGCTTCTTCCATCTGGGTAAAGGATTTTTGCAGATTTTCCGCTTCCTGCAACGCACTCCTGCAATGCTCCCGCAGTTTTTCCGCTTCTTTTGCTTCCTTCTTTTTCTGCTTTCCCTCTTCCTTAAGATACTGGCACAATTGCTGCATCAATTCTAAAAATCGTTCCATCTCCGGTGCTTTCGCATCCGCCTGCTGCATCTTCTTTTTCAATGCCAACAGGGCTCCCGCTTCTTCAAAAGCTTCCGGTATGTCCGCATTCTCAGCCTTGGCATGAAACTTCGTACGGATTGTGGCAATCTCTGCATCTAATTTTCTTTTCCGGTCTCCTAATTCATTGGCAATCTTTTCATATTTTTCTGTGTGGAATAATTTTCGGAAAATCACTTTTTTCTCATCGGATTTTGCCCGGAGCAGTTCCATAAATTCTCCCTGGGCAATCATTGCCACCTGCATAAACTGCCCCTTGGTCAGCCCGATAATATCAATGATTTTCTGATTTGTTTCCTTCTGCGAATAAACGTTTTCATCCGGCATGATTAAGGTAACGGATTCACTTTCTTCCTTTTCACCGCTTCCCCGCTTCAATGGGCGGACATGTCTTGGCACACGGTGCACTGTGTAGACGCCGCTTTCTTCTGTTCCTTCACAGAATTTTAATTCCACATAAGGCTCTGCGCCCGCTGTAGCAAACTGACTCTGCAGCTCTGTTCCACTTTTTTTATTAGCATTGGAACTGGCTTCTCCATATAACGCAAAGACTATGGCATCAAAAATAGTGGACTTGCCGGAACCGGTATCCCCGGTAATCAGGAATAAATTCTGGGATGGTTTTCGAAAATCAATTTTCGTCCGGTCTCCATAAGAACCAAATGCCTGCATTTCCAAAGTTAATGGTCTCATAACTCAGCCTCCTCCTCTACTTTATTGATGACTTCCTTAAGAATTTCTCTCTCTTCCTCATTCATCTCTCCGATAAACTCACAGCATAGCGAAAAGGCATCAAGCTCTGCCTCATGCCGGAATTTTTCCATTTCATAATTGGCTTTGTGCAGCGTTTCTCTTCGGATTTCCAGCAAATTGGGAAATGCATGACGCAGCCGGTCCTGCATGTCAAAGACATTGACATCCACCTTATCGGTAAGAATCACAGTTACAAAATTATCGGATGGCTGCTTTAATACTTCTTCTAATTCTCCTTCCACAATACGCACCTGACGCAGTGGTTTTAACGGAATTACTCTGGTGGAAAGCTTGCCCTTTTCTTCCAGTTCCACCATAATAATGCCCTTTTTCTGTCCCGCTTCACTGACGGAGCAGGCAAGAGGTGTTCCACAGTAACGATAACACTCTTTTCCCACGGTCATAGGCTTATGAATGTGTCCCAATGCCGCATAGTCAAACCGCTCCAACACATCCGCAGACACTTCATCAATATTTCCCACGGTGCGGATTTCGGAATCCATCCGCTCGACATCCTCCGCCGCTTTTCCTGCCGGCAGATAGAACTGGTGGCTCACCAGCACATTCCGCTCTGCTTCATTTACATTTTCTCTTTCCAGAAGCTTATGCAAAGTTGCATCATAAGAAAGATTGTTATCATTTTCATCCGTTCCCACAATCTGCTTTACCATAGACGGCTTCACAAAAGGCAGTAGATAAAAATTCACTTTCCCATACTTATCCGTCAATGTCACTTTCTCAATGTATTCCTCTTTCGTCTCAGGCGGCTTTCCTATCATATATAAATGCTGTCTTGATAAAATGCTTCGAAAACAGTTCACTCTTGGTGCGCTGTCATGGTTTCCGCTAACCATCATAATGACAGCCTCCGGCACCATCTCCGTCAGTTCATTGATAAAATGATCGAATACCTCTACTGCCTCTGCCGCTGGCACTGCTTTATCATAAATATCTCCTGCAATCAAAATGGCATCCGGTTTTTCTTCTCTGGCCCGCTCTACAATCTGATGCAGGATATATTCCTGGTCTTCCCTTAAATCATGATTCATTAATTTCAATCCGATGTGAAGGTCGGATAAGTGAAATATCTTCATAGCCCATGTGCTCCTTTTCTATACAAGATTATCCTACAAAGTAAGATTATATTTTTCTCTTACTTTGTATTATAGCTTGTCTGTGGTGCTGCCGCAACGGACTTCTGTAGAATTATATGGCAGCATTTTTAAGCAGGAGGCTAATTCTTTAGGGGGAAAATCTTTCAACTTTCTTCACTTTATAAAAATTTCGCAGTTTTTTTATTGATTTTATGACTTATTTATGTATAATAATTATGATGACGTAACTAGGATTTATAGTTTCTCAGTCAAGATATCATAAAAACCTGCTTTTTGCGGGCGATTATCATATTACTATATTTAAAGGAAAGAGGTAAAAACAAAATGGCAGAAATCAATTTAAGCAAGTATGGCATTACTGGAACAACAGAAATTGTCTACAACCCATCCTACGAAACATTATTCGCAGAAGAGACCCAGCCAGAACTGGAAGGCTATGAAAAAGGTCAGGAAAGTGAACTTGGCGCAGTCAATGTTATGACTGGTATCTATACAGGTCGTTCCCCTAAAGACAAATTCATCGTTATGGATGAGAATTCCAAAGACACTGTATGGTGGACATCTGATGAATACAAAAACGACAACCATCCAGCATCTGAAGAAGCTTGGAGCGCTGTAAAAGACATCGCTATCAAAGAGCTTTCTAACAAGAAACTTTATGTAGTAGATGCATTCTGTGGTGCAAACAAAGATACCCGTATGGCTATCCGTTTCATCGTAGAAGTAGCTTGGCAGGCACATTTCGTAACAAATATGTTCATCCAGCCTACTGAAGAAGAATTAAAGAACTTTGAGCCGGACTTCATCGTTTACAATGCTTCTAAAGCAAAAGTTGAAAACTACAAAGAATTAGGATTAAACTCTGAGACAGCAGTAATGTTCAACATTACAAGCCGTGAACAGGTTATCGTTAATACATGGTACGGCGGAGAAATGAAAAAAGGTATGTTCTCTATGATGAACTACTATCTGCCATTAAAGGGCATCGCTTCCATGCACTGCTCTGCTAACACAGATATGAACGGTGAAAACACCGCTATCTTCTTCGGACTTTCCGGAACAGGTAAGACAACCCTTTCAACCGATCCTAAGCGTCTCTTAATCGGTGATGACGAGCATGGTTGGGATGACAACGGCGTATTCAACTTCGAGGGTGGATGCTACGCTAAGGTTATCGACCTTGACAAGGATTCCGAGCCGGATATCTACAATGCAATCAGACGTGACGCTCTTCTTGAGAACGTAACATTAGATGCTGACGGAAAAATCGATTTTGCTGATAAGAGCGTAACAGAAAACACCCGTGTATCTTACCCAATCAACCACATTGAGAACATTGTCCGCCCGATTTCTTCTGCTCCAGCAGCTAAGAATGTCATCTTCCTTTCCGCAGATGCATTCGGAGTACTGCCTCCAGTATCTATCTTAACTCCAGAGCAGACTCAGTACTACTTCCTGTCTGGATTTACAGCAAAACTTGCTGGTACAGAGCGTGGAATCACAGAGCCTACACCTACTTTCTCAGCATGTTTCGGACAGGCTTTCTTAGAGCTGCATCCTACAAAATACGCTGCAGAGCTTGTTAAGAAAATGGAAAAGAGCGGAGCTAAGGCTTACCTCGTAAATACAGGATGGAACGGAACCGGAAAACGTATCTCCATCAAAGATACTCGTGGTATCATCGATGCTATCTTAAGCGGAGCTATCTTAACCGCTCCTACAAAACAGATTCCATTCTTCAACTTTGAAGTTCCTACAGAGCTTCCAGGCGTTGATTCAGGCATCTTAGATCCTCGTGATACTTACGCAGATGCTTCTGAATGGGAGACAAAAGCATTAGATCTTGCTGACAGATTCATCAAGAACTTTGCTAAATACGAAGGAAATGAAGCTGGTAAAGCTCTTGTTTCTGCAGGTCCTCAGAAATAATTTTCCTGATAAGGAAATCAATAGAAACGGAAAACCGGATGTGATTCCACATCCGGTTTTCTTTATCTGTTTCTTATTTTGCTGCCAGATCCTTTACTACTTCACCTGCGATAATCAGTCCAGCGACAGATGGCACAAATGCCACACTGCCCGGAATATCACGCCGCTCCGTACATTTATGGGCTGCTCCCGGCGGACAGATACAGTTGGTTCTACAGCTGATTGCCATATCTTCAACTGGTCTGGTTGGCTGCTCTTCGGAATAAACCACCTTAAGCTTCTTTACGCCACGTTTCTTTAACTCACGGCGCATTACTTTTGCCAGCGGGCATACCTTTGTCTTATAAATATCTGCCACACGGAACTGACTGGCATCTAACTTATTTCCGGCTCCCATACTGCTGATAATCGGCACATTCATCTCCTGTGCCTTCATAACCAGTGAAATCTTCGCTGTTACCGTATCTACTGCATCTACGATATAATCATACTCTTCAAAAGGAAATTCATCCGCATTTTCCGGCAGGAAAAAGCATTTATGCACTTCTACCCTGGCATCTGGATTAATCTCTAAAATACGGTCTTTCATGACGTCTGTTTTATATTTTCCAACGGTCTTTCTGGTTGCAATAATCTGACGGTTGAGATTCGTCAGGCATACCTTGTCATCATCAATCAGATCAAAAGCTCCAACTCCGCTTCTTACCAGTGCTTCGCAGACATATCCACCTACTCCGCCAATTCCAAATACTGCAACCTTTGCATTCTTTAATTTTTCCATTGCTTCTTTTCCAAGCAATAGTTCGGTTCTTGAAAACTGTGTCAGCATCTTCTATCTCCTCTTCTTTGACTACGCTACATTTTACCGCGTCCTTATGTTCTTTGCAACAGAAAAATGCTGCACTCCCATTTCTGAAAGTACAGCATTTTTATTTTTCATTTCATGACTTTTCTATTTCCGATATATCCCTTTTCACTTATTTCATACGGCGTCCTGCATTTAATCTGCCATATGCTCCCGCAGCCACTCCTGCCGCAGCAATCAGTACAAGAAAATATAGGAATATCTGATTGTCGTCTCCGGTTTTAACCTGTGTGCTGCTATCAGACGTTGTTGCTGCCGGTGTCTGTAGCGAAGATGCGTCTGGCAATGTTGTAACAACATTACTTCCGGCGGTTAATGTCGTTCCATTATTATTTTCATTTGGCGTGCTTCCACCTGGTGTATTTTCCAGATTATTTCCGCCGCCCGGGTTTGACGGGTTTAAGCTGTCGGAAGAAGGAAGTCCTTTTTCTACTACAATCTGTGTTGCAGAAGACGCATAATAATTGCGTGTTTCCTGATAACGTACCAGATAAGTTCCGTCAGCAAGTCCGGTCAATTCATTTTCTGTAATTGCGGTATAGGTAGTTCCATCAATACTATATTCCATTTCCGCATTCACACCACGAATCTTTCCATCATTTTTGCCATCAATGGTTTCTGCTACTGCGGTAAGTCCTGTTGGTGCTCCACGATGTGCTTTGGTAATGCTGAAGTATTTTGTTACACTGTCTAAAAAGCGGGAACCGCTGATAATTGCTGCAGCTGTATCACCCACTTCAATATTGTCAATATAAGTAACCGTAAAATCCCTTCCTTCAGTTAATGTCATTCCATCATACGTTACGGTTACAGTCGGCTCTTTTCCTGTGCCATCATAGACAAAGGCAGCCGGGTTTAAAGTAATGTCCGCTTCTGCCAGCTTCTTATTACGAAGCACCAGATTTTGGGCACGATTTCCGGATTCATCCAGTACTGTAATATCAGTATCAACAAAAACTGAATATCCGAAAGGAATTAATTTACCTAATGCCTGTTCCATTGCTGGTACATTTTTATATTTTGCCAGACCACTTATCATGTTTTCTACTGTAATTACAGAATCGTCATCCGGTGCTATTGTAATCATTTCTACAAAGAATGAGCAAGGGGATGCCTGTGAACCTACATGAAGTCTACTGCTCTTTAATTCCAGACCACCATTTGCAGTCCAACTTATCTCATGGATATCCGCTTCCACATTTTCTAATGTACATTTATCAGAAAGACTAGTATTTGCATCATTGAGCATTCTCAGGTTAAGCTTTCCATTGGAAACGCTTAAGTGATTCATGATATTAAATGCATCTAATGTTAAACTCTTCCCATTTAAATCAAGATTTACAGCCTTATATACAGAGGATAAATCAATTGTTTCACTGCTGTTCTTATAATCAACTAATAATTTTACAGTATTGTCTGCATTGGCATTATGGAATGCATCGGACAGGCTGTTATAATTTGTTACATTTCCGCTGGCATCTACAATAGCAGCCACCGGCTCCTGGTCATCACAAACAACACATTTTCCATTGATACGCTTTGGATGCGTACATCCGCTGGCAGTATATACGGTTCCATCTACGATGGCTCCTTTCTTTGTGCCGTCTACAAGCTGGATTACACCTGTTGCAGGAATCCCTTTCACCATGGAAGTTAATGCTGTTCCTTCCATATTTCTCTTTAACGTAACCGTTCCACCTGCATTCAAGTCGACTGCATTCAAAGTCGAAATTACATATGTGCTGCCTTCCTGTTCTATTGTAATATCCCCATCAGTACACTCAATACTTCCACCTGCTCCACCCCAGGTAAGTGATGAATTTGTTGTTCCATTCTGTTTCAGTGTTACATCATTCTTTGCCTTTATATCAAGTTCTGCCTGAAACATCGGTACAGTTGCATTAGTTGAAATGCTTACTGCTCCTGCCAATGCCCGAATCGTCAGCTTACCATCTTGCATGACAGAGTTTGCAGTCTGTTCTATTGTAACATCCCCATTGGTTGAAGTTAAGCTCACCTGTGGATTACTCTTGCTTGTTATTCCCTTCGCTGATTTTAAAGAAATATCTCCTGCAGCTTCAATCGTAAGATTACTGTCAGTCAACACCCCTGTGCTGGTATTTTCCAGTTCCACCTTTCCACCGGTATTTTTCAGGGTAACATTTTCTGCATGGAAAATTGGATAATAATCAGATGCAGAACTTAATGCAAGGTCTCCTTCTGTCTGTGTCAGGTTCAGTGTGGATACTCCACTGTCAATCATACCACATGGTGCGGTTATCGTAACTTTCTTTCCACTTAAATCAACCACTCCACTGCTCAAAGCAATTGGCTCTGAAGACGTTGATGCAGTTTCCAGTGTAATATCACCGGTTGTATCTATCTCAAATCTGCTGCCACCGTTTATTACATTACTATTACTTGTCACCTTAAAATTTCCGGTAAAATCCTTTGTGACAACGGCAGCACCGGTTCCGGCTAACAGAAATGCAGGAGAAGTTCCTTCTACAGTAAAATTTCCTGCTCCGGAAATTGTTAAGTTTCCGCCTGTTACTGTCACCGGATTCGGTCCGGAAGTAGCAATCTCCATATCATTATATACAGTCATGGTTGCCGTATCTTTATCAAAATAAATATAACCACCACTTTCCGGTTCTTCCCCTACTTTATCGACGCCACGAATCGTTGCAGATGGTCCCGGTGTAGAAGGAGGATCCACCGCCTTCACATACCAGCCCGTCTCTAATGTTGTAATTCCTATTTGAACGGATGCCGGCGTATCCTCTGCCTTTACCAATAGTCCGGCAGCATCTCCCATAAATAAGCCTGTCATCATAGCCAATGCCATCAAAAATGCCAGACATCGTTTTTTCGTTTCTTTCCCATATTTCCTCTCCTTTTTTTATTTCTATTTCTTTTGTTCACACAGTTTCTATCTTAAGAAAACGCTTAAAATTTTGCAACCAATTCTTCCAAATTGTGATTTTATCTTCCTGATTGTCGATAAAAAATGATTTTTATTTTCTTTCAATATGTTATACTTGTTTCGTATCCGGTGTTTTTTACTTTTTATATACAGGAGAATAATTATGCTGATTTACTTATGCGAAGATTCTGAAAGCGATGCCTTACGGCTGAAACATCATCTGAATACATATGCCACGAAACATCATTGTAATATGGAGATTCTACTTTTTTCTTCGGGCGAAGAGATGATTCAATATTATAAGGAAGAAAAGCGTTATCCGGTTCTGCTGTTTTTAGATATCTATATGAATAACCAGGATGGTGTGGAAACAGCACGTATCCTTCGTTCACTGGGCTATGAAGGTGGCATTATTTTCACCACTTCTTCTACGGAACATGCCATGGCAAGCTATGAGGTAAATGCTCTTTACTATCTGCAAAAGCCTTACTCACACACAGATTTTCTCAATGCCATGAGCCGCTGCGATACGCTTTTAGAGGAATCCAATGAAGTATTTACCTTTTCTGTCCGTAGGAAGGAATATTCTCTTCCTTACTCAGATATTCTCTTTTTTGAAACCGGGCAGCACAATGTCCTGCTGCACGCTATATCAGAGACTTTTACGATTCCCGGAAACCTGACACAGCTTACCGAGGACTTTGCCTCTGTTGCCTGTTTTCTTCCGGTTGGCCGCAGCTATCTGGTAAACCTAAACCATGTCACTGGAATTCTGCAGCACGACCTTATTATGGAAGACCACTCCATTGTGCAGATTCCTTTTCGTAAACGTGACGAGGTAAGCAAGGCCGTTAATAGCTGGTTTGCAAAGCTTGAGAAAGAGCCAACTCCTCCCGGCTTATCCTAAGGCCAGATATTTCCCATGTTTCCAATGTACTCCTATTGCGAAAATGTTACAGACTTGTTACAATTCATTTGTACTTAGCTAAGACATGATTTCAAAGAAAATAAGGAGGACGAAACTATGTGTTTTAATTTCAATAGCTGTTCCGAGTTATTTAACACAATCTGCAAATTATTCAGACTCGGATGTTAATATGTTTTATGCGATTTGCATAATCACCAAAAAGGCTGTAACCCTTGAAAAATCAAGGATTACAGCCTTTTTTCTAGTTAAGCTGGCAACGGGAATCGGACCCGTGACCTCCGCACTACCAATGCGACGCTCTACCGACTGAGCCATGCCAGCAATTCTGTCGGAACTAATCCCGACTTGTAATACTATACTATAGAGAGCTATGATTGTCAATACTTTTCTACACCATAATGTCAGATTTTTCTTTGCTATGCTCAATCTTCATATTTAACTTCCGGAACGGAACTGCAATTACAAGTCCAATCAGAAGTGAAATTATAATATAGATGCCTAAGATGCCAATGCATTTCCAATAAGTCATTCCATACATACCACCGATGGTCTCCCGGAGTGCATCCATTCCATAAGGGAATGGGAAGAAACGGTAAATCCGCTGATAGATTGCCGGCAATACTTCGATTGGGAAGGAACCACCTGCTCCCGCTACCTGGATAACCATAATAACTACCGCCAAAGCCTCTCCGACATTTTCAAAGGCTACCGTTAATGCGTACATAAATAAGGTAAATACAAAGCTGCAGCATGCACAGGCAAGCCAGAATAAGAACGGGTTATGGCATTGTATCTTAATATAAAATAAATCTCCCAGCGCAGTAATCAATGCCTGCACCTGTCCAATCAGGAAGAATGTAATATATCTTCCAAAGAATTTCTGGTAAGGTTTTGCATCCGGTATTTTCTCATCCGGAAGTACCTTTACATGAATGATTGCCACCAGAATCAACGCGCCTACCCACAAAGCCAGTACCGTATAGAACGGTGACATTGCCGAACCATAATTGGAAATCGGATAAATCTCTTTCGTCTCCATATTGACCGGAGAAGATAAGAAATCTCCTAACAAAGTCGGGTCGGTCTCTAAAATTTTCATCAAAGCCTGATACTGGTCACTGATTTCCAGAGCACTGAGACTTGTAATCACACTGTCAAGTCCGGTCTTCATTTCCTGTGCTGCTGCCAGTGAATCACTTAAGCTTTCATTTCCCTTATCGAGGGTTTCACTATAAGCATCCAACACTTCCGATACTTCATCAAAATCTCCATCGACACCATTTAAAATTGCCAGTGTCTGATTCAGTGACCCCTGCATGGACTGAATGGTTGTCTCCAGCTGACCTTTTACCGAATAGTCAAACGTATCTTTTAAAGCTTTTATTTTGGTCTTACAGGAAGTTATTTCGGTAGATATTTCAGTGTTTAAAGTATCCTTTGCAGTATTTAAATCTGTGACATTATTCTGGACACTGTTTAAATCTGCTTCAATTTTATCTAACTGTGCTTCGATTTCTGCAATCTGACCGGAAACACTTTCATCATCCTTCCAGTCTGCCACACTGTTTTCAAATAACTGACGGATCAGCGGCATCATATTAATTGCGCTCTGCAGTCCGCCGGAAGATAAATCACCATAGTTATCCAACTGATCTAAGGCATTCTGTATCAGCGTATTGATGTTGTCAAGGCTGTCGGCTGCTGTATTAAGATTTGCTGAAATAACCTCAGCCAAAGCACTGGCATTAAGGCTGCCGGAATTCAATGCTCCCTGCATGGTATTTACCGTATTCGAACCATCATCTACCATCGTATTCAGATTCGGCAGCATAACCTGTGTCGTATCAATCAGGCTGGATGCCGAATTGGTAATGCTGACAAAAGAATTCAGCAATGCAATATAGCTGTCCAAATCTCCGCTTAAATCATTAAGCTGTGTCAGGAAAAGATTCATCATAGAGCCGGAATCCATTCCATTTTCTACCATGACATCATTTACCTTTAACATGACTTCTGCCAGAGTGCTGACAAAGGTTGCATTAACCTGTTCCTGCACTGCCGTTTTTGCCTTGGATGTAATCTTTGGTGCAATGGCATTTTTCTTCTCATTTTCATAATAAATAATCTGCGGATTCTGTACTTCTCCGTTAAGGAAGCTTATCATTTTCTCGGAGAAATCCTCCGGAATAATCAGTGCCGCATAATATTCACTGCTGTATACACCGTCGGTTGCTTCATCCATGGTATCAGTAAACTGCCAGCCCATAGTCTGATTGGCTTTCAGGGCATCAATGACGCTGTCTCCGATATTTAAAGACAGACCTCCCATGTCTATTCCCGCATCTGCAGAATATACTGCTATCTTAAGATTCGACGTGGATTCCGGTCCATATGGATCCCAGTTGGACAATATATTAAACCATGCGTACAGTGATGGAATAATGGAAAGGCCTATTACAATAACTACTGCTACCACATTGGTGCTGACTCTCTTAAAATCCCGGTAAAAGATTCTAAAAATATTTTTCATGTGTTATCCCTCTGCTACTCCTTTGTGCTATCCGTTAAAAGTTCCTGCTCTGCCGTCTGAAGTACGGTACGAATCCGTTCTTCTACCTGGGCAATTCCATCGCCAATCAGTGCATCTCTCTCCTGCTGCTCCCGGTTAGAAATCTCATTTAATTTTTCCTGTAATTTATAGTCTGAATATTCTACAAAGATTAAATATCCTGCCAGAATAAACAGCGATACAATCCACAGAATCAAAAATACAATTTTTGAGCTTTCTGTCCAGAATAACAATGCCAGGAAAATCAGTGGAATAATGATAAGACACCGCAATCCGATGCGGATACGTTTCTGGTTCTTCTTATGAATCTCCTGCTCATAGCCTAAAAGCATGTCATAAAGCTTTTCATAATCTTCTTTCTTTTCCATCTGCTCTTCACCTGCTCTCTTACATCATCTTCGTATCTTTCATTCGCTTTTCTACGAAATGATTGATACCCATAAATGGTACGCGAATCAGCAGTCCGATTAACAATGCCGCTGCTGCGAAAATCAGAAGCTCTGCCAGATTCTTCTCATAGGCTCCGCCATACATGCCGCCAATGGTTTCACGCATGGCATTAATGGCGTATGGGAATGGGAAGAAAATATATACCCGCCGGTAAAATTCCGGCAATATCTCAATCGGATATGTTCCACCGGAACCTGCAATCTGAATAACGACCATTACAACCACCAGTGCTTTTCCGATATCGCCAAAGGAAAGTGTCAGTGCATAAATTAACAGCGTAAAGGTAAAGCTCGTCAGCGACGCCGCAAACCAGAACAATACCGGATTCTTCACCTGGCAATGCAGCAGATAAATATTACCCAGCACAATAATCAATGCCTGTATCTGTCCCATCACAAAGAAAATGAGATATCTTCCAAGGAAAAGCTGATAACGCTTCGGATTCGTCAGATCCTTTTCGGATGCCTTTACCTTAATCAGTGCCACCAGTACAATACCGCCTACCCAGAGTGCCAGTGTTGTATAAAATGGTGCAACCGCAGAACCATAATTTTTAATCTCATAAACCTGCTTTGTCTCCACTTTTACCGGCTGTGCAAAGAATTTACCATAGGATTCCGGATCGCCGCCCAAAAGTTCCATGATAATCTGCATCTGTTCATCTTCCGATGCTTCATTCAGCTTGCTGATTGCCTCTTCTATCTTTGTATCACAGGTCTTCAGCAATGTCTGAATCTGTGTAAAGCTTTCATCTGTAGCATCTACCATATCTAAGGTTCCATCGAAAATGGTTTCCATGTCACCTAATGTATTATTCAGATTATTCAAAAGATTGGTTACATTGACCAGTATCTGGGATGCCGTATCCAATATTCCGGATACTCCAGGCACCAGATTATTGGTGTATACATTCTTCATATTTTCAATGGTCTTGCTGCAGGTAGACAATGCTGTATTCATTCCGCCTGTCACAGTATCTACCGCATCTTTTACTGCATCTGATGCATTGTCCGGCATCAGTGTCTCTAAAAGCTTCTGCATTTCTTCTGCATCCTGCTTCAACGCATCAATCTGTGACATCACATCATCCATATCCGTTTTCTGCTCGTCCGTAAAGCTCTCATCTGTCTTGAGTCCACTGATTGCTCCATAAAGCGACTGCAACTGATCATTTAAAGTCTTGATATCATTCGTTGTTGTCTCAATACTTTCAGTTGTCTTCTTGGCAGAATCTCCCAGTCCGGCATTGGTAATATCCGTTGAAATCTTATTCAAAGAATTCTCAATATCCGTTAAGGTTGTCTCCACATTCTTGGAAAAATCTGAAAGTGTAGTATCCGTACTGTCTAATTGTGTCTTTGTTCCATTCAGGGAATTTACAGCTGAATCAATTTTATCTTCCACCTTTGACACACTGGAATTGGCTTCATCAATCCCTGCGCTCAGTTCTTCATTTCCGGACAGGAAGCTGTCTATCATGGCATCATAGTCCTTTAAATTCTGGCTGAGCTGCTCTAATTTCTGGCGGAATCCATCCACACCGCCATCTTCACTTATTTTCTCAGAAAGATTATCCATCTGGGCAAACATGGCACTTGCCGCTGTCTCAAGAAATGTCTCATTGATACTGGACTTTAATGTGCTCACTGCAGTATCGGTAATTTTCGTTGCAATGGCATTTTTCTTCTCATTCTCATAATATGTAATTGTCGGATTTTCCAGTCCTTCTGTAAAAATACTGAACATGCTCTCGGAAAAACGGTCACTTATAACTACTGCCGCATAATATTTTCCACTTTCTACTCCGCTGATTGCTTCATCAGAGCTGTCTACAAACTGCCAGCCTATGGACTTATTCTCCTTCAACTGCTCCATCACCTGAGCACCCATGTTGACGGTTGTGCCATCCTCTAATTTCATTCCTTCATCTTCAGATACCACTGCAATATAGATATTTCCGGTGTTGGCATAAGGATCCTCGTTGGAATAAATATTAAACCATGCATACAAAGATGGAATAAAACACAATCCGATTGCAATGACCAGTGCAAAAAAATTCCTGCAAAGTCCTCTTACGTCCTTTCGAAAAATGTGAATGATATTTTTCATGCCGTTACTTCCCTTTCAACTTCTTCTTTAAACGCTGCAACGCATTATCCACAGCCTTCGGCTCTTTTCCCATAGCTTCTGCAATCTGCTCATAGCGAAAGCCCTGCAGATAATACGATAATACTTCCTGTTCCATTTTGCTTAAAGTCTCATTTACTTTCCGTTTGAAATCTTCCCGGTCTTCCTGACTGATAAATAAATTCTCCGGATTCGTCTCATCCATGGTTTCTAACACATCCGCCAGATTCCTGCCTTCCGAATCCTCACTGTCTGCATAAAGCGGTACATACGAATTGAGCGGTGCATGCTTTTTCCGATTGGAAGCCTCCACTGCTGTATACATCTGTCTTGCAATACAAAGGTCTGCGAAATGAAAAAAGCTGCTGTCTTTATCCGGCTGATAATCCCGGACAGCTTTAAACAGGCCAATCATTCCCTCCTGAATCAAATCGTCCGTCTCACCACCAATGAGATAAAGTGCTTTTGCTTTTTTCTTTACAAGACTCTTGTATTTGTCCATCAGATAATCTGTAATTTCATTTTCACCACTACGAAGTGCTGCAATTAATTCCTCATCACTCATGTTCTGATAAGATTGCATCTCTCTCTCCTGTTAACTTAATCTCTGTCTTACAATTTCATAAGCTAAAACACCTGTCGCTACCGATGCATTTAAGGAGTCAATATCTCCCTTCATTGGAATCGATGCCACAAAATCACAGTTTTCTTTTACCAATTTGCTGACACCTTCTCCTTCATTTCCGATAACCAGTCCGATAGAACCTTTTAAATCCAGATCATACATGGTTGTGCCACCCATATCTGCACAGACAAACCACATGCCCTGCTCCTTTAGTTCCCGGATGGTATTGGTAAGATTGGTTACCTTTGCTACCGGTGTATAATAAATGGCTCCTGCAGAAGCCTTTGCTACGGTGGCGGTCAGTCCCACTGCACGGCGCTTTGGAATAATGACGCCATGGGCACCTGCCAGATTGGCAGTACGGATAATTGCACCCAAATTGTGCGGGTCTTCAATATTATCCAGCAAAATGACAAATGGTGCTTCATTTTTCTTTCTGGCATTTTCTAAAATATCTTCTACCGTTGCATAGGAAAATGCTGCTGCCATGGCAATGACACCCTGATGCTTCTTCGTCTCTGACAACTGCTCTAAACGCTCTTTTGCCACAAACTGTACCAGCGTATCATGCTTTTTCGCTTCTCTTAAAATGGTCTGAATGGGACCGTCTTTACAGCCATCTAATACAAACAGCTTGTCTATGGTTTTCCCGGAACGAAATGCCTCTAAGACTGCATTTCTTCCTTCTATCTTCGTGCTTTCCGTTTGTGTATTTTCCATCTGCATTTCTTCCATTCTACTTTCCTCCTGCCAGATCATTTTTTCCGGTCTTCACATTATAATGTCTGATTGCTTCTTTCACCAGCTCTAAAATCCTCTCGAACTGATCCGTCAGATATAAATAGCCCATCAATGCTTCAAAGCCGGTGGCACGGCGATAATCTGACATAGTTGCGTTTTTTGCCATTGTCGGAGACTTGGCATTTCTGCCTCTGCGGTAAATTTCCGTTTCGTCTTCCGTAAGCATCGGAGTCAGTGTCTCCATCATCGTTGCCTGCGCATGTGCTTTCACCAGATGGCTGGTGGTCTGATGCAGACGGGATGCCTTGGTATTGCCTTTTCCAACTACAATGCTTCTTATGACAAGGTCATAAATGCCATCTCCTATGTAGGCAAGTGCCAAAGGGGAGTAGGTTGCTACATCCACCTTTGGCAGGTCAAAATATTCTTTGATATGGGAATCTATGCCTTTTTCCATTTTACACCCTCTCTGGTATCCTCTAAGACAATTCCTTTTTCCAAAAGTTCATTACGAATTGCGTCTGCTTTGGCAAAATCTTTTTCCTTCTTTGCAGCCTTACGCTCTTCGATTTTTTCTAATACATATGCTTCTAAATCTGCATCGATCTCATCGGCAGGATTTGCTACTTCTCCCGCTGCTAAATCAAGAGATAATACATAATCAAAATCTTTTACCAGTGCAAGCTTGGTTGCATCGGTCATATCGGCTTTCAATACTTCATATACTACAGTCAGTGCCATGGAAGTATTTAAATCATCCTCTAATGCCTGCAGAAATTTCTCTTTGTATGCATCAAATTTATCCTGCTCTACTTCTGTAGACGCATCCAGTTTTGCAATGGTCTTACGAAGCTTTACATAGGAATTTTCCATATTATCCATTACTTCATAAGAGAATTCCAATGGCTTTCTGTAATGGGACTGCAGACAGAACATACGATATACCAGCGGCAGATAACCTTTTTCTTCCAATAAGGAAACGGTCAGGAAATCTCCCTTGGATTTACTCATTTTTCCTGATTTATCATTCAGATGATGGACATGGAACCAGTAATTACACCATTTGTGTCCAAGATATGCTTCACTCTGTGCAATCTCATTGGTATGATGTGGGAAAATATTATCCACACCACCACAGTGAATATCCATATATTCGCCTAAATGCTTCATGCTGATGCAGGAGCACTCGATATGCCAGCCCGGATAACCAACGCCCCATGGACTATCCCATTTCAGTTCCTGGTTATCGAATTTGGACTTGGTAAACCACAATACAAAATCACTCTTGTTGCGCTTATTTTCATCCTCAGATACGTCATCACGGACACCTACCATCAGCTCTTTTTCGCTCTGGCTGGAGAATACATAATAATCATCTAATTTTGATGTATCAAAATATACATTTTCTCCGGCAATATATGCATAGCCTTTCTCTAAAAGTACCTCTATCATATGAATAAATTCCGGGATACAATTGGTTGCCGGCTCTACCACATCCGGACGTTTGATATTTAATTTGGAGCAATCGGAAAAGAATGCATCGGTATAATACTTTGCAATCTCCATAACGGTCTTGTGCTCACGCTTTGCGCCCTTTAACATTTTATCCTCACCGGTATCTGCATCACTGGAAAGATGTCCTACGTCTGTTATGTTCATGACACGCTTTACATCATAACCTGCATAGCGAAGTGTTTTCTCTAATACATCTTCCATAATATAGCTGCGCAGATTTCCGATATGTGCAAAATGATATACGGTTGGTCCGCAGGTATACATTTTCACTTTGCCATCTTCGTTTGGCACAAAGGTCTCTACTTTTCTTGTAAGGGTATTAAAAATCTTTACGTTGTTCTCCATGTTATCCTCCATCGTTCCTGGAATTACTTATTTAATTCTTTTCTACTTCCTGCTTTAATGCTTTTATCTCTTTTTCCATATCAATGATACGGTTGCATAATTCTGAATTTTCCCGCTGCAATACATTGATGTCTTCCTGTACCGGGTCCGGCAGATTGCACTGATCCATATCGCTGCGTGGAATTTTTACATTGTTACGTTTTACGATTCGTCCCGGAACACCTACTACCGTACAGTTTGGCGGCACCTCTTCAATTACCACACTCCCTGCACCGATTTTCGAATTCTCTCCTACCGTAAAGGAACCGATGATTTTCGCTCCGGCACTTACCATTACATTATCCTCTAAGGTCGGATGACGCTTTCCGGTTTCCTTACCGGTTCCGCCCAGGGTTACACCCTGATATAAGGTTACATTATCTCCGATAATCGATGTCTCTCCGATGATAACGCCGGTACCATGGTCGATAAAGAATCCTTTTCCAATTACTGCGCCCGGATGTATCTCAATTCCGGTTTTTCTTGCTGCTTTCTGTGAAATATATCTCGCCCGGAAGAAATGTCCCTTCAGGTAATGCTTATGTGCACGCCTATAACTAAGCATAACACGAAATGACGGATAAAGCAAAACCTCCATTGGAGATTTTAATGCCGGATCACGCTCCTTGATAATCTCAAATTCCTCTTTTAATTCTTTTATAAAACCCATGATTACAGCCTCCTGTTCACTGTATAGATTCTTTCCTTTATGCATGCAAGCCTGCAATTTTTCTCGCGGAGCGATTTTTTACTTTACAGGAAAGCAATTTCCTGTAAAGTAAAAAATCGTCTCTATATAAATATAGAGACGAAATTATTCCGCGGTTCCACTCTAAGTAAAGCATTGCTGCTTTCCCTCAATACACGTAACGTGTGCTATTCGTTCCTGGCTACTTGCTTTCACCGGGACTGCTTCCGGATGCACTTCATATACTTTGGAATCAAGACTGCTTTCAGCCGATGACAGTCTCTCTCTTTTATTCACGCATGTATACTACTCTTTCCGTTCACTGCATTTATCAATTCATTTCTGAATCATTTTTAAATTCTTTTTACGCTACTAGTTTATGCACGAATTGCCATTTTGTCAATAGAAAAGTTATTTTCCGCATCCCGGGCAGCCTGCGCAATTTCGTTCACTGCCTCCCACTGCTATGCTGTTTTCATAGATACTTGAGATAGCACAGATTGCCTGGGAGCTGATTCCATCTTCGCTTCCGGTAAAGCCAAGCCCTTCCTCTGTGGTTGCCTTTACATTTACCTGACTGACGTCTATCTTCAATGCCTGTGCAATATTTTCTTCCATCTTCTCAATGTGTGGACGCATTTTGGGCTTCTGGGCAATAATCGTAGCATCGATATTATCAATGACATAATTCTCTTTCTCTAAAAGCTGTCCCACTTCTTCCAATAATTTTATACTGGAAATCCCCTCATATGCCGGGTCTGTATCCGGAAAATGCTTTCCGATATCTCCTAAAGCTGCTGCCCCCAGCAACGCATCCATGATGGCATGTAACAATACATCTGCATCCGAATGTCCCAGCAAGCCAAGACTGTGCGGTATCTCCACTCCGCCTATGATTAATTTTCTTCCTTCTACTAATTTATGAACATCATATCCCATTCCTACTCGCATGTGATTACCTGCTTTCTTTTTTTCTTTTCAACTTTCCGGCTCTCTGCTTCCGCCCTATCTCGGTCCAGCTCCGCAGTGCATGCGGGAAGCTGCAAAGCACCTTCCCGCTCTCGGGCTTTCGCCCTATCAAAAACAAGGAAAATCCAGTTTTGTCTGCAAGCAGCCAATCTGGATTTTTCTTGTTTTGGCACTGCTCAATGCTTACGGACATTATACCACACTGGAGGTATTTTCTGATAGCTGTTTATAGATTTCTTTTTTCATATTATTTCCTGTTTTGCATCATACTATAGTTTCAGGAGGTATTTTTATGAATTCTAAAAAACTTTTTATCTGGGGTTTTCTCTTTGTGTCTGTGATTGGATCCCTATTACATTTCGTCTATGAATGGTCCGGTAACAATTCCATCGTACGGCTTTTTGCACCATGGAATGAATCCACCTGGGAGCACATGAAGCTCCTTTTCTTTCCAATGCTGGTTCTTGTGCTTTTTCTCTTTTTCAAACTGCCGGAACAAAATCCGATTCCAGTAGCACTCTCCATTGGGACGCTGGTTGGGTTGGCATTGATTCCAATTCTCTTCTACACATACACCGGTGTGCTGGGCTTCTCTGTCATGGCGATTGATATTGCAATTTTCTACATCAGTGTTCTGGGTGTCTTTCTTACCGGATGGTTTCTGAAAGATAACCGCAAACTTGCCAACCGCAGTGGACTGCTACTTACCTGCCTTGTAATTCTTGCAATTCTGTTTTTTATCTTTAGTTACTATCCGCCTGAGATTGGACTTTTTCAGGAGCCATAAGCTATTTTTAAATAGGAAAACAGGCCGGTAAGGGATTTACAAGAAATTCTCACCTGCAGTTCTTTCCTGATGCCAGATTTTTTCTTGCTACTCGCAAAAAAAGAATCCTGCATCTGCAAGATTCTTTTCAGTAGCGGAAGGGAGATTTGAACTCTCGACACCACGGGTATGAACCGTGTGCTCTAGCCAACTGAGCTATTCCGCCATATTCAATTATTTGTTTTGGAATGGGACCTACAGGGCTCGAACCTGTGACCCTCTGCTTGTAAGGCAGATGCTCTCCCAGCTGAGCTAAGATCCCATATTCCTGCGGGTTACTCATCTGCAACCCGCTTTGCTAGTATACTATATAGGAATAGTGAAGTCAAGCACTTTTTCAAAAATATTTTTGAAATATTTAAAATTTTTGAAAATATTTCAAGATTCAAAATTACTCAAATAATTCTGTCAAGCTGCCGGATACCTGCCTTATGAGATACCTTTGCAAATCATATATCTCTCCGTACTCCCTACTCCTTCGCAATAAACAAAACACCCAGTGTTCCCGGTCCACAATGGCTGGATACTACACCGCCGGCTCTTGTTTCTAAAATTTCATGAAAGACATGCAGGTCATTGAGATAAGCACGTACCTTATCTACGATTTCCGGAGCACTGCCGGAATGAGTGATAAATACACGTTCCGGCCGGGCATTCTTCATTGCTTCTTCCATGTCTTTCACATAAGAGAGAACAACCTTTTCCATATTGCCACGGTATTTCTTGCCCGGTCCCATTTTACCATCTTCCACACTGATGCGGGGATGGAGTTTTAACGCACCACCGGCTAAGGCAGCCAGTCCACTGCATCTGCCACCACGATAAAGATAGGTTAAGGTGTCTACCACAAAGCTTGCCCGAACCAGAGGCTTTAATTCTTCAATGCGTGCAGTAATCTCTGCCGCGCTCTTTCCCTGATGTGCCATTTCGGCTGCTTCTATGACAAGAAGTCCGATACCGGTAGAAAGATTTGCAGAATCAATTACTGTAACCAGATTTTCCGCATTCAGTTCTTCCGCTGCAAGACGCATCACATTCATGGAAGAAGACATCCCGGACGCAATGGCAAAACAGATAACCTCCTGACCTTTTTCTACATAAGGCTTTAACAATTCTACTGCCTGCTCTGCGGATGGTGCTGAAGTCTTTGGAGTGGTCTTGTGTTCATCCGACCAGTCAAAAATCTCCTGCGGAGTAATATTTACTCCATCCAGATATTCTTCGTCACCTAATAAAATGTGAAGCGGAAGAATGGTAATATCATAACGTTTTACCAGTTCTTCAGATAAATCACAGGTACTATCTGAAATTATCTTTACCATATCAAAAACCTCCCAAAATAAAAATTTACATTTCTTCCAGTAGACGCTCTACCAGTTTTACACAATCAGCTGCATCCGGGGAATAGCCATCTGCACCGATTTCATCTGCAAAGCTCTGTGTAATTGCTGCGCCGCCTACGATAATCTTGCTGTTGCAGCCGCGCTCTTTTGCCAGTTCTACCACATCCTTCATACGCATCATGGTAGTGGTCATCAGGGCGGAAAGTCCGATAATCTGGGCATTTTCTTTTAACGCTGTATCCACAATAATATCCGCTGCCACATCCTTGCCAAGGTCTAAGACACGATAACCATAGTTACGGAGCATCAGTGCTACCAGATTCTTACCGATATCGTGTATGTCACCTTCTACGGTTGCAATAATAATGGTTGCCTTTGGCTCTGCGTCCTTATCTTTGGAAAGCATTGGCTCCAAGTATTCAATGGCATGCTGCATGGTCTGCGCGCTGGAAATCAGCTGCGGCAGGAAATAAATCTGCTTGTCAAAAAGGACACCTACTTCATTAATGGCAGGAATCAACTGTCCATTAATAATCGCTCCCGGTTCTTCTCCTGCTGCCAAAGCTTTATCTACTTCTTTTAAAATATTGCCCTTATTTCCCTTTAATACACAATCAAATACCGGATTTGCCGGCTCTAAAGTGCCTGCCGAAGCTGCGTTATCGGTTGCCGGAGCTTCCTTCTGTGCCCGCTGGTTCATCCGATTGATATAGCGGATATCGGAACCTTCTTTATGTAAAAGCATATCCGAAGCCACTGCCGCATTCATTAATAAATCCTGGGATGGATTTGCAATTGCCATCGTAAGTCCTTTTGCAATTGCCATGGTAAGAAATGCACTGTTTACATAAATACGTTCCGGCAGACCGAAAGAAATATTGGAAAGTCCACAGGCTGTGGCAAGGCTCAATTCATCCTTACAATACTGGATGGTATCAAAACATTCCAATGCTGCCAGCGGATTGGCACCTACCGTTGCTACCAGTCCGTCCACGATAATATCTTCTTTATGAAGACCGATTTTTAAGGCGGCATCTAAAATGGTACGGACAATCTGCCGCTTCTCTTCTGCGTCTTTTGGAAGTCCCTCGTCAGAAAGCGGAAGCAAAATAAACATTGCTCCATATTTCTTTGCAATCGGAAGCAATTTTTCGAATTTCTCTTTTTCTAAGGAAATAGAGTTAATCAAAGCTCGTCCCGGATAAATACGAAGTGCTGCTTCAATAATATCCACATGGGATGAATCGATACAAAGCGGACAATCCACTGTATAAGTAACCTCATGAATGGTATTTAACATCATCTGTTTCTCATCAATTCCATTCATACCCATATTGACATCCAGAATGGCTGCACCATTTTCTTCCTGTGCCCGTGCCATATCACGAACCATATTAAGGCTGCCTTCCCGAAGCTCTGCCTGCAATTTCTTCTTTCCGGTCGGATTAATCCGCTCACCAATTACCATAAATGGTCCGTCCAAATCAATTTCTACCGTCTTACGCTCGGAAGTAAGCACTCTTCGTCTTGGTGCTTCCACATGATGGATTCCCATTGGTCTTACTTTATCTGCCAATGCTTTGATATGTGCCGGGGTCGTTCCACAGCATCCACCAATAATCGAAACACCTTCTTCGATTAATTTTGCACCAACTTCTGCAAATTCTTCCGGTGTGGTCTTGTATACCGTTACGCCATCCTCTAATTCCGGCAGTCCGGCATTTGGCTTTGCCAAAACAGGAACATAGGCATATTCTACAGTCTGGCGAATCGGCTCTAACATTTCCTCTGGTCCTGTGGAGCAGTTCATTCCCACTGCATCTGCACCCAGGCTCTGCAACGTAACTACCGCAGTTACCGGATCTGTTCCATACAAGCTTCTGCCATCCTCGTTATAAGTCATACTTGCCATAATCGGCAAATCACAGGTTTCACGGATTGCCAGCACAGCGGCTCTTGTTTCCTGCAGACTCATCATGGTCTCAATGATAAATAAGTCTACTCCCGCATCTGCCACAACTTTGACCTGTTCTTTATAAATATCTACCAGTTCTTCAAACTGCAATTCACCCATCGGATAAAGCTGCTGACCGGTCATGGTAATATCACCGGCTACCAGCGCTTTTCCGCCTGCTGCCTCTTTGGAAATGGCAACTAATTGCTGGTTCATCTCTACCAGCTTATCTGCCAGTCCATATTCTTCTAATTTAATGCGGTTTGCAGTAAAGGTCGGTGCCAAAAGAATCTGTGTTCCAGCCTCCACATAAGCCCGCTGCAAATCTATCATGGTCTGTGGATGCTCTAAAATCCACTGCTCCGGGCAGACTCCTACCGGCATTCCTGCATTCTGAAGATTGCTTCCGGTTGCACCATCTAAGATAACCGGTCCATTTTTTACTAATTCTTTAAATTCCTCTCTTGTCATCTGCGTTCTTCCTCCTGTCGGATTGCCTCAATAATTCTCGCAATTAAGCCCGTCCGGTTAAATGGTGTCATAAAATAAAATCCGTCTGCAATATCATATAATTTTGCTGCGATTTCAACAGATAATTCAATTGCCACTTCTTCTGCCTCTTCTCTTGTCATATCTTCCCGATACCGGTTTACAATTTCATCGGAAACATGGATGCCCGGCATCTCATTTTTCACAAACATTGCATTCTTATAGCTTACCAGCGGCATAATACCGCACATGATTTTGGTGTCAATGTGTTCTTTGATATAAGTCAGTCTTTCCACATCTTCCTCGGTATATACCGGCTGTGTCAGGAAATAACCGCATCCTGCTTCCGCTTTACGCTTCATCCGTTCAATAATCGCATCCGGATTGGCGCCATGATAATTCAGTGCACCACCATAATAAACCGGCTCCTGTGCAAAAACTTCTAAATTCATTTCCTTAACATACTGCATCAGTTTAATGGAATTGAAATCAAAAACAGAAGTCACTCTTTCGCGGTCTGCCCTTGAAACCGGGTCTCCGGTCACAATCAGGAAATGGCGGACATCATTCATATGCATGCCTAAAAGGCCTGCCCGAAGTGCAATCACATTGCGGTCACGGCAGCTGATATGCGGCATTACTGCCACACCGGTCTTCTGCTGGATTTTCACTGCCAGCTGTCCGGCATCCATTCTCGCCCGCGCCATTGGGGAATCGGAAAGGGTAATCAGATCCACATTACATTTTCTTAAATCTTCTGCTCCTTTCATAACCTTGGATGCATCCCCGGAAAATGGCGGGTCCAATTCTACAATATAAGCCTTCTCCCCACGGGAAAGCTTCTCTTCAAAAATAGACGGAGTTCTTGTAACCTCCTGCGTTACTACATTTTCAATTTTCTTTGCTGCCTTCGGCAGATCCTGTAACTCGCCAGAAAGCAAAGCAATATATTCCGGTGTGGTTCCACAGCAGCCACCTAAAATATCTGTGCCAAGGGCTGCAATATCCTTCATTTTTTCTGCATAATAAGATGCATTATTGGAATAAATTGTCTTTCCCCGCAAAGTATATGGGTACCCTGCATTTGGAAGTGCTGATACGAATTTGTCACTGGAGAACTTCAGGTTCTTCATAAACTGATACATATGGGTACTGTCCAGTTCACAGTTAAATCCATAGGCATCCACATTTTCCATCTCGGAAGCTTCTACTGCCACACGCTGCATGGAAAGACCTGAGCGGGTGTATCCACTCTTGTCAAATGCAAACTGCACCAGAATAAATGCGTCTGATTTTTCTTTGATATATGCCGTTACCGGCTCAATATAGGTAAAGTCACTCTGTGTCTCAAATACAAAACAGTCTGCGCCACAGGAAAGGAAGGTGTCACAAATTTCTTTGTACTCCTGTAACACATTGTCATAGTCCTGATGGTCAAGATCATAAATCGGTCCTAAATCTGCTCCGATAAATACCGGAATATCCTTTCCATTTTCTGCCTGAAATGCGGTTACTGCTTCCTTTGCAATCTCATAGCCCGCCCGGACTGTCTCTTTTACTTCCTGCATATCTGCAAGAAACATGGTATTTGCTGCAAATGTATTGGTACGGATCAGCCTTGCTCCCGCACGCAGATATTCTAAATGAATCTCCTTAATCTGCTCCGGATTCTTGAGATTCTCCTTTTCTGCAATCACGGTATCTTCGCTGTATTTTTCCTCATAATAAGTGCCCATGGCACCATCGGTTATCAGTCTTTGTTCTTTGATATATTCTTTTATATTCATAGTATGCTCCAGTTTATCTTACATTTGAATTCCTACTAATTATATATGTAAGCTCCTTTTCCTGCAACTTAAAAATATAAATTTAATCCGGTGAGTTGCTTTTTTCATTTTCTGTGCTACACTGTTATTCATTGACAATGATATTTTCAAATACAAAGGAGTACACTTGATGAATTCAGTAAAGCTAATTGCCTTAGACATCGATGGCACCCTCTATAATAAAGACGGTGTCATTACCTCTTATAATAAAGAAATGATTCGAAAAGCCGTAGAAAACGGGATTACCGTTATTATCTCCACCGGCCGGCCTTATATCGGTCTTCCTGTGGATGAAATGAAGGAGCTTGGCATCCAATATGCCATTACTGCCAACGGTTCTGCGGTATACCGCGTCCCGGAAAAGGAACTGCTCTTAGATGAAAGCATGGATACCGATTTAAGTGTCCGGCTGTTACGCAAGCTCTATACGCAGTCTCTTCATATCGATGCCTTTATCAATGGTGACGGCTATACCCAGTTTTCCACCAGTGAGCTTACCAACCTATTAGATATTCCAGATTCCTTAAAAAAATATATCCAGACCACCCGGAAGACGATTACTGACTTAGCTGCTTATATCGAAGAACATAAACTTTGTGTTTCAAAACTGACTTTAAACTTTGCACCGGATGCAGATGGAAGCTATACCACAAGAGAAAAAACAAAAGAAATCTTAGACACCTTCCCGGAAGTCACTTATGTGTCCGGCGGTTTTCATAACTTAGAAGTTACCAGATGCGGCATTGCCAAATCCCAAGGACTTAAATTCCTCTGTGATTACCTCCACATTTCCATGGAAGATACCATGGCGGTAGGTGACAGCGAAAATGATCTCGATATCGTCAAAGCTGCCGGCATTGGCGTTGCCATGGGAAATGCGCAACAGCTCTTAAAAGATTCGGCTGATTTCATTTCCCTTTCTAATGAAGAAGATGGTGTTGCATACGCAATCGAGCGGTTCTGCTTTTAACAGAACCGCTCGTTGTATACGCTAGAACTTTGTACATACTTTATATTTATGTCGTAAAGTATTCATCGTATAGTCGTTATAATCTATTTTCTTATCCTTCTGAAGTCTTCCTAATACAATACCTGGATCACGATTTATTTTATTTGCAAATTTCTTAATAGCCTGTAAATCAAATTCACCCTGTCTTATAAATTCCTGATAATACCCTTTCGGAATCAGACTATCTTCTGCGAAACGATTCGCCGCTTCCTCCTGCTCACCACAATTTTTAATGTTTCATGTACTTACCATCTTCTACTAAAAAAAGACCTTGCAGAAAGGATTTCTCCTATCTACAAGGTCTTGCTCTTCTTTATTCCTATTTTTTATTTGAAATATGCTACTCCACTTTCGAACAGCTTCATATCCTGCTCGCCGTAAATGTTGACTGCAACAGACTCTCCACGACGCTCTGCATGTGCCATCTTACCAAGGACACGTCCGTCCGGGCTGGTGATACCTTCGATTGCCATGTAAGAACCGTTTACGTTCCACTCTTCATCCATGGTTGGAACACCGGCTTCGTTTACATACTGGGTTGCCACCTGACCATTCTCGAAAAGCTTGTCTAACCACTCCTTCGGAGCAACGAAACGACCTTCTCCGTGAGATGCCGGGTTACAGTATACGCCGCCAAGCTCAGCCTGTGCTAACCATGGAGACTTGTTGGTCACTACCTTGGTATATACCATCTTGGAAATATGACGTCCGATGGTATTGTAGGTCAGAGTCGGTGAATCCGGTCTCTGGTGTGTAATCTTGCCGTAAGGAACCAGACCTAACTTAATCAGTGCCTGGAATCCGTTACAGATACCAAGTGCAAGACCGTCACGCTCATTTAAAAGCTTGTTTACAGCTTCTTTCATCTTCTCATTACGGAATGCTGTTGCAAAGAATTTTGCTGAGCCTTCCGGTTCATCTCCTGCGGAGAATCCACCAGGGAACATGATAATCTGTGCTTCATCAATTGCTTTTACAAATACATCAACAGAATCACGGATGTCTTCTGCATTTAAGTTCTTAAATACCTTTACGGTTACATCTGCACCTGCATTTTCAAATGCTTTCGCACTGTCGTACTCGCAGTTGGTTCCCGGGAATACCGGAATAAATACATGTGGACGGGCAACCTTGTGCTTGCAGACGTAAATGTCTTTTGTATCGTAAAGTCCGCTCTTCACTTCTTCTGTTCCGGTGGTTGCTCTGGTTGGGAATACTTTCTCTAAAGTCTGTCCCCATGCTTTGATTGCTTCATCCATGGAAATGCTCATATCACCATAGATAAAGTTCTTGCTGTCATTTACTGCACCCACAACAGCTCCGTTTGCTGCAAGGCCTGCTGCTGCAAGGATTTCCTGTGCTTTTGCAACTTTATTTTCCGGAACTTCTGCTACGATATTTCCAAAGCCCGGTGCAAATAATGTTTCTTTTGTTACATCTGCATTTACAGTAACGCCAAGTTTATTACCAAATGCCATCTTGCTGACTGCTGCTGCAAGACCTTTTCCGTCTAATGCATAAGCTGCTACGATAACGCCTGTCTCAGTCATTTCATGAATTGCATCATAAAGCTTCATAACCTGTGCGTAATCCGGCATATCATAAGCATCTTTTTCGATGGTAAATAACATCAGCTTATCATTTTCTTTCTTAAGCTCCGGTGTGATAACATCTTTTTCTTTTGCTACATCAACTGCAAAGGATACCAGTGTTGGCGGTACATCAATTTCATTGAAGGAACCGGACATGGAGTCCTTTCCACCGATGGATGGAAGTCCGAAACCAATCTGCGCATTATAAGCACCAAGCAGTGCTGCAAATGGCTGGCTCCAACGACTTGGCTCCTCCGACATTCTGCGGAAGTATTCCTGGAATGTGAAACGAATCTTGTGGAAATCACCACCGGCTGTTACGATACGGGAAACAGACTCTAATACTGCATAAGCTGCTCCATGGTATGGGCTCCATGAAGATAAATATGGATCAAATCCGTAGCTCATCATGGTTACTGTATCGCATTTTCCATTCATAACCGGAAGTTTTGCAACCATACTCTGTGTCTCGGTCAACTGATATTTTCCACCATATGGCATGTATACACTGCCTGCTCCGATGGAACCATCAAACATTTCTACGAGACCCTTCTGGGAACATACGTTAAGGTCTTTTAATTCATTTAACCATGCTGCTTTCATATCGCCTGCTGCAACTGCTTCTTCTACAGCCTTTGTGCTGATTTTATTTAAATAATTCTCTTCTTTTACCGGAAGCTCTACCTTTACATCAGTCTCCTGATGTGCTCCGTTGGTGTCTAAGAATGCTCTGGAAAGATTTACAATTTCTTTTCCTCTCCAGGATAATACTAATCTTGGCTCTTCGGTTACAACGGCAACTTTCACAGCCTCTAAGTTTTCTTCTTTTGCATAATCTAAGAACTGCTGTGCATCTTCCGGTGCAACAACAACTGCCATACGCTCCTGAGACTCGGAAATAGCAAGTTCTGTTCCGTCCAGTCCGGCATATTTCTTTGGTACTTTATCCAAATCAACCTGTAATCCGTCTGCAAGCTCTCCGATTGCTACGGACACTCCACCGGCACCAAAGTCATTACATTTCTTAATAATGTGGGCAACTTCTTCTCTGCGGAAAAGTCTCTGAATCTTACGCTCGGTAGGTGGGTTACCTTTCTGAACCTCTGCTCCACAGGTATCAATGGATTCTGTATTGTGTGCTTTGGAGGAACCGGTTGCTCCACCGCAGCCATCACGTCCGGTACGTCCGCCTAAGAGGATAATAATATCCCCCGGATCAGAAGTCAGTCTCTGAACGGCACGACGAGGTGCTGCTCCCATAACGGCTCCGATTTCCATTCTCTTAGCAACATAATCCGGATGATATACTTCTTTGACATATCCGGTAGCAAGTCCAATCTGGTTACCATAGGAACTGTATCCCTGTGCTGCGCCGCGAACCAGTTTCTTCTGAGGAAGCTTTCCTTCCATGGTATCTTTTACAGATACGGTAGGGTCAGCAGCTCCGGTTACACGCATTGCCTGATATACATAGGTACGTCCTGACAACGGGTCACGGATTGCTCCACCAAGACAGGTTGCAGCTCCACCAAACGGCTCGATTTCGGTTGGGTGGTTGTGGGTCTCATTTTTAAAGTTTACAAGCCATTCTTCTGTCTTGCCATCTACTTCAACAGGCACTACAATAGAGCAGGCATTAATCTCATCGGACTCTTCCTGATCCTGTAATTTTCCTTCTTTTTTCAGACGCTTCATTGCCATTAATGCAATGTCCATTAAGCAGACAAATTTGTCATCTCTGCCTTCATACATTTTCTTATGTGTATCAAGATAATCCTCATATGTCTTTTCCATTGGCTCTTTGTAGAAACCATCTTCAAATGCAACATTTTTCAGTTCGGTAGAAAATGTGGTATGACGGCAATGGTCTGACCAGTAGGTATCCAGCACACGAATCTCGGTCATGGATGGGTCTCTATCTTCTTCTCCATGGAAATAGTTCTGAATATGTAAGAAATCCTTGAATGTCATAGCCAGTCCAAGGGAATCATAGAGTGCTTTTAATTCCTGCTCCGGCATATCCTTAAATCCGGTCATAATCTTAACATCTGCAGGCTCCGGGAACTCTGTTACCAAAGTCTCAGGCTTCTCCATGCCGGTCTCTCTGGAATCTACCGGGTTGATGCAGTGATGCTTGATTGCCTCTAACTGCCCAGCGTTGATATCTCCGTAAATAACATACGTTGTTGCGGTACGGATAACCGGCTCTTCATCCTCTTTTAAAAGCTTCACACACTGCTCTGCAGAATCTGCTCTCTGGTCGAACTGTCCCGGAAGGAATTCAACGGAAAATACTTTTCCATCCCCCATTTCAAAATTCTCTTCATAGACATCATCTACCGGCGGCTCTGAAAATACAGTCTGAACTGCTCTTTTATATACATCATCGGAAATGTTTTCAATATCATAACGAATCAGGACACGTACCTTATCTACTGCGCTGATTCCAAGATAACTCTTAATCTCTGCATGTAACTCTTTGGCGCGTACTGCGTAAGCGTCTTTTTTCTCTACATACACTCTTCTTACCTTACTCATCTTCTACCTCCTGAATGTTTACTTTCTTATGTTCATTATAGCACGGCATTATGAATAAGAACAATTAATATATTTAATTTTATTTATAAGAGTTACTAATGTTGACACAGTTATAAGCGTCACTTATAATAAAGGAAAATATGCAAGATATGCATTCTGATATGATAAAGGAGCCATTATGGATATTAATTACGAATTATATAAAGTATTCTATCACGTTGCTACTTCCTTAAGCTTCTCGGAAGCCAGCAAGCAGCTTTACATTTCCCAGTCTGCAGTAAGCCAGTCCATCAAGACCTTAGAAAAGAAATTAGAGCAGCCGCTTTTTATCCGGAGCACCAAGAAAGTCCAGCTTACTCCGGCAGGACAGGTTCTGTTAAAACACATTGAACCTGCCATGAATCTCATCGCCCGCGGGGAAAACCAGCTCTTAGAGTCCAATACTCTTGGATTGGGTCAGCTTCATATTGCTGCCAGCGATACTATCTGCCGCTATTTTTTAGTACCTTATTTAAAAGAATTTCATAAAAAATTTCCCAGCGTTCCCATCAAGGTTACCAATGCAACCTCTCTTGGCTGCGTTGACCTCTTAGAGCAGGGAAAAGTCGATATTGCCGTTACCAACTGCCCGAATGTACGATTAAATCAATCCTACATCCGCAAAATGGTACTGGATTTTACGGATGTATTTATTGCGAATCCATCCTACTTTAATTTAAGACAACAGGAATTAAGTTTCCGGGATTTAACAAAATATCCTCTGCTGATGCTCGATAACAAGAGTACCACCAGCGAATTCATGCACAATCTCTTCCTCTCCCATCAGTTGGAGCTGATTCCGGAAATTGAACTGAGCAGTAATGACCTTCTGATTGACCTTGCCCGCATCGGTCTTGGCATTGCCTGCATTCCGGACTACTGTTTAAAACATGAATCCAAAGATTTGTTTATCTTAAAAACCTTAGAACCTCTTCCGCGAAGACAGCTTGCCGTCTCCGTCAATCCGAATCTTCCGATTCTTACTTCTACGGAAGAATTCTTAAACCTGCTGCCGACATTATAAATGCATTTTCTCCCAGAAGGCGGTCAGCTTCTCTTCCAAATTAGAAAGCTGGCACACACTCCGCTGTTCCCACTCTCTTGGGAACAGCCGCTGATAATCATTCTGCAGAAAGCGTTCATCCAAAAGTTCAATAATTCCCACATCTTCTGCAGTCCGGATAACGCGTCCCGCTGCCTGAAGTACCTTATTCATTCCCGGATACCGATAGGCATAGTCGAATCCCATGCCCTCTTTCTTATCATAATACTCTTTTAAAATTTCCCGCTCATTGCTAATCTGCGGCAGACCGGTTCCTACGATAATTGCGCCAATCAACTGCTCCCTCTTTAAGTCAATTCCTTCTCCAAAGATTCCGCCCATGACACAAAATGCCACCAGTGACTCCTCTTTTTCTCCCTGAAATGCTTCTAAAAAAGCTTCTCTTTCTTCTTCCCGCATACCGGATTCCTGACAGATGCAGGTAATTGTTTCATCCGTCCGCAGCTCAAATGCCTCATGCACTTTTTTCAGGAAAAGATAGGATGGGAAAAACACCATATAATTGCCCTTTTTCTTCTTTATTGTACGATAAATATAATCTGCAATCCTTCCGTATTCTTCCGGTGTTCTTCTGGTATATTTACTGCTGACATCATTTCCGATTAACAAAAGTCTCTTATCCTGAGAAAATGTTGTCTTTGCATAAACCGCATAATTATCCGTTTTATTCGTCAAAAGCTCCTTATAATACTGAACCGGCAGCAGCGTTGCCGAGAAGAAAATCGTAGCATTTCCCTTATCCAGACACTCCTGCAGATTAAAGGATGGATCCACGCAAAAAAGCTTTATGACAAATCTGCCCTCTTCATCATGCTGCCCGTAAATTACATAATGCTCGTCCACACGCTCATAGATATTCAAGAAATTGCGCAATTCAAAATAGAAATCAAGAACCACATCCCGCCCCGGGAACTCCGGATTCTTCTGCATATATTCTTCGATTTTTGCTGCAAGACGCATACAGGAGAAAATGAGATTCGGAATGCTTTCGTAAATCTGATAAGTTTCGCATTCTCTCTTATATTCCAACATCAGCTTATTGCATTTACCCAGTTCTTTCTCAATGGCAGAGCTTCTTGGCTTCATAATTTTCCGCACCGCAAGAATATCCTCTTTGACAAGGGCAGCACTATACATCTCCCGTCCACGTTCCACAAGATTGTGTGCCTCATCCACCAGAAAGATATAATCACCCTTGATGCCATCTGCGAAAAAACGCTTTAGATACACATTCGGGTCAAAGACATAATTATAATCGCAGATAATATTATCTGCCCAGGTTGCCGTGTCCAGACACATTTCAAACGGGCAGACCTGATATTCTTTTGCATGTGCCAGCAAAACTTCTCTTGTCATATTATTTTCTTTCTGTAATAAATCGTAAACCGCATCATTTACCCGGTCAAAATGCCCCTTTGCATAAGGGCAGCTTACGGGATTACAGTCCACTTCCTCACAAGGGCATAATTTTTCTTTCGCTGTAATCTGCACACTTTTTGCCCGATAACCCTTTTCACATAAAATGCCAAGGGTCTCTTTTGCCACATTTGCGGTAACAGTCTTGGCAGTTAAGTAAAAAATCTTATCACCTAATCCTTCTCCCACCGCTTTGATTGCCGGATATAATGTAGAAATGGTCTTGCCTACTCCGGTGGGTGCCTGAATAAACAGATTCTTTTTTCTGGCTATCGTACGGTAAACCCCGGCAGCCAACTCCTTCTGTCCCTCCCGGTACGGAAACGGAAATGCCAGTTCCTTAATGGATGCCTGCCGTTTCTTCCGCCACTCATACTGAAAATCCGCCCATTTCTTATATTTTAAAATCAAATCTGAAAACCATTCCTGCAGCTGCTGCATGCTATATTCATAAGAAAAATATTTTAAATCTCCGGTATCGAGATTTCCATATGTCATCTGAACATTGATTTTCTGTAAATCATTCTGGATTCCATATATGTACGCATAGCACTTTGCCTGTGCCAGATGTACCTTTACGGGTTCTTCCAATAAGTCAAGGCTTAAATATACGCCTTTTATCTCATCAATGGTAACTGTTTCTTCTATTATAATGCCGTCTGCCCGTCCCCAGATTCCAAGCTCATAATTTTCTTCCTCAATGATAATATTTAACGGAACCTCGGCATGGTAAGTGCTTCCCATCTTCTTTTGAATCTTCCGATGGAGTCTGCTGCCCGCCTGCATGGCTTCCATCGTATCAAGACTGGCTCTACGGTTATCAATGTCTCCGGAACGCAAGATAAACTCCACCAGATTTCGTACCGATATTCTTATCTGCTCACGTTCCATTCCGCTGTCACCTCATTTCATCCCATCTTATACTTATTTCTATTTATGCTATTCACTATTTTTTCTATTTATCAATTTTTGAAAAATCTCATTTTTCTAGCAGACTTTAAAGGAATTGAAACGTACTCTCATTTCATAATAACAAAAAAATACCAGATAGAAAAGACAATATCCAAATTGTCCGCTACCCGGTATTTCTTCTTACCTTATGAACCTGTATTTTCTGGCTGCCAGAAAACCTGTGCCATCATTTAAGCAGTTGCATACTTGCTTAATACATTCTCAAAGTTCATATCATGTCCGCCATACTTAACAGTAAGCTCTCGATTCAGATCAAGACTTAATACTCCAAGAAAAGACTTTGCGTCAATTATTACTCTATTGTATGAAATATCAATGTCAAAATCACATTTTCCTGCCTCACGTACAAAGTCTCTAACCTCTTCTGTGCCAGCTAATTTGATTTTCTTTTCATTCATTTTTTTCACCATCCTCAAAAAAATAAACTGATTTACTTTTGATTCTTGAGCATTATGACACCATTTCTTTTTTTTGTCAATTTTCGCTTACCATCTTAGTATATGAATTTTATGAGCATTTTACACAATAAATTTTTCTGTTTTTCTCAATTTTGGTCTTACCAAAATTAGTTTGCCTGTCACATTTTGTCGTTTTTTATGGTACTTTAGTCACATTTACAAGTTTTTTTTTACTCAGTCAATATTTTTTATCGTTTTTCACAAATTTTTGTGTCAAAAAATAAGGTAATAAGCCTCGCATTCCTTCAAAAGTCTTCAAAAAAGCTCCAAATTCCATCATTATTCCTAAACTTCTTTCTACACATAACATTTACATAATACTTACTATTGCACTTTTTCCCGTACATTCAGCGGTTTTCCATATAAGTGGACATTTTGTGTATTATAACGTGATTGTATCACTCATTAATTTCGCCGATTTTAAATCATGCAAGTATCTTGACTCGCTTGCGCTCATTATATTACGTCTTTCGAAGATATCCAGATCCGCTTTTTCTTGAAATATACTATCTCTATAATAATAAGAAGAACGGACACTCCGATTACTGCCAGATAACCATATTTCCATTGAAATTCCGGCATTCCCGGAAAATTCATTCCATACCAGCCTGTAATTAGTGTCAATGGCAAAAAGAGAGTTGTTACAATGGTCAGAATACTCATAATCCGATTCTGGTGAATATCAATCTGCGTCTGATACATTTCACGGATTTGCTGTAAATACTCGCGGATTGTCTCTACGTAATTATGCAGCCGCTCCACACGATTCATATAGCGTTCCCAGCCCTGTTCCTCTTCTACTAAAGACTCCCGATTCATATACATCTGCATGAAATCTCCCATATTCATTAACTGTTCATAATATGCCCGGCTCTCTGAAAGCTGCTTCCGATAACGCATAATTACTTCATTAAAATGCTCCGGTATCCTCTTAATTACAACATCCTCTACCTTCTCCAAATTTTCCTCTATCTTTTGCAGATAAAGAATATCATTGTCAATTAATGCATTACAAATAAAGAGCAACACCATATGAAGTGTGCAGCCATCAAACATATCATTTTTGACCTTTGCCAATATTTCCTGTAATTCCTCATCTTCTTCTATTAAAAATAGTTTATTTTCAAAGAGATAAAAGCCAAAGGAAAACTCTTTTTCCTTTTTACTTCCCTGTTTTGGTACATGTATAATCCCCTGTACACATTCATGAAATGCCTCTACTTTGCTATAGCGGATAAAACGCATGCTGCTAATCAGATTCTTTCGATGCGGATAATTTCCTTCTAATTGCTGAAATTCTTCCATATTTAATAGTATTATCTGCGGTTCAGATTCCTTTTCTATATTTTTCCCATTATCCCTTGCTAAAGAAAGTTCTCCTGATGCCGCATGCAACCAATACCTGTTCATTTCTCTTACAGCTCCCTTCCTCACAATCCTGTTTTCATTCATCACATATTTTCTTCTATGTCAGTAGACTACCCTTTATAAAACTTCTCTTTCATTACTTTCTCTTAGATTTTAACACTCTTTGTCTATTTTATACCACTTTTCTTTTTTATACAAAATTTACTGCTAATAGCTGTTTGTGAATTCATGCTAAGTCTGCCGGTAGCTTCTTACGAATACCTGGCACAACTACGAGAAACATGCTTTGCGAGTTTCTCGCTACTCGCATAACACAGAATGTGCCTTGGCACATTCTTGCGCCTGCGGCGGTCGCTTGCGACATCTACCTTATACGCCGCAGTGTGCATCCTCGCAGAGCGTTTTTTACTTTACAGGAAAGCAATTTCCTGTAAAGTAAAAAAAGAAAGTATAGAATATACTTTCTTTTAAAGAACAGGGGTGGAAGGAATCGAACCCTCCTCTGGAGTTTTGGAGACTCTTATTCTACCGATGAACTACACCCCTATATGCTAAAATGACGTACAAGTACGTCACAATAGGTTTGTTTTGTAACATACCTTCAAAACTTCATACAGGAATCCGAAAACTTTATTTCTAAGATGGTCATCTCAAATGCTTCGCATTTTCGATGTCATTTGCAGGCAAATGTTCGTCCGGCTTAAGAGCTGTTTCCGCAGATAAATCTGCTCCACATCTCTTCATCCGTCCTACCATCTTACTGCTTTTTGGTCAAGCCCTCGACCGATTAGTAACAGTCAGCTCCACACGTTACCGTGCTTCCACCTCTGCCCTATCTACCTGATACTCTTTCAGGGGTCTTACTGTCTTATAGACAGGGACATCTCATCTTGGGGGGGGCTTCACGCTTAGATGCCTTCAGCGTTTATCCCTTCCGGACTTGGCTACCCAGCTATGGATTTGGTATCCAGCTGATGCACCAGTGGTCCGTCCAGCCCGGTCCTCTCGTACTAAGGCCAGCTCCCCTCAGATATCCTACGCCCGCGCCGGATAGGGACCGAACTGTCTCACGACGTTCTGAACCCAGCTCGCGTACCGCTTTAATGGGCGAACAGCCCAACCCTTGGGACCTGCTACAGCCCCAGGATGCGATGAGCCGACATCGAGGTGCCAAACCACTCCGTCGATGTGAACTCTTGGGAGTGATAAGCCTGTTATCCCCAGGGTAGCTTTTATCCGTTGAGCGATGGCAATCCCACTTTATGCCACCGGATCACTAAGTCCTACTTTCGTACCTGCTCCACCCGTCGGTGTCGCAGTCAAGCTCCCTTCTGCCTTTGCACTCTTTAAATGGTTTCCGACCATTCTGAGGGAACCTTTGAGCGCCTCCGATACCCTTTCGGAGGCGACCGCCCCAGTCAAACTCCCCGCCTGGCATTGTCCCACCGCTGGTTCACAGCGGCTGGTTAGAAACCCAATACTGCAAGGGTGGTATCCCAACAGCGACTCTGTTAAGACTGGCGTCCTAACTTCTTCGTCTCCCACCTATCCTGTACATGCAGTACCGAATCCCAGTACCAAACTGGAGTAAAGCTCCATGGGGTCTTTCCGTCCTGGCGCGGGTAACCAGCATCTTCACTGGTACTTCAATTTCACCGGATGTATTGTCGAGACAGTGCTCAAATCATTACGCCTTTCGTGCGGGTCGGAACTTACCCGACAAGGAATTTCGCTACCTTAGGACCGTTATAGTTACGGCCGCCGTTTACTGGGGCTTAAATTCAAAGCTTCGCTTGCGCTAACCTCTCCTCTTAACCTTCCAGCACCGGGCAGGCGTCAGCCCATATACTTCACCTTTCGGTTTTGCATAGACCTGTGTTTTTGCTAAACAGTTGCTTGAGCCTATTCTCTGCGGCCTGATTTCTCAGGCACCCCTTCTCCCGAAGTTACGGGGTCATTTTGCCGAGTTCCTTAACAATACTTCTTCCGTCGGCCTTAGGATTCTCTCCTCATCCACCTGTGTCGGTTTACGGTACGGGCACATATGGCACAATAGCGGCTTTTCTCGGCAGCCGGTCCGCATGCTTCGCTACTCTAGTTCGCTCCACATCACAGCAAGGACTTTCGTGTGCGGATTTGCCAGCACACCATCCCCTCTGCTTGTACCAGTCTTTCCATTCCTGGCTCATGCTTTCCTTCTGCGTCCCCACAGTTCTGACCATATGTGGTACAGGAATCTAAACCTGTTGTCCATCGGATACGCCTCTCGGCCTCTCCTTAGGTCCCGACTTACCCAGGGCAGATCAGCTTTACCCTGGAATCCTTGGATATTCGGCCGGAAGGATTCTCACCTTCCTCTCGCTACTCATTCCGGCATTCTCTCTTCTTATCCCTCCACTGCTCCTTACCGGTACAGCTTCGTCGGTCTTAAGAATGCTCCTCTACCAATCATACTAGGTATGATTCCACAGCTTCGGTGTTGTGTTTCAGCCCCGGACATTTTCGGCGCAGGGACTCTCGACTAGTGAGCTGTTACGCACTCTTTGAATGAATGGCTGCTTCTGAGCCAACATCCTAGTTGTCTTTGAATCCCCACATCCTTTTCCACTTAACACACACTTTGGGACCTTAGCTGGTGGTCTGGGCTCTTTCCCTTTTGACTGTCCAACTTATCTCGTACAGTCTGACTCCCGTTCATCATCTTAATGGCATTCGGAGTTTGATATTCTTTGGTAAGCTTTGACGCCCCCGCGGAAATTCAGTGCTCTACCTCCACAAGACTAAAACGAGGCTAGCCCTAAAGCTATTTCGAGGAGAACCAGCTATCTCCGGGTTCGATTGGAATTTCTCCCCTATCCACACCTCATCCCCACCCTTTTCAACGGATGTGGGTTCGGTCCTCCAACGCCTTTTACGGCATCTTCAACCTGGACATGGATAGATCACCCGGTTTCGGGTCTACTCCTACTGACTATAACCGCCCTATTAAGACTTGGTTTCCCTTCGGCTCCGGACCTTAAGTCCTTAACCTCGCCAGTAAGCGTAACTCGCCGGACCGTTCTACAAAAAGTACGCGGTCGCACATATAAAGTGCTTCCACAGCTTGTAAACACAGGGTTTCAGGTTCTCTTTCACTCCCCTCCCGGGGTCCTTTTCACCTTTCCTTCACAGTACTATGCGCTATCGGTCACTAAGTAGTATTTAGCCTTACGGGGTGGTCCCCGCTTATTCCATCAAGGTTTCTCGTGTCTCGATGTACTCTGGATACCGCCATGTCAGCTCTTCTTTCGCTTACGGGACTTTCACCCTCTCTGGTCTGCTTTCCCAAAACAGTTCTGCTGGAATTGCTGAATCAATTATGCGGTCCGAACCCCGGAATGCACGCACTCCGGTTTGGGCTCTTTCCATTTCGCTCGCCGCTACTTTGGAAATCGATTTTTCTTTCTCTTCCTCCGGCTACTTAGATGTTTCAGTTCACCGGGTTCCCTTCCATACGTTATGGATTGGCGTATGGATACATGAGGTATACTCATGTGGGTTTCCCCATTCAGACATTCACGGATCAATGGATATTTGCTCCTCCCCGTGACTTTTCGCAGCTTATCACGTCTTTCATCGGCTCTTAGTGCCAAGGCATCCACCCTGCGCTCTTCTTCGCTTGACCTTGTTATGAGCACTTAGTATACACTAATGCTCCCGTCGTATAGCGTTACGACGCTTGTGTTTGTTGATTCTTTTGAATCGGTTTGTTTCTCG